>CAJXUN010000008.1 GCA_913061475.1 uncultured Colwellia sp. | reverse complement strand
CTATTTTAGTACCGGCAAGCGCTTGTGCCTCACCTTCAAATTCAGTATCAACACCCGCCATAATGCGCAGTAAGGTTGACTTACCTGAGCCATTAAGACCTAGCACACCAATTTTTGCACCTGGGAAGAAAGAAAGCGAAATATCTTTTAAAATTGTACGTTTAGGAGGAACCACTTTCGAAACGCGGTTCATCGACATGATGAATTTATCTGGTAATGGTTGTGCCATGGAAAACCTTATGATTTGGTTGGAAAGACAATAATGCCAATATTTTAGGTTAAAGGGCGAGGGCAAGCAAATGTGATTAAGAGGATTTGAGTTTTTGGCGCAAATAAGGTTATTTATATGTCTAAAATATAGCCATAGTTAGTGGCGGCATGCATTGGTGTTGTTGATAATTATCCCTCTACCTCTGATATCGAACTAAGTACTCAGTGTTAAGTATTAATCTATATTTTAATGCTGTTAGCGCCTGTGCTAAATATTGTTCTTAGTACTTCTGTCCCGAGCAAACAGAAGTACTAAGAATATCTTATTATTTACACTTTAAATCTATTGAGATTACTGTAAAGCTGCAATAGCTTTTCTGCAATATTGTGATTGGCTTCTGATGTATCTCTTGCTCCTTGCGTGGTTTGGTTTGCAACACTGGTAATGTTGACAAGATTTCTATTAATTTCTTCAACAACCATAGATTGCTGATTAGCAGCTGTTGCTATATGAGCATTTAGCTCAGAAATTTCATTTACAGCCTGAGATGCGTCTTCAAAAATGGTTGATGTTTCGCCGCTTTTTTCTAAGCATTGCTCTGCACTATCAGTGCCTTTTTTCATACTGTTAACTGCATTACGAGCTTCATTCTGTAGTCGTTCAACCAAACTTTGAATATCAATTGTTGATGTTTGTGTCCTTTGTGCGAGCGTTCTAACTTCATCAGCCACCACCGCAAAACCTCGGCCACTTTCTCCTGCCCGAGCAGCTTCTATAGCTGCGTTTAAGGCGAGTAAATTTGTTTGTTCTGCAATGCCCTGAATACTGTTTAATACACTGCCAATATTGTTAGTCTCTGACACCAAGGATTCAATAACTTCGGCTGCTTCTTCAATTTCTCGAGCAAGTCGTTGGATGATGTCTTGAGTTTCTTCCGCCCCCGTTTTACCTTGCATTACCTTTTCACGGACATTTTCTGTTACCGTCGATGCGCTAAGTGCGTTACTGGCTACATCGGCTGTTGTACAACTCATTTCCTGCACAGCAGTTGAGACCATTTCTGTTTCCGTTTGCTGTGATTCTATGTTCGCCAGTGTTTTTTGCATTATTTCTATGGCTAAATCTGATGATTCGCCTAACTCACTGGCCTGCGTATTTGTATCTTGTATCGTGCTTTTTAATGTGGCAATAAATTGGTTAAAGGCTTTAGCAACTTCTGCGGTTTCATCTCTACCTTTATCATCAAGAGTTATGTTCAAATCCCCATCTCCATCATTAACCTCAATTAGGCGCTCTTTTAGTAAATTAAGAGGGGTAGTGATAGAGCGACTTATCACTATAGGGAATAGCCCCCCCAAAATGACGGCTCCTAAAAACAAGTAACTGATCATGTTTATACCTGATTTTTCATCGTACTCAGCTTTTTGGGCTGCTGCTAAGGTCAATGCTTGAATATCATCTAATATCTCAATAAGACCATCCTTTATTTGATCTTCATGGGCTTCTACCTTTTTAATTTCTTTATATAATTCATTAACTTTCCTCTGGCTTGTTTGTGATAGTACGTTGTCAACCTCTTGAATCAAGGATTGAAATTCAGCGTTAGTTTTTATTAATTGAATAGATAGTTTTTTATACGAAGTTATTGCTTTTTCAGCATGTAATGTGCTTAATGAATCATTAATGAATTTTTCTACTGAAGTTAACTCTTTGGTAATTTTTGAATTTAAATTTACGATTTCACGACGTAAAACAATAAACTCTTGTTGGGTACTTTGAGTGCCATTTTCACTCAGGCTGGCTTTTAATAAAGCGCGTTCAAATAGTATTGCGTACTCCAATTGATGCTCAGCTATTTTGGTGATTTGATAGGTTAACGGGATATCTTTTTCAGCAATATCAATTAATTCATCGCCAATTTTATCCATTTGAATAAATGAAACAATTCCCATAGCCAACATGAGTAATAACTGAATGGCACCTAAAAAATAAATTTTTTGCGAAATTTTTAATCTTGAAAACATATATTATCCCTATTTCAAACTACCCAAGGGAGTTAAATAAGTGAAGACATCCTGTTTTCTTTTATTTTTCAAAGGTAGATATTTTATTGTTAGCGAGTTGAACATAAAAAATGAATGTTTAGCTCTTTATTTATCTTGGTATTAAGCAAAATACCATTGTTAAGTTAACTCTATTGGTGTTCGATACTTTATCAGTTGATGATTAAAAAGGTTTAGTAATGGCTATACCGAAAACGGTAGCTTCTTCGTCATCAACAAAATCAACTGCAATGGTTGGTGCAATGCCAAAGTCTTACAGATGAAAATCATAAGCAGCACTGACTCGATACAAATCTTCCTTATGAGGATGTGCACCGCCAATTTTTTCTTGACCAATTCCTGCACCTAAACGAATGTTTTTAGTGGGATGATAATAAATGGCAGCTAAGACTACAGCAACACCATCATTATTATGTGCGCCATTAGTGCGTTCATAAATTGCGCCTACCCCCCAATTGCTATCTAATTCATATTCAAACCCAAAGGTAAACTCAGTCTCACTCTCGACATGAGTTGCTCCTAGAAATAGGCCTGAAATATGCTTTGTTTCCTCAAACTTTCAATTGATTATATAAAACTAAAACCGACTTTAGTATTTGACATAAAAGCAATAAACGCAAGTTATGACTGATGGTAAGCCAACAAGTGATTCAGGCAAATAAATATGACTATACTCATAAAAAATACGAACCAGGTATTTTACAATTGTGTCAATAATCAAATCATCATGACTTAATTATATTATTTATTAATTAATGCTTAATTGTTTTAGTTAAAGCGATGGAATGCATGTCAGTATTTAAGCTGTTCGAGTTATAAAAACGTTTTATCTAATGTTGGATTGTTTAGCGGGATTGCATGTTTTGGTTACATAAAGTCATTCCATAGTTGAATTCAACGTTTGTTCGGCCGATACTAGCTGCCTTGCTTTACAGAGAGTGCAAACCCCCTTGTCTGATATTACCTTTATTTTCGATAACCAATTTACCACCACTTTTTCTGGCGATGAAGTCAGTGATAATTACCCTCGACAGGTAATGTCGGCCTACTCATTTGTTGAACCAACGGCAACTAAAATGCCGCAGTTAATTGCTACGAGTGCACGCGTTGCTGAGCAATTAGGACTGACGGAAGAGCAGGTGAATTCCGCGGAATTTTTAACCTTATTCTCTGGTAATCGTTTGTTAGAGGGCATGAAACCATTTGCTATGTGTTATGGCGGTCATCAATTTGGTCATTGGGCAGGGCAATTGGGTGATGGTAGAGCGATTAACCTTACCGAAGTTCGAACTCAATCACATGGCCATAAAACCTTACAGCTTAAAGGCGCAGGGCCAACGCCTTATTCTCGTACTGCTGATGGTTTGGCGGTACTGCGCTCTTCAATACGTGAATTTCTTTGTTCTGAGGCGATGTTTCATTTAGGTATAGCAACGACTAGAGCATTAAGCTTATCGCTTACCGGCGATAGTGTTATTAGAGATATGTTCTATGATGGCCATGCCAAAGCAGAGCCAGGCGCGGTAGTGTGTCGAGTATCCTCATCGTTTATTCGTTTTGGTAGTTTTCAATTGCCGGCATCGCGACAAGATTTAGCTTTGCTAACCCAGTTAGTTGATTATGTTATAGCACGTGATTTTCCGCATTTAGGTGCACCAAGCCCTGGGGTTTATCTTGCTTGGTTTACTGAGGTTTGTGATAGAACCTGCTCGTTAGTTGTTGATTGGATGCGTGTTGGTTTTGTCCATGGCGTGATGAATACCGACAATATGTCGATTATTGGTGAAACCATAGATTACGGCCCTTATGGTTGGATTGACAATTTTGATTTAAATTGGACGCCTAATACCACAGATGCTCAAGGCAAACGGTACCGTTTTGGTGCTCAGGGAGAGATGGCGCAATGGAATTTATTCCAACTTGCCAATGCGATATTTCCGTTAATTGATGATGCTGAACCATTGCAAAAAGCGCTTAATGATTTCGCTAAAAATTATCAACAGCAATGGCAGCAAATGATGGCCGCTAAGTTGGGCATTGAGTTATCTGGCGAACTTGCTGATGAAGCAGAGTTAAGCTTATTTGTTGAAGTTGAAGACATCTTGATGAGTGTTGAAACCGATATGACTATTTTTTATCGACGCTTAGCTGATTTACCCGACGATGAATCTCTTTGGTTAACGCATTTAAATCCTTGTTTTTACGATGAAGCTGAAATGAGTACAAGCTATCAAGAAACTTTACACAACTGGCTTGAACGTTATAGTAAACTTCGAGATCGTGGCAATCGAAGTCGACAAAGCATTAGCGAAAGCATGAATGCGACTAACCCAAAATATGTTTTACGTAATTATTTGGCACAACAAGCCATTGAGTTAGCTGAAAAGCAGGATTATTCGTTGCTGCACCAATTACAGCAAGTGTTAGCTAAGCCTTATGACGAGCAACCTGAATTTGAAAATTTTGCAGGAAAACGTCCTGCATGGGCAAAAGATAAAGCCGGGTGCTCAATGTTGTCTTGTAGCTCTTAAGTGTTTTCTTTTTCTAGGTTTTGAGTTTTTCGGCGATATTGCAATGCGAGAACTTTAATAATATCACGCCAAGTGATAATACCTATTGGAGATTGGTTTTCATCTATCACCGGAAGACAGGATATTTTGTGGTCATAAAATAGCAGTACCGCTTCATTGATCGTAACATCCTCGGTGGCGGTAATGAGATCTCGAGTCATGATTAGATGTACTTTTTTATTGAGTACCAAGCTATCTTGCGGGGTTTCTTTACGTGTACCTACCGTAGGACTTAGATTTTTCCATAAATCACGATCGGTAATTACCCCGATGAGCTTGGTGTTATCTTTGATCAAAATGTGATGCATATTATGGATATCAAACAAGTCCTTGGCCTTGGCTAAGCTATCGTCCATATCTAGAGTGACTAAATTACGCCGCATTATTTGACTAATTGTCATACTATTTCCTTTTTAGTAAAGCACTATTACTCAACCGCCTTTTAGCAATAAATCATAATACAGCCAATATTCATCAGCAAGAATAATCCCCTTAATTTAATGCTTTATTCATTGAAAAGTCTAATGATTCAGCGGATCTTCAATAATATATATTCAGGGGGGGAGCCCTGTAGGCAGGCAAATGAATTAATTTATGATTTTTCGTGTCAAACTTTATGAGAACGTTGCTCACTGATTGATAAATCTTGAGTACGTTGTCTACCAGTAGCCGAGTCGAGGTAGAGCTGAATTTAACAGATTTGCTTTTCCACGCGTTTGACCGTCGCAAAAAGCTAGCAAAGCATTCATAAATACATACACCAAAGTAAAAAACTTCCAACAAGCCACACATTCTAATTACGGACTTTCTGTATTGATTACTGCTTAAATGTAACATTCAATAAAAATATGCGTGCGTATGATTGTTCACATTGCATCAAGAATCTCTTATAATAATGCTCGATTATGTCGAGGTTTATATGTTTAAAGTTGTTTCAAACGTGTTAGTTATAGCGATAATACTTGTTGCCTTTATTGGGCAAACATTGGCATTTAATAGCGCTATGTCTTGCGAAACTTCGGTAGAATCTTCAGCTCTAGGCTTCAGTGAGCTAGTAAAGCACAAAAATTCAAACTCAACTGATAGTGATAATTCAGAAGACTGCTGTGGTATTGAATGTTGTGATCATGGTTGTACTTGTATTACCAATGCTTGTTCATTATGGCTATATTTTAATACTGAAGTTGAATCAACGAGAATAACAGCTTTAAGTGAAGCTATTTATAAGCAACAGCCTGTGCAACCTAAATCGATAGCTACGTTGCTCTATCGCCCTCCCATTTTTACCTCATAAGAACTTAGTACCTTAAAACTGAGAACACTTATAACTTCTTATATTATGCAGCGCTATTGTGCTGAGTAATATCCAAGTAATTACCAAGCAATATCAGAGATAAAAATGTTTAAAAAGTCTTTAATAATGGCAGGGCTACTGCTAATGCCAGCGTTTACATACGCGAATGAAAATAAACATGATCATGATCATACTGAAGTGAAAGAGCATCATGAACATAGCGATAACAATATTGAAAAAATTCAAGTAACTGCTTCTCGTTTAGGTCGTATTGTTACTGAATCGGCTACTCGAACCGAAATTGTTAACGGTGAAGAAATACAAGAAAAAGCATTAATGCGACCCGGTAATATTTCTATGCTAGTTGCTGAAACGGGTGGCGTTAGAGTACAAACCACCTCGCCAGCATTAGGCAGTGCTAACATCAGGCTGCAAGGGCTTTATGGTCGCTATACACAGCTGTTAAGTGATGGCTTACCTTTATACGGTGGTCAAACGGCTTCAATTGGCTTGTTGCAAATACCACCGACAGATCTTGCAAATGTTGAAATAATTAAAGGCTCTGCCTCTTCTCTTTATGGTGGTTCTGCATTGGGTGGGGTAATCAATTTAATTTCACGCACTCCCTCTGATGATTATGAAGGTGAAGTCTTGGTTAATGTTACCTCTAAAAGCGGTCAAGATATTACTTCTTACTTTGCATCACCTTTAACTGACACGTTAAGCGCATCAGTGACTGCTGGCATTCATCATCAAGAAACGCAAGATTTAGATGACGACGGCTGGATCGATATCGCAGGTTACGAAAGAGCCAGTATTCGACCTCGTTTCTATTGGCAGGGTGATAATGGCGCCAACCTTTACGTTACCTTAGGAGCGATGACCGAAGAAAGGGTTGGTGGTACGTTAGATGACGCCACAGTGCCCGATTCAAATTCCTTCCGTCAAACACAGGACACCCTTAGAACCGATATTGGCTTTATTTATGATCAACCATTAGGGCAAGTTATGAATATCAATGTACGTGGCTCGGCAATGAATCAAAACCACGAACATATATTCGGCATGGACAATGACGATGATAATCACAAAAGCTCGCTAATCGAGTCAAGCTTATCAGGCTATTCTGATAAAACGGCATGGCTTGTTGGAGTAGCGCTTCAATCTGAAAAGTTCAACTCTGATAGCTTTCCTGAATTTAATTATGCTTATCAAGTTCCAGGATTATTTTCGCAACTAGATTATGAAGCAAGCGATGAAATTTCTCTGTCACTTAGTGCTCGTGCCGACTGGCATAGTGAATACGGTACGCAAGTTAGCCCTCGAATTTCATTATTATATAGCCCTGAAAATTGGACAATTAGGGGAGCATACGGAAAAGGATTTTTTGCACCAAGCCCATTTATTGAGGACATTGATGAAGCCGGGTTATCGCGTCTTGCGCCATTAGAAAACCTTGATGAAGAACGAGCGTCTACTGCTTCTATCGATATCAGCTATGTATTGGGCAGTATGGAGACCAGCATGACAATATTTACGTCAGCTATCGATAACGTGACTGAATTAGTCGCTATTGATGAGATGAATGACGCTTCTGGAAAACAAGTGCATATCGTCAATACGGCCGGTGAAAGTGAAATTAGCGGTGCTGAATTATTACTAAGATATCGCTGGCGTGATATTAAATTTACCGGTAGCTATTTATACACAAACGGCACGAAAAATGATAATTCTGGTGTTGGCCGAGTTCCCTTAGCTCTAACACCGCAACACTCTGCTGGCTTTGTCGCTATGTGGGAAGAACATGGTAGTCATTTGGTAGGGTTTGAAGCTTATTATACCGGTACGCAAGAGCTTGAAAATAATCCGTATCGAGATCGAAGCGAGGCTTATTGGCATTTGGGATTATTAGGTCAAATCACCATAGGGAAAATAAGTTTATTTGTTAATGCTGAAAACTTGTTGAATGTACGGCAAACTAAGGTGGACTCTCTAGTATTGCCCGAGCAAGCACCTAGTGGTAGGTGGACAACAGATATTTGGTCACGTAATGATGGATTTACTGTTAATGCTGGCTTACGTTTTCAATTTGGCGGTTAATACCCCATGATATTAGGATAATAATTTTCGGATGGGATATTGTTTTAAAGTCTTTGCGTGTTAACTCAGCTACTTTTAATTATATCCCAATTCGAAAGAAGGATTTCTTCTGTTGAGCTAAAATGCAAAACTCAAGGGGCACTTCCATAGGCCTTCACGGATCAATAATTATCATTAACTGATGAAAGGTCAATGACAGTAATGAGCCCAAGCTGTGTGTCAGTTATAATATACCCGCTGATTTTTCTAGTCGTTAAACTTAGCTTGAATTAATGTGGTTTATGCCAATACCCGTAGTTACGCAAGCGCCTGAATTCTCATTTATGATTACACCTCAACAATTATCTTGAAATAAATCGTTTATTTAAGATAAAAACACCTTGTCACAAAACTGTCACACAACTGTCTTATAATCGCTGCAGTAATAAAAATCATTATAGTTGAAGGTGTTTTTAAGTGGCCATTGCTTCTAAATCAGCAAATTCTCGAAAGGTAAAAAATTCATTAGCAAAATGGATGATCACACTGGGCGGTATCAGTGTTTTGTTTACCTTAATATTAATATTCATGTATTTACTCTATGTGATTAAACCTATTTTTGAATCGGCAAAAGTTGACGCTAAAGCGCAATTTGTCATCAATGAAGAATATAAAGTGCTAGCAACAGGCGTTGATGAATTAAAGGAAGTTGCCTATAGCATTACAGATCGAGGTGTTATTAACTTTTATCAATTAGTCGATAATGCGGGCTATAAAGCGGGTGAAAAAATTCAATCTCAGCAGCTTGTTGCTGATGGTGAGCATTTAACGCAACTGATTAATATCGGGCAAGAGCAAAAGTTATTACTTGATAGTGCCGGTAACGTTCAACTCATAGTGCCAAGTTTTAAGTCTAATTTTGATAGTGGTGAAAGAGTCATAGTACCAAGTATTCATTATCCGTTAGGTGAAGGCTATTTGCCCATTGATGAAAATAATGGCGCACTGACTGAGCTTTCTTTCGCGATGAATGATGAAAAGGCAATTTTTGTTGGTTTTACCCAAGATAAGCGCCTGATCAAAACTACCTTGTTAGCTGAAGATGACTTTAGTTATGACACGGCTTATGAAGTGGAATATCAAGAAATTGATTATACGGCAAAAAAACTGGATGATATTTTGGTGACACCTGATTTAGCCATGGTATTTATTCGCCAAGGTGATCAAGTGGCGGTTTTTTCACTGGATGAAGAAGCCGAGTTAAAAGCGACCATTATTCCTCAACTTGCACAAAACAAATCAACACCCAATCATATTACCTCGATGGCTTTATTGTCAGGTGGTAGCTCAATTCTATTAGGTGATGATAAAGGCACTGTCAGCCAATGGTTTGAAGTGGCAACAGAGCAAGGTAGAGAATTCAAAAAAATTCGTAGTTTTGAGGTTAGCGACAATGAACCTGTTATTGCGATTTATACCGAACAATTTCGTAAAAGTTTTTATACTGAAACCCCATCAGGTGAAATGGGCATGTTTTATACCACCAGTGAAGCGGATTTATGGCGCGGTAAATTACATCAAGGCAATGCACAAGCCTTCGCTATTGCACCTCGTGCTGATGGCTTAGTGATATTTTCTGCCAATGAGTTGGCTATTTTTTCAGTCGAAAACGAACATCCAGAAGTGACTTGGCAAGCGCTTTGGCAAGAAGTTTGGTATGAAGGTTACCCTGAACCTGAGTTTATTTGGCAATCAACGTCCGGCTCTGATGACTTTGAAGCTAAGTTTTCTTTAGTACCTATTTCGTTTGGTACAATAAAGGCAGCAATGTACGCGATGATGTTTGCCGTGCCTATTGCCTTAACAGCGGCCATTTACACCGCTTACTTTATGACGCCGGGTATGCGTAGAAAAGTTAAACCCACCATTGAGCTAATGGAAGCTTTACCAACCGTTATTTTGGGTTTCTTAGCCGGGTTATGGTTAGCGCCGATTATTGAAATTTACCTACCTGCTATTTGTTTACTGCTGGTATTTATTCCTGCTTCAGTTTTTATTACCGCTTTTGCATGGCATAACTTACCGCGAAAATATAAAACCCTCATTCCTGAAACATGGGCTCCTATTATTTTAGTCCCTGCAATTTTGCTAGCAGCTTATGCAGCTTTCGCATTATCACCAGTGCTTGAATTATATTTATTTGGCGGCGATGTCAGACAGTTTATTACTAATGATTTAGGTATCGATTTTGATCAACGAAATGCCTTGGTGGTTGGTATAGCGATGGGCTTTGCGGTTATTCCAACCATATTCTCGATGGCTGAAGATGCCATTTTTAGTGTACCTAAACATTTAACCAGTGGCTCACTCGCCTTAGGTGCGACGCAGTGGCAAACCTTGATTAAGGTTGTTTTATTGACGGCAAGCCCAGGCATATTTTCTGCCGTTATGATGGGCTTAGGGCGCGCTGTCGGCGAAACCATGATTGTTTTAATGGCTACAGGTAATACCCCAATTCTTGATTGGAGTATTTTCCAAGGTATGAGAACACTGGCAGCGAACATTGCGGTTGAAATGCCAGAATCAGAAGTGGGCAGCTCGCATTACCGTATTTTGTTCTTAGCGGCATTTGTTTTATTTGTATTCACCTTTGTATTCAACACGCTTGCTGAGTTTATACGTCAGCGTTTGCGTGAAAAATATAGTTCATTGTAAGGAAGGCACAGTAGCATGAATAATTGGTTTAAATCTGGCTCTCCTTGGGTGTGGTTGTCAGCAGGTGGTGTTAGCATCAGCCTGATATCGGTAATAGGTTTACTTTGGTTAATTGCATCTCGTGGTTTAAGTTATTTTTGGCCGGCAGATATTTATCAGTTCGATATGACTGATGAACAAGGTAAAAATTTAACCGTTATCGGGGAAATTTACGACAGAGAAAGTATACCCGTATCACAGTTAGTACATTTGGATCTCGATATTGATAGCTCAGCTGAAACCATTGAGCGGCTATTAATTAAAACCGGTAACCGCGAATTAGTGAGCTTAGATTTTCGCTGGATTTTAGTACCGCAAATTAACAAAACATCGTTACCTGAAGATCTTGTGGTTATAGAACGTAGAACTAACGGCAACTTCTATGGTTTCATCGAAGAAGTAATTCTTGATGGTAAAGCGGTTCAACAAAATCAAATGACTCAGCTTGTTGAACGAGTGAGTGACTTTCAAGAGGAAATAGAAGCGCTACAAACGTCTGATATTGGTGCTATTAATTATCAAATTGAGCGCACACGTTTAAAAGAGCGTAAACACAAGCTTGATGGCACGCTCACCGACGAATTGGCGCAAAGCTTTAAAAGTAAAGTTGCTGGTTTGAGAGCTGAGTATGAAGTACTAGAGCATGCATTAATGGGATTACGTGAAAAAATTTCCCGTGACCAAATCGTTATGCGTGCAATGGATGGGCAAAAAGTTACGATAAATTTTGAAGATGTACTGCAAATTACCTTTAATAACCAACTCGGTGTTTTCGGTAAGTTGAAATTATTTTTCAGCCAAATAGCGGCATTTATTACTGATGATCCTCGTGAAGCGAATACCGAAGGTGGTGTATTCCCAGCGATATTTGGTACGGTGTTAATGGTGCTACTAATGACGGTAATTGTGTCACCAATGGGGGTTGTTGCGGCTATTTATCTCCATGAATATGCGGGTAATAATGCCTTGACCAAGCTTTTACGTATTGCGGTAATTAACCTCGCAGGCGTACCCTCGATTGTTTATGGTGTATTTGGTTTAGGTTTCTTTGTTTATATGGTTGGTGGCAGCTTAGATCAGCTGTTTTATGCTGAAACCTTACCTAGTCCGACCTTTGGTACTCCGGGCGTTATGTGGTCGGCTATCACGTTAGCAATTTTAACCTTACCTGTCGTCATAGTATCAACCGAAGAAGGGTTATCACGTATTCCTTCAGCGATGCGACACGGTAGCTTGGCACTAGGTGCAACAAAAGCGGAAACTTTATGGCGTATTATTTTACCCATAGCTAGCCCGGCGATTATGACCGGTATTATTCTTGCCATAGCGCGTGCAGCTGGTGAAGTTGCACCGCTGATGTTAGTTGGTGTAGTGAAAATGGCACCTAACTTACCGCTTGATGGTAACTTTCCGTTTTTACATCTAGATCGTAAATTTATGCACTTAGGTTTTCACATTTATGATGTTGGCTTTCAAAGCCCGAATGTTGAAGCGGCAAGACCTTTAGTTTATGCCACGGCACTATTGTTGGTCAGTATTATTGTTGCTTTGAATATGACTGCCGTAACGATTCGTAATCGCTTGCGGGAAAAATATCGCATGTTAGAGCATTAAGCTAACCAGGTAGAAGCAAACAATTTAAGCAGTAATTGCAAGATGAACGGGAAGTGATTCCCATCTATTGAAGAAGATTTAAAGAGAACACTATGATTTCTGTTACGCCAAAAAATTTATCAGAACACAATGTTAAGCTCGATCTTAATAACCTTTCGCCAGAGCAAGTGGCGTTGGAAATTAAGAACCTAGACTTATACTATGGTGACAAGCAGGCCTTGCAAGACATTTCAATGTCTATTCCAAAGGGGCAGGTAACGGCCTTTATCGGGCCAAGTGGCTGTGGTAAGTCGACCTTGCTACGTTGTATTAATCGCATGAACGATTTAGTCGATATCTGTAAAATCAAAGGCCAGATAAACCTTCACGGTGAAAATATTTACGATCGTCATACCGATGTTGCTGCGTTACGTCGCAAAGTCGGTATGGTGTTTCAACGACCGAATCCATTTCCTAAATCTATTTATGAAAATGTGGTTTATGGTCTACGTATTACCGGCGAGAATAATCGTCGTGTATTGGACGAAGCCGTTGAAAAAGCACTACGTAGTGCCGCATTATGGAATGAAGTGAAAGATAGATTGCATGAAAGTGCACTAGGGCTTTCTGGTGGTCAACAGCAAAGGCTGGTGATTGCGCGAGCAATAGCCATTGAGCCTGAGGTATTACTGCTAGATGAACCCACTTCGGCGTTGGATCCTATTTCAACCTTAACTATCGAAGAGTTAATTAATGATTTAAAGAAACAATTTACCGTGGTTATTGTTACTCATAATATGCAACAAGCGGCACGTGTATCAGATCAAACGGCGTTTATGTATATGGGAAACCTTATCGAGTATAGCGACACTAATACGCTGTTCACGACGCCGATGAAGAAAAAAACAGAAGATTATATTACTGGCCGTTACGGTTAATAAAAAATGACCATAAATAGAGGATTTTACCGTGGATAATTTAAACATTGGTCGACACATTTCCGGCCAATTTAATGAAGATTTAGAGCGCATTATTAATCAAGTCATGCATATGGGTGGCTTAGTTGAAAAGCAATTAACCGATGCATTAACATCCGTTTGTGATGCAGATGAAGCGTTAGCAAAAAAAGTATTGCATAACGATTACCTTATTAATAATGCGGAAGTTAATATTGATGATGAATGCACGCGTATTATTGCCAAGCGTCAGCCCGCTGCCGGTGATTTACGCTTAGTGATGGCGATTGTTAAAACCATTACTGATTTAGAGCGTATCGGTGATGAGTCAGGAAAAATTGCTAATGTAACGTTAGAAAGCCTATCAGGTGAGCACAAAGATTTATTGTCTAATCTTGATAACTTAGGCCGTCATGTTCTGACCTTTTTACAAGCGACATTAGATGCCTTTACGCGGATGGATTATGATGCGGCGGTTAAAGTACATAAAAGCGATGATAAAATTGACCGTGAATATGAAGCATTAATGCGTCAATTAATGACCTATATGATGGAAGACCCACGTTCAATTCCACAGGTGATGAGTGTTATTTGGTCAGCACGCGCGTTAGAGCGTATCGGCGATCGCTGCCAAAATATTTGTGAATACATTATTTACTTTGTTAAAGGTAAAGTGGTTCGTCATACAACACCGGAAGATTTCGAGTCATTATCTTAAAACTAACGTATTGCCTGTTTGAACATATACCCTCAGTTAGCTATGGCTAAGGAAATAGAGCATATACTATTAAATTAGCTGATAATAACTAATCATTCTATAAACTGCGGCCATCTTGCTATAAAGCCTTTGAATTAATTTTCAAATGCTTTAATATCCGCAGCGAATAACAATAAAGAGCACAAGCTCCTGGAAATTAACTATGGCCAGAAATTCAATCATTGGTATTTTTGCAAAATCACCAATTAAACCCTTAGAAAAACACATTCGCACAGTACATAAGTGTTGTAGTCAACTGGTGCCTTTCTTCGCCGCTGTAACAGAAGAAGATTGGACTAACGCGGGTAAAATTCGTAAAAAAATCTCTAAATTGGAACGAGATGCTGATGACTTAAAGCGTCAGATCCGTTTAGAATTGCCAGGTGGTTTATTTATGCCTGTCGATCGTGCTGATTTATTAGAGCTTTTATCTCAACAAGACAAAATCGCTAATCGTGCAAAAGATATTGCCGGGCGCATCTTTGGTCGTAAACTGACCATCCCTCTGGTTTTACAAGAGCAATTCTTAGCCTATGTTTCACGTAGCATTGATGCTGCGGAAAAAGCTGCTGATGCCATTAACGAATTGGATGATTTATTAGAAACAGGATTTCGTGGTCGTGAAGTTGATTTAGTGACTAATATGATCAGTCAACTTGACGAAATAGAAGATGATACTGATGCGATGCAAGTGCAATTACGTAAAGATCTTTTAGCGATTGAAAAAGATTTAAATTGTGTAGACGTCATGTTTTTATATCAAATCATCGATTGGGTTGGCGATTTAGCTGATCTTGCTGAGCGTGTTGGTGCACGTTTAGAAATTCTTTTAGCTAGAAAATAAGGCTTATTCATGGATATTTTACTCACGCATGGCTCTACGTTAGTCATGATTGCCGCTGCCGTAGGTTTTTTTATGGCATGGGGCATAGGTGCTAATGATGTTGCTAATGCAATGGGCACCTCTGTTGGTTCGAAAGCACTAACAATTAAACAAGCCATTATTATTGCAATGATATTTGAATTCGCTGGCGCTTATTTGGCGGGTGGCGAAGTTACATCGACGATACGTAAGGGCATTATCGATCCCGGACAATTTGTCGATATTCCAGAGTTATTAGTCTTTGGTATGATTTCAGCGTTACTGGCAGCAGCAACATGGTTGCTTGTAGCGTCTATCTTAGGATGGCCTGTGTCAACTACTCACTCTATTGTTGGTGCTATTATTGGCTTCGCCGCTATTGGTGTTAGCCCTGATACAGTTGCCTGGGGCAAAGTAGGCGGGATTGTGGGTAGTTGGATAATTACACCATTAATTTCCGGTGTTATTGCCTTTATTATTTTCAACAGTGCGCAAAAATTAATTTTTGATACTGATAAGCCTTTAGAGCAAGCCAAGCGTTATGTACCTTTCTATATGTTTTTAGCCGGTTTTGTTTTATCGCTAGTCACTATCAAAAAGGGTTTAAAGCATATTGGCTTAGATAATATTAATCTTGGTTTTTACAACTTTGAAATCGGTGGTGCCGGTGGCTATTACTTAGCGATAATTGTTGCAGTGGTTGTGGCAATCATAGGTAAGTATTTCATTTCTCGCCTCAATTTTGATGTTAAAGCTGATAAAACGACTCACTATGCCAATGTAGAAAAAGTGTTTGCCGTGTTAATGGTTGTAACCGCTTGTTGTATGGCATTCGCTCACGGCTCTAATGATGTTGCTAATGCTATTGGGCCGCTAGCAGCGGTTGTGAGTATTGTTGATAACGGCGGTGAAATTGCTAAGAAAGCAGCGCTAGTTTGGTGGATTCTACCTTTGGGTGGTTTAGGTATCGTTGCCGGTCTTGCCCTGTTTGGTCATCGTGTTATAGCGACGATAGGTAAAGGTATTACACATTTAACACCAAGTCGTGGTTTTGCTGCTGAACTAGCTGCTGCTTGTACGGTAGTTATTGCTTCAGGTGCCGGTTTACCTATATCAACAACACAAACCTTAGTTGGGGCTGTGTTGGGTGTCGGTATGGCACGTGGTATTGCCGCAATTAACTTAGGTGTTGTACGCAATATTGTTATCTCTTGGGTGATTACATTACCTATAGGTGCAGGACTATCAATTATCTTCTTCTGGATAATGAAAGCGATATTTAGCGCTTAAGTTAAGTAAAAAAGCATAAAATCAAGCCAGTAACTATACTGGCTTTTTTGTGCGCGTTCTTTTAGCAACTTACCGTCGATCTGTTGTTTTTTTATGCTAACGCAATTAATTATCAATACAGCTAAAGAAAATGGCTTGCGAGTGAGATAAATTCACTATATTATGTCGCCTCTTTCGAAGTGAATTTTATTTATTTCACTGAAAGACAGTGCCTTGATAGCTCAGTCGGTAGAGCAGAGGATTGAAAATCCTCGTGTCCCTGGTTCGATTCCGGGTCAAGGCACCATATTATATTTGTGATAAAAATCTAAAGCCTTAGCAATAATATTGTTAAGGCTTTTTTGTGACCCAAAATATCGCTTTAACGACCATTCATCGCTATTCAGTTTGTCTGGTTTTTGTATCGATAATGCAAGCATATTACGGGCACAAAAAAGCCTGCTGGTTTGCAGGCTAATGTTTTTATAACAAATTAATATTTCGTTAGAATAGATTAATTCTTTTGCGCTTGCTTGCTGGCATTTTTACTAGCGCGACGCGCTTCTATAACTCGGTTTATCTCACCACCGATATGTGCTTCACCACGCGCTTTAGCTAAGTTGATTTGCTTTTCACGTTCTTGAAAGCTACTTTTTTGCTCATCGGTATATTTGTCATGACAGCGATGACAACTAACACCTTGTATATAATGTTCGCTGGATTTTTCTGCTTCAGTGATCGGGTAGCGACAGGCAAAGCATTGATCATATTGCCCACGTTCTAAATTATGATTAACCGCGACTCGGCCATCAAAAACAAAACACTCACCTTGCCATAATGTTTCTTGCTCTGGCACATCTTCAAGGTATTTTAATACCCCGCCTTCTAAGTGATAAACATCTTCGAAGCCTTGTTCTTTTAAATAGGCCGTTGATTTTTCGCAACGTATACCACCGGTGCAGAACATAGCAACTTTCTTGTGCTTATTTTTATCTAAATTTTTTGCCACATAGTCAGGAAATTCGCGGAAAGTTTCGGTATTAGGGTTAACGGCATTTTTAAAAGTGCCAATTTCGACTTCGTAATCATTACGGGTATCTATTAGTAATACTTCAGGATCAGAGATTAGGGCATTCCAATCTTTAGGCTTAACGTAGGTGCCAACGGTTAAGGTTGGATCGATACCTTCAATACCCATGGTGACAATTTCTTTCTTCAACTTAACTTTCGTGCGTTGAAAAGGATTTTCTTGGTGAAATGAACACTTAGAAGAAACGCCGGCAAGACGAGTGTCACTATTAATAAACGCTAGCACTGCATCGATGCCCGCTTGAGCGCCAGCGATGGTGCCATTAATACCTTCCAGTGCTAAAAGTAAGGTGCCTTTTACGGCGTTATCTTCCATCACTTTTTGTAGCGAAGGCTTAATATCAGCAAAATTTTCTAGACGGACAAATTTATATAATGCGCAAACTGTTATGTTATTCATATGATTATGACCCATTGAGCGAGCCTGATAGTAAGTCAGGAGCTATAGATTGAATATAGGCCGTCTTGATGACAGCAATTAAGTATTTTATCAGCTAATAAAATCGCGGCATTCTAGCAAATGTGATTACCCGAGCATAGTGCTTGGCTAAATTATTTATCTATCAACACATTTGATAAACAGATAACGTAACAATTTGTTGGTAAATTGTTTGTAAACTCGGCGCTGCAACATATTGTTGACAGTTGTTTCTCAAGTATATTTTATTGCCATAGCCTTTATAGGAGCGCTTGTTATAATATTGCGCAATTGAATATTTACTTTTTCTGGAGTTGCTTAACCGATGTCTAATAACAATTTACTTAATGAAACGCATAATCCGGCTTTAACCAGTTGGGTTGAGTCAGCGAATATTGAAAATAGTGATTTTCCTATACAGAACTTACCTTTTGCCAGCTTTAAGCTAAAAGGTTCTAATGAAGATTTTCGTGTTGGTGTTGCAATTGGCGATCAAGTTATCGATTTAAAAGCCGTATTTGCCTTAGATATTTTTGATGGAGATGTACAAGCGGCTTTAGAGCAGTGCTGTAACACACAGTTAAATGCTTTTATGTCGATGGGTAAACACTTTTGGAGCGCTTTACGCCAAGCGTTATCAAAAGCCTTAACTACAGGCTCAGAGCTGCAAGCTAAACTGGTAAGCTGTTTAATTGCCCAAGCTGATGTTGTGTACGCTTTGCCATGTCAAATTGGTGATTACACTGATTTTTATACATCTATTCATCACGCGACGTCGGTTGGTAAAAAATTTCGTCCTGACAACCCATTACTACCCAATTACAAATGGGTGCCTATTGGCTACCATGGCCGTTCGTCATCTATTGAAGTATCTGGCAGCAACTTTAAGCGCCCTAAAGGTCAAACTAAAGCACCAACAGCAACTGAACCATCGTTTGGCCCATGTAAGCGTTTAGATTACGAATTAGAAGTCGGCGTGTTTATTGGCAATGGTAATGATTTAGGTGAATCTATCAGTATTGATAATGCTGAAGATCACGTATTTGGCATCTGTTTGTTTAATGATTGGTCGGCACGTGACATTCAAGGTTGGGAATATCAACCATTAGGGCCATTTCTATCAAAAAGTTTTGCCTCAACCATTTCTCCTTGGATCGTTACTTCAGAAGCATTAGCGCCATACAAAGCGCAATGGACTCGTGATGAAGCAGACCCTCAGCCTTTACCGTATTTAGAGTCGCAGCATAACCGAGATTTTGGTTCTTTAGATTTAAACTTACAAGTGTTAATTGAAACTGAAACTATGCGCAATGCTAAACAAGCCGCAGTACAATTGTCACAGTCAAACTTTAAAGATTCTTATTGGACGGTTGCACAAATGGTAGCGCACCATACAGTCAATGGCTGTAACCTGCGTCCAGGCGATATGTTTGGTAGCGGTACACAGTCAGGTCCTAACCCTGAAGAAGCCGGTTCTATGCTTGAATTGTCAAATGCAGGTGCAGAGCCTATTCAATTACCTAATGGTGAAACGCGCACTTTCTTAGAAGATGGCGATTGCGTTATCATGAAAGGGTGGTGTAAAAAAGAAGGTGCTGCACGCATAGGATTTGGTGAAGTTAGCGCGACTGTTTTAGCTGCTGATTAAAAATACTCTGTTTTTACTTTGAAAAGCCTCACATTGTTGGGGCTTTTTTTATGCCATTTTAAATAATTATGCTGTTGAATTAAAATTCCTAACTAACCGCTAGGCTTTGTGTTAACAAGTTATTAACCTATTTGATTATTCCTTAACCACGATTTTGCTGTGTATAAATAATTAGTTTCAAAAAAGTTCATTTTTTTTATATTTTTTTTGTTGATTAAATATGCAGTGGTTATTTGTTTAAATACGAAAAATTTCGCACATTAGCTGTTTGAATCTTTTTCTACAACGCATACGGGCTGTAGGTTACAGATTGGTTACATATGTTAATGTGAACATTCATAGGCTTCGTATACCTTTGCTTATCATTTCTTTTTATTCACTCGATGCCATTCATTAGACTAAAACACTACTTGTAAACCATTTCTAGCTGTTTTATAAATAATCAAGTCTTTTGGTTTGTTAACGCTATTATTAATAACAATATTAGTTTTTGATAAGCACAATAGATAAAAATAAAACTATAAAAATAGATAACTATAAAAAGCATATTCAATATTAGGAAGGAAATAACATGTCTACTAAATTTCGCACTGGAACGTTAGCCCTTGCCGTAGGTCTAGCACTAGGAACCGCCCCTAGCTTTGCAGCAGAAGGCGACACAACCGCAAAAGCTAAAGACGTTGAACGTATTGCTGTCATTGGCTCTCGTTCTGCACCACGCTCAGTAGCAGAATCACCAGTACCGATTGATATCATTGGTGGCGATGAGCTAGGTAAGAATGCTTCAAGTGATATGCTAGACATGTTAGTTGGTGCTATTCCATCGTTGAATGCACGCGCACAACCTATTAGTGATGCTGCTTCACTGATTCGTCCAGTTAACTTACGTGGTTTACCATCAGATTCAACCTTGGTACTACTTAATGGTAAACGCCGTCACCGTGCATCGGTTATTGCTTTCCAAGGTGGTGGTATTAATGATGGTGCCCAAGGTCCTGATATTTCAGTGATCCCAAGTGTTGCTATCAAGCAAGTTGAAGTATTACGTGATGGTGCTGCTGCGCAATATGGTTCAGATGCTATTGCCGGTGTGATGAACTTTGTGCTGAAAGATGATGCCGATGGCGGTTCAATCTCAGTAAAACACGGTTCTTACTATGAAGGTGATGGCGATCAAATGATAGTTGACGGTAACGTTGGTTTACCATTTACTAAAGATGGCTTTGTTAACCTTTCTTTTCAACTAAAAGAAGCTGATGCCACAAGCCGCAGTGTTCAGCGTCCAGATGCACAAGGCATTGCAGACGCAGGTAACACTTCTATCCAAGATCCAGCACAAATTTGGGGTAATCCTGAAGTTGAAGACGATATTACGTTATTTGCTAATGTTGGCTTGGACTTAGGTGATGATAAAGAATTCTACATGTTTGGTAACTATTCTGAACGTGATGTAACCGGTGGTTTTTATTACCGTAACCCACATAACCGTGGCAATGTTTATTCTGTTGATGGTGGTGAAACACTGCTTGTTGGCGATATCGCACAATCACAAGGTGCAGCGCGTACCTGTGCTGTAGTTCCTGCTAACGTTGGTAATGTTTTAAACACACCTGAATATCAAGCAATGGTTGCCGATCCTAACTGTTTCTCTATGAACCAAATATTCCCAGGTGGCTACACACCACAATTTGGTGGCAATATTACTGATACGTCATTAACTATTGGTACTAAAGGCGATATTAACAGTGGCATGCTTGAAGGTTGGTACTTTGACTTAAGTGGCTCAGTGGGTCGTAACGAATCTAAATTCAACTTAAAAAACACTTTAAATCCATCACTTGGTTTAGAAACGCCGGTTGATTTTCAAACAGGTAGTTATATCCAAATGGAAAAAACCTTTAACTTTGATTTAGTTAAAGGTTTTGATGTCGGGCTTGAAGAACCGCTAAATGTTGCTACCGGTCTTGAATGGCGTGAAGAAAGCTTTGAAATTGTCTCTGGTGAAAAAGCATCATGGGAAGCCGGTGCATTTGCTGACCAAGGTTTCAATATCGGTTCACATGGCTTTAAAGGTTTTGGCCCTGAAACACAAGGTCGTAATGACCGACGTAATATTGCTGCCTATGTTGATGTGGAAGCACAATTAACAGAAGACTTTTTACTAGGTGCTGCGGTACGTTATGAAGATTTCACTACCTTCGGCAACACAACTAACTATAAGTTAACCGCTCAATATACGCTTAATGATGAATTTTCATTCCGTGCTTCACATAGTACGGGTTTTAGAGCACCAACAGTTGGTCAAGCCAATGTTGTTAACACGCAAACCTCTCTAGTTAGTGGTGAGTTGATTCAAACATTCTTAGCACCACCAACGAACCCACTTTCTGCGTTTTATGGCGGTAAAGAGTTAACGCCTGAAGAATCACGCAGCTTTGCGGGTGGTATGGTTTACCAAGATGGCGACTTCTTCTTCACCCTTGATTACTACAACATTGAAGTAACGGATCGTTTAGCTCAGTCTAGCCAAATTGATGTGGAAGCTGCTGATTATGCCGAACTTGAGGCGCTTGGCGTAGTCAACCCTGAGTTGATTTCTGCGGTAACTTACTTTGCCAATGATTTCGATACTACAACACAAGGTGTTGATATTGTTGCCAACTATTCAATGCAGTTAATGGGCGGTGATACCTTACTATCATTAGCATATAACTGGAATGAAACAACCGTTGATAAATTTAATCCAGATACTACCGATGAAGGTAAAGTTCACCGTTTAGAAGAAGGCATGCCAGATCATCGTGCTACCTTCACTATTTCTCAGTCTTGGGAAAGTGTTTCTAGCTTCGTGCGCGTAAACTATTTTGGTGAATATTTTGCAACGCATGCTGATGATACTTGTGCCATTGGCTGTTGGAATGAAATTGCTGATTCAGCGGTAACTGTTGATGCAGAAGTTAGTTACTTCTTGAACGACAGCATTACGTTATCAGCCGGTGCTAATAACATCTTTGACCAAGAAGCTCAGAAACTACCTGAAGAGTCTTACGGTCAGTTAGGTGCTCAGTATTATGAAAGTGGCCCGTTCGATTACAACGGCGGTTTCTACTACGTTAAAGCAACTTATAACTTTTAGGTTTATGACGTAAAGATAAGCGTAAACTTACATTTAAGTTAGCACTAAAAGCCATATCAATGATATGGCTTTTTTATGTTCAGGACGAACGGTATGCTGCGCTCACATGGATGTGAAAGAGCAGCAATGTTCAGGACGAACGGTCAGTTTTTAGTTCCAGACAAAACTAAGTACATACATCCTTGTATACAATGCTGCGCTCACATGGATGCTTAGTATCAACTTTGAAGTGCAGCGATGTTCAGGACGAGCGGTCAGTTTTTTTAGTTCCAAGTAAAAACTAAGTACATACATCCTTGTATGCAATGCTGTACATAGATGGATATCAAGTATCCGTAATGTTTAGTTATCTAACTTGCCTGCTAATTGCTGCAATTAGATTCTATACTGTGTTGTTGCAGGTAGTGTTGTTTATAACGCTTTAATTCATCAAGTTGCTGTTGATTTATTGCTGCTTTAATTGCCATGCCTTTTAAACCTTGTGCAACGAAAGGTTTTGCTGTCACTTTTTTTAACACTTCATAAGCGCTGTAAAGAAAATCTTTTTGTTGGTAATCTCGTGTTTCAAAACCTAAACGTCCGGTAAAGTCTGCTTGGCAGCATAATAAAAAATCATCAAATTCTTCAGGCTTGCGCCAAACATCTAGCTGGTTAAATAACTTTAAAATAGTACTAGGCTTTAGTTCAAACGCTTTATGTGCATGCAGGTGAAACTGACAAACTTTTAATGCTAGGGTTTTATGTGAACTAGGGACACGTAAACGGCTGCAAAGTGCTTCTATTAAAGGCAACCCCGCTGTTTCATGGCCAGGATGAGAAGGTAATTTATTATCTTCGGTTAATGATTTTCCTAAATCATGGCAAACACTGGCAAACCTGACTGAGGTTTTTGTCGAGAGTAAAACTGCTTGTCTAAGCACCATCATGGTATGCAAACCAGAGCAAATTTCAGGATGCCATTTTTCTGGATTAGGCACTCCCCATAGATTATGTAAATCAGGCCAAAGAGATTTGAGTGCTTGGCATTGGTAAAGTACTTGGAAGAACACTTCTGGGTTCGAGTCAGCTAGGCTTCGCTGCATTTCTTGCCAAACACGTTCGCCAGAAAGGCTGAGCAATTCACCACTTTCACTCAATTTTTTCATCAGGCTAAGTGTTTCTGGCGCTATTTTAAAGCCGTATGCATGATATCTAGCGGCAAAACGTGCAACTCGTAGCACTCTTAGTGGATCTTCGATAAAGGCAATTGAAACATGACGTAGTAGGCGATTATCTAAATCGGCTTGTCCATGATAAGGGTCAAATATGTTGCCGCTATCATCCATCGCCATAGCATTGATGGTTAAGTCACGACGCAATAGATCTTCTTCAAGGGTCACGCTAGCTGACGCATCACAATCGAAGCCGGTATAGCCTTGGCCTGCTTTTTTCTCGGTACGTGCTAAGGCGTATTCTTGTTTAGTTTTTGGGTGCAGGAATACTGGGAAATCTTTGCCTACTTGCACAAACCCCAGTGCGAGCATTTCTTCAACGCTAGAGCCCACCACAACATAGTCTTTGTCGACAATAGCTCGATTGAGCAGGGAGTCTCGAACGGCACCTCCGACCAAAAAATAATTTAATTGTTGAGTTATGTTTGACATTTAGCGCTATAAGCCTCTGAAAACGAATGATATAGAATAATTATACCGTAAAAGTTTAACACAATTGTTGACTGATTTTTGACATATGAACGTGTTCAGGTTAATTTCATGGGGTCGATTCATCAGTTAAGATTTTCTATGTACACAAGTTATTTTGGTTTAGAAGAAAAACCATTCTCCATTGCGCCAAATCCTGATTATTTATTTATGAGTGATCGCCATCGCGAAGCACTCAATCACTTAACTTATGGCTTGGGTGATACTGGCGGATTTGTCTTGTTGACCGGGGAGGTAGGTACAGGAAAAACTACCATCAGCCGACGTTTAATGGAAAATTTGCCAGAAAATACCCAAGCAGCTTTTATTCTCAATCCAACCCTTTCCAGCCAAGAGCTGTTAGCCACGCTGTGTGATGAATTAAAAATCCGCTATCGTAAAACAGGTGCAACCTTAAAAACCTTAACCGATAAAATACAGCAAAAATTGCTGAAAAATCATGATGAAAATATTAATACTCTGCTGATTATTGATGAAGCCCAGCATCTACAGCCAGAGGTGCTAGAACAGTTACGACTGCTGACAAATTTGGAAACTAATACCAAAAAACTTTTACAGGTTATTTTAATTGGTCAGCCTGAGTTACAACAGTTACTGCAGCGCCGAGATTTACGACAATTGGCACAACGAATAACGGCTCGATATCACTTGTTACCGCTGAATAAGCAAGAAGTAGCACAGTACCTTAAGCATCGACTTTCCGTGGCAAAATGTTTCCGTAACATTTTTGATCAGAGTGCGGTCAATGCTATTCATAAAATTTGTCACGGTATTCCACGTTTAATGAACTTGCTAGCAGAGCGCTCGTTAATGAATGCCTACAACAGTAATAATGCCGTTGTTAATCGTAAAATAGTACTACAAGCTGCTCATGATGCGCTTGGGGATGAATTTGAAGTTATACCGTGGTGGCAAAATTCGTGGATAAAAGCCGGCAGCTTAATTTGCACATTACTGGTTGTTTTAGCTGCAGGCGTTTGGTGGGGAACGCAGCAACTTGTCGCGGTTGAAAATCCGGTGAAGTTAAGCGCTGAAACTCAAAAACAAGATCAAACGCCTATCGAGAAAAAACCACTGGCGGAAAAAGGTGTCGATACCTCTGAACCTGAACCTGTCGTTAGCATTGTTAACGATGATGCAAATAAACTTGTTGCTAAGATCAATGATAGTAATGAGCCGAGCTCCAACAATACCAATATCATTGAGAAAACTACATCTAGAGCAGCTGATAACACTGCTGATAGCAAATTTGCTGTTAATGAGCGTCAGTTAGCTGAGCAACAAACCACTAAAAACACTCTTCAGCAAAGGTCGAAAAAATCTCTAGATGAAGATTTTGTTTTAGAAGCCGAAGATGGTGTTTCTGATGAATTGTTAGCAAGCTTTCAGTCGGCAATTGAACAAACCAAGCAACGTGACGAGCCACAAGCAGATGCCGGCGTTGATAATAGTGAATTGATACCGTTGACGCAAATGCCAACTTGGGTTCAAGATGGCGTACCATCACTAGAGTTTGAAATGCATATTTATGCCAGTGACGGTCAAGGATGGGTCAGAGTCAATGGCCGTGATCGCTACGAGGGTGACTATATCGGACGTGAATTACTGCTTAATGAAATACGTCCACAGCAAGTTATTCTGAGCTTTCGAGGCGAAAAGTTTACCATGGCGGCGCTTTCTTCATGGAATTAGCGAGAGTTTTTTAAAAGATTATTTTAGAATATTCTTTATGTACCATTAAATTAACCATCAGCATTGTGGCTGATGGTTAACGGCCAACTCAATACGCTATTGCCATGCTGGCATTTGCGCTTCGTATTTTTCAATCTTATCAAGCTTATTTAGTGTCCAGCCAACACTGTCAACACCATTTTCTAAGCAGTATTGATGAAAAGGCGCAAGGTCAAAATTGTGCTTTACATCTGCGCTATTAAGCGTTTTTTTCGCTAGATCAACAGTAAGCTGTTGTGGGCTATTTTTTGCCTGTTGAAATAGCTTCGCGATAATCACTTCCGGTAAAATAATCGGTAAAATGCCAATATTGATACAATTTGCGTAAAAAATATCAGCAAAACTTGTGGCGATAATAACCTTAAATCCGTACTCTTGCAGCGCCCAAGGCGCATGTTCGCGGCTCGAACCACAACCAAAATTTTCACCGGTAAGTAAAATGCTAGCGCCTTGATACTGTGGCTGGTTCAGAATGAACTCTGGGTTATCCTCATTACCTGCGCTGTCTAAATAACGCCAGTCGTGAAACAAGTGCTGACCAAAGCCAATGCGGGTAGTTTTCTGTAAAAACTGTTTTGGAATGATTTGGTCGGTATCAACGTTTGCAGCATCTAATGGTACAACTAAGCCAGAATGTTGGGTGAATTTTTCCATGTTATGCTCCTTGAGTCTGTTGGTTAAACTGAGTTAAGTCGACAAAGTGTCCAGCAATGGCTGACGCAGCGGCTAATTCTGGACTAACTAAATGTGTACGGCTACCTCGGCCTTGACGACCTTCAAAATTACGATTACTGGTAGACGCACATCGATCGCCTTGCGTTAACACATCATCATTCATTCCTAGACACATAGAGCAACCCGGTAAACGCCACTCAAAGCCAGCATCAATAAAAATTTGTGCTAAACCTTCTGCTTCTGCTTGCTCTTTAACGCGATAAGAACCTGGCACAACGATAGCATCGACTGAGGTTGAAACCTTTTTCCCTTTGGCGATGGCCGCAGCGGCGCGTAAATCTTCAATTCTAGAGTTGGTGCAAGAGCCAATAAATACCTTGTTAATACTAATATCGGTAATTTTAGTACCCGCGGTTAAGCCCATATATTTTAATGCTGCTACGCATGATTCTTTTTCAACAGGGTCGGTAAAATCTTCAGGTGATGGCACAATACTATCAACTTGTGTGACTTGCCCTGGGGTTGTACCCCAAGTGACTTGGGTTTTGATATCTTTTGCATCAAGAGTTAAATAGCGATCAAACGTGGCGTCTGCGTCAGATTTTAATTGCTGCCAATCCGCCATTGCTTGTTGCCATACCTCGCCTTTTGGCGCGTACTCTTTACCTTTTAAGTAGTCAAATGTCGTTGCATCGGGAGCGATTAAGCCCGCCTTAGCGCCAAATTCAATACTCATATTACAAACGGTCATGCGCTCTTCCATGCTTAAGCGTTCGATGGCTTCACCGCAATACTCAACAACATAGCCAGTGGCACCAGCGCTGCCGGTTTTACCAATAATGGCCAAAATGATATCTTTTGCGCTAATACCTGGTGCAACTTGGCCTTTAACTTCTATTTTCATGGTTTTTGCTTTGGTTTGACGTAAGGTTTGTGTTGCAAATACGTGTTCAACCTCAGAGGTGCCAATACCAAAAGCCAAGGCACCAAAGGCGCCATGTGTTGCTGTGTGGGAGTCACCACAAACAATAACCGTACCGGGTAAGGTTAGGCCCAACTCAGGTCCCATAACGTGGACAATGCCTTGGTTTTTGTGACCCATGCCAAACAACTCAATGCCAAACTCTTTACAGTTTTTTTCTAAAGTGCGCAGTTGATTAGCCGCACCTTCGCCTGCGGCATTAATTTCAATAGAGCGGGTAGATATATTATGATCCATGGTGGCTATGGTTCGCTCAGGATGACGCAGTACACGGTTATGGAATTTTAAATTAGCAAAGGCTTGTGGTGATGTCACCTCGTGGATCAAATGACGATCAACATAGATCAATGGCGTTTCGTCAGCTTTCTCTTCAATGACATGTCGTTGCCATAATTTTTCGTATAAAGTGCTCGCCATGTTAGTTCGCTCCTGAGTTTTTTTCGTTATCACTTAAGTCATTGCTTAGATTCTTACTTAGATATTGGCAAATGATATCGCCCATTTCATCGGTTGATTTAGCTTGATGACGCAGTTCAGCGCTTAATAAGTCGCCGGTAAAGTTACCCGCATTCAGCGCGTCTGCCACCGCTTGTTCAACAGCCGTAGCAGCAGCCGGTTGGTTTAAACTATGGCGCAGCATTAAGGCCGCAGAAAGAATTTGTGCAATGGGGTTAGCAATGCCTTTGCCCGCAATATCAGGTGCTGTGCCGCCAGCTGGCTCATACATACCAAAGCCTTGTTCATTTAAACTTGCTGAAGGCAATAAGCCCATAGAGCCGGTGATCATGGCGCAAATGTCAGATAAAATATCGCCAAATAAGTTTGAACATAGCATGACGTCGAACTGTGCAGGGTCGCGCACTAATTGCATAGCAGCGTTATCAACATACATATGTTCAACCGTGACAGTAGGGTAGTCGTTAGCGACTTCATTAACCACCTCTCGCCACAATACAGAAGATGCTAATACATTCGCTTTATCGATAGAGATAACCTTATTACGGCGCTTTTGAGCCGCTTGAAAAGCCAAGTGGGCAATACGAGATATTTCTTTGCGTGAGTAAATCATAGTATCAAAGGCGGCCTCGTCTTCTTGCCCCTGATTTTTACGGCCTTTAGGCTCGCCAAAATAAATACCACCGGTTAATTCTCGTATCACTAAAATATCAAAGCCCGCTGCTGAAATATCAGCACGTAGCGGTGAAAGGTGTGACATCGCACTTTGAAGTTGGGCAGGGCGCATGTTGCAAAACAGCCCAAAATGTCCGCGTAAGCCTAGTAACGATGCACGTTCAGGTTGTTCGGTTGGTGGTAAATTGCTCCACTTAGGGCCGCCGACTGAGCCAAACAAAATGGCATCAGCTTGTTCGCAGCCTTTAATGGTACTTACTGGTAAGGCTTCGCCATGATTATCGATGGCGCAACCACCAACATCGTAATGTGTGCTAGTTATTTCAAAGTTAAAGTGTTTAGCAACGGCTGCTAACACTTTTTCTGCTTGTGCCATGACTTCTGGCCCAATGCCGTCACCGGCTAATATTGCAATTTTCGACATAATGTTTAAAACCTATAAATCTACGTTATAAATGAATACTTTTGTGGCGGATCTACTGCGACTAAACTGTACATTTAGCGTCAACCGCCGTGTCTTTTTTTAACTCTGTTTTCAGTTCAGCGATGGTAATCGCGCGATGAATACCATTAAGTGCATTGACTAACGCGTTACCGGAGGCTTTAATAACGTCAGTGTCTAAACCGTAGCCATGAAAATTTCTTCCTTGCCAAGACACCACTATATCGGCCTTACCTAAACCATCTTCCCCTTCACCTTTATTCGATATTTTGTAATCGCTTACGTCAAAATCGATATCAACAGCCTTTTTTATCGCCCGATAAAGTGCGTCAACCGGGCCATTACCGGTGGCCGAAACAATTTTATGCTCATCACCTAAGGCAAGCTTGATACTTGAGGTAGCAAACTCACTGCCACCACTTTGTACATTTAGCGTTTGTAAGTGATAAAAGTCTGGCTGATCTTGTTGTTGAATATTAAAAACTAACGCTTCTAAGTCATCATCAAATACTTGACCTTTTTTATCTGCTAAGGTTAAAAAGTCGGTATAAAGCGTTTCTAATTGATAGTCAGACTCTTGATAGCCTAAACTCTCCATGCGATGCTTGATGACGTGGCGGCCGCTGCGTGATGTTAAGTTCAATTTGGTTTTACTGATGCCGACACTTTCTGGTGTCATAATCTCATAAGTGTTACTGGCTTTTAACATACCATCTTGATGTATGCCTGATGAATGACTGAAAGCATTACCACCGACTATGGCTTTATTAAGCTGGACTGGCATATTGCAAAGTTGACTGACTAATTTAGAGGTACGAGCAATTTCTTGATGATTAATTTGAGAATGCACACTTAACAATGCTTGGCGAGTTTTCATGATCATGGCTACTTCTTCAAGTGAGCAATTGCCTGCTCGTTCGCCGATACCATTAATAGTACATTCAATCTGCCTAGCACCGGCTTGCACTGCTGATATGGAGTTAGCAACGGCTAAACCTAAATCATTATGGCAATGGACAGAAATAACCGCTTGATCAATATTAGGAACTCGATTAAATAAATTTGTAATAATGCCACCAAATTCATGCGGTAAAGTGTAACCGACCGTATCAGGAATATTGACCGTGGTTGCCCCTGCTTTAATTGCTTGCTCCACCATACGGCATAAATTATCTATTGGTGTTCTACCGGCATCTTCACAAGAAAACTCAACATCATCAGTAAATCGACGGGCATATTTAACCGCATGTATTGCCATGGCTTCTACATCAGCAAAGTCTTTTTTTAATTTCTGCTGTACATGAACATCGGAAGTAGAAATAAAGGTGTGAATACGAAAGTCTTTTGCTGGTTTCAATGCGTCAGCACAGGCCTTTATATCAGCTTCTACCGCCCGAGCTAAAGCACAGACACGGGAATTTTTTACGGTTTTAGCTATTGCTCGTACTGATTGAAAATCGCCAGGAGATGAGACTGGAAATCCCACCTCCATAATATCGACACCTAAGCGTTCAATAGCATGTGCTATTTGTAGTTTTTCATGTACTGACAAGCTCGCGTTTAATGCTTGTTCACCATCACGTAATGTGGTGTCAAAAATAATGACTTTGTCGCTTGATGTGCCCATGTATATTCTCGATTTTTTATAATATTTAGCGTTAAATGACGGGCATAAAAAAACCCGCGGTAGTTAGCGCGGGTTTAGTGTTTTATTATGTCTGTCTATTTATTTTTCAAGCATAAAACCTAACCGCGCATAGATAATACGAGGAGGAGGTTAATTCGAATAATGCTTGATGAGTTTTTCATTTTTAGATTTACAGCTCTGAAAGTAAATAAATAGTTAGTGAGTTATTAATAGCTTAATTGCTGTTTACTTGTCAATAAAAAATTAATGTTAAACGAAAATATTATCTTTAACCTTGGCTGCGTCATAATAAAAACTGGTTGTTGGCTTTTGGAGGAAGTTTGGCTAAGTAGTGGAGTATAAAGTGGCTATTTAAGGTCGTTGTCTACTTGGCCGTTAAATATTATAATTTAACCTACATTTTGCCATGTTATCATAGCCTTTATATTCATTATTACTGTGATTGCTCAATGATTATCATTTTCAGAAAACTGGATTTTACTGGCCGTATCGAACTCATGATTGATAAAGCTTACAGGGTTGAGATGATGATTTTAATAGCAACATGTGCCCCACTCAACAGGAATTATTTCGCTAATGACCGTAAAAAAGTATCTTTTTTTTATCAGCCAGAATTACAGTTTTGCAATTTTGAGACCGATACAAACACAAGCGCTAATCCGTGGAGATAAGGTGGCATGGTTTGTTGAAGGGGACGCCGTTGACAAGACACTTTTTAACGATGACGAACAACAATTAGCCGATGTTAGTGCTATATTTGCTTTTAGTCCTGACGCAGTATTATATCCTGCTAATAACGCACCGACTTTTCTTCCTGGGATTAATGTTGCTATTTTTCATGGTTTTGATGCCGGTAAATTAGATAAAAAAGGCAATAACGATCATTATAAAGATCGGCGTTGTTTTGATCTTTATTGTACGCAAGGACCAGAATCAACAAAAGCATTTTTAGCACTGCAAGGCTCACCCCAAAAGTTTAATGTCATTGAAACAGGTTGGAGTGCATTAGATAGCTTGTTTGCTTCAAATCCCACCGCAAATAATAAATCACTTTGGCATAAGGGGGGGTTGGATTACGAGGCCCCGGTAATTTCGAATAATGCAAAACCTACCATATTATTTTGCTCAACATTTTCAAAGCGCTTATGTGCGGCTCCGCACTTATTACCGATAATAAAGCAATTGAGTGAGTCAGGTCGTTGGCGCTGGTTAGTGCAATTTCACCCCAAAATGTCGCGAGATATAGTGGATAGTTTTAAAGAAATTGAAAGTGAGCATTTGACGTTTGTTGAAACGAGCGATGTTATCCCACTATTAAAACAAGCGGACGTTATGGTTTGTGACACATCTTCGGTAATGCTAATGTTTTTATTACAGCATAAACCTGTGGTTACCTTTAAAAACATTGCCCCTAAAGCCCATTTATTTGACATTCAAAGTCCAGAAGAGCTTGAACAAGCCGTAGAATACGCATTGACGCGTCCAAAAGAGTTAATGGATAATATTCAACATTTTATTAGTGAGGTACATCCTTATCATGATGGGCTTTCTGCCCAGCGAGTTTTAGCCGCGATCGATAAAACCATAGAGGACAGAGTAAATTTTTCTGCTCACCCAAGCGATTTTATCCGTCAGTTTAAAATGCGAAAAAAGCTTAATTATTGGCGCTTTTAGCCTGCTAGAGTTAACTTCTATGATGGGGAGTAGTTGAAATAGCGCAGCGTTTGTTGCCATTAAATACCATTAATTCAGGCTGCTGCATTTAATTCTGGCGTTAAAGTTACGGCTAATACTCAGTTAATACGGATCATAGACGTTTTTTGCGAATTATAATACTCCAGATAAATGTGTTTTTCGTAAATACCACAACGCTAATCGGTATTTAATATTTCTCAATAAACTGGTGGTTTTATTGCCATGACTACCACCATTTAATGCCGCAATATCGCTGTCGAAATCACTATTTTCGGCAATAGGGTAGGGCTGTAATCCGTACACGGATAAGTTTAATTCTTTACAAAATTGTAGGTCAATATCCACTGGCCGGTAAAATGCTTTGCGAGCAAGTAATTTTTTTGCCCCGCTTAAGCTTATGGTGTAGCCCGTTGTACAGTTTGGGATGGTACTAAAATTAACTAATTCAAAGTCATCAGTAATTTTTTTCTTTTGTGCAGCAGGAAAATTTCTATTGTCAGCAAGCTTTATTAGGTCGTAATTTTTTAAGCTGTCAATCTGAGAAAATAATTTCTGAAAATTAGCATTAATAACTAAATCGTCTTCCAAAATAATCGCAAACTCAATATTCTGTTCAATCATCATTTGCCATATGCTTCGATGACTCATATAGCAACCAATTTCACCTAATGATAAATTGTAGCGAAAGTGTTGCTGATTTAGCTTCTTTGAGTAGACTTTTTCTATCTCACTGGTGGGTAAATCAATACCTTTGATCGCAGCAATGCGTTGATATGAAATACCTAGCTTGTTAAGTTGTTTATCCATACCTTGCATTCGTGCAGTCGCACAGTTCAAATTTACAACATATACTGGGCAGGTATTAATTTTTTTCATACAAATCAGCTATTATTTTAGATAATATTACAGGTTATATTCAACTTTGAAAAATAAGTTGGTTTGATTTTTATCTGCAATATTGTTTTCAAATTTAGAGTTACTGAGATCTATACCTATTGTGTAGCGCCAGTTCTTGTAACTGTGCTGGACTTTACTGGATAGCATGATCATATCTTCAGCAACCTTGGTCAGCGGATTACCAATAATTGCATTGTCAGGGGCTTTATCGTTGTTATCTTTGTTGAGTCTTAAATGACGAATTTTGGTAGTAACATTAGTATTTTGGCTTATGGTGGAAATGAAGCCTAATACTAAACTTGATGCATCGTTATCGTATAAGTTGCCTAACGTTCTTTGCTGGTAACGCATGCCGGTTTGATAAATATGATGTTCATAAAAACAGTTACCTATAGTGCTGGCATTGGTATCTGAACAGTCAGCATAAGTATCTGTGTATTCTAAATACAGGGTAGTGGGTGCTGAAAAAATTGTTAAGTGGGTATCTAAACCGACTTGGATCTGTGGCTCAGTTAAGAAACTTAAAGCAGAGCCACTATTATCACCATCTTCTGCGAAATATTGACCATAAAAGCCAACTGGAGTATTTAAAACACTAAATGAATAACGTAAGTCGTACCCTGCTTGTTGGTTACCCGGTTCATTTTCTTTGTTTTCGCCACAATCTAATCCTGATGCACCACAGTTATCTTTTCCTAATAACACATCAGTAAATGTTCCAAAGCTCTTTGAGCGACCTTTGCCTCCCCATTGCGCTAATCTGGTAATACCTACTTCTAATCCATCTAATGGTTTGAAGTTAAGCCTAAAACCCCATAATAACGTATTATTAATAACGCGATTGTCATCCATAACGCCCATAAAAGAAGTTACCGTCCATGGGATTTCAATGTCAGTGAATGGGATACCTAGTGGCGTTGCTGCTCTTCGTGACAATGAAAGTGTCGACATTGGTCTAGCGTTATTCGTTAAACTAAGATTGCTGTCCCAACCTGGACCCCACCATCTATCTTGCTTTCCCAGTGAGAACACCCAGTTGCCAATGAAACCTGCAACATAGCTGCCATCTAAACGTGTTTTGTCATTGTCTTGTGGAGAAAAAGTATAACTAGATGAAAGCCCTATCGCGAAGGAGTTTGACATATAGTTCGCTTGGACTTTTAAGTTGTTTTTATCTCGAAAATCTTCGCCAAAACTTGTAAAGCGCTTATCTTTGGTCGCAGTATTGAATTCTAATTTTTTATTGTTTTTTTGCGCCATTCTAAACTGATGATTTAAATAGTTAAATGCTTGTTTTTCTGAACTGTTTAATAAGCCATAGTTTATTTGCTTTAAGTCACGCCCTATATCTAGCCACATTAGAGGAAATGTTGTTACTGGCGTTTTTATGTAACCTGCGTCGGCTAATTGTTGAATACTTGCTCTGAGGTATATGTTTGATGTGTCGATCCAAGGTTCGGCTGACGCTAAAAAGCAAACGAAAAATAGGCTGTAAGATAATTTATGTAATTTCAAAATATGAGTTTCAATTCTATGTTTGTTATTAATATAACTTCCTAATATATCATTAAAAAGCTAGCCCCAGTTTTCCATCTGTGCTTTGCGCTTGCTAAATAAACGCGGCAAAATCAAACCAAATAGTAAACCAATACCTAACACGATAGCGCCATTAAAAAACCATTGCTTTTTAATGTCAGTGTCTTGATTTTTTAATTGTGATTTAGTTTGTGTTAAGTCCATGTTAAGCGCGGAAATACTATTTTGTAAGTCACTACGTTCAGACTTGAGTGTATCTATTTCGTTTATCGCATCGGTTAATTGGTTAGAAACTGTGCTTTTTTCTGCTTGTAAGCTGGCTAATTGCTCATTGAGATCAGCGATAACATAACGCATGCCCGGTTTTTCTGAAACGTGTTTACTTTCAACCCAGCCAGTGCGGTCTTTATCGGTAATGATTTCGCTATAGTCATTATTAGTGTTACCGGTTAATCGTACTTGTTCACCAGAATTTACCGTACCTTGTATTCGATAATTTTTGCCAGCACCTGTGTGCATATAAACAATTAAGTCTTCAGAAATATAACCTGCGGTTGTTGATACATTAGCCTCTTCAGCAGAAGAAAATAGGGAGGTAGAGAGTAATAAAGCAACGAATGTTTGTTTTATGTTCATCATGAAATAACCAATAGCGCCATTTAAACAGAGAATGGCAAAGATAGTAGGACTTTGGCGGAATGATAGCAAGTGCTCTTGCTTAGATTTATTAGATTTTTGATATAAAATTTTAATCATGTAAGATTGAGGTTATTATTTACGACTCAGTACAATAAAATATTGTTTTTGAGGGTAAATAAGCTTGATTTATAACTAATATTGGAAAAGTATGACGACCGAAATAGAGCTTAAATATTTAATTTTAAGCGATAATGCTGCAGAAAAAATCACTCAGATATTTAACCGTGAAAAAATTCAATTTAGCTATCAAGAAAAACAGCTGACAAACTGCTACTTTGATACCGAGGATTTAAACCTGAGACAACATGATATGGGCTTGAGAGTTCGTCGGTGCAATAATCATATCGAGCAAACAATTAAAACCGCAGGCCAGGTGGTTGGCGGTTTACATAGTCGACCAGAATACAATGTTGATATTGAGGCCACTTCGCCAAATCTGGCACTTTTTCCAAGTGAAATATGGCAGCAAAGCCAATCGGTAAGCAATATTCAAAATGGCTTACTGACGTTATTTAGTACTGACTTTACCCGTTGTACTTGGTTGATCACTGATGCGAATAACAATGTAATTGAGTTGGCTTATGATCAGGGCGAGATAACTAGCGCAGAGCAGCAAGAACCTATTGATGAAATTGAATTGGAGCTTGTTAAAGGCGATAAGCTCAGCCTATTTAATTTAGCTTCATTGTTATTTAAAGAGCTTGCACTACGTCCAGGCTTGAAAAGTAAAGCGGCGCGAGGTTATGCGCTTTGGCGCACTGAGCCAGTTGAAGATAAAACTGAACAAGAAAATTTTATCTGCGACAACCGCAACGACACTATCGGCAATGCTTTTACGGCGGGGTTAGGGCGTAGCCTGACGAGTTTGCAAAATAGCATTGAGTGCTATTTAGCGTGTGAAAGCTTAGCTGCATTAGTGACAATAAAAACAAAATTGATGGTTATTCGTCATGGTTTTTGGTTATTTGCAAAGCACTTATCTCCAAGTGAGTTGATGATAAAAGATCAGTTAAGCCATTTTGTTCACTTATTATCTTGGGTAGATAATGCGATACATTTGCAGGAATTGACGAACAAAACTGGTAATTACCGTAAAAAGCTGAGTTTTAGTAAACAATTAATTGCTCAACTTAAACTTGAGAACCGTCAGTTCCCTAATAAGGATGATATTTGTCAGCTTTTACATAGTGAACGTTTTAACCAATTGCAGCTTGATTTATTGCAGCTTTACTTGGCTCGCACTGAAACAGTCACCTTGGTTAGCGCAGTAAATAGCGATGAGTTGATTCAATTTGCGCAAGAAAGAATTCAGTTTAGTTTAGGTGAAATTAGCTCGCAGATGAAAATGGTGGAACACTTAAATTGCCAACAGTATATTGCTCAAAGCGAATTGTTAGACCGTAGTTTGCTAACCGGAGTTTGGTTGTCAGGACTATTTGATAGTGAGTTACGTGATAAATTCCGTCACCCTTGGTTAGATTTACAGCAAGGAATAAGTGAATTGCAATCATTATGGATTATTCAGCAGCAATTAGAAAAGCTTACAGAGCCAGCGAAAAAACTTGTGCAATGGCAGCAAAGTAAGGTTGAGAGTTTACTGTTAGCCTTAAACAATACCAAGGCCATCGCAATTGAAATGCAGCCTTATTGGCTTGAGTCTCGTTAAAGTAGCAGAGTAGGATGGTTTTTAATTATCTACGCGCTGAGGTAATAATCGTTAATAGTGAAAAAAGCTTTTCAAAGCTGCATGCTTATGTAGCTTTAGTTTGTAGCTTATTATTGGCTAGTTTCATTGCACCAATGAGCTTTGCTAAAGTGTATTCTTTGCCCGCATCAGGCTCTAGGCTCATTGGCGACGTCATCAATCATCAAGTTGTCAAAGGCGATTACTTTCAAGAGATTGCCGAACAATATAATGTCGGATTTTTAGCGTTAATGGCAGCTAATCCGGAGATCGACCCGTTCCTGCCTACTCTAGGGCAACAACTGACTATCCCCAGTCAGATGCTACTACCTTATGGTCAACGTGAAGGGATTATTATAAATTTGCCTGAATTACGGCTATATTATTTCCCTAAAAACAGTAACAAAGTTCATGTTTTTCCTGTTGGTATAGGCCGGCAAGGGCTAGAAACTCCAAAAACCGTGAGTTATATAGGTGAAAAGCGTAAAAACCCAGTTTGGCGTCCAACGGCACAAATGAAGCAAAGACACTTTGCTGAGCATGGTACTAAGCTAGCAGATGAAGTACCCGCGGGTCCAAATAACCCGTTTGGACAATATGCTTTACGTTTAGGTACCAGTGTTTATTTATTACATGGTTCTAATCAGCGCTTTGGTATCGGTATGAGGGCAAGCTCTGGCTGCATTCGTTTGTACGATGACGACATTGAATGGTTATATCAGCATGTAGAAATTAACACGCCTGTACGCATTGTTGATCAAGCAATAAAACTATCTTATGAGCCGAATAAGAAATTAATTGAAGTACATAGTCCGTTAACAGTAGAAGACGGCAATGTTAGGCAAAGGACAATTAGTGCTGCGGTATCTTCGTTTGTGGGCGACTCATTTGATAATAGAGAGAGATTAAAACAGCAAATAGCACAACCTACAGGGCTAGTGACCGAATTGACTGCTAATTAATCGCTTAGGCTGTAAAATCAAAAAAAGCACATAAATAAGATATTCTGTGCTTTTAACTATAGCCTAACTATGGATGTTATGAGCTTAGCTTATTTTTTATAGCTAGCAACCATGTTGTCGATACGTTCATTGGCTTTTTCTACTGCCATTTGTGTTTCACTAACGGCTCGACTTGTTTGTTCTTGTGCCGCACCCAATTCATTGACTTCACCTGACATTGCTTGCGTTTGTGAGGTTAAGCTGTTTACTTGCTCAGTTAAACTATCAACCTTTTGGCTTAGTTGGGATATGTTCGCTTCTAATGCCGTTGTATTGGCACAGCCACTGATAATGGCAGCTAAGGTAATTAGCGTTAATTTTTTTAATAGCATGATGTGTTCCCTTTTTTACTGTGTTTTTATTTTTTAAACGTAATCATAATGACATTCTTCAGTATGGCATAAAAGCAATGTAGAGCATATACGCAGTAGCGCCAATATTATCAGCGGGTATAACTAACCTCAGCTCGGGTTAAGCTACTTTACTCAACAATACTATTTAAGCGCCTAACAGCGTTATTTTTACGCCCAATAGCTCGCTATTGGTTTGTAAAAATGCCTTGTTAAACTCTTAAATTTTATCATTGAGGCATTGCTAGCCTATTATTTAAAAAGATATCGTAAATAATTTTGATAATAACATGATAAATCAATCTATTATAAAGCCCGTTATCCCGAGTTGAGGTTAACTAGTTTTTAGCGCCACTAGCTTGATTAGTTTTTTGTTGGTTTAAAAAGGGCCGCGCTATGCTTCATTGCTTGTGCTGTTTTTTCGAAAGTAGATAGCCTGAGTTGATGCTAGATGGCTTTAAAGTGTTTTGTCTTAGTCTTTGTTTAGTTTGTCTAGCTTCTCTTCTAATCTTATGAGTTTTTTACTTATTTCATTATTTTGAGCAATGATTTGAGCGTTTTGCATTCTTAACTCTCTGTTTTTAACGTTTGTGTCGGCAAAACCAAATATTTTATTAACAAATACAGCACCCATGCCACCTAGAATGCCAACGCCTAAGATAAACATAATAAAAACCGCAGCACGACCAATAAAAGTTATTGGATAAACATCACCAAAGCCAATGGTGGTTGAAGACATGACCATTAACCAAATGGCGTCGCTGTAGCTTTTTACCGGGGAGGTTTCAAGCCCCAATTCGGCTTGATAGGTTATGTAGCCTAATGATAAATTCAACGTTAAAAATAGTATTAGAGATACAACGGCAATAAAACCATAGTTATAATTTTTTACCCCGAAGCCATCGACGCTATATAAATTACTTTTTTCCATGGCTCTTTGAACGACTATCATAATAATCTCTTACATCATTTATCAGTGGTTAGTGCTTAATTACGGACCTTTAGTCCACTAATTCATTGTCAGCATAAGTGATCAAATCATCCATTAATTTTTTCTTAATTTCAAGCTGTTGATCTGATGACAAGTTATATTTTTCTGCAAGCAACTGATAATCTTCTGCTGATAGACTAACAGTCAGCCTAGGACGTTTAGGACGTTTATTGGTTGGCAGACCTAAAATATCTCGAATCTGCTCTGATGGACTAATACCTGCCTCTAATGCTTGCTTTCTAATCGCCAGTTGAATTTTTTCATCCATATCAAAGGCGACTTGCACGGCTTTTACAGCCTTGATTGAGGATTGCCATTTTTCGGGTAATTTACGTGCCACAATTAACTTCCTGGATACATATCGACAATATCAGTTGTCGGTTTAAACAAGGTTAAAAATACTTCGGTATCACCATCTTGCCATACTTCGATGTCAATGCCCTTATCTTGATCTTCATTGTAGAGAGAATAAAGTTCAAATTGTTCGCCACTGTCTTTACCTTCGTATTCGGATAAAGCGGCTTTGCGAGAATCTTTACGATGAAAATAACCCACTTGCGCATAACTGCTTTGTTGATAAAGTTCACTGCTCCAACCTGAAGTATTATCACTATCTGCTAAACGGCTGAGCTGTGCTTGCCCTGGCTCGTCAAAAATTTCAGCAAATTGCTCAAGGTCAAAAAGTGTTTCTACATCTTGATGCAATATCTTCAGAGAAAATTTTAGGTAGGTTTTGTCGTCAACATCTAAGGTTAAATAAATTTCAACATCATTACTGCCTTGTAGAACCCATTCAATTTGTGTTTTATGTTCAAATTCATAGCTATTAACTGCGCTGACTTGGAATTCTTGTGCCCTAAGTGCCGTCGGTAAACCAAAACTATCTGACAGGACAATAATGTCACCCAAAGTGAGTGCTTCGACATTATTGAGCTTGCGCTCTTGCGTTGGTTTTTTGAATATATTTTTGAAAAAGCTCACTATTTACTCCTAATGCCCGTGGTGAATACTGTGACGGATGTAAACTAAAAAACCGCTTAGCATCATGGATGTTAAGCGGTTGTTGTTCTTATCAAGCTACTTTTGCTTAGCTTTCAAACGTTCTAATACTGAATTAGCGCTATTATCACTAGCACCAATGCCAGCTTCTTTCAGTTTAGCTTCTAACGAGGTATCTGAGTTTTCTGACTCCAGCACTTCAGCGGCTTTCATGCGATCATCAAATTTTTGTTGCTTAGCTTTAATACGCTCTAATGAGTCTTTAGCATTGAGCAGCTTAGAGTTGCTTGATGAAAAGTTATCAGTAATTGCCGATGTTGCTTTTTGTACGCTTTCTGTGGTTTTCACCATAGATAATTGGCGCTTGTATTCAGCAACATGACGTTCACTCTTTTTCACTAGCTCTTTTAAGCGTTCAGCATTGCCTTGAAAGCTATCAAGTGCTTGTTGTTGTGTACTTAACTCATTTTCAAGTGCTGAAATCTTTTCAGCAACGGCAAGTGCAAGTGCTTCATCACCTTTTTCTAGGGCTTGAACGGCATAACCTTCATGCTCAACAATTTCACGCTTAATGCGATCAACGTCACGGCTTGATGACATTTGTTGTGCCATTACTCCGGTTAAATCTCGTTTAGCTTGTGTTAAGTGATTTTCTGCATCACGAATTTCTTGTTCAAAAATACGCGTTGCATTTGAGTCGATAATTGATTCACCTACTTCAGTGGCACCGCCACGAATAGCGGTCATAATTTTTTTAAAAATACTCATAATAATACTCCTAAGGTGGCTGCTTAAACTAAGTAATCACTCATGTCGTCAATAATTTCTAGCGCATTGTTACTTAATACGCCGAGTTCGTGTTCGATATCATTAAATGTTGAGCTAATCGCTAGCGCACCAAAAATGACATATTTGTCACCAATTTTTGAAAATGAAGATAGTGGCATAGGAATGTTCATTTCTAACATACTGACATGCATTTCATCAATCTTGCTTGGTTTAACTTCTTCTATATCCCAGAGGTAAGTGATACAGATAATTTGGTCATCAGTTACTGAAACAAATATCGGTAATTCTTCTCGACCAAGTACGGTAATTTGTAATACTTCAACTTCACCTGAAATCGGTTGACAGTCAAAAACCATCCCAGTGTCTGAATCGTCGGCCAATGTATTTAGGTAATCAGCTATCTTATGAATATTCATGTAATTCCTCATGCTCTAATAAGTAGCGTAAAAATCAGTGTTACTGTTTTTACTTAACGACATATTATGTCGTATTAGGCTAATTTAGCATTGTGACATATTATGTCAAGTGCTAATTTGATTTTTATTTTATTTTCTTAAATTATATTAACTTATTTGTGCTTACTGTAAATGGGCATTATTTAAGCCTTGTTGATCTTGCCATGCCTGCTGATGCAATTGGTAAATGGCATGGCTGCCAAGGTAATTAATCGGTACAGTTTCGCTGTCTTGATAAAAGTCACGCGAGAACTCAAAGGCGTTAGTTACCATAGGTAGGGTGAGCCAATGATGAGCAGTAGGCAATTCAGCTAAGTGTTTCAACCTTGTTAAAGGCGCTGCCCCCATTTTATTAGCAATAGTCCAGCCCCATTCACCAAAGCTTGGCACGTTGTCATGATATTGTTGCACCGTTGAATAACCTGCCGCTTGAACGGTTTTTCCGATGGCGATAAAAGCATTTTTTGCATGGTAAGGGCTGGCTGACTGAATGCCAATTAAACCATCGCCGGCAAGTAATTGTTTTAATCGAGCGTAAAAGTTCACTGAGTACAGTTTATTGAGATCAGGATGACTTGGGTCGGGTAAATCAACAATAATAGCGTCGAAGGTTTGTCCGCCTTGTAATAATGTATCGATAGCCAGAAAGGCGTCAGCGGCAATAATTTCAACACGTTGGTCTTGCAAACTGGCTGCATTTAGCTCTGCAATTGTATTTGCGAGCGAAGAGGGGAGTTTTTCATGAGGGTTTTTAAATAAATCAATCAGTTCGGCATCTAAATCGACTAAGGTGACTTTTTTCGGCTGCCACTGCAATACATCTCGCAATGCTAAGCCATCACCACCGCCAATAATAAGAATATTTTCATGGCGCGCCGAACCTGCTAATACCGGACTCACCAAATAGCTATGATAAATAAACTCATCTGATGATGAAAATTGTAGGCGGCCATTTAAATAAAAATTGACAATATTGCTGCTATTTGGCCCCATATTTCTTTGTGTAAAGGTCAATTGCTGATAACGTGTTTTGTCGCTATAGACCACCTTATCGAGATACAGTAAATTGCTCATTTGGCTTAGCCAGCTGTTACCAAATTGATAAATTGCCATGATCATCACCAAGAGAGCAACATGAGCAATAATTAAGGTTTTTCGCCAATTAAGTTTTTGCCAGTAATACAATATAAAGATGATACCGGCTGTTAGGTTTAAAGCGGCTGTTAATGCACTGGCTTTACTAATATCGATGGATAATAAAAATACCACCCAAATTGCTGCGCCAATACCTGCGCCAATATAATCTGCACCGTAAATCGTACCAAGATTGTTTTTCAAATGCTTTTGATGTATTTCTTCGCGAATACGCGCAATTAATGGGATTTCCATACCAATGAAAAAGCCTAAGATAAGACCAAAAAAATACGGGCTGTTAAAGGCAATAAAACTCAGTTGTTTAAATAGTCCACCTCGTGGATAGGCGTCGGGCGGCAAGTTGAACATACTGCCTAATATTTCGGGGAACGTTTGTGTTAGGGCGATCAATCCACCAATAATCAGAATTGAACTACTGCCAAGAAAAGCAATAATAAGCTCTAACCAAACAAAGCCATTAAACGCGCATTGAATTTTACGTGCGGCAAATGCACCTAAGCCCATGGCGACAATCATTAGGCCTATCATTGCGTATATGGTGCTTTCCATAATGCCAAGCACGCGACCTGCGTAATGAGATAGTAGGTATTCGTATATCAGCCCACAACCGGCCAAGACGGCCATAGTTAAAATCAGGAGAGCATCGTCCCACAGCCGATTTCTGTTGCTTGTCATGGTTAGTCCTAGTTTGAGTTTTTGAGGTTGGTATAAAAAATTCAAGCTCTATACTAGAGCTTGAATTTTGTACTGCTTAACTTACCTTTTGCTAATTACGACATGAGTGCCGTTAAAATAAGCGCGATAGAAATGCTGATCGCCATCTCTACGCTAGCAACACCAATATTATGCTGTTGGTCGACTTCTTCTACTAAGTTAATACCCATAAGGACTAGGCGCTTAGCAATTGATGTTAAAACGGCAACTAATAACGTCATCACCATACCGAACACCAGCCAACCCACTAAGTTAATGAGTAATGTCTCTGGGCTATAAGTTAAAAAGTGGCTCGCTGCTGTGACGGCTAAAGCTGTACTAATAACTTGTCCTGCATAGCGAATAGCTAATGCGACTTGCCCTTCAGCAAAGGCATTTTGCATACTGCTATTTTGATTGTTGGCGGCATATTGGCGTTCCTTAATTCGAGTGACTAAGACCAACATCGCTTGTGAAACTATAAAGCCGGCGGTAATCGCAATAAAGGTATTAATATCCAAACCATAAACCCAGAGCAACACTGCGCGTATAATAATGGCGGTAGCAATAGCACCAGATGCATCAACGATACCGACAGTAATATTACGGGCTTTTATTTGCGCATTTTTGTCAATTTGATTTAAGGCAAAGCGGTCATGAAAAATTCGACCAATTTTAATCAAAATTAAGCCAAATATGCCATAACTGGCCATACCGATAATTTCCATTAAATAACTTTCAGCATTTTCACCGGTAATGGCACCTGTCAGGACAATACCTAATGCGGCAACACTTCCTGCGACACTGATACCAAAAGCAAAGTTATCTTCTTTGGCAAGTTCATCAGTAGAGTTAACTTTTGCTGATAAGCCACTAATAAATCGCATGGCACCCAGTAATATAATAGCAATGGTTATATCAATCGCTAAGAAAATGAGTAGTTCTTGATTTAGGCCCGTTATTTCAATAAATGTATTCATATTTATCCCTACTTTCCACGTCTAAAACTACGTGAGGTTGTACTTTTGCTATTTCTAAAGCTAGCGTTTTTGGCGCTTTTACTTGATTTAGCATAAGCACTTTTGTTGGTTGTTTTGTTAGCAAATCGATTGGCACTGGTTTGCGCATTTTTACTTTGGCTGGAAATACTTGAAGCGCCTGTTCTATTTTTACTGTAGGCACTAGTGTACTTTTGGCCTCGTCTTTCAAATGATTTTTTAGTTCGAGTATCAAGATCGGTTTGTTTGCGCAACTGATCAGGCGAGCTATAGCGCTTGCGGCCATAGTCGTTATAGTAGCTATAATTTCGGCTGCGGCCCCAATCATTATAAGAAGTGCGACGAGAACCAAATAAATCACCCATCATAGAGTACATACCATACCAAGCCCAAAAAGACATGCCATTTGAGCCAGTGGTCCAGTTTCCGTACGCCGGATTACCAATAAGTTGCTCACCCGTACCGAAATCTTGCGCTTTATTTGCTGCAAGGCTTTGTGCTTTTGACATGGCATTGACACGGGGTAAAGTACCGTCAGACATGTCGGCCAAAACATTGAGTGGATCACTAAGGGCATCGGAATATAAAACCGGATCGGCTGCTTGATAAAGGTTTAAAAGTTCATCGTAAATTGCCTGAGAATCTTTAAACATTTGTGGTTGGTTTTTTACCGTGTTTAAGCGATCAACTAAGGCTAAATACATTGGGCCTTGAGTACCGGTATCTTTTATAAACTCATCTATTAAAGGTTTGTAGCTGGGTTTATCTCGAAGTAACCGCTCTGCGTACTGCTTAATTAGGTTAGCATTACGCACTTGCCCGCTATCAAGCGATTGCGCAAGTAGGTCAATACGTTGTTCAGTGAGTGGAATTTGTTGGGTGACCTGCTCCTTTATTGGATCTCCACAAGCGGAGAGCAATAACATTAGCAGTAATATTAGTGATTTTAGTGGCTGCATTTCTGCCATAGTGTCCTCAAAAATGCTATGGTTATCATCCATTAATATCACTTATGACATATTATGTCTATTGTTTTAGTTGTATCAGTGAAATTATTTTTTCTGACTACAGATTAAACATAGAAATTATCGAGGATAACGTGCCTAATTCATGCCATTTGCCATTTCCTGTATTACTTGTAAACCAGCAAAATAATAGTTGGCTACAGTTCTCTCAACAATACCCAAATGCTAGCGATAATTTACCCCCAGAGCGCTTAGTGTTATTCAAAAAAGCCTTAGGGCTAAGTGATTTTATTCTCCGTAGTGCATTACAAGCGCCAGAGTTGGTGGTTGAACTTTTCAATAGTGAGCGGTTACTGACCACTGAAACACCAAACTACCGTGTCATGCTAGCGCAGGAAATTAAAAAATGTTCAACTGAAGAGCAATTACATCAATGCCTTAGATTATTTCGCTTAGTAGAAATGGTTGATATCGCCGTAGGTGACTTTTTACTTGCGAGAACACTCGATGAGTCACTAAAGCGACTGTCGGCATTAGCCGATAATTTGATTATTGCTACGAATAATTGGTTGTCGCTGCTTTGCCAAGCTAAATGGGGTATACCCGTCAACAGTGCTGGTGAAACGCAGCACTTGCTAGTTTATGGTATGGGCAAATTAGGCGGTCAGGAATTGAATTTCTCATCTGATATTGACTTGATATTTGTCTACCCAGAAGCAGGGCAAACCCAAGGGGTAAGGCGTAGTATCGATAATCAATTATTTTTTACCCGTTTAGGGCAAAAGCTAATCACCGCATTAAATCAACAAACTGCCGACGGATTTGTTTATCGCGTAGATATGCGTTTACGACCGTTTGGTGAAAGTGGGCCATTAGTATTGTCGTTTAATGCCATGGAAAATTATTATCAAGATCAAGGCCGTGACTGGGAACGTTACGCAATGTTGAAGGCGCGTTTGATCGGGGACGGAAAGTATCACGGGCAATTGTCTAACATGCTACGTCCGTTTGTATATCGCCGTTATATTGATTTCAGTGTTATTGATAGCCTGCGACGGATGAAGTCGGCAATAGCGCAAGAGGTGCGACGTAAACAACTCACCAATAACATTAAGCTTGGTGCTGGCGGCATTCGTGAAGTTGAGTTTATTGTGCAAGTTTTTCAAATGATCAGAGGCGGGCGAGTTAGTGAACTGCAGTATCGTAATTTATTAACCGTACTGCCTTTATTGGTAAAGCATGAAGAACTGAGCGCAGATAGCGCCCAAATACTGAACGATAGTTATCGTTTTTTACGTCGTGTTGAAAACATTATCCAAGCGTTAAATGATCAACAAACTCAAACCTTACCTGAAAATGAATTAGATCAGCAGCGCTTAGTCACTATATTGGCGGATCCTAATTGCCTAGATTGGCCGACTTTCCTACAACAATTGGCTTTTCATATGCAAGGTGTTCATCAGCAATTTGATGACCTTATTGGTGAAGAAAGTCCGAATCGTCAGGCGGTTGATCAATATTGGTCGACGCTATGGGACAGTCAATGGAGCGATGAAGAGTCAATTACCTGGATAGAACAGTCTCCTCAGTTACAGGATAGCAATGATGTTATTCAGTTGTGGCAAAGTGAAGATATATGGCTAGCGCTGCGAGATTTTCGTCGTGAAATGAGCAAACGTAGTATGGGCAACCGTGGTCGGCAAGTGCTTGATAAATTGATCCCAAGCTTGTTATGGCATTTCGCTCATTTAAAATTAACCGATCAAACACTAGCGCGAATTTTGACAGTTTTAAGCACCATAGCAACGCGTACCGCCTATCTTGAATTGTTATTTGAGAATGAAGGCGCATTAAAGCAGTTAATCCATTTATGCCGCAATAGCAGCTGGGTCGCAGAATATATTGCCAAGTATCCGATTTTACTCGACGAGCTTATTGATCCGAAATTGTTTCATCAAGCCCCTTTATTATCGTCTTACGTCGCTGAATTGCGTGAAACTATGCTACGAGTGCCAGAGGAAGACCAAGAAGCGCAAATGATAACGTTGCGAGAATTTAAGCAAGTGAAGCAATTACGTATTGCCGCTGCTGATATTACTGGCATTTTGCCAATCACTAAAGTGAGTGACCATTTAACCGCATTAGCAGAAGCGATAGTTGAAGAAGTGGCAAATTTAGCATGGCAACAAATGTCGCTGCGTTTTGGTGTGCCAACAAGCAAACTAGATAGCCAAGATAAAGGTTTTGCTATTATTGGCTATGGCAAATTAGGCGGCATTGAACTCGGTTACAGTTCTGATTTAGATTTAGTTTATGTCCACGATGCAAATTTAGAGGAAATGACCACCGGAGCGAAAACTATTTCCGCCGGGCAGTTTTATTTAAAGTTAGCACAACGCATGATGCATTTGTTTAATACTAGAATGAATAACGGTATTTTATATGAATTAGATATGCGCCTAAGACCTTCAGGTAATGCCGGACTACTCATGGTACATATCGATACTTTTGGCCATTACCAAGAAAGTGATGCTTGGACTTGGGAACACCAAGCATTAGTGCGTGCAAGAATAATATACGGTCACCAAGCGTTGGCTGAAAAATTTACCGAAATTAAACGTCAGGTGTTAATGAAGCCACGTGATAAATCTACGTTGCGTGACGACGTTATAAAAATGCGTACTAAAATGCGCCAGCATTTAGACAAATCCTCATCAAATGAAATTGACATCAAGCAAGGGCGTGGTGGCTTAGTCGATATTGAATTCTTGGTGCAGTACTTGGTGCTAGCGAACTGTGCTCAATATCCTGATTTGAGCTGTCATTCTGATAATATTAGTTTATTGCAATACTTGGCAAACATAGGGGTGATAACCGACTTACAACAACAAATTTTAATAGATAACTATTGTCAGTTGCGCGATTTTGGTCATCATGCCACCTTACAAAATAGTGCAGCAATGATAACGTCTGCAGAATTTTCAGCTGAGCATGGTGAAGTAATGAGCATTGTTGAACAGTTTTTAACTTAATACCAAGTGGATTAAATGCGTGTTCAAAACTCAATGAGGATAAAGATTCAAGTTCAAATTTTGTGATAGAACACAATGCATAAATTGGATTTCTAGACCATTTAAAGATGATAAATAAATTAGTCCGTTTAGTATTAGAGATAGTTAAGACGAATGAAGACTATCTCTTGTTAAATTAGCGCTTATCTTTAGGGAGTAGCATACATTCATTGGCTAAGTAAGGGATGTCGTGTTCTACCAAAACAATAGCGCGTTGTTGATAACAAAAGTAGATTGAAAGGCCATTTTCAAAATGTCCTTCAATCGCCTTACCAACTTGATATGAGGTGGTAATGATATTTTTATTGACTCTAAAAGCATCTTTGACCAAGAAATCACGATTTAGCCACCAAATAACCTCAAGACCATTATCTTGGGCATATTCTGACAACTTCTGAAATAAGGTTTCGCCGAGGCGAAAAGGATGACTTTCAGTTTTTCCGGTCCAATTTTTTCGTAGTGGTCGAGTGGTTAAACGTCTGGCTTCTAATATTTTTTCTAAATCACCTTTGGGCTCAGGCAAATAGACAATGTTATTACGAATTTTTGGGCCTTTTTCATTGCTATCGCCATGTAGGTTAGCGTAAAAGCGCGATAATCCATCGGCGGCGGCATTTTTGCTTTTTTTCGCGCCAACACCTTCTTTAACTTGTTCTATTGCTGCCGGTTTAGTTTGTGCATCATGATGAAAGTCTGTCGTGGTGGCAGCGATATCATCAGCCGCATCTTGGCTAAGTGAAAATAATAGTTCTTGGTTTAGCAACAGTGCTGCCGCCAAACCAACTAAAATCACTGCTAAAATAATGTTTCGTAGCCAAAAATTCATAAGTTACTTAGGGTTAAGTTTGCATCTTTAAACTATACCATAACGAACAATGGCTATTTATACAATGATGGGTCATCTTCGTTAGGTCGAGTTTTAAAGCGCCTATGCAGCCACATGTATTGTTCAGGCTTGATCATAATGGCTTTTTCTAACTCCTGATTGATCCTTAATACATCTGCGGTATCATCACCTGTTGGAAAATTTTCTAACATAGGTTTTATTTCTAAAGTGTAACCACTACCATCGTCATTACGGGTCGGAATTAGCATATGAGTTTGGCTATTCTTTTGCCGAGCAAAGATTAGCGTACCCGTGGTTGATGCAGCTTCAGGTACGGCAAAAAAAGGCACAAAAACACTACGATTTCGGCCGTAGTCTTGATCGGGTAAGTAAACACAGGCTTCCCCGTCTTGTAATGCTCGTAGCAAGCCTTTTACGTCACGTTTTCCCAACATATATTTATTTGAACGGCCACGACCACGGAACTGAAAATACTCCATTAGTTGATTGTTGTGAGGTCGGTAAAACACCACCATTGGATGCCCATAACCTATAGCACGACAATTAATTTCAGCACTAAGGTAATGCATAGCTAATAGTAGAACACCTTTCCCTTGCTTTTGTGCGGTTTCAATATGTTCAAGTCCAATAATTTTTGTTTTACGCTTTACACGCCAGTTTGGCCACCACCAGCCCATGCCTGTTTCTAGCAGGGCGATACCAGTGTTTTCAAAGTTGCGCTTAAGCATAACCTGGCGCTCAACGTCAGTCATATCAGGGAAGCAAAGCTCTAAGTTTCGCAAGGCAACTCTTTTTCTGCTCGAGCCTATTTTGTAAAGTAAACGGCCGATAATCTTGCCGAGAAAAAGCTGAAACCTATAAGGTAGCCAAGAAATAGTATAAAGAATAAATACCCCAATCCAAGTCGGCCAATATTTAGGCAATAGATAAGATATTTTAAAATTTGGTTGTAAAACTTTGTTTTTACTCACGGGATGATTTCAACTCATTGAATTGCTTGTGATACAATATTAGTTATTATATCTGTTATAGGGCACAGGATGAAAGTAGATATTCCCGCTTTTGAAAAAGCGCGTGTTTTAGTCGTTGGTGATATCATGTTAGATCGTTATTGGTATGGGCCTACACAACGTATTTCACCCGAGGCACCTGTGCCGATTGTTAAAATACATCAAGACGAAGATCGCCCAGGAGGCGCAGCTAACGTCGCTTTGAATATAGCATCGCTAAATGGTCACGTCACTTTGCTCGGTATTACTGGCGAAGACGAAGCATCGATAACTGTGCAAACACAATTAGCCGCAATGAAAATAAATTGTCAATTTATTCAGTCAGCAGCGCACCCCACCATCACTAAATTACGTATTTTAAGCCGTAATCAACAATTATTGCGCTTAGATTTTGAAGAGTCTTTTGCTGAACTTGACAAAAAACAGTTGGTGGACCAAACCGAAGCGTTAATTGCTCAGCATGATCTTTTATTATTATCTGATTATAACAAGGGCACATTATCAGACGTTCAAGCATTAATAAAAATTGCCAATGCACATAATGTTCCGGTACTGGTTGATCCCAAAGGTAGTGATTTTTCACGTTATCGTGGTGCGACATTAATTACGCCTAATTTAGCCGAATTTGAAGCGGTGGTTGGGCATTGTAAAAGCGAAGCTGAAATTGTTAGTAAAGGCCAAGCACTACTTAAAGAATTAGATCTAACCGCAATGCTCGTTACTCGTAGTGAGCACGGGATGACCTTACTACGTCATGACAAAGAAGAGTTTCATTTACCTACACAGGCAAAAGAAGTTTATGACGTTACCGGTGCGGGAGATACCGTAATAGCAACGTTAGCGCTGGCAATAGCGGCAAAAGCTGAATTTACCCAAGCCAGTGCCTTAGCTAATATTGCCGCAGGTATTGTGGTAGGTAAACTGGGCACGTCAACGGTTAGTGAAACGGAACTGAAGGCTGAATTAGCATCTGGCCAAGAAAGTGGCTTTGGCGTGATGTCGGAAGAGCAATTAAAGATTGCCGTTGAATTAGCACAAGCCCGTGGTGAAACTATCGTGATGACCAATGGTTGTTTTGATATTCTTCATGCCGGACATGTTTCATATTTGACGACTGCCAATACCTTAGGCACTCGCTTAATTGTTGCTGTTAATGATGATGCATCTGTTACCAGACTGAAAGGCCCTGGCCGGCCAGTAAACTCGGTTGAACGTCGTATGGCTGTATTAGCGGGGTTAGGTGCAGTTGATTGGGTGGTACCCTTTAGTGAGGATACGCCGCAGCGTTTAATTGCTAATATATTACCTGATATATTAGTTAAAGGTGGTGATTATAAAGTCGAAGATATTGCTGGCGGTGCTGAGGTTATTGCCGCCGGTGGCGAAGTGAAAGTACTTAATTTTGAAGATGGTATCTCAACAACAAAAATTATTAATGCGATAAAGCAAGAAGAGTAGGCATTTAGAATTTTTTTGTAACTTTGTGAGGGACATAAAAAAAGCAGCATTTATGCTGCTTTTTTTATTCTTAATTATATCCTGATTCAGTGGATTATTTAGCTGCGATTAGACCTTGGTTAATGTCTTTCAAGTCTTGCTCGGTAATCGTACCGCCAGCACGCTTTAAGGTTAAAATGTTTTGAATGTAATCATATCGAGTTGACGATAAGTTACGCTTAGCGTTGTATAAGTTTCTTGTGCTATTTAACACATCAACAATAGTACGAGTACCTACTTCAAAACCGGCTTCAGTAGCTTTTAATGCACTTTCTGCACTGACGACTGCTTGCTCTAGTGATTTGATCGCCGAAACCGCTGCAATTACCGTGTTGTATGCGTTACGGGTATTACGTACTACGTTACGGTGTGACTGTTCCATATTTTGGCTCGCTGCAACGTAATTACTTTGCGCCTGACGAACACTACTTGATATTGCGCCACCAGAATAAATAGGTACAGTTAATGTAACGCCGATTGAGTGGCTGTCTAATGCAGGATTTTCGAAATCTATGCCACTAACCTCATTATCTTGGTCTGAGCTACCGTAACGACCACTGAGATCAAGTGTTGGGTAATGACCTGAACGAGCAATGTTAATATTTTCCTTGGCGATATCGACACTAATTCTTTGCGAGATTAAATCTAAATTTTTCGCTTCAGCCGTTTGCTGCCATTCATTGGCACTATCCGGAAATGGGCGCGAAGTTGCAAAACGCTCGGTATTTAAAATATTTAAGTCACGTGGATAAATATTAGTAATAACACGTAAAGCTTCTTCAGAGTTGTAAACCTTGTTTTCTGCTCTGATTTCACTCGTTACGGCATTGTCATATTGCGCTTGTGCTTCATGAACATCAGTGATTGCAGTTAAGCCAACTGAAAAGCGTTGTTTAGTTTGTTCTAATTGACGTTCAATGGCGGTTTTTTCAGCAATTGAAAACTCTAAATCATCCTTTGCACTAAGCACATCAAAATAGGCTTCAGTTACTCTGACAATTAAATCTTGCTTAGCAACTTGATAAGAAATATCACTTTGATGGGCTAATTTTTTCGCGTTATCCATGCGTAACCAAGAATCGTGATGATACAGCTCCATGTCAAATTGAAGGCCATAAGTTAAGGTATTAGATTTATTCTTTAATATTACACCGCTTGACTGTCCAGCATCGGTAGTAGGGATAAACTCACTACTTGCTTTAGTATAACTTCCGGCAGCATTTAATTGTGGTAATAGCGTGGCTCTTGCCTGTTCAATACCTTCTTCTGCCGCTAAATATCGAGCATGGGCGCCTAAAACAACCGGATCATTGGCTTGTGCCTGCTGATATACTGATAATAAGTCTTCGGCATTAGCTAAAGAGCTACTTGCTGCACATGCAAGGCCAATAAATAATGCGGTTATTGTTTTTTTCATGTTGAAGCGATTCCTGTAATAATGAACTGAGTATTACTGTTATTTTTTTAATTGTAACTATATTATCGCGAATAAGGAATTAGCTAAATAAAATAAGTGTTTAGGAAAGCACTCTAGTGTAACAAAATGTTAAGTGTTAGTGTACTTGAAATTAGCGTGAGCACATACTGGAGTCCTACTATGACGATAACTAAAGAGCCGCTGTTACGTTTCAATTTAGCCGATGTGGAAATAGTTGAAAAATCGAGAAAGTACCAAGGTTTTTTCGCGCTTGATGAATATAAATTTAGGCATAAGCTCTATGGCGGTGGTTACAGTCAAGTATTAACGCGAGAAGTATTTGAACGCGGCGATGCGGTTGCCTTATTGCCTTATGACCCTGTGACTGACGCTGTGGTATTGATAGAACAATTTCGCTCAGGGGCGTTGGCTAGTCAAACCGGACCTTGGCAACTAGAACTGATTGCTGGCATGTTTTCAAAAAATGAAGCACCACTAGACGTTGCTATAAGAGAAGCAAAGGAAGAAGCTAATTTAGATGTCGTGCCGGAAAAGGTAACCAAAGTGATGAATTATCTATCTAGCTCAGGTGGCATGAGTGAATGTATTCACCTTTATTGTGCCAGTGTAGATAGCAAGAATGTTAATGGGGTTTATGGCTTAGTAACTGAAGGTGAAGATATTTTAGTACACGTTGTTGCCCGTAAAGACGCTGAAAAGTTACTTGCAGAAGGAAAGATCCCTAATGCTGCCACGATTATTGCGTTACAATGGTTAGCTCTAAATATTGATAAGCTTAAAGCAAGCTGGAAATAAATGTCTGTTGCAGCGAAAAAATATCGTCCCCACTTACCAACATTAATGACCTTATGTGAGGTCAACTATATGTTACTGTTACGTATTCTAGCTGATAGAGAGCAAGTGGGTGAGCAACGTTGTTTTTTTATCTCTGATTTTTTGAGTTACCGAGTAAAAGTTAATGAAGTGACTAAATACACGACGTTAGTAACAATTTACCAAGAAACCAATATTCACGGCTATAACTTAGCCGAGCTCTTTCGTCCTAAAATGGTGGTTCGACTTTATCATGACGCTCGCGTGGCTGAAGTGATCAGTAATCAAGATGTACAGCAAATAAAGCCACGTTATGACTACCCTAATGACAAGATGCATTTGCCTGACGAAAAACAACAAGTAAGCTATTTTTTAAAAGAATGGCTGCAGTTATGTTTGCAACTTGGTCAGGTACATTTAAATTTGGCTAAAAAATCTTAAGCTATGACAAAAAAATTTATCCTAGCGCAAATTAGTGACAGCCATTTATTTGCTGACCCTAACGGTTTGCACCACCAGGCAAATGTTTATCAGAACTTACTTAAAGTATTGTTGGCAATAAAAGCAATGCCAATGATTGATGCGATGGTATTTACCGGAGATTTAACCCAAGATCACAGTGAAGCGTCTTATCAGCTTTTTGTTCAGGCCTTTGATGCCTGTAAAATCACGATGCCGGTTTATTATCTTGCGGGTAATCATGATGATGCTGCTTTGTTAAAACGTTATTTATCGCAGACGCCTTTTTGCCACGATAAGATAATAGAAAGCGATGATTGGCAAGTGCTGCTACTGGAAAGTAAAAGCGCTACGCCTGCGGGTATTTTTAATAGCGCACAAGCAGATACCATAGCGACGTCTATTGATAAAAATAAATCTCAACTAGCATTAATGCACCATCATGCGGTTGACGTTGGATATTTTATCGACCGTCATGGCTTAGAAAATAAAGCAGAACTTCAACAGTTTTTAACTCAAGTTCCTTCGATAAAAGCACTAGGCTGCGGCCATGTTCATCAAGCACTAACCTTACCTGTAGTCTTGTCTGATAGAACACTCAATTTGTATACGTGTCCCGCAACGTCAATTCAATTTGATACGAATTCAGTGACTGCTCAATCAAATGGTCAACCTGCAGGTTATAGATTATTTACTATGGCTAAAAACGAATCTATCTCTAGCCAAGAATTTTTTGTTTAACTCTTACTAGAGAATATGATTTATTATGGTAAATGTGTTGTATATTCATGGTTTTAATTCTTCGCCTCAATCTACGAAGGCTGAGCTTACTAGGCAGTATTTTGCCTCAAACTATCCTGATATTAAGTTTCATTGTCCACAAATTGCTGCTTCGCCAAATGCCGCGATTAAACAGCTTGAAAGTATAATTGCGCTTGCAAGCAATAGCACATGGTTAGTCATGGGGTCATCATTAGGAGGTTACTTTGCTAGCTACCTCGCTGAAAAATATCAGTTAAAGGCAGTACTTATTAACCCTGCGGTAAAGCCATTCGATTTAATGCAAGCTTACCTCGGTGAGCAAGTAAACCCTTATACTCAAGAGCGCTATCAGATAAAAGATCAACATATTGTCGATCTAAAAGCGCTTGAACAGGAAAAAATTTCTAAAAATAATTACTTGGTCATGGTACAAACCGGTGATGAAGTGTTAGATTACCAACAAGCCGTTGAAAAATACCGTCATTGCCAATTGGTAATAGAACAAGGTGGCGATCATAGTTTTATCGACTATGAAAATATCCTGCCTAACGTAGCGTTATTTTTTAATTTACAATCATATTCAGCCTAAGATTATCAGAATAATTAAATGAGCGAACAATATAATTCCGACTCCATTGAGGTCCTAAGTGGCCTCGACCCGGTGCGCCATCGTCCAGGCATGTATACCGATACAACACGTCCTAATCACTTAGGTCAAGAAGTTATCGATAACTCTGTTGATGAAGCGTTAGCGGGGCATGCACAAAATATTACCGTGATTCTTGATAAAGATCAGTCATTAGAGGTTATTGATGATGGTCGAGGTATGCCTATTGATATCCATCCTGAGGAAGGGGTTTCAGGCGTAGAACTGATTTTTTGTAAGTTACATGCTGGTGGTAAGTTCTCCAATAAAAACTACCAATTTTCTGGTGGTTTACATGGCGTTGGTATTTCCGTAGTTAATGCTTTATCTACACGTGTCGACGTTGCCGTTAGACGTGATGGAAAAGTTTTTGAAATGGCGTTTGAAAGTGGCCATAAAGTCGAAGAGTTAAGAGAAACTGGCACCGTAGGTCGTCGAAATACCGGCACACGAGTGAAGTTTTGGCCGGATGAAAAATATTTTGATTCAGCTAAATTTTCAGCACGTCGATTAGTCCACCTATTAAAAGCGAAAGCCGTACTTTGTCCGGGATTAACAATAAAGTTCCACGATAAAAACGAAGATAATAAATATCAATGGTGTTATGAAGATGGTTTAGTAGATTATTTAAAAGAGTCGGTTAAAGGTTATGAAAGCTTACCAGAAGAACCATTTGTTGGCAGCTTTACCTCGCAACATGAAGCCGCTGATTGGGCGGTAACCTGGTTACCTGAAGGCGGTGAATCAGTAGGCGAAAGTTATGTGAATTTAATTCCTACGGTGCAAGGCGGTACGCATGTTAATGGTTTACGCCAAGGCTTACTTGAATCAATGCGGGAGTTTTGTGAATTTAGAAATTTGCTGCCTCGAGGAGTCAAGCTAACACCGGATGATATTTGGGATAAATGTTCTTATATTTTATCGGTAAAAATGGAAGATCCACAATTTGCCGGGCAAACTAAAGAAAGATTGTCGTCGCGCCAGTGTGCCGCATTTGTAACCGGTGTTGTTAAAGATTCTTTTAGTTTGTGGCTCAATGAACATACTGAAATATCGGAAGCATTAGCAGAATTTTGCATTTCTAACGCTCAGCGACGATTACGTGCTAGCAAAAAAATTATTCGTAAAAAGGTCACGCAAGGGCCCGCACTACCCGGTAAATTAACGGATTGCGGTAGCCAAGATATTTTACGTACGGAGCTATTTTTAGTTGAAGGTGACTCGGCGGGAGGCAGTGCAAAACAAGCACGAGATCGTGAAATTCAAGCGATTATGCCGCTACGAGGTAAAATCTTAAATACTTGGGAAGTCGACTCTGGGCAAATTCTAGCATCGCAGGAAGTTCATGATATTTCAGTTGCTTTAGGTATTGATCCAGATACCGATGACTTATCAGGTTTGCGCTACGGAAAAATTTGTATTCTTGCCGATGCCGACTCTGACGGTTTGCATATTGCGACTTTACTTTGCGCACTGTTTACACAGCATTTCTTACCGTTGGTACAAGCCGGGCATGTTTATGTTGCTATGCCACCATTGTATCGTATAGATGTCGGCAAAGAAGTGTTTTACGCCTTAGATGAAGCCGAAAAAGACGGTATCATCGATCGCATCGAAGCAGAGAAAAAGCGTGGTAAAGTCAATGTTCAACGCTTTAAAGGTCTAGGTGAAATGAATCCGTTGCAGTTACGTGAAACCACCATGGATCCTAATACTCGTCGTTTGGTGCAATTGACGGTAGATGAGCATGCTGAAACCATGGAATTGATGGATATGTTGTTATCTAAAAAGCGTGCAGGCGATCGAAAAGAATGGCTACAATCTAAGGGTGATATGGTTGAATTAGCCTAGATAAATAGGTGTAATAAACAACTCATTCACTTGATAGCCGTTTTGTTTATCGAGGTTTTTAATAAAAGGTATAGTTTAACAACGCTGTACCTTTTTTTGTTTCTAAGGAAAAATTATGATTGAACACCGCCGCTTACGCAGTATATGCCATGCCTCTATTGGTACTAATGATTTAGCACGTGCCAAATCGTTTTATACGCCGGTGCTAGCAACCTTAAGTATAGATTTAGTTAGCGAATATGACCATGCGCTCGCCTATGGCAAAGGATATCCAGAATTTTGGCTACAACAACCTTTTGACCAGTTACCTGCGACAACAGGCAACGGTGTTCATTTTGGTTTTGTCGCCTTAAGCAAGCAACAAGTTGATGAATTTTATCGTTGTGCTTTAGCAATGGGAGGACGTTGTAATGGTGCGCCGGGCGTAAGACCAGAATACGGAACACCTTATTATGGCTGTTTCGTTATTGACCCTGATGGTCACAAAATAGAAGCAAGTTATTGGCAAGTAACTGAAAAATAGTTTAAAAAAGTTATTAATAAAAGCTATGTTGATTTATTTTTTAGTGACATCAAATAACAGTTTATTGTTCAGGTTGATTCGTTTTATACTGTAATTTGTAACTTATCGTATGGGTTTGTGGGGCACGAAGTTTGTTGAAAAATTTTGTAAAATTTATCTTTCAAAATTTTAGCGTCATTCTGTTCTTTTTATTGTTAATATCTTGTAAATCAAATGCTTTGCAGTCTGTTACTGATAGTGACTTTAGCGCATTTCTACTGCGGGCTGAACAACTTAATGACCGCGATCCAAAAGCCGCATTACTATTATTAAATGCTCATAAAGACGAACTAATCTCACAACCTATCACTCAGCAAGTAAATTATTATCGCATTCAATCTTCAGCTTATGCCGATCAAGCACTTTATAGCTTAAGTTCTGCCGCAGCAGAGCAGGGCTTGAAACTCGCAAAACAACTGAATAACCCGAGTATATTTATTGCCGAACTTGCTTACACTAAAGGCTTTTCGTTAGAAAGCTTGGGTGATTTTGATGGTGCTGTGCAATTTTATCAAAATGGTTTAGATGTTGCTCGCTCAATGAATAATCAGGAATTAACGGCGCGTGGTTTGATCAATATTGGTGCGATATTTTATTTAAGAAAAGATTATAAACAGTCGCTTATTACACTCAATAATGCCTTAATTTTGGCAAACTCTATCGCTGATGAGGCGCTTTTAGGTGACATTAATAGCGAATTAGGCATTTTGTATGGAAATTTAGGTGAAGAAAGCCAAGCAAATGATTATTTTCAAAAATCATATCAACACTTTAAGAATGCAGGTAAGCATAATTATGCGCTAAATAGTTTGCACAATGTAGCGATTAATCATGCTAACCAAAAGCGCTACGAACAAGCTATTACAGTATATCGTGTGTTAGAAAGTGAAATTCAAGAAAACACCAGTAATGAGTTTATTGCTGGTGTTTATCGTAGCTTAGCTTGGGCATTATTAAATAAAGATGATAGTGATACTGAAAATGCTTATCGCTATATTTTGTTAGCAGGTGAGTACGTTAAAGAAGCTGAACAGCATTTAGTAAAACTTCAGTACCTTATTGATAAAGCGTATATTTTTGAAAAAATGGCGCGTTATCAAGAAGCGTTACTGAATCTAGAGCAGGCGGAAGCATTACTCGAGCATAAAGACAGCGATATTTATGATACTAGTGAGCTTAATATTCTCTTTTTAAGAGCAAAATTACATTATGCTTTAGGTCATTACAACAAGGCATATCAAATTCAGAAGCAATATTTCACCAAGTCGATAACCTACAACGAAGCGCGAGAAACCACTGAAATTGATGAGTTAAGATTACAATATCAAAGTGAAACCGCGCAAAGACAACGAAATATCTTAAACAAAAATCAACGTATTCAAGATTTACAGCTTCAGCAATTAAACCTTGATACTGAAAGTCGTCAGGTGTTTGTTGCACTATTGGCGGTTTGTTTGTTGATACTGGCGTGGTTTTTATATCGAGTGGTTAAAGGGCAAAGAAATTTAATTAGAGCAACACGTACTGATAGCTTAACGGGAGTGACTAATCGTCGGCGATTACTGCAATTAGGTGAGCAATACTTTTTGCAGTCAAAACAACAGCAACAAGCCTTTAGTGTTTGTATGATAGATATTGATTTCTTTAAAAAAATTAATGACCAATTTGGTCACAGTATTGGCGATGAAGCCTTAAAAGAAATAGCCATTCATGGGCAAAGCTTAATGCGTGATAGTGATGTCTTTGGGCGATTTGGTGGTGAGGAATTTATTGCCTTGTTGCCAAATACTGAGCATGACGATGCACTCGAAGTCGCTCAAAGGCTGCGCCAAAATATTGAGCGTGCACAATGGCAGACTCAGCAAATAAATCAATTGACGGTAAGTATTGGTATTACAACCTTTAGTCAGCAAAACTATGAGAGTTTTTCGGCATTGCTAAAAGCTGCAGATGAGCAATTATTAAGGGCTAAACATTCTGGCCGTAATAAAGTGAGCTATCATGAATAAAAGCTCAGCGCTTAACCTTATCGTCGCATGTTGGTTTTTGCTCGTTATGCCTATAAGTGCCCGTGCAGATGACACTTTAGGTCAACAACCGGTGTTTAAGGCGGTCGATGGGCTATATTCGACTCAGCAAGACGTGAAGGAAATTTTGCCGATCAATGTCGAAATATTGTCGCTTAAAACCTTGAGTGAACATGATCGAGTGTCGGCCCAAGCTAAAGTACTGAAGTTTCAAGAATTAGACTTGACGTTAAATCAAGCTGAGCTGTACATCCTCCATCTGATTCGTGCCAATATCGCCAATATTGAAGGGCAAGAGCACAAGGTGGTTAATTGGCTTAATCAAGCTATAAAACTTGAGCCATCTCTGGCTAAAAGACAATCCAACAGTCCGCTATTTGCTCGTGCTTATTTAATGCTGGCGAGTATTTATGAAAGGCAAGGTGCTGATAAAAAAGCATTTGATAGCAAAAAAATATACATTAAAAAATACTTTGCGTATTTGAAGCAACAAAAATCGCTGCGGGTTAAACGTTTAAATGAAAAGTATGATATTGAGAGAAAGCATGAAGAAAATGAGTTGCTTAGACAAAATAGCCAAATAAAATATTTGGCACTTTCACGCGCTGAATCCGAACGAAAACAACAAAATCGTAATATAGCTATTTTTATTGTCGCTGCGGTGATTTTATTTTTACTCCTGCTGCGACAATTTAAAATTCGCCGTGCCTTAACCTTACTGGCAAAAACAGACAGTTTAACATTATTGCCCAATCGTCGTTCATTCTTTGATAATGGTTATGCTTATATGGAACAAGCGTTGTTGGAGGACCGAGAGCTAAGTGTTTTAATGCTTGATATTGATCATTTTAAAAAGATAAATGATAGTTTTGGTCATGATGTTGGCGATAAAACCCTATGCAATGTTGCAGCTTTAGCAAACGAAACCATGCGTTCTCGTGATTTTCTTGCTCGTATTGGTGGCGAGGAATTTGCTGCAATTTTACCTGACGCTACTATCGAGCAAGCTCGAGCAATTGCAGAACGTATGCGGGAAAAAATTCAAGAAAGTAGCAATGAAAATATAGATAATAATATTCAAATAACCGTTAGTATAGGTTTAGCAAGTATTAGAGATGTTAGAGAAAGTTTTGATGGTTTGTTACACGCAGCGGATATGGCTATGTACCAAGCAAAAGCCAATGGCTGCAACCAAGTATGTAGCTACTGTATAGAACTAAATGAAAATTAAACTTTATTACCATTTCATGATATTTCTCGTCTAAAAGTGTTCTTTCCACAGACATAATCAGCTAAGCTAACCCTAGAACAATAATATTAAAAGTTTCGTTTAATAACTCGCCATTAATCGAGCTTTTTTAGGAAAATATTTTCATGTCAGATGCAATCGACTTTAGTTTAGACGGTATTGAGCAGCGCCCTTTAAGACAGTTTACTGAAGAAGCTTATTTAAATTACTCGATGTATGTCATTATGGATCGAGCCTTACCGCATATTGGTGATGGCTTAAAACCAGTGCAACGTCGTATCATTTATGCGATGTCAGAGTTGGGTTTATCGGCATTAGCTAAATATAAAAAATCAGCTCGTACTGTCGGTGATGTGTTAGGTAAGTTTCACCCACATGGTGACTCAGCTTGTTACGAAGCTATGGTATTAATGGCACAGCCGTTTTCTTATCGTTATCCATTAGTCGATGGCCAAGGTAACTGGGGTGCGCCAGATGATCCTAAGTCTTTCGCAGCAATGCGGTACACCGAAGCGCGCTTATCACGTTTTAGTGAAGTTTTATTAGCAGAGTTAGGGCAAGGCACGGTTGATTGGACGCCAAATTTTGATGGCACCATGAAAGAGCCGAAAACCTTACCAGCGCGTTTACCGCATATATTACTGAACGGTATTACTGGTATTGCTGTTGGTATGGCAACAGATATTCCTCCTCACAATACTAGGGAGGTGGCGAGTGCCTGTGTTCATCTTATTGAGCAACCTAAGGCTGAATTGGCTGATTTACTCAATATTATTAAAGGTCCAGATTATCCGACTGATGCCGAAATTATTACCCCAAAAGCTGATATAGAAAAAATTTATCAAACCGGTCGTGGCAGTATTAAAATGCGCGCGGTTTATGAGCAGTTACATGGTGAAGTGGTTATTACTGCATTACCACATCAGGCGTCTGGCGGAAAAATATTAGAACAAATTGCTAATCAAATGCAGGCTAAAAAACTGCCGATGGTAGTTGATTTACGTGATGAGTCAGATCATGAAAATCCGATCCGCTTAGTGGTTGTGCCGCGCTCTAATCGAGTTGACATTGAACAGTTAATGCAGCACTTGTTTGCTACCACAGATTTAGAGAAAAACTTTCGTGTTAACCTCAACATGATTGGGTTAAATAACAAACCTGCAGTCAAAGATATTAGAACCATTTTAAGTGAGTGGATAGAATACCGACGCGAAACGATTCGTCGTCGCTTGCAGCACAGATTAGATAAAGTATTGGCACGGTTACATATTTTAGATGGCTTGCTGATAGCGTACCTTAATATTGATGAAGTCATTGATATCATCAGAAGTTATGACAATCCAAAAGCCGAATTAATGTCGCGTTTTGAATTGTCTGAACGTCAAGCTGAATCAATTTTAGAAATTAAGCTTCGTCAACTTGCTAAGCTTGAAGAAATTAAAATCAGAGCTGAGCAAGCTGAGCTAAATACAGAACGAGAATATTTAGAAAAAACGCTTAGCTCAAAAGCTCGTATGAATACTTTAATGAAGAAGGAAATCCTCGAGGCTGCTGAAAAGTACGGTGATGATCGTCGTTCGGTCATTGTTGAGCGTAGTGAAGCTAAAGCGTTATCTGAAAAAGATCTTATGCCAAGTGAAGCTGTAACTGTAGTGGTTTCTGAGAAAGGTTGGGCACGATGTGCCAAAGGCCATGATATTGATGCTAAAGCATTAAGCTACAAGTCAGGAGATGAATATCTATGTGCCGCTAAAGGGCGCAGTAATCGCCCTGTGGTGTTTATCGACTCTGCGGGTCGAGCGTATGCTACTGACGCCCATAGTTTACCTACCGCGCGTAGCCAAGGCGAGCCGTTAACCGGTCGATTTAATTTGGCCAGCGGTGAGAATTTCGAAAAAGTACTGATGGCCGAAGATGATAGTCGCTATTTACTTAGTAGCGATGCGGGTTACGGCTTTGTTGCTAGCTTCAGTGATATGGTCAGCCGTAATAAAAATGGCAAGGCGCTATTGAGTTTATCTGCCGCCGCTAAAGTGATGACACCTAAAGTTATTACAAGTTTAGACACTGAGTTGGTGCTGTCGATTACGTCGGAAGGACGTATGCTGGTGTTTCCAATTAAAGACTTACCTGTTTTGAGTAAAGGTAAAGGTAATAAAATAATTAATATTCCATCAGCGAAAGCAAAGTCGCGTGAAGAGTATGTAACTTTACTCGAGGTTCTACCGCCAGACAGTGCAGTCACCTTACATGCAGGTAAACGTAAGTTAACCCTAAAAGCAAGCGATATAGAACATTATAAAGGTGAACGTGGTCGCCGAGGTAATAAGCTACCTAGAGGTTTGCAACGGGTAGACCATGTTGTTATTGAGCAGCCATCACAGGATATTGAACCTGAAGCCCCAGAGAGCTAATTTTAAGGCTTAAAGCCTGATTTTCATACCGGTATGAGCAAAACCCTAATGTTAATGCATTAGGGTTTTATTTTAACCTAACAGTGACTTTCTGATCAGGCCATTTCCTATTTATTTTAATAGCAGAGTTTAAATAACCTAAACTACGGCTCATGAGTGCTCAATGTTTAAGTGCAATACTACCTAAGCATTGTTTTATTTATATCAATGACGTTTTAAGCGTTATCACCATTTCTTTATTGCTGGTCTATTATTTTATAAATATAAACGTAAGATCTAGCGTTTAATCGGGCGCTGAGGTTGTATAATTACTGATTTAGCAAAAATCACTAAATTTCTGTGTTTCGGTATCACTCTGCAGACGATTTATTCGATATAAGTAATGTATTTTTCACCCTAATTTTCAGAGGGCATTCATAATAAACGAGTTATTCTACAGGCTCGTTATTTGGCTTAGGAAATTGAAAAAATGTTAGTTTTTCATTCTTACGATTGAAGCAATAGATAATTTCCCTGTTTGGTGTTCATCTATGTTTTTCGCACCAGGGGCCCTTGTTTAATTTTCCGCTTTATTTTGGCGTAATTTCTACCCAGCTAGTGAACTTATTACGCTAAAGTACGCTTTTTTTGTAAAATGCTTAAGTTGTCATAAATCTGTTATAAAACTTGCCTAGAATTCTCGTTAATTAGGAGGGTTACGTGGCAATTAATATAAATGACGTTATTAAAAATAAAAAAATTAGTACTGTTTTCCAAGCAATATTCAATATTGAGGAGCAGAGTGTTGTTGGCTATGAAGCCTTGACTAGAGGTCCAGTAGGCAGCGCCTTATATTCACCTGATGTGCTTTTTGAGCATGCTATGGAAGCAGAATTACTGTCTGAGCTAGAAATATTGTGTCGTGATAAAGCGATAAAACGTTTTGCACAGTTGAAGTTACAAGGAAAACTATTTCTTAATATTAGCCCGTTAGTTTTACTGAACAAAAATCATCCTCAGGGAGAAACCGTTAAGTTTGTTGAGCAGGCTGGGTTAAGTTGTCAGCAAATTGTCATTGAGTTAAGTGAGAAATATCCTTTTCCTAATAACTTCACCTTGCGGGATGCATTAGCAAGATATCGACAGTTTGGTTTTAATGTCGCCATTGATGATCTAGGTGCCGGTTATTCAGGATTGAAATTGTGGAGTCAACTGCTACCCCATATTGTGAAGGTCGATCGCTACTTTGTAGAAAATTGTCATCAAGATAGTTTTAAGCAAAAGTTTTTAAAAGCAATATTTGATTTAGCTAGCGCAGCAGAAACGGAGGTTGTTGTCGAAGGCATAGAGTGTCGTCAGGAATTCGATTTTTTACAAACCTTGGGGATGAAATATGCTCAAGGTTTTTATTTGGCAAAGCCCTCCGTCAATCCTAATAGAGAGTATCCAGAGCATTTAATAAGCGATATTTTTTGCAAAAGCTGGTCAACTCTAGTGTAAGGTTCATTTGATGACTTAGGTGATATTTTTATTCCACCTGTTAATGAGGGGCGAGAATTCATCAATTGAATATCGTTTATTTACCAGTGTTGTGTTGCTTTATAAGGCCCACGAGTTGAGTGATTTTTATGTTTGATAATTGTCGATAATCAAAATAAGGGCAAATAATTACACCTAGCTCACTATTAATAGCAAAGTCTTTACTTAGCCAAGTACAATGTTGAGAAAAGCCTAATTGTTCTGCATAACTCTTACCTAAAATGATGTGTAGCTTTCGACCTGATTTATCTGTCGATAAATTAGGAGGTGAAAAAAGTAAGCAATGGCCACTGGTTGCTTGTAAAAGCGAGTTGTCTCTTAATTGCTGCCAAGAAGAGAAGCCCTTTGGTGCTAATTCAAAGAGTAATTTTGCGTAAACATTAAAAATTTTTCGCCAATGATTACCCGTTTCATGGCAAATATGAGTGATTTCATTGTTTACCATAGGTTTAACGCAGCTTAAGTCTTGATAGATACTCAATGGTGGACGATTTTTGGTATAAAAAATCAGATGAGCGTCACTATTACCTAAGCCGATGACGTTATTTTTCATTTAGTTTCCCGAATAAAAAGCAATAAAAAACCCGGAAATATCCGGGTTTTTAATGATGTTTCTTAGCATTTTTTTTAGTTAAAAATCTTTCAACATATAGTCTAAAGAATCGTCAAAACCTTTTAATTCTTTTTCCAGCTGAAACTTTTCTTTCAGTTGTTCAATTTCACGCCACTTTCTTTTTTTATTATTACTTGAACTTGATTTAGGTTGTGTTCCTAAAGAGTCCAATACTTGTTGAAGTTTTTCCATGGTATGCTCCTTTATTCTACAACTGCGTCTTTTTAATATCACAGATAGGGGTAGAAGAGAAACATTATTTTGCACTTTTGTTACAAAATGATAAATTTCAACGCGATTGTAATATTAAAGTAATGCCGTTAATTGTTGCTCAAGTTTTACTTGGTCAATGGTGAAATTTCGAATACCTTCCGCTAGTTTTTCTGTTGCCATGGCGTCTTGATTCATTTGCCATCTAAATTGAGCTTCATTAAGAGGCTCTTCGTTTGCTAATGGCGCTTGTTCACTGAATAATTTTTGGCTGACCGTTGCAGTTGAATTTGCTAATTCGTCCATCAAGTTAGGGCTAATCGTCAAGCGATCACAACCTGCCAATTCAAGTATTTCGTCAATATTTCGAAAGCTTGCACCCATAACTACGGTTTTATGACCTTTAGCTTTGTAATAGTTATAGATACTGGTCACCGACACCACGCCAGGGTCTTCGCTTGCCGGATATTCAGTGCGCCCAGTATCTTTTTTGTACCAGTCTAAAATGCGACCAACAAAAGGTGAGATGAGGTAAATATTAGCTTCAGCACAGGCTTGGGCTTGGGCAAAGTTAAATAGCAAGGTTAGGTTACAATTAATACCTTCGCGTTCTAATTGCTCGGCAGCTTTTATGCCTTCCCATGTCGAAGCAATTTTTATTAATATACGGTCATTACTAATGCCTGCTTCGTTATACATGGCAATAAGCTTGTGAGCTTTAGTAATTGATGCTTGGGTATCAAACGATAAACGCGCATCAACTTCTGTTGATATTCTACCCGGTACTATTTTTAAAATTTCTAAACCAATTAATACCGAAAGTTTGTCTGCGGCATCAATAACTTGCTGTGTAGCATCGTTAGATTGAGTTTTAGCCCACTCGACAGCTGTAGCTAATAATTGTTGATAACTAGGTAAAGCAGCCGCTTTTAATAACAGAGACGGATTGGTTGTGGCGTCTTGTGGCTGAAACTTAGCAATAGCTTCGATATCGCCGGTATCGGCAACAACAGTGGTCATTTTTTTTAATTGAGAAAGTTGATCGGTCATAACATGTCCCTTGATATTAATAATTGGAATCAGATGAATGTATTAGTAAACTCTGGTGAAATATTACAACGTTTTTCGAGCAACATAGGTTGAAATTGCTAGGTATCTGTCTTATTCACCTGTATTTGTATCAAATTTTCATAAATTAGCAAGTGCGATACTGAAATAACTTAGATAAAAACGCTATTGTGCGTTGTGTAGGCGCATGTGTTGATGACTTTTTGACTAAGGAAAGTTAAGCAAGTGGATTACGTGGCTACAGGCAACAAAAGCAAACTTAATATAATGAATGTTATATTGTTTTTTTCCTGTGTTATAGTGGCAAAAATTTCAAAATGTAGAGTAAATAAATAATGTTGCTTGTAGTTTCTCCTGCTAAAAATCTAGACTATGAATCTCCTGTCGCTACTGAACAATTTTCTCAACCAGAATTGTTAGCGCATAGTAAGGTATTGATGAAAAAGTGCAAAACACTGACCCCTGCTGATATTAGTTCATTAATGTCAATAAGCGATAAATTAGCCGGCTTAAATGCGGCACGCTTTGGCGAGTGGACCACACCTTTTACACCAAAAAATGCTCGGCAAGCCGTATTAGCCTTTAATGGTGATGTTTATTCAGGGCTAGATGCCCAAACATTTAGTGAAGGTGACTTTACGTTTGCGCAGCAGCATATGCGCATTTTATCCGGTTTATATGGCTTATTAAAACCACTTGATTTAATGCAAGCATACCGCCTTGAAATGGGTAAAAAACTAGACAATGATCGTGGTAGTAATTTATATCAATTTTGGGGCGATATTATCACAGAGCATTTAAATGCCGCGTTGGCCGCTCAAGGTGACGATATCTTGATTAATCTTGCGTCTAATGAGTACTTTAAGTCAGTAAATAAAAAAGTACTCAAAGCTGAGATAATAACCCCAGCATTTAAAGATTGGAAAAATGGTCAATTTAAGATGATCAGTTTTTATGCGAAAAAAGCCCGTGGCTTAATGGCACGTTATATTATTGAAAATAAAATTAGTGATGTGGAAAAGCTAAAAGCGTTTGACGTTGCAGGTTACCAATACTCAAGTGAATTAAGCCAAGGCAACGATTGGGTGTTTACTCGTAAAGAGGCCTAAATTGTTTATTAAGGGCTGTCAGATGGTAATTAAAAGTTAATACTAACACCAGCATAGAAATAGGCACCATTATAGCCAAATGGTGCCGAACGACGTGAATATTGAAAAACCCCATCACTTTCAGCAATATTATTGCCAGCGTCATCAATAAGAGTACCTTGTCTTGAATTACCTATGACATTTTTGTCTGGATAGACATCAAACAGGTTATTACTGCCAAAGTACAACAGGGTAGCTTCATTCATTTGATATTCAGCTCTGACATCAGTGAGTAACTCTGCTGAATACGTTTGTTTTTCACCATCTAACACACTGTATTGACCAAAACGGTTGAGGGTTAACTTTAAGCGCCAGTTTTGCTGCTGGTAATTGACGTTAAAGCTGATTCTATTCTTCGGTTGCCAAGATTCAATAATCGCAATGTCATGCGATGAAAATACCTGCTCTACTGGCAAGCTATTTAAAGCACTTGCCTTAGGTGTGAATAACCTTGTTACCTTAGTGTCGGTGAAGTTAGCCGCTAAGGTAAAGTCAAATAGACCATTGACGACAGGGTATTGCCAGGTAGTGATAAGGTCAATTCCTTGGGTTTTACTGTCTACGCCATTTAAAAATACTTGTGCTTTATCGACATTTTCAGTCGTTAATGCTTGATCTAGTAAGGCATTTTGTCCTAAACAGAGACCACTACTCAGCACTATTCGATCATCAATATCTATACGGTAATAATCAAGTGTGATAGTTACGTCATTGCTGAAACTTGCGACGGCGCCAACACTCACATTGGTAGAGGTTTCTTCTTGTAATTCTGGAATTCCTATATGGTTAGCGAGACTACTGTCGTTTCTAAATGTTGCGACTTTTTGACCAATAAGCTGACCATCATCGTTTACTAAAAATTGCGTACTGGTATTGTTAAAATAGAGTTGTTGCATGGAAGGCGCGCGAAAGCCGGTATTAAAGGCTGCTCGATAAGTTAACCAGTCATTGCTTTGCCAGTATGCCGCGAGCTTAATGTTTGTCGATGAACCAAAACCATCATAGTCATCAAATCTTAACGCGCTACTTAGTGATATATCAGAGGTGAGTTGCTGTGCTAATTCTAGGTAAAATGACCGTACATAGCGCTGTTCGTTAACAGCTGAATCGGGTGTAATGCCCGGAAATCCTTGAATGCCGGCAATAGAGTCAAGCTCAAATAGCGATTGATTTTCTGTGGTGTCGTAATCAAAGTAGCTGTATTTTTCACCGGGTTTAACTTGATAGTGATCGCGTCGTAACTCAAAGCCTAAGGCTAACGTCGCCCAATCTAAATCATTTACCACATCTAGATTTAAGGTTTGTAGTGATAAAGATAAGTCATAGGCATGTGCTGCGCGTGGAATGGCGTTACGAATGTCGTTAGCAGATAATGCTTCGTGGTAACGTAAAAAATTAGCATATGAAGCGTTAACGGAGTTTTCTGTCCAGTAATTAATTGAATTTTTACCCTGAGTAAATGAAGCATCAATTGATGTACCATTATCTAGCTCGAAGGCATAACCTATATTAATAGAAGCATCTTTAATGCGAGTGGCAATTCTCGGTAGATAGCCATCAATCAGTGTTGCTTGCCCATCTTGTAGCTGTGGGTTGGTGCTGTTATCGCGCGCAGTGCGGAAAAATGCGGCAGAGGTATTGTCTCGTTTCGAGTAACTAGCAAAACCGTATAATTCGCCAGAAGCTAGTGAATAACCGGTATTTATCACGGCTGTTTGCTGTTGATATTTAGGGTTTCCTATTTCAAATGTTTGCCGGTTTGCATTAACTTCATTAATGTTTGAGGTTTGGAACTTTCCGGGCGCTATACTCATGCAGCCTTGATAAATACAGGCACCATCTTGACCTGAACGATTGGTTGCTTGGTGATCACTGATACTAAAAGATGCGTTAATGAAACCTTGTTCAAATAAGCTAAAGGTTTTATTAAATTCAAACTGTTGGCTAGCACCGTCACCTTGACGATGTTCGCCATAGGAAGCTTCTGCGTAATCTTGTGAAGTATCATCTTTTAATACTAAGTTAATAACACCTGCGATAGCGTCTGAGCCATATTGAGCTGCTGCACCGTCGCGTAATATTTCAATACGTTTAATTGCCGCCAGCGGAATCGCATTTAAATCTGTACCGGCTGTGCCGCGCCCAACAGAGTTATTAATGTGTATTAAACTGGCATGGTGGCGTCGCTTACCATTAACTAACACTAAAGTCTGATCTGGACCTAGCCCTCGTAGTGTGGCCGGTTGTAAAACATCGCTGCCGTCACTAATGGCAGACTTTGAAAAATTAAAAGACGGCGCAATGGCTTGCAACATATTGCCAACATTTGTTTGACCAGACTGCTTTAATTGTTCAAAAGGTAAAATATCAACCGGCACAGGTAAGTCAGTAATAGAGCGTCGAGCGGTGCGACTGCCAACAATCGCTATTTTTTCGATGCTTAGTTGCGTGTTCTCAGCGGGCAACTTATTGCTATATTTAGGTGTGATGGGTTTAGGTGCTAATGTCTCGGGCATTGATTCGTTAGCGATTATGGCGATAACATCATCTTTGTCTTTGATAAAATTAAGCCCTGAACTTCTTAGGAGCTTTTTAAGGGCAAAATCAGTGGTGTAATAGCCTTTAATCGGGGTGCTTTTCGCTGATTTTGTCAGCTCAAATGAATAAAGTAATGTCTGTTTGCTTTGCTGACCAAAAGCGATCAGTGCTTGATTAGCATTGTCTTGAGGGATATCAAAATAGATAAGTTCATCAGCTTTAGTAAGAAATGGAATAAGCAGTAGCATAAATAGTGTTAATCGCACTTTTATTTGCGGAAACCTAAGTGCCATGTTATCGAATCCTAAAAGGTAAAAAGTAATGTTTATCAATAGCTAAATTCCATTTTAAGCTTGTTTTTATGACTTCCTATCTGACAAACATAAATGAAAGTCTGATAACGCAAGCTACAAGCTGTTGTTGTCGTTTTATTGATTTTTATTTAACACACTGGAAAGCGCGTAGGTATTACTTGTTACTTCTTTAGCATCTATTGCAAAGTTGTAATGAAGCGATTGCAGTAGTGCGTTAATGTCATTTGTTTTGAAATACCCCGAAACCCGCAGCTTAGCCATATCTTGGTCTATCGGCATAAATTTAATGGCGTTATAACGCTGCACTTCTTTTAGTACTTGCTTAAGTGGCTCACCGTCAAAAATTAAGATACCTTGCTGCCAGGCTAACTCTTGCTTAACTTCTTGTGTTGATAGCGATTGTTTAGCTGAACTGATGTTATTGGCAATGGCTATTTTCTCGCCGGCAGATATTATATTGGTTGAATTTCGAACGGCTTTTGGTTTTGAAGAGCTTATCGCATTAAGTAATTCTTTCACCGGCGTATTAGCTTGAGCAACTAATACACTACCTTCTTTTACGAGTAATTCTGCAGAATTGATGCTTTCGCGTTGAACATTAAAAATTGTGCCTAGCGCGGTAAAAGAGTTTTGACCAGAAATGACGGTAAAAGGGCGGTTTTTATCTTTCGCGACATCAAATCTTGCTTCACCACGAATTAAGGTTATTTTACGTTGCAGCTTGTTAAAGGCAACTTCGATAATGGTATTGGTATTGAGTTCGACAATACTGCCGTCGTCTAAGCTGATTTCTTTTTGTTGACCATAATCACTACTATATTTTTGATAGGCCAAGTGCTGAGTAATATTATGTTGATGGGGTAACCATATGTTACTGACATCATTAACAAGGTTTACTGTCAATAATGCCACCGACACTAATCCCGCAGTTAAACAACCCTTCATTAGGTAATCGCGATGTGATTTTTTGTCGTCATCTTGAGTAAACAAACCGCTTAACTCATGCTTGGTCGTAATATCACTCCATAAGGATGATATTTTTTGCAAGGCAGCATAATGCGCTTTATCTTGATTAATCCATGCGATCAATTGTTGCTTTTCGGCGCTAGATAATCCTTTATCAAGGCGCGTTATCCAGAGGTTTGCTTGCTCTTGGACCGATTTTATATCGTTTGACGTCTCGGTTATCATCTACTACTTATCTTATGATTGCTTAGATTACATATTGTAACAATTATAGCTAAGTACCCAATGTAAACGAAATTATATTTTGGTGCTATGAAAACTTTCATTAATGAAACTGATAGGCGGTAAATTTGGCAATAAATTTGTACATTTTTTGTATATTAAAATAATTGCACAAACTATGTTAGTACTTTTAGGGGCATCTGTCCGATGTTGATGCTATTTCGCAGGGAAGGTTGTTTGTACAAGAAGATAAAAGCAAAAGCTTAGGGGCGGTTGTTCTTTCACTTTATATCTCTGTTGCATTTGAAAGGGTTGTCAATCGAGGCGTTTCATATAATGTTTGGCGACTCTAAATGCATATTAAGCAACAAAAATTACGTTTTTTAAGACAGCTCAAGTGGCTATGGCTAATAATTGTTAAAGTAGATGACTACGTCGCACGCTTTTCGCCTTGTTATCTCAAAAATTAGCTAGTAGCAGAGACTAAAATGAAAGTTCACAGCCCCTAAACCTTAATGAACAATAAAAGGTTTAGGGTTTTTGAATATTGCGCTGTATGGCTGTCTATTTTTTAGTGCGTTTTGCTTGCTTTTTTGCTTTAGCTTTCTTCTGTGCCACGGTTCTTTTTACTTTGGCCTTTTTAACCGCAACACGTGCTTCTTTGTATTTAGGTCGTAATGTTTCAATCACACGGCGTGGCAAGCGCTCTTTGATATAGCGTTCAATTTTGCCGATTACTGTCATGTCATGAGCTTCAACAAGGGAGATAGCCGTGCCTTTATTACCCGCTCGGCCAGTACGTCCAATACGATGTAAGTAGATGTCTGCGGTGCGTGGCATATCAAAGTTAATGACGTGGGTTATATCATCAATATCAAGACCTCGTTCCGCGACATCAGTCGCCACTAAAACATTAACCGTACCATTGCGTAAGCGTTCGACCGAGGTATTGCGTTTGTCTTGTTGCATTTTACCTTCAAGCCATACGCAAGGCATATTGTCAGCATAAAGTTTACCGGATAGGTATTGCACGGTTTCACGTTTATTGGCAAAAACAAGCGCACGTTCTACTTCTTCTTGTTGTAATATGTTCAGCAACAAAGCGTACTTATGTTCTTTATCGTCGGCTAAATGCATCCATTGATGAATTTTTGCTTTTTCTTTTCGAGAAGGATTCGCTTCTAAAAATACTGGATCGTTTAGCAGTTCGCGAGAAAAACGCACCACAGCGGCACCTTCGAGTGTCGCAGAAAATAGCATGGTCTGTTTACGCCAGCGTGCTTCGCCAACAATACGGTTAATGGTTTCAGCAAAACCCATAGCCAGCATACGGTCAGCTTCATCTAGAATAAGAATTTCAATTTCACGGCTATCAAATTGTTCACTTTCAATGTATTCCATTAACCGGCCAGGCGTTGCAACCAAAATATCGGTGTTGCCTGTTAGTACTTCTTTGTGGCTGCCGTAATTAACACCGCCGGTAATCACCGCGGATTTAATATCGGTCAATGCGGTTAACTTCTCACATTGTTCATGAGTTTGAATAGCAAGTTCGCGTGTTGGTGACAAAATTAGTACTCGAGGAAAACCTGATCCTCGACGAGGATAATCGAGCAAGTGTTGAGCAGCAGGTAAGAGAAACGCGGCTGTTTTACCTGTGCCTGTAGGGGCTGAAGCTAAAACGTCTTTACCTGTCATTGCTACAGGAAGTACTAATTCTTGGATAGACGTAGGCTTTTTAAAGCCTGCATTTGCAACGCCGCCCAATAATGCGGAATCTAGGTCAAACTGCTCAAACATGTAATAATTTTCTTTAGGGATTAATAAGGCGGATTATAATGGCAAAACTAAATTTATCCTAAAGATCTCGCCAAATTTGTTTATTTATTATGATATTTGCACTAATCAACGAGTATATCCGTGATTTCGTTGTTAATTTGTTGGCACCAATGGCTAATGCGTTCGTCGCTAGCATCGTATTGGTTGTCTTCGTCCAAGGCTAAACCAACAAAGTGTTGCTGGTTTTCTGTTAAGGCTTTAGACGCTGCGAACTCATAGCCTTGGTTTGGCCAATAGCCAATAACGTACCCACCTTGTGCCAAAACTTGCTCATGCAACATACCAAGCGCATCTTGAAACCAATCGGTATAACCAATTTGATCGCCCATGCCGTAAAGTGCAACAATTTTTCCTTCAAGGTCAATGTTAGCTATTTCTGACCAATGTGACTCCCAATCTTCTTGGATTTCACCATAGTCCCATGTCGATATGCCTAAAATTAAAATGTCGTGGTTTTCCATAGTTGAAAGTGGCGTATCTTTTATATTAAATAAAGTGACCTTGTCTTTACCTAACTCAGCTTGGATTTTTTCTGCTGCTATTTCGGTATAGCATGTGGTCGAGCCATAAAATAATGCAATGTTCATTGATAAATTACCGAGGTTATTCAAACCATTTCAGTGGGCTAGTATGCGAGTGGCGAGATTTTAGCAATATTTTAGCCAAGTAAGAAGCGTTGGCTTGTAACTAAAAGCAATGTTTTCTTTAATGAAATATTCAGTCAAATGGGCTGCGTTATTGCAATTTTGTATTTTTCACTGTAATTTTAGCCTGATAAAAGCGGTCTTTATTTTTACCTAGAAATACAAATATAATTTTTCGCTCACTTTCCTCTTAACAAGGTATGGAATTGATTTATGTCTAAAAAGTTTTTATTGGCTGCGGCACTTGGCGTGTTAAGTTTGGCCAGCCATGTATCCGCATTTGCTGCGCCTAAAGCACCTTTGGCTGATAGTGTGATGCTACCGGCAGCGCAATCATCAGAATTTGCCACCGTTAAAGCAAAATTAAGCCAAAATTTAGGTTTTAACGTCGCTAGTATTAAAGCCTCACCAATGCCAGGTATGGTTGAAGTTGTCACAGATCAGGGGCTTTTCTATGCCAGTATCGATGGCAACTTTTTATTACACGGTAAAATGTACGGTCTAGGTGAAAATGTTAGTAACTTAACCGAAGAGAGTTTAGCGCAAGTACGTATTGATGGCATGGTGAAGTTTTCTGATGATATGATTGTATATCCGGCGAAAAATGAAAAACATGTTGTGACTGTGTTTACTGATATTACCTGTGGTTATTGTCGCAAAATGCATGAGCAAATTGAGGATTATAATGACAAAGGTATTACGGTACGTTATTTAGCTTATCCGCGTGCTGGTGTGAAAGACCGCACTGGTGGTTATTCTCAAGGCTTTAAAGATTTGCGCTCAATTTGGTGTCATGAAGATCCACAACAAGCATTAACAAAAGCGAAAAGTGGCTCAAACGTCGCGGCTCGAATCTGTGATAAGCCAATCGAAGATGAATTTAATTTTGGTCGTCAAGTGGGGGTTACCGGTACACCTGCTATTATGCTAGCAAACGGCATGATGGTGCCAGGTTACCAAGATCCAAGTAAACTATTTGCCTTATTGGAAACTGCTCAACAAGGCGGTTAATTGTTCAACTTTTCTCGACAAAAATGGCAAGTAATTTACTTGCCATTTTTGTATCTATTACTGTCAATATAAGCACAATTTAAGAAGAGCTACTCATGCATAAAGAGATCGTTCGTCGAGAACACATTAGTGATGAGCATTTACCCGAGAAAATCCACCCGATTATTCGACAAATATATGCACGTCGCGGTGTGACCAGCAAAGAGCAGCTTGAGTTAACTACCTCGCGTTTATGTCCTGTAGAAACATTAAAAGGCTTGCCTCAAGCATGTGAAATTTTATATCAGGCACTTAAAGAGCAGAAAAATATTACCGTTATTGGTGACTTTGATGCCGATGGGGCAACGAGTACAGCATTAGTGATGGAAGCCTTGCAAATGTTAGGCTCGACAAACTTTCATTTTTTAGTACCGAATCGATTTAAGTATGGTTACGGCTTGACCCCTGAAATTGTTGATATTGCTGCGTCACAAGGTGCTCAAGTGCTAGTGACTGTTGATAACGGTATTAGTTGTATCGCGGGTGTCACAAGGGCGAAGGCAATCGGCTTAGAAGTGGTGGTTACTGATCATCACTTGCCTGGTGCCACTACGCCGCCAGCTGATGCTATCGTTAACCCTAATCAAGTTGGTTGTAATTTTGCCAGTAAATCGCTGGCAGGTGTCGGTGTTGCCTTCTATTTTATGTTGGCATTAAGAAAATATTTGCGTGAGCAGCAATGGTTTGAGCAACAAAATATTAAAGAGCCAAATATTGCACAGCTGCTTGATTTAGTCGCATTAGGTACGGTCGCCGATGTGGTGTCATTGGACGCCAATAATCGTATTTTAGTCGAACAAGGTTTAAAACGTATTCGAGCGGGGGCAACACGTCCAGGCATTCAAGCCTTAATTGAAATAGCCGGAAAAAATCAACAAAAATTAGTGGCGAGTGACTTTGGTTTTGCCTTAGGGCCAAGAATTAATGCCGCAGGGCGCTTGGATGATATGGCTTTTGGCATCAATTGTTTATTAGCCAAAGACTTATCAACGGCAAGGGTGATGGCGGCAGACTTAGATGACTTAAATAAAGCGCGTCGAGAAATAGAGCAAGGCATGCAAATTGAAGCTGAGCAAGTACTGGCGAGTTTACAATTTAGTGAAGAAAATTTACCACTCGGTATTAGTTTATTTCATGCCGATTGGCACCAAGGCGTTATCGGTATTGTCGCCGGACGATTAAAAGAAAAGTATCATCGACCGAGCATTGTATTTGCTAAAGGCAGCGACGAAAATGTCGACGACACCCATAACGATAGCAATGAAATTAAAGGATCAGCACGCTCTATTCCTGGTTTGCATATTCGCGACTTACTCGAATATATCGACAGCCAACATCCGGGGATTATTGCCAAGTTTGGTGGTCATGCTATGGCCGCAGGTTTATCAATTGCCAGAGACCAATTTGAAACCTTCTCTATGCTATTTGAACAATATGCTCAGCAATGGTTAAGTACAGAGACGTTAACCGGCGTGTTAGCTTCTGACGGTGAACTACTAACGCGTGATATGACACTGAATTTTGCTCAACTATTACGTGATGCTGGACCATGGGGACAGAACTTTCCAGAACCGTTATTTGATGATGTGTTTACACTAGTGCAGCAACGTATTGTTGGTGAAAAGCACTTGAAATTAGTGGTGGAAAAAGATCAGCAAATATTTGATGCCATTGCCTTTAATGTTGACATTAAACGTTGGCCTGATCATTCAGCTAAGCAAGTTAAGTTAGCGTATCGTCTTGATATCAATGAATTTCGTGGTAAACAATCAGTGCAGTTGATGGTTGAGCAACTAGATTAGATTTTAGCAAAGTGGCGGTGCTTTAATTACTTAGAGCAAGCACAGTAATTTTTTACTAAAAAATTATATCAAAAAGGCCATTTCATTGCTCAAGCAAACGTTTATTTCGTCGTATAATTACGCTACAATGCGCGACTATTTTAGCCTTAGGTCTTTAGCTGTGACTTGGTCACCAAAATCATATGTTAGAAGTTAATCCAGTACTTAATAAAATTAAAGAAATCCGCGAACGTACCAATATGCTTCGGGGGTATCTTTGACTACGACCAAAAGTCAGAACGTTTGGTTGAAGTCGTTCGTGAACTAGAGTCTGCTGATGTTTGGAATGACCCTGAACGCGCACAAGCCCTTGGCCGAGAGCGAGCAGCATTAGAAGCTGTCGTTGAAACCATTGATGAAATGGACGCCGGTTGTGAAGACATTGAAGGTTTGGTTGAATTAGCGGTTGAAGCTGATGATGAAGAAACTTTTAATGATGCTGAGGATGAAACGAAAGCATTAGAAGCAAGTCTGGAAAAATTAGAGTTTCGCCGGATGTTTTCTGGTGAGCAGGATGCGAATAACTGTTACTTAGATATTCAGTCTGGCTCTGGTGGCACTGAAGCGCAAGATTGGGCCGAAATGCTGATGCGTATGTATTTACGCTGGGGTGAAGCTAACGGCTACAAAACTGAAGCCATTGAAGTTACCGACGGTGATGTTGCCGGTATTAAAGGTTGTACGATTAAATATACGGGTGAATATGCTTTTGGTTGGTTGCGTACCGAAACTGGCGTTCATCGCTTAGTACGCAAATCTCCATTTGATTCAAGTGGCCGTCGTCATACTTCGTTTGCTTCTGCTTTTATTTACCCTGAAATAGACGACAATATAGAAATTGATATTAATCCGGCTGATCTACGTATAGATACTTTTCGTGCCTCTGGTGCTGGTGGTCAGCATGTTAACAAAACTGACTCTGCTATTCGTATTACCCATGAACCAACCGGTGCTGTAGTGGCATGTCAGGCTGATCGTTCACAGCATAAAAACCGCGCAACCGCGATGAAATTGCTGAAAGCTAAATTGTATGAAATGGAAATGCAAAAGCAAAATGAAGGTAAGCAAGAATTAGAAGATGGCAAGTCAGATATTGGCTGGGGTAGCCAAATACGCTCTTATGTTTTAGATGACAGCCGTATTAAAGATTTACGCACAGGCATAGAAAACCGCAATACCCAAGCAGTATTAGATGGTGACTTAAACAAATTTTTAGAAGCTAGCTTAAAATCTGGCTTATAAATACCTTAATGATATTACGTTAAAACACGAGAAATAAAATGACTGATCAAGCAAACCAAGACGAAAACAAATTGATTGCCGAGCGTCGTGGCAAATTAGTAAAAATTCGAGAAAACTGTCCGGCTAATGGCCATCCTAACAAGTTTGACCGAAAACACTATGCTGCTGATTTACAAGCTGAACACGGTGAAAAAGATAAAGAAACGCTTGAAGCTGAAACAGGTATTTACAGTATTGCTGGTCGTGTAATGGCGAAACGTGGTCCATTCTTGGTTTTACAAGATATGACGGGGCGAATTCAGGCTTACGCACACAAAACTGTGCAACAAGACATTAAAGAGCGTTGGGGCACTTTAGACATTGGCGATATTATTGGTGTTACCGGTACTATGCATATGTCTGGTAAAGGCGACTTATACGTCAACATGGATAAGTACGAGCTGTTAACAAAATCGCTGCGTCCATTACCAGAGAAGTTTCATGGTTTGTCAGATGTTGAAACAAAATATCGTCAGCGCTATGTTGATTTGATCATCAATGAAGATACCCGTAATACCTTTAAAATTCGCTCAAAAATAGTTGATGGTATTCGAAAATTCTTAACTGACCGTGATTTCATGGAAGTTGAAACACCGATGTTACAAACCATTCCAGGTGGTGCATCAGCAAAGCCTTTTGAAACTTTTCATAATGCTTTAGACATTCAAATGTATATGCGTATCGCGCCTGAGCTTTATTTAAAGCGTTTAGTTGTTGGTGGATTTGAGAAAGTTTTTGAAATCAACCGTAATTTCCGTAACGAAGGTTTATCAACACGTCATAATCCAGAATTCACTATGATTGAATTCTACCAAGCTTACGCTGACTATCATGACTTAATGAACCTTACAGAAGATATGTTACGCACCTTAGCAGAAGACGTAATGGGCTCTGCGATTATTCGTAACACAGTTAAAAACGCGGAAGGCGAAGTCGTAGAAGAGAAATTCTATGATTTCGGTCAGCCATTTGCACGTCTATCTATGGTTGATGCTATTTTAAAATATGGTAAAGACCTTGACGAGAATGTGCTACGTAACCCAGAAGCAAATTTTGATGCGTTGAAAACAATGGCCAAAGCTGTTGGTGTTAAAGAGACAGACGCATCGAAAGTTTGGGGCGCAGGTAAGTATATTTGTGAAATTTTTGAAGAAGTTGCCGAGCATATGCTTGATCAACCTACCTTTATTACCGAGTACCCATGGGAAGTTTCACCACTAGCTCGTCGTAACGACGACAACCCGTTTATTACCGATCGCTTTGAATTCTTTGTGGGTGGCCGTGAATTAGCTAATGGTTTCTCAGAGTTAAATGATGCAGAAGACCAAGCGGCGCGTTTCCAAAATCAAGTGGCAGGTAAAGATGCTGGCGATGATGAAGCAATGCATTATGACGCTGACTATATTCAAGCACTTGAATATGGTTTACCACCAACGGCAGGTGAGGGTATTGGTATCGATAGATTAGTCATGCTATTTACTGACTCGCCAACCATTAAAGACGTGATTTTATTCCCTCATATGCGTCCACTTGCTGAGTAGTGATTAGCTAAGCAAATTTAGTGGTTTTAAAACACCGAAACGACAATAAAATAAGCACCTTAGGGTGCTTTTTTTATGTTTAAGATAGCTATTTTTTAAATTAATCGTAGGAAACTATCGCTACATAGTTAAATACAATAACTGCTTCTTAGGCGCTATATGTCAGCTAATCCCCAAATAAAAGCAACCACTCCAGTGCACACGATTAAAATAGTATAACTTGTTCCAATAAAGGCATATTTAATTAACGTGAGAAAATAGCCCTGCCTGTAAACACGTTTTTGCATGATAAACAGATAGATAGGCATCCAAATGAACAAAGCCACTGAAAAAGCCGTTAGTATTGATTCAATGCTAGAGCCTTGCTCTAGAAAATTATCTTGAGTGAAGTTTGAAACTTCAAGCAGTAAAATAATAAGAAATATAAAACTGTGGCTATGCAGTGCAACGGTTAGGTGTTCCATATATAAACGCTTGGAAAATAGGAACATTACTTTAAGGAGTAGGGCAAAAAGTGGCAGTAATAAAAACATTAGTTGTGGTAGCTTTTCAATAACTTGTTGCACTAAAGGACCGGTATCCGACTGAAAGGCTTTATTGGCTTTTTGGCTTAACAATTTTACATAAGCATTAAGTTTTTCATTACGCTCTTTAGATAAAAAGTCAAAAGACAAAGTACCATCTGCATTATTAGCAATAGAAAATGATTCTTCATTTAACTCAACTAATTGGCCATTACGCACGGTGATTAATTTTTTAGATAAATATTCAAACCGTTCTAATTCTTTAGCTGAAAGTGGTGATTCAGTATCAAGTTTTTTAAGCTCTAAACGAATAATTTCATTGGCGATAGCACTTAACATTAAATTTGTTGTTTTAGATAAATCTTCTTTGTAACGAGTGAATTTATCAATTTCTCTCGATATTTCTAATAAAGCTTTTGAGTTGTCCGGTTGCTCAGTTTTAAGCGTATTTCTAGCCTTTTCTAACCCACTAATATGCTCAACAGCCTTTGCCATGATAGATTCTTGAGCATTAATATTGAGTATATTGTTGTCTTCATTTGAAACAGTAAACTTTAATGAAATAAAAAAAACAATGCTGATGAATAAGTATAATCTCAACGGTGGAACATAATGAACTCGCTTTCCAGCGATATATTCATTGGTTAAAAATCCAGGACGAAAAAGTAATGGCGATAAGGTTCTACTGGCACGAGAATCGAAGCTAAAAATATCATCGAGTAAGTGTAATATCACACTCCAAAAGTACTTAAGCGTTGATTCAACCGACTGGCCACATTCACTACAAAATGCACCACTTACCTTTACGTGGCAATTTTCACACGTGTTACTCGTCGTTTCGTCGCTGGTTTTTAGTTGTGCTAGGTGTTGAACTTTTTCATTATCAGACATAGTATTTGCTGTAAATAAAACAATTACTTAACATAGTAACACTGAAATTTTTGGACGCAAATGTGATTTTGCATCCTATTCATTACGAATGATTTCGTTTATTTCACAGGCTTTTAAGAAAAAATAACTGTTTATTTACAATAAATGGTTATTATTTTGTATATCTTTAGTGCTGTATTGATAATGTTCTGTTAAATTTAGAGTGTTACTGATCAAAGCAAGCCAAATAGCAGGAGAATTATAATGGCATTTGAAGTTACCTTCGAGTTGAAAGAGTCAGATTTAGAGCATTTTCGTAATGTGATGAGAGAATCAAAGTCGGGCGCTAAAAGTTTAAGTGAAACAGAAATTTTAGCGAACGCAAAAAGTCTTAGCCAAGATGTTAAAGGCGATGTGCCTGTATTTGTAAGTGAAAGAATTCAAAAGTTAGAAACTTTAGTTGCGATGATTGAAGATTCTGAATGGAAAATACCTGAAGAAGAGCGTGCCGATGTGTTAAGTGCACTAGCGTATTTTAGTGACCCTGAAGACTTAGTACCTGATCATATCCCGGTGTTAGGCTTTTTAGACGACGCCATTATGATTGAGCTAGTTGCTGAAGAGCTGAAAGATGACATTGAAGCCTTTCTTGAGTTTTGTGCGTACCGTACTCGTGAAGAAAGCCGTAAGGGTGATGTAACGGTTACTCGTGATGAATGGTTGGATGCAAAGCGCAGAGAGTTACATAGCCGAATGAGAAATCGTCGCTCAAGTCGTAGTGGCCGCTCAGGATTTCGTTCAATTTTTTAATTGATCAAATTATTGCTTAGCAATAGCTAATATCAAGTATAAAAAAAAGCCGCGTAAAGCGGCTTTTTTATTAACATTTTTTCTGACTATCATTTTCGTATTGCTAGGTTATAGCTGTCTTTTTGGCTTAGCACACCTTATTACGGGTGTTAAACGTTGCTAACATATCAGTGACTAATCGGTTAGAAATAGCATTAATACAAAAAAGCCGATAATAATGGCGTTAAAAGCAAATATATAGCCAAAGCCCTTTAATCCGTCTTTAACTGTGTAATTGTTAGTGTTTAAATACCAATACCAAATAGCGCACATTAGTATAGGGATTAGAAAAAATAGTCGGATCATCTTACGCTATCTCCTGTTGTTTTTGTTGTGATGGCTCTTGCCACGGTGCTACCTTTAATAACATCAGCATGCCCGGTATCGCTAATGCTGTGCACAAAAAGTAAAAATTAGTCCAACCTATTTGCTCGATAATAACGCCTGTAGTGGCATTGGCAAAAGTTCGAGGGAGTGCTGTTAATGCAGTAAATAGTGCAAACTGTGTTGCAGCAAAGGCAGGGTTTGTTGTGCGAGCAATAAATGCGGTAAATGCTGCCGTGCCAAGACCAACCCCTAAATACTCAAAGCCCATAGCCATAGCTAAAGCGTAGGTGTTATGGCCAATTTCTGCTAGGGCAGCAAAACCTAATATACTGACGATTTGGACAAAACCAAACAGCCAAAGTGCTCGGTTTATACTCAATTTTATCATGACGATACCACCAACTGCCAATCCTATGGTCATCGCAATGAGTGAGGCCGTTTTAGCCACCACACCTATTTCTGTTTTAGTAAAGCCTAAATCAATGAAAAATGGTGTCTGCAGAGCGGTTGCCATACTATCGCCGAGCTTATATAGAAATAAAAACGCCAGTATTTGTAACGCAGATTTAGTGCCTTTTCTACTGATAAAGTCCTTAAATGGTAAGACAATAGCATCTTGTAATGTTTTTGGCGCATTTGGCGCATTTTTCAGTTCTTTAATTGATAGGCTTAAAAATATACCTATCAACATAAACGCAGCAACAATAGTAAAAACTGCTTGCCAGCTAATGTGGTCGGCGAGAATGAAAGCTAATGAACCGGGCACTAAGCCTGAGAGTCGGTAGGCTTGTACATGAATAGAATTGCCTAAACCAAGCTCGTGCTCGGGGAGTAATTCTCGTCGATATGCATCAAGTACAATATCCTGAGAAGCACTAAAAAATGCCACTGCAGCGGCTAAGTACGCCACACTCCAAATATTCATCACTGGGTCAACAAAGCCGAAGCCAGCGATAGAAAATAGCAATAATACCTGGGTTAGTAACATCCAGCTGCGTCGGCGTCCGAGCACCGGTAAGGAATACCTGTCCATTAGTGGAGACCAAATGAACTTCCACACGTAAGGAATACCAATCAGTGAAAATAAACCTATTTCCGCTAAGCTGACGCCTTCTGAACGTAACCAACCTGGGACAAGTTGGTAAAGAATAAATAACGGCAGTCCAGAGCTAAAGCCGGTAAAAATACAAATTAGCATACGGCGATTAAATATCGCTTGCTTAAAGGTTGGAGATTGCATTGCTCAAAGCCTACTGAATGCGAGAAGATAATGCTGCTAGGCTATCAAAATGTATTAGTAAACAGAAGTTTAATCTTTTGTAACTAACAATTAGTGAATTAGCGAAATGAAGGTTTTATAAGTGCTATGGATATGAACTCGCTATTTTTACGGTATCGGTCGCCAACCAATGCAGTCAATCGGATAACTACCGACACCTGAGAAAAACTCTAAACAGGTAGATATTTCACTTTTGAAGTACAAGTCACTATCGAATTTGTTAGCGCTATGCAGGCTAAGCTCATGCATTATATGCCAGAATACTCGTTCTCGTGCATTGCTCGGGGTTTCATCACTGACATTGAGTAATGTCCACTCTGCCATGGTATCTTCAACAAATAGGTCAAGCTCAGTGTAATGAAGAGAATGATTTATAACCGCGTTAATGTAGATCTGAATTTGGTTGATTTTGTCATTGATAAACTGCTCAATTACCATGTTTTTTTCCTGTGTACTAAGGTACGGAATGAAGTATTTAGCTAAGTAGGAATCATCGTGTAAATTGCCTAGTAACGTTAGTTAACTGTGTTTAGTTATCGTAGATAAAATGAAAATTGTCAAAGTTAATGAAGTATCAAATTGTAACTAGAATGCAACTTGGCGGTAATCTATTGAGGACAATAAAATAAACATTTGCCGTCTAAATAAATACTATTAAGAAAATTTATAGTATGTAAAAAGTACAATGTGATAATGATAGGGCATTAATATTAAGCCCTATTCTTGATGTTGTTTTATATTGCCGGTAATAAACTGGCCTTGATTAACATGATAGGTTTGATCGGCACATCTTCCCAATCCATTTCTTCGTTATACTTGGTTGCTACTAAAGCCATGGCATCGACGACTTCTTGGCCTTCGATAATTGCACCAAAAACAGCGTAACCCCATCGTCTACCTGGATCTAAGTTGGAGTTGTCAGCAATATTAAAAAAGAACTGTCTATTGGCGCTATGGGGATGATTTTCTTTTGCCATGGCAATCGTGCCTAGTTCGTTTTTTAAGCCATTGCCTGACTCATTGACTATGGTTTTATGTATCTTTTTAACTTCAAAATCTTGAGTGTACCCCCCACCTTGCACAATGAATTCTGGCACAATACGATGAAAAATAGTGTTGTTATATTCACCAGAAATCACATAAGTTAGAAAGTTATTGACAGTAAGGGGGGCGCGAATTCTATCAAGCTCAACAATGATTACGCCCATAGAGGTTTCTAATTTAACTTGTGGGAATAAATTATCGGGATCAATCTCGGCATCTTTTGCATGACAAGTGAGTGAGAGAAATAATAATAGCGTTGAAAAAATTCTCATTCTGGCGTTCTCTATCTCTATTTATTATTGAATAAATTGCTGTAACTCTTCGTTTTCTATTATTTGTGTTAACAATTTAGCGAGCTGTTGGTTAAAGTCGCGTTCTAATACCGCCAAATCTGCTTTTAAGGGGCCCGTACCTGTGCCTGAGACTTTAAATGATTTTGTTAAGGTACCTTGAGCATTGTTGATCACTACACGAAAATCTATTTGATTACTGACACCATATTTTAGTAAGTCTTGTTGAACATTGACTAAAGCGCTGTCGATAATAACTTCTACTTGGTTAACTGCCAGTGGCTGTATTTGTAAACCATTAGCTTTTAATGCCGAAGTAAGTGTTTTTTCTACAACATTAACAATAGGTTGCTGCGGAGAATACAATTCAGCTGCTTGGTCAATACGGAGGATTTGTACAATATGATTTGAACGTCTTAAATCACTAAAGCGAATTTGCGCTTGTTTTTGCTGGAATATATTACTGCTAGTCATGTTGAGTTCTGGGCTAATAATTACCTGTTTTATCGGTGAGCTACAACCTAATAATAATGTGGTTAAGCTTAATGCTAGTAATTTAATAATACTTGATTTCATATGATTTCTTCATGGTTAGGCGAACTGAATTAACGTTTTATTGCCGAGATAGTGACAAATTTTTCATTACTGGCAATGAGCTTTTCATTACCGAAAATACGCTTTAATTTGATATGGTAGCCAAGTTGTCGATTACCAATAATGCGTAACTCTCCGCCTTTTTTCAATACACGATGGCTATCTTTAAACATTTGCCAAGCAATATGATCGGTCGTCGCGGTTTGTTGGTGAAAGGGAGGATTACATAAAATAACATCAACACTGCCACCTTCAACACTGGTTAGGCAGTCATTTACTTGAAAGTGACATTGCGCTTTAGCGCTTGGTAAATTTTTGGCGATATTCAATTGCGCCGAAGCGATAGCCATGTAAGACTCATCGATAAAATGGACGCTTGCTTCAGGCTGTTTTGATAATACTTGTAAGCCAATGACACCGTTACCACAACCAAGATCTATTACTTGAGTATTTGCCGCTATATTAGGTAAATTTTGCATAAAGTAACGAGCGCCAATGTCGAGCTTTTCTCTGGCATAGACGTTAGCGTGATTATGTAAAATATAGTCACTGTTTTCTAATGGCCATGAGGTTGTAAAATTTGCCGATAGCGCTTTTTCATTATCAAGTTGGCTAAAAACAAGTCGAGCTTTTTTTACTGCTAATGATGTTTTAGTGCTGCCCAAGTAGTTTTCAAATACTTTTAATGTTGAACTATGAATTTCTTTTGCGCGATCGCTGGCAATGAAAATGACGTCATCTGACAGTTGTTGTTTAATTTGGTTTAATTGATAACAGAGTAAAGCTTTACTTTTTGGTATTTTAAATAAAACGATATCTATACTTTCTGGCAGGTTATCTAAGCTAGTTAGTAGCGTTAAGTTGTCGTTTGATAAGCCATTTTGCTCAAAATTATGTTCAATGCCTTGATGACTCAAAAATGAGTCATTGACACAATACAGCTGATGCTCTGATAAGTTGCAGCTTAAAGCGCCAAAGTTATCATTAAAAATCAGAATGTTTTGTTTAGAAGCCGTTAATTGCTCTTGCTCAAGGTAAGTTAGCAGGTATTCATCGGCGGCATCCCACGCTTGTAAGCTACGGTTAACTTGGCCGATTGGAAACCTATCGAGAAAAAGATTTTTGTCATTGATAATAAAAGGGCTGATCATAGCGATAAATACTTAGTTTACGTGGCTGATATTGTGACAAAGTTTATCACTTGCAGCTAGTTTAATGGTTAATTTAAAGCAATAATCAGTTGAAAGAATATAATTATGTTAATTTTGGAGCTTTATTGAATGAAAATATCGTTACCTGATGCTGATATTGAGTATATAGAAAATTTTTACTCTATAAATGAAGCGACTGCACTGTTTGATATTTTTCAACAGCACTTGCTTTGGCGTCAAGATGATATTCGTATGTTTGGAAAAACAGTTAAAATTCCTCGTTTACAAGCATGGTATGGTGATAACCATTTACGTTACCGTTATTCCAATATGACCTTAACAGCTCAACCATGGGCGACAAGTTTACTGGCGCTTAAAAGCAGAATTAGTGACTATTGTCATCATGATTTTAATGCAGTGTTAGCCAATTTATATCGCAGTGAAAATGACAGTGTTGGTTGGCATAGTGATAATGAACCTGAACTCGGTAAAACCCCTACGATAGCCTCGTTATCTTTTGGTGCTGAACGCGAATTTCAGCTCAAGCATATTAGCACTAAGACAAAGGAAAGCATTATGCTTGCGCCAGGTAGTTTGTTGATTATGCGCGGTAATACACAAAATAGTTGGCAACATTGCTTGCCAAAAAGAACAGCAAAAATAGCGCCACGTATTAATCTTACTTTTCGAAAAATAATTACCTAGTCTAGCTTGCTGATAAGTAATTATAAAAAAAATTAAAGTATAAATTTATACGGTCAGCCGTCTAGATAGATGGCATAATTGTCGGTAACGACTAAAATTAAAGGTGATCCATCAGCCGATCAACCTCAGGGAAAATAACATGACAATAGAAGCTATTATCGAAGAAAAATTACTTTCTGCTTTCTCACCGCTTCATCTCGACGTAATAAATGAAAGTCATCAACACAATGTTGCACCAGGTAGTGAGTCGCACTTTAAAGTTATTATCGTGTCAAAAGATTTTGAAGGCGAACGCTTAATTAAGCGTCATAGAGCTATTAATGCGCTATTAGCTACAGAGCTTGCCGATAATATTCATGCCTTAGCCTTACATACGTACACTGAAAAAGAATGGCAAAGCTATTATGCTGAGAATACACCTTTGTCGCCAAAATGCTTAGGAGGTAGCAAAAAAACAGGATAGATTATTGATGTCTCTGTGCAGAATATATCCTTATTGTATAAACTACCGTTAATATTTTATTAACGGTTTTTTTGTGTACATAATGAAGTGAAATTTATTCAAATGACTTCTGCACATGTTTATAATTTAATTTCGGCAGTTTAGCTTTAGCTTTAGCTAAAAATAAAAATAAAAATAAAAATAAAAATAAAAATAAAAATAAATGGAAAAGCTATGTTGTTAAACCCCGTGAGAAAACTTTTACATTCTATAGACGCAATCACTGAGTTACTCGGTAAGGCGGTGTCGTGGTTAACACTGTTAATGGTGTTATTAACGTTCAGCATTGTGGTACTTAGATATGGTTTTAATCTAGGTTGGATTGCTATGCAAGAGTCGGTACTTTACTTCCATGGTCTTGTTTTCATGCTAGGTGCCGCTTATACATTAAAGCATGACGGTCATGTTCGGGTCGATATTTTTTATCAGCGCTATTCAGTTAAACAAAAAGCTTACTTGAATTTATTTGGCAGCCTAATCTTGCTGTTACCTATGTGTGTGTTTATCTTTTTTATTAGCTTTAATTACGTTGAATCGTCATGGCAGATCATGGAAAGTTCGTCTGAAGCCGGTGGCTTGCCTTTAGTTTATCTCAATAAATCATTGATTCTTTTGTTAGCCGTCTCCCTATCACTACAAGGACTGGCTGAAATTATTCGAAATTTGCTAACCATATTTCACCCTGAAGCTGATGAGCACTTTATCGTGGAGGCTAAATAATGGAATATATGGCTTTACTGATGTTTGTCGTTGTCTGTGGCGTGTTATTGCTCGGTTACCCCGTTGCTCTGTCTCTTGCGGGAACGGCATTATTATTTTCTGGTTTAGGGATAAGTTTTGGCGTTTTTGAAAGTGCTTTTTTGTCGGCATTACCGAATCGACTTTATGGTGTGCTTAACAATCAAACGTTATTGGCTGTGCCGCTTTTTATTTTTATGGGCGCGATGCTTGAACGCTCAAAAATTGCCGAAAACTTACTCAGCACCATGGCGTTACTCTTCGGTCGCTATAATGCCGGTCTAGCAATATCAGTGACCTTAGTTGGAATGTTGTTAGCGGCTAGCACGGGCATTGTTGGTGCAACAGTTGTCACTATGGGCTTGTTATCTTTACCTACCATGTTAAAGCGTGGCTATAGCCCAGCCTTTTCTTCCGGCATTATTTGCGCAACCGGCACGCTTGGGCAGATCATTCCACCTTCTATCGCTTTAATTTTACTTGGTGATGTGTTGTCTAGTGCCTATCAACAGGCCCAGTTAACTATGGGGGTCTTTAGCCCTAAAACTGTCTCTGTTGGCGATCTATTTGCCGGCGCTGTCATTCCAGGCCTAATTTTAGTTAGTTGTTATATTTTATATTGTATTGCGGTAGCCGTATTCAAGCCTGATGCTATTCCAAAAAGAATGCCTTCAGAGCAAGAAAATCAGCAAGAAAAGTTAAGCCTAATGTTATTGGCTTCAGCCTTATTGCCTCCATTACTCTTAATGTTTGCTGTGCTCGGCTCGATATTGTTGGGTTATGCCACGCCAACAGAAGCTGCCGGTGTTGGGGCAATGGGCGCTTTGCTATTAGCGCTTTGGAAAAGGCAATTATCACAAGAAAATTTAGTTACCGTAATGCAAACAACGGTGAAGATCACCTCGATGGTATTTTTAATATTAATTGGTGCCAGTTTGTTTTCACTGGTGTTTAGGGGCTTTGGTGGTGAAGAATTAGTGCATGGCTTATTTCAGCAAATGCCCGGTGGTGTTTTTGGTGCGACGTTAATTGTCATGTTAGTTATTTTCTTGCTTGGCTTTATTTTAGACTTTATTGAAATAACTTTTGTTGTAGTGCCTATTGTCGCGCCAGTGTTATTAGCTATGGGTCTAGATCCTGTTTGGTTAGGTATTATGATTGCTGTCAATCTACAAACGTCATTTTTAACACCGCCTTTTGGCTTTGCGTTATTTTATTTGCGGGGAGTTGCTGACAAATCAGTGCCGACCTCAGCTATTTATAAAGGGGTTATTCCTTTTATTATTATACAGTTGGTATTACTGTGTGTGTTAGCTTATTGGCCAAGTATAGTGACTTGGCTACCGAATGTAATATATGGATAAAAATATGATAAAAAACTCTACTCGTTCGTTATTTTTAGTGCTTAGCGCTGTATTTATATTGGCTGCTTGTGACAAACAAAATAAGTCGGTTACCGCAGATCATGTTCAGCAAGCACAAGAGAAATTCACTTGGAAACTAGTCACGTCTTGGCCGAAAAATTTTCCAGGTTTAGGCATGGCACCGGAAAAATTTGCTAAGCATGTTAATGCCATGAGCAATGGCCGATTGACCGTAAAAGTCTACGGGGCCGGTGAGTTAGTGCCAGGCTTTGAAGTATTTGATGCGGTATCACAAGGTACAGTGCAAATGGGACATAGTGGTTCATATTACTGGAAAGGCAAGATAGCAGCAGCGCCGATATTTAGTGCAATACCTTTTGGTATGACAGCAACAGAGTTCAATGCTTGGTTACATTATGGCGGCGGTATGGAGCTTTGGCAGGAGTTATACAAGCCATTTGGCATAAAGCCTATGCCTGGTGGTAATTCTGGTGCGCAATTTGGTGGCTGGTTTAAAAAAGAAATTAATTCGGTTGCTGATCTTCAAGGTTTGAAAATGCGTATTCCAGGGCTTGCTGGTGAAGTATTGAAAAATGCTGGAGCGATTCCTGTCACGTTAACCGGCGGTGAAATTTTCTCGGCGCTACAAAGTGGTGCTATCGATGCCACTGAATGGGTTGGTCCCTACAATGATTTAGCGTTTGGCTTTTATCAGACAGCAGATTATTACTATTCGTCCGTGTGGCATGAGCCAGGTACAGGACTTGAATTTTTAATTAATCAGCAAGCGTTTGACGCTTTACCTGCTGACTTACAAGCGATTGTTGAAGTCGCTGCTAATGCTGTTAATGAATCAACGTTAGCGGAATATAATGCGCGAAATAATGCGGCATTAAAAACTTTAATTGATGAGCATAATGTGCAGTTACGTCAATTTCCTCCAGAGGTGATGCAAGCACTTAAATATCATACTGATGCGTTAATTACCGAGCAGGTGGCATCAGATAAAGACTTTGCCCGTGTATGGCAATCGTATAGTGAATTTTTAGCGTCAATGCGAGAATTTAATAAATTAACCTTGCAAGCCTATTACGAAAATCGCTAATTTTCATACTGATGTATAGGTTATTGGCTGATTTTTTGAAATATGGCCACTGGTCGCACCTCATCAAAGGCAAAGCAAGAGTAAACTAGTCGGCAAAATTATATGTAGACTTTATATTTAAACAGTAAATTAAGCTTAGTTAATTTTTAATTAAGTATTTTTCAAACTCAAATTGTTGCTTTGCATCATCTGTGATGACACTGTTAAGTGTTGCCGGTAGCAGAATCTTAAAGTGACACAAAGAAGGTATAGTTATGGTTATCAAGCCAAAAATTCGCGGTTTTATTTGTACTAATGCTCATCCAGCGGGTTGTGCTGCACATGTTAACGAGCAAATTGCCTATGTTAAAAGTCAGTCTCAAGCTGATGTTAAACCAAAAAACGTTTTAGTTATTGGTGCGTCAACGGGTTACGGGTTAGCGTCACGTATTACTGCTGCGTTTGGTAATAATGCAAACACTTTAGGTATATTCTTCGAAAAGCCACCAACAGAAAAGAAAACGGCTTCAGCAGGTTGGTATAATACGGCAGCTTTTCAAGCGGAGGCTGATGAAGCTGGTTTGTGGTCAAAAAATATTAATGGTGATGCTTTTTCACATGAAATTAAAGCTAAGGCAATTGAAACGATTAAAGCTGAGTTAGGTGAGATAGACTTGATTGTTTACAGTTTAGCGTCACCACGTCGTACTGATCCAGATACCGGTGAAGTATACGCTTCTGCGCTAAAACCTATCGGAAAAAGTGTTACCACTAAAAACTTGAATACCTCGAAACGTATTATTGATTCAGTATCTGTTGATGCAGCTACTGAAGCCGAAATACAAGGTACTATTGATGTTATGGGTGGCGCTGACTGGGAGCTTTGGATCAAAGCCCTTGGCGATGCAGGTGTATTGGCTAATGGTTTTAAAACTGTTGCTTACACATATATAGGTAAAGAGCTGACCTGGCCAATATATGGCCATGCCACCATTGGCCGTGCGAAAGAAGATTTAGACCGTGCATCAACGGCCATAAAAACGACAACTGCAGACATCAAAGGTGAAGCTTATGTTACCTCACTAAATGCGGTAGTAACGCAAGCTAGTTCAGCTATTCCAATAATGCCGTTGTATATCTCAGCGATGTTTAAAGTGATGAAAGCCGATGGCACTTACGAAGGTTGTATCGAGCAAATTCAAGGCTTATTTAGAGAAAATATCTACGGAAAAAAACCTACTATTGATGAAGCTGGTCGCTTACGCCAAAACAATAAAGAGCTTGAAGATAGTGTGCAAAAACGTGTAACAGATATATGGAACACGGTGGATAGCGACACTATAGATGAGTTAACTGATTATGTTGGTTATCATCAAGAGTTTTTAAAGTTATTTGGCTTCAGTGTTGCAGGTGTTGATTATGACGCAGATATTAATCCCGAGCTGGCAATAAATAATTTACTGTAATTAGTATTTATTTGCTTGTATACAATCTAAGAAACCGACAATTAGTCGGTTTTTTATATCTAAAAGTAATCGTATATTGGTCATTAACCTAGCTATTTTTAACTTTTATTTTTTAGCAGTAATAGCCAAAATATAGCTATAATTTATACAGTTTCATCGAAAAATCGCGCTTAAAAAGAAGATTATGCGCTATTATTACGCGAAATAGAGATTATTCGACTAAATTGTTATTTATTGTCGTGGTTAACATAGAATCAAAAAGTGGTTTTGTGCTAGAATCGCGCCAGAAATTTTAACTAGAGCCAGTAAACCTTAATTTAATGAAAGTAAATTAAGACTTTGCTGAATTACACTGAAATCGGTCATTTACTCTATTTTACTGCGCTGGCGCAATGTTTCGTATTTGTTAAGTGCAGTTAAGTAGCTAAATAGCTGGTTTTGATACTCCCATCAAAAGTAGTGCAAGTGTTTATGATTACAATAAAAAAAGGTCTGGATGTTCCTGTAGTAGGCGCCCCCCAGCAGGTAATCCATGATGGTCCGTCCATCAAAACTGTTGCAACATTAGGTGAAGAGTTTGTGGGTATGCGCCCAACCATGTTTGTTAAGGTTGGAGATAGCGTTAAAAAAGGTCAGGCACTTTTTGAAGATAAAAAGAATCCTGGCGTTAAATTCACAGCTCAAGCTGCAGGTGTTGTTAAAGAAATTAACCGTGGTGAGAAACGCGTATTGCAATCAGTTGTTATTGAAATTGGTAGCGATGAGCAAGAAACTTTTACTCAATATCCCACTAAAGAACTCAATGCAATAGCGCGTGAAGATGTTGTTACAAACCTTGTTAACTCAGGTTTGTGGACAGCGTTACGTACACGTCCATTCAGCAAAGTTCCAGCAATAGAATCTACGCCAATGGCGATATTCGTTAGCGCTATGGATACCAATCCATTGGCTGCTGATCCTGCTGTGGTTATCGCTGAGCAAAGTGAAGCCTTCGTTAACGGTTTAACTGTACTTGCGCGTTTAACTGACGGTGACGTTTTCGTTAGTAAAGCGCCAGGCACAGAGATTGCTGTTAATTCAACGGCCAAAGTCAATGAGTTTGCCGGTAAACATCCAGCAGGTTTAGTCGGCACTCACATGCATTTCTTAAAGCCTGTAAGTGCAGATAACGTTGCATGGCATGTTGGCTATCAAGATGTTATTGCCTACGGTAAGTTATTCACAACAGGTGAATTAGATAGCTCTCGTGTTATTTCTTTAGCAGGTCCAGCCGCAAAGAACCCTCGTTTGGTTCGTACTATTTTAGGTGCAAGTGCTGCAGACATGATCGCGAATGAAAAACTTGATGGTGAGTTACGTATCGTTTCTGGTTCTTTATTACTAGGTTCTGTGGCGTCAGGCGTTCATGGTTACTTAGGTCGCTATCACACGCAAATGTCTTTGATCCTTGAAGGTCGAGAAAAAGAATTTATCGGTTATATGTATCCAGGACCGAATAAATTCTCTGTAACGCGTGCTTACATGGGCCACTTCTTCCCTAAGAAGTTGTTCAACATGACCACAACAACAAATGGTAGTGCACGCGCTATGGTGCCTATTGGTAATTTCGAACGCGTTATGCCGTTAGATATTTTACCAACAATGTTATTGCGTGATTTATGTGCCGGCGATACAGACGGTGCGCAACAACTTGGTGCCTTAGAGCTTGATGAAGAAGATTTAGCCTTATGTACATTTGTTTGCCCTGGCAAAACAGATTACGGCGTGATCCTTCGTGATTGCCTAACCACAATTGAGAAGGAAGGTTAGTCATGGGCTTGAAAAAGTTTTTTGAAGATATTGAACCGCAATTTGAAAAAGGCGGTAAATTTGAAACTTGGTATGCGCTTTACGAAGCGGTAGCTACGGGGTTATTTACACCGGGCCAAGTGAATAAAGGTCGAACTCACGTACGTGACAGTATTGATCTTAAACGTATCATGATCACAGTATGGTTAGCGGTTTTCCCTGCCATGTTCTGGGGTATGTACAACATAGGTTTTCAAGCGACTGACGCATTAGCGGCCGGTTACGCTTTGCCTGATACTTGGCAAGTGGGTTTGTTTGAAATGTTAGGCGGTAGCTTATCGGCAGAATCTGGTTGGTTCAGCATGATGTTTTACGGCGCGATGTTCTTTTTACCTATTTATGCCACGGTATTTGTTGTCGGTGGTTTTTGGGAAGTCTTGTTTGCCTCAGTACGCAAACATGAAGTGAATGAAGGTTTCTTTGTTAGCTCAATTCTTTTTGCGTTGATATTGCCGGCCACTATTCCATTATGGCAAGCCGCTATCGGTATTACTTTTGGTATTGTTATTGCCAAAGAAATATTCGGTGGTACAGGTAAAAACTTCTTGAATCCTGCATTAGCGGGTCGTGCGTTTTTATTCTTTGCTTACCCAAGTGAAATCTCTGGTGACGCTGTTTGGGTTGCTGCGGATGGTTTTTCGGGTGCAACAGCGTTAAGTGCAGCTAATCAAGGCTTAATTGAATATACCATTAATGCTGACTGGTGGAATGCATTTTGGGGTTATATTCCAGGTTCTGTTGGTGAAGTTTCTACTGCGATGATTTTATTGGGTGGTGCCTACATTCTTTATAAAGGTATTGCTTCATGGCGTATCGTACTCGGTGTGTTCGCCGGTATGGTGATTACCGCAATGCTATTTAACGCTATCGGCAGTGACACTAATGCAATGTTCGCTATGCCTTGGTATTGGCATTTAGTTACCGGTGGTTTTGCCTTTGGTATGATGTTCATGGCAACAGACCCTGTGTCGGCGTCATTTACTAATACCGGTAAATACTGGTTTGGTGCATTAGTCGGTGTCATGGTTGTTCTGGTACGTGTGGTTAACCCTGCATTCCCAGAAGGTATGATGTTAGCTATTTTATTCGCTAACTTGTTTGCACCTCTTTTCGACTACTTTGTCGTGCAAGGGAATATCAAACGGAGGCTTGCTCGCAATGTCTGATACTAAAAAGAAAGAAACTTTCGCCGGAACGATTGGCTTTGTATTTATTGTTTGTTTAGTTTGTGCAGCTTTAGTGTCCATTTCGGCTGTTAGCTTAAAACCATTACAAACTGCAAACAAGTTGCTTGATAAGCAAACAAAAATTCTTGAAACTGCCGGTCTTTTAAAGGCTGCAGGCAAAGACATTGTTGCTACTTACAACAAACGTGTTGATGCTAAAATGATTGATTTAGCAACTGGTAAAGTTATTGAAGGTGATGTAAATACTTTTGAAGAGCGTGCTGACGCGCGTGACTCTGCTAAGAGTTTTAAACCTGAAAATGATATCGCTAGTTTAAACCGTGTTGCTAAAAATGCCGTGGTTTATCTCGTCAAAGATGAACAAGGTAAAGTAACAACAATCGTTTTACCTATTGTTGGCTCAGGCTTATGGAACTTGATGTACGGTTTTGTTGGTTTAGAATCTGACATGAATACTGTTAAAAGCGTGATCTACTCTGACCATAGTGAAACCCCTGGACTAGGTGCAGAAGTACTAAATCCAAAATGGAAAGCGTTATGGCCAGGTAAAAAAATGTTCGATGAGCAAAAAAATGTTGCCATTAAAATTGTTAAAGGCGGTGCTAAACCCGGCGATGTGCACGGTGTCGATGGCTTGTCTGGCGCAACATTAACCAGTAATGGTGTTGAAAACACACTGCGTTTCTGGTTAGGCGAAGAAGGCTATGGTCCATTTATTACTAACTATCGCGCAGGAGGACTGAACTAATGTCGACAGATACTAAAAAGGTTTTATTTGGGCCGGTTATAGATAATAACCCTATCGCATTGCAAGTACTGGGTGTTTGTTCTGCTTTAGCCGTAACTAGTTCTCTACAGAACGCTTTGGTTATGACTGTTGCGGTAATGCTAGTAACTGGCTTTTCGAACTTATTTATTTCACTTATTCGTAATCAAATACCATCGAGCGTACGTATAATCGTGCAAATGGCGATTATCGCTTCATTGGTAATTGTAGTTGATCAAGTGTTAAAAGCATTCTCTTATCAATTATCAAAAGAGTTGTCGGTTTTTATCGGTTTGATCATTACTAACTGTATCGTAATGGGGCGCGCTGAAGCTTTCGCCATGAAAGAGAAACCAGGTGTTAGCTTTTTAGATGGGATTGGCAATGGTTTAGGCTACGGCGCTGTATTGATAGTTGTTGCTTTCTTCCGTGAACTATTTGGTTTTGGTACTTTATTTGGTATGGAAGTTTTTACTTTGGTACAAAATGGCGGTTGGTATCAAGGTAATGGCTTATTAGTCTTGCCATTTAGCTCATTCTTCATTATCGGTTTAATTATCTGGGCCATTCGCCAGTATAAGCCAGAACAAGTAGAGAAGGACTAAGCAATCATGGAACATTATTTAAGTTTATTTGTTAAAACCATCTTTATTGAAAATTTGGCATTAACCTTTTTCCTTGGCATGTGTACCTTCTTAGCTGTTTCTAAGAAAGTGAGCACGGCAATCGGTCTAGGTATTGCAGTTGTTGTGGTATTAGGTATTGCAGTACCTGTTAACCAAATTATCTATCAAGCGATTTTAGCGCCAGGTGCGTTAGATAGTATGATGGGGGTTACAAATGCAGCAGACTCTATAGATTTAAGCTTTTTGTCTTTCATTACCTTTATTGGTGTGATTGCGGCATTAGTACAAATTCTTGAAATGGTGCTAGATAAATACTTCCCGGCTTTATATCAAGCGCTTGGTATTTTCTTACCCTTGATCACAGTTAACTGTGCCATCTTCGGTGGCGTTTCATTTATGGTAGCGAAAAACTTAACCTTGGGCGAAAGTGTTGTTTACGGCATTGGCTCTGGTATCGGTTGGATGTTGGCTATTGTATTGATGGCGGGTATTCGTGAAAAGATGAAATACTCAGATGTACCTGACGGCTTAAAAGGCTTAGGTATTACGTTTATTACTGCGGGATTGATGGCATTTGGCTTTCTTTCTTTCGGTGGTATTTCACTTTAGGTTTATGTTGGTTTTAGCCTGCAGTAACTTGATGTTAATGGCATAGCTAAAACCCTTAAAGAAAATTAAAGGAAAAGTCGATGGAAATAATTATTCTCGGCGTATCGATGTTTACCGCGATAGTACTAGCGTTAGTGATGGTAATTTTATTCGCTAAATCTAAGTTAGTTTCTTCAGGTGACGTTACGATCAGCATTAATGGCGATCCAGAGAAAGCAGTAACAACTGCTGCTGGCGGTAAGCTTTTAGGTGCACTGGCTGACCAAGGTATTTTTATACCTTCAGCTTGTGGTGGCGGTGGTACTTGTGGCCAATGTCGCGTAGAAATACATTCAGGTGGTGGCGATATTTTACCAACTGAATCAGGACATATTAATAAGCGTGAAGCAAAAGAAGGTTGTCGTTTAGCTTGTCAAGTGGCGGTTAAGCAAGACATGGATATTGTACTTGAAGATGAAATCTTCGGTGTTCAACAATGGGAATGTGAAGTTATCTCTAACGATAACAAGGCAACGTTCATTAAAGAACTTAAGTTACAAATTCCTAATGGCGAATCTGTGCCTTTCCGTGCTGGTGGTTATATTCAAATTGAAGCGCCTGCCCATCACGTAAAATACAGCGATTTTGATATCGATGAACAATACAAAGGTGACTGGAATCATTTTGGTTTCTTCGATGTAGAGTCAAAAGTGGATACGGATACTTTACGTGCGTACTCTATGGCTAACTACCCTGAAGAAGAAGGCATCATCATGCTTAACGTGCGTATCGCTACGCCGCCTCCAGGACGTTTACATTTACCAGCAGGTAAAATGTCGTCTTATATTTTCAGCTTAAAAGCTGGTGATAAAGTGACTATTTCAGGCCCGTTTGGTGAGTTCTTCGCGAAAGAAACTGACAATGAAATGGTCTTTATCGGTGGTGGTGCTGGTATGGCGCCAATGCGTTCACACATTTTTGATCAACTTAAGCGTTTACAATCTAAACGTAAAATGTCGTTCTGGTACGGTGCTCGCTCGAAACGTGAAATGTTTTATGAAGATGATTACAACGGCCTTGCGGCTGAAAATGACAACTTCGAATGGCATGTTGCGTTATCAGATCCACAACCAGAAGATAACTGGGATGGCATGACAGGTTTTATTCATAATGTATTGCACGAACAATACTTGAAAAACCATGAAGCCCCAGAAGATTGTGAGTACTACATGTGTGGTCCTCCAATGATGAATGCTGCAGTTATTCATATGTTGAAAGATCTCGGCGTAGAAGACGAGAATATCATGTTGGATGATTTTGGCGGCTAATTTTTTGTAACTTTTACCTCTTTGCTATTTCACTTAATAGCGGCATCGAAGGTGCTCATTGACTAGCGTCAACTCCGCGCCATCTCTTTGCTCTAAAGTGAACTAGCTTTGAGTTGAAAAGCTACTTAGAGTTGTCAATTATCAGGCTAAATTAAAGGCGACTTCGGTCGTCTTTTTAATGTTTATAGAAAAACTTAGATATCTTTGGATAACTACAGTTATTTAATTTAGCTAAAGCCATTGTTACTCTACAGGGTATTCAGTTGTTTTAACTAAATTAAATTTTATATAGGATATTGTTATGCAATATATAAATAGGCTAGTTCTAGCAACACTTGCTTCGCTGATATTGAGTGGTTGCTTCCCAAGCAACGATCTTGGCCGTAAAGAATATTTACTCCAGGGTAATACTATGGGGACTACTTATAATATTAAAGTAGTCGGTGAAAATCTTGATAGCGGAAAATTACAACAAGGTATTGATGAAAAGCTTAAGCAATTGAATCAAGAAATGTCGACCTATATAGCCGACTCAGAATTATCAAAATTTAACCGCTCAACTTCTCTTGAGCCAGTTAAGGTTTCAACGGGCTTAGCTCGCGTAGTAAAAGAAGCTATGCGATTGGGAGAGCTAAGCAATGGCGCACTTGATGTTACGGTAGGACCCTTAGTAAACTTATGGGGCTTTGGTCCAGAATATCGTCCTGAGACAGTGCCAAGTGATGAATTGCTAAGTACGACTAAAGCAAGTATTGGTTTAGATAAATTAACCTTTGAAAATGGTCTGTTGGCGAAAAAAATCCCAGGACTCTATGTCGATTTATCTACTATTGCGAAAGGCTATGGTGTCGACCTAATCGCTGAGTTTATTGAAACTCATGGTATCAATAATTACTTAGTCGAAATTGGCGGAGAAATGCGCCTTAAGGGCTTTAAACATACCGGAGAACTATGGCATGTAGCCATAGAAAAACCCTTGAGTACTGAACGTGCTATTCATCAGATCATAGTGCCAAAAGATAACGCTGTTGCAACATCTGGGGACTATCGTATCTATTTTGAAGCTGACGGCCAACGATTTTCGCATATTATAGACCCAAAAACGGGCAAGCCAATTAACCATAAACTGGTCTCTGTAACTGTTATTCATCCATCGTCGATGACGGCTGATGGTTTATCAACGGCGATGATGGTGATGGGTGAAGAAAAAGCGCTCGCGTTTGCTGAGAAAAATGATCTTGCGGTTTACATTATTGTGAAAACAGAACATGGCTTTGTTGAGCAAAGCACGGTAAAATTCATGCAATATCTTAAGTAGATTTGTACGTTTACTTAAATCAGTAAAGTTGGTCGATATTTTTTATCAATAAATGTCTGCAATTCAGCATTTAAATAAAAAATACTGGCATGTTATAAAATAGGTAGGCACGCATTATGGCGATATTTTTAATCACCTTCGGTTTTTTTCTCGTTATTGTTATGGCAATGGCTGTCGGTTATATTTTTCAAAAGAAAACCTTAGCAGGTAGCTGTGGTGGTTTAGCGAGTGTGGGTATAGATAAATCGTGTAACTGTGACAATCCATGCGAGAAGCGTCAAGAGCGAGAGCGTATTGCCGCGCTGGAAGTTGGCGACATTAGCGTAAAAAACATCTAAATTATTCGAATGAATAGCACTATATTTAGCTAGTGTTGTTGATAAATTAAAAAAGGTGAGCTTAGCTCACCTTTTTTATGTAAAGGATGTACGGTATATCGCGGGCGCATGGATGCGCAGGAGCGTGTATGTACAGGATGTAGAGTATATCGCGATCGCACGGATGCGCTGGAGCGCGTATGTAAGGATGTATGATATATCACGGGTGCATGGATGCACAGAAGCATGTGTTTATATAATTTTTTTACACCCTGAGTTTAAATAAGTCGTTCAATCAGCCAATATGTTGCAATAACGGCGATGGCTACATTGAGTGCGAGTACTAACTTTTTTTGGTACCAGACTTTTACGCTAAAGGGCAATAAACAGATAAAAGCTAAAGCAATAACCGTTAATTGGCCTAACTCAACGCCAATATTAAACGCAATTAAACTCACCAGATATTGACTGTCGGGTAGTCCTACCTCAGTTAATACCGAAGCAAACCCCAAACCATGTAACAAGCCAAAAGCAAATATTATCGCTAGACGAGCATGGTTAGTCGTCATTTTATTGCTTCGATAAATGTTTTCTACCCCGACATAAATTATCGACAAAGCGATGAGTGGCTCGACGACTGCGCTAGAAATCGTGATAAGGCCGTAAATGCCGAGTGCGAGAGTAATGGTATGAGCCAGAGTAAATGCAGATACTTGCCATATTAAGGTTGATCGACGTTTAGCAAATAGCAACAGTGCCAATACAAAGAGAATATGATCTAAACCTTTCGGAATAATATGGATAAATCCCTGATAGATGTAGTCAACCGTGTACTTGATGGCAGCAGGTGTTTTTAAGGTGTTTTTCGCTGAATTAGCTCGACTCAAATCTATTTGATAACTGCTGCTAATATTCCCCGTCCCGATGATTTCTTGTTCGGGACGGATGATGTTAACTATAACCTGGCCAATTAATGGCGAAAAGCTTATCGCGACTTCACTGACATCTCGCGGAATTTTTCCTGTCGCGATTAGCTGTGTTTTATACTCAGATAAGTTAGCTTGTTGGGATAAAATTCGCTTTAAATGTTGAAGCTGTAATCCCTTAAATGTCGGCATAATTTGTACATGACGATCAAAGTGCAGACTCGACTGTTGACTTACCCTCGCTTGAACGGCTTCTACTAGCTTTTTTTGTTCGACAAACGACATCTGATTAATTACGTTAATGGTCTTTTCATCATTTCCTGAAACTTCCAAATGCCTCTTTAGCAAGTGAACAAAGTCTACCGTAACGGTCAGCCGATATTGTTCATGGTTTTCTATAGATAACGTCGCTTTGTTTATATCATCACTGTGGGCAAAACTATTGACTGATATTAATGCGGAAATAAGTAAAGTGACAACAAGATAAAATTTAGAAAGTGTACAGATATACAAAATAAAAACCTAGGTTCGGATAAAATAGCGATAAATTAACCTATCTTTTATCGAATTAATAGCGCTGTGTGCATCTCGTGATGATTAAATAATCTTTGGCAACAAAATTGAATTTTGTTCAATATGGTACGAACACCTAGCACTCGCTTATAAAAATTATATCAGTATTAATTATCAGTAACTTATAGGCTTGTTAAATATCATGATTTTCCTCAAAGAAGTTAAAAAAATATCAGTTAATATATTGAAAGTCGGATTATAATACGCCGATGTTGTTTTTTGCTGCCTATTGTTAACCTAACTTAAAAAAGCATAGAGGTTTGAAGTCTATTAACCCTAGCTAATGTCTGAGTTTGATGAGATCAAACAGGGGCATTAAAAAGCGAGCAAACAAAGTGGCAACATTGGAAAATAATATCAGTTATAAAATTTACCAAAAGACATTTAGTCTTTGTTAACAGCAATAATGAGAACACAGTTTTGTTCATTAGGTGTGTATGTTTAAAAAATTATTATTAGTCCTTTTACTTTCCTGTATTTCTGGTGCCTCTTGGGCAGCAGGTCCCGGCAGTATTGATTTAACCAATTCAGTTTTTGGCTTTACTGCACTGATTTTATTTTCAATTGCTTATTTATTGGTGATTGGTGAAGATGTCATTCATTTAAGAAAGTCAAAGCCGGTACTAGTTGCTGCCGGTGTTATTTGGCTTATTATTGGTTGGATTTACACGCAAAACGGTATCCCTTTAGAAGCTGAAGAAGCGTTTAATCACAACTTACTTGAATATGCGCAACTCCTATTATTTCTTTTAGTTGCCATGACCTACATAAACGCTATGGAAGAAAGAGGCATTTTTGATGGCTTGCGCTTATGGATGGTGTCTAAGGGCTTAAGCCTCAGATCATTGTTCTGGTTAACCGGCATTTTAGCATTCGCTATTTCTTCATTTGCGAACAATTTAACCACCGCCATGTTGATGTGCGCAATTATATTGAAAGTTGCATCAAAAGATAAAAAGTTCATTAATATAGCTTGTATTAATATTGTTGTTGCGGCTAACGCGGGTGGCGTATTTAGTCCATTTGGTGATATCACCACGCTAATGATTTGGCAATCAGGGTTAGTTAAATTTGAACAATTTATCGTCTTGTTTATTCCATCTTTGGTTAATTTTTTAGTGCCGGCAATTATCATGAGCCTTTTCATTTCCAACGAAAAATCAGTGCCTGATCTCAGTGAAAATTTTGAAATTAAAAGAGGGGCAAAAAGAATTGTTGCGCTCTTTATCTTGACTATTGCAACGGCTGTTTTATGTCATAGTGTGGTCAACATGCCACCTGTATTGGGTATGATGATGGGACTGGGTTACCTGAAGTTTTTCGGCTTTTATTTACGTATGAGTTTACCGCGCTCCTTAGATAAAAAACGCAGTAAAGCAGAAGCAACGAACGACGCTGAAGAATTGAAAAAACTGGGTAACATTATCCCGTTTGATATTTTTGACAAAATAGCGCGGGCAGAGTGGGATACCTTACTGTTTTTTTATGGTGTGGTCATGTGTGTTGGTGGTTTGGGCTTTATGGGTTACTTAAGTCTCGTTTCAGAAGCCTTATACAGTAGTTGGAGCCCAACTTACGCTAATATTGCTGTTGGTGTGCTATCAGCAATTGTTGATAACATCCCTGTGGTGTTTGCGGTACTAAGCATGAATCCTGCAATGGATCTACAACAATGGTTGTTAGTGACGATGACCGCAGGTGTCGGTGGAAGTTTGCTGTCAATTGGATCAGCTGCCGGTGTTGCTTTAATGGGGCAAACCAAAGGCGTTTATTCCTTTATCGGCCACTTAAAGTGGAGTTGGGTTATTGCCCTAGGCTACGCTGCGAGTATTGCAGTGCACTTTTTGATTAATGGTTAAATGCTTTCTGCGTTAGTTAACGAATTCTTTAAACTGTTTAACCAGCCTAGCGATTATACATAGCCTGAAATCTGGGTAAGTTATGTACGTCATGCCAATGTTTTTAATGGTATCAGCGTAGCCTACATGGATGTAGGTACCTGGTTTTATCTGGAATAAAAAACTTGCCTTGATTCACGCAAAACTAATGACATTGATACAACTAATATGTAAATCTACTATTAGCTTCTTTTTATATCTATGAAAATAAAAGCTTTATCGTTTCTATTTCTATTATCCAGAGTTCAGGTTACATAAATTGTATCGCTAAGCGGGTTTATACATAAGCGACCGAACCCCGTATCTTTCAGGTGCTTTGGTATCAAGTGGAGTGATATCTAGAAAAAGCAAATTAGAAGTGGTTTGGTTGTTTTTCGTTATTCATTGGTCTGAGTAGTAATCAAAATATTCACCCAAAATCCATTAAAGAAGAGAACCAATTGTAGATAATCAAAAAATTATGACTTATTTTAGGTGAGCAACTTTATGCACCCCGCCCAGGGGTTAATGAAGTAGATGAAAACTGTACTTATGTCATTGCAGAGCTTCATTAAGAAACTGATTATGTGATACATCATATTTAAAAACACAGTTTTTTTTGCTGCCCCGCAATATTTTTTAATTGTTTTAAAGGCCAGTGATTATAAGGCATTGCATTTCACATTAGATGAGACAAATAAGTACAACGCTCTTCCTGCATTACTAAGGGGTTTACTCAAAGGTAATTTTCAACACTTTGAATATCAACAACCTGACGAGTATTCATTATCTGAGCAACTCGCTTTATTTTGTAATATTTTAAAGAGAAAAAATATAACATTTAATTGTGTTCATTCTTTTTACTTTTATACCAAGTAGATTAAATGCGTGATAAAAATTCAATGAGGATTAAGATTAAAGTTCAAGGTGTGTGATAGAGCAGTCGCTAGCAATCGGGATTGAATACAATGCAGAAATTGGATATGTAGACCAATTGAAGATGATCAATAAATTTGTTCGTTTGGTATTACTTATAATTATTATGCTCTGCAAATGATTCATCAAAACCATTACAATAAGTGCATTTAGAAAAATTAAGGTTTAAAAATGTAAAAAGCGTCACTTAATAATGAATATATTAAGTGACGCTTTTATTTTGAATAAACTAACTAAGGACAAACACCTGCTTTCGGTGTCGGTGGAACCCCTGTCATACTATTAGGTAGGCCATTTGTCACACCAAGAAGATCATCAGGAACAGTTTCTAGATTACAGTTATCACCTTTACAAGCTGCTGAAAAAGTAAAGTGTCTATCCTTCAATATCACCACATTGTAGCCATGAGCCAAAGGATCGAGCCGCCCCAAATTTCCTAGTTCCTTAATACCGCTTGCTTCGTTAGACGTTGAAGCTTTGTCAATAAACCAATCATGATTTACTTCTTCCGCGGTAGCGCAGCGACGGGTTACATAGCGTGAACCATCTTGGAGGTTTTCAATATCATTAATACAATATTGTAAATCGGAATTGACCGTGCCCGACTTATGGCTACTCAAAGAAACATCACAAACTTTTAAAACATGTGAGCGCTCACAAATAAATTTCGGGCCGCGACATATTTGACAACTTACTGGTTTTATAGGATTTAGCGAAGGTGTGCTGCTATATGTTACATCGCCAGTAGCGGTATCACCATTCGCATCTGTAACGGTGAGCGATATTTTCCCAGAAATAGCATTACAAGTGCTAGGTACGGCAGGAAAAGCGACGGTTGGATTGTCTGTAGTACCACCGGTAATTACTAAGCCATTGGCATCGGCACCTAACCCCCAATTATAATGGTAAGGTGGTAAACCTCCCGAGATGGTTGGGACATGCAGTGAATGATTGCCTGCAATACCTGCCACTGTTAGCCCTGCATTCGCACTCAGATCAACAGTTTTAGGCATCGGCGGAGTAGCAGGTTTAATGTCAATAACAAATGACTTGCTGCCTGATTGGTAATGGTTAGCAGAATCACCTGCTGTCATCGTCGCTGTGTAAGTACCTTTTGAAGCGCCAATTGGGTTGATTTCCAAAATTGCCGTATTCAATCCAGAAAACACCATGTCCAATGTTGCGGGGGGAGTAGGATTAGGAGTAATCGTCCATGTTGTTGTGGCTGGCGTGACGTCACTACCACTTACGCTATCTGCAAAGGTTGTGTCAATAAAGGTCGGCGGCTCCGAATCATCTGCGATTAGGTTAATACGGTGGGCGCTGTTCGTATTTACTACGATGGTTGGTTCGAAAACAGTCACATTAACTGTGTCAGTTCCCGGTATTCCACCACCTGTTACATCAACTTCAAAGGTCAGCGTTGTGTCCGCAGTTACATCAGGCGCGACGAAACTTGCGCCATTGGTATTGCCATTAATCAGCGTTACCGTAGGAGTGCCTACTGTTTGTGACCATGCGTAGTTAGCCGCATTGCTTGATACAGCGTGTAGCTGGACCGTTGCGCCCGATCTAACGCGAATGTCGCTACCTGCACTTACCGTTAAGGGATTAGCAATAATAGTAACCGTAACAGGTACATGTACTACATTGCCTGCGCCTGTTGCGGTAAAGTCAAAGGTCAGAGTTGTATCTGCGTTAACGGCAGGTGCAACAAAACTCGCATTTAAATATTTTACATCGCCTATTACAGAAGCGTTAGTAATAGTACCTACAGATAGTCCCGCTGAACTCTGAGTCCATGCTAAATTTTCGACAGTACCCGCGCCTGTAACACTACCAGCTAGATTAACCGTTGCTCCCGCATGAACTGAAACATTGTTTGAATGCGCATCAATATCAGGAACGCCCTGAACAACAACATTTACAGACCCACTTTTAACTTGTCCATTGCTGGTGCCTGTCACGGTAAAGCTAAATGTTTCTTTCACGCCTTCCGCTTGTGAAGGTGCAATAAAGGTTGGATTAGCCAGTGTTGCATCAGACAATGAAACGTTTTGACCTGCGGTTTGTATCCATTGCCATGTTGCTCCTGCACCATTTACTCCCTGAGCGCGTAATTGAACGGTACTGCCTTCTGTTACCGAGAAGTCAACGCCTGCATTAACACTAAACGGCGGTTGTTCTACGGTCATTATAATACTATCAGAAGCGGTATTATTAAGACTATCAGTTACCGTTACGCCAAATTGTAAATCAACACTGTGGGTAACATTAGGTGCTGTAAAACTCGGGTTATTGGTGTTAGTAGCGCTAAGGCTAGGAGGAGTAGAGTCTGTCCATGCATAACTAAAAGGACCTTTACCGCTAGTAACATTGGCATGTAATTGGCCTGTTTGTCCAGAAGGGATGTTTGCCCCTGCTCCTAAGTCGACTCGCATTTTTAAATCACTAATGTTAATAGTAACTGTCGCTTTAGCGGTTGCAGAGTTAGCACTGTCAGTTGCAATAACTTCTAAAACCAAGATTCTATCTTGGTCAACTGCCGGAATATAAATACTGGTATGAGCTAGCGCAGGGTTGGCAATGTCTCCTGTTACCACACCGGTACCGCCATCACTTACAACGCTCCAAGCATAAGCCGCCGTACCATTTACATCTGTTGTTGATGCAAGTAAATCAACTGTATTTCCTTCAGATACCGAACGTATAGGAGTTCCTGCAGTGAGTTTGATAGCTGTTTGTACTTGATAGCTTACCATGTCCGTAATAGGGGTATTGTCATTATCTGTTACGGTGACTTCAAGTACTATCGTGCCACTGGTTGTGGGCGTCGTAAAACTTGGCGTTGCCGTATTTGCATCGGTAATTATAATGGCTGGACCACTGGTTTGAGTCCATGCATAAGTCGGCGTGCCATTAGAGTTTGTTACAGTAGCTCTTGGGTTTACCACAGTGTTGGCAACAACTGTTTCATCATTAGACGCGACAACAGTCAATGGTAATTTCGGTGGTATGTTTAATGGGTCAATATCAAAAATTACTTGCGCTGTTTTGACGTCAGTGCCATCGCCCACTTCTACTTCTAATACTAAATTTTGATGACCACCGGTGATGGTTGGCACTGTAAAGTAAGGATTGTCTGTCGTATCACCAATGATACCTCCAACAATATTTGGCCCACTTATTTGTGTCCACTTGTAAGTTATAGTGCCTGCTGCATTCATGACCGAAACAGTAGGGTTCGCTAGACGACCACCAATAACACTTTCATGCCCCGCCATGCTTAATGTTAATGTGGGTTTACTAGGTGAATTATATGGAACAACTTGATATTGAGAGTGAACCGTTTTACTAACACTTGTACCGTTAGTCGATGTATAAGTGACAACGGCTTGTAATTCAACTGGTGTAGTTGTACTAACATTTGGCGCTACCACTATAGGTTGGCTGGTATTAGCGCCAGCTATCACTAAATCTGCAGGTGCGGGGTTAGGTTTCACCACTGTCCATGCATACGTAAAAGTACCACCAGATGCAGCATTTTCGTGTACATCAACACTGGGTTTAAAGGTCTTGCCTGACTCAATTTGGTTGTTCTGATGCGTACTTTGATTAGGGCCTGTGGCTAGGTTACTGCCGCTTTGGTTCTGATGCGAATTTACCGTAAATAAAGGTTTAGCCGTGTATCTTACACTTCGCGTGATTTGATTAACGCCGTCGCTCACTGCCAAATTCACGACAATGATAGTGTCTTTGCTGACTGTTGGTACAACAAAGCTTGGTGCTGCGGTAGTTTCATCAATCAAGGTAACTACAGAACTCGTCCAACGAATGGAATAATTACCTGTGCCTCCACTAATCTGTGCTTGCGGCAGTACGGTGTCGCCTTCAGCAACGTCCGCGCTTGCAGGGTGTAATATAGAAACAGCTAACTTAGGGGCTGCTTTTACAGTGACTACATGCGCAGATGTAACTTGTTGGCCATTCGCATCGGTAACACTTACTACCCACGTAAAGTCTGTATCGGTAGTGACTGTTGGCGGTGTTACTGATGGATTTTCAGCACTTGTGCTGCTAATTATAGCTTGTGGACCAGTTGTTTGTGCCCATGAATAGCTAAAAGGCGCTGTTCCTCCATTAACCCTACCTTTTAATTCAATTTGTCCATGTCCATTAAATACCGAATGCTGAGCACCTTGCTGTGGGCTAAACGGCTTGCCTAATACGTTAACTACTTGCGTTTGCGAAATGCTTTTACCACTGCCAGATTCTGTAGCTGTTACATTAAAAGTCAACTTCCCTGCGGCTGAAGGCGCGACAAAAGTTGCGGTAGGTTGAGAGGTGTCGGTATGAGTTATAACAACCGGAGTACCCGTCACTTGTACTTGTGTCCAAGCATATGTAAATGAGCCGCCTCCGCCAGTTTGGCTAACCTGTGTCGTTAAGTGAACTGTATCACCTGAGGTAGCTTGTTTAACCGTATGAGCCGTTTGTTGTTGGCTGCCAACTTGTGATTGCCCAGTATTAGGCTGATTAGTAAATGCAATATCTGGAGGAGTTACTGTAACAAACCACAATGTATCGAAAAGTTCACCCACATCGTTAGTTGTTTGAGCACTAAAGGCAAGCTCTGTATCTTGGTTAACATCTGGTGCGGTAAATGATACTTCGCCATTATTGGCAGTAAACCCAACGTCAGGTCCTTCATCTTGTGACCAAACAAAAGTCGCATCTGTTTTTACTGCACTGGTTTCTGTATAAAGTGCATTTAAAATCACCTGGTGAGACGACTTTACCTTAGTTGGTCCACTAATAGTCAACGTACCTATTTCAACCGGTTGCACTGAGCTAAGCACAGCAATGGATACTTTTTCGCTGACTGTCGCGCCTTTGTAGCTCGCTGTGATTAGCACAATCGGTTCATCAATACCTGCAACAGCAACAAAATGAGCGGTATTATCCTTACTCGCCAAACCAATAGATTGTGCAGATTTATCTTCCCACTCATAAGTAACGCCGGTAGTTACATCAGTTCCATTAATACTAACCATCGCAATAAGGTCTACTGAATCACCGACATCAACTATTGAAGGCGCCGTCAGAGTTAAATCTAAATGAGGGGGTGGATTAATGGTTATACTTGTAGTTTTGCTTACTGTTGAACCCTTAAATTTTGCTGTTACCAAAATAACCACTTCATGAACACCTGAGATGGCAACAAAATTTGCTGTATTGTCTTTACTTGATAAAACCACTGGTTGTGTAGATTTATCTTCCCAAACGTAAGTTACACCGCTACTAACATCGGTTCCATCGGCACTGACCATTGCAATAAGGTCCACACTCGTCCCCGCATCAACAGGAGAAGGTGCGGCAACCGTTAACGTTAAATTAGGGACAGGATTAATTTTTATACTTGTTGTTTTACTTACAGTAGCACCTTTAAATTCAGCCGTTACCAAAATAACCGCTTCATGAATACCCGCTATCGCAATAAAACTTGCTGTATCGCTATTGCTGGTTAAGCCTACTAGTTGAGTTGATTTATCTTCCCATGTATAGGTTACGCCGCTATTAACATCTACACCATTAGCACTAATCATCGCACCAAGAGCTACACTATCACCTATATCAACAGCGAGGGGCGCAGTAACCGTTATAATTAAAGTAGGAGGTGGGTTAACGGTTATACTGACCGTTTTACTTACAGTGCTACTACCAAAAGAGGCTGTTACCGATATAACTGCTTCAGGAATACCCGCTATCGCAATAAAACTTGCTGTATCGCTATTGCTTGTTAATCCTACTGATTGAGTTGATTTATCTTCCCATACATAAGTAACGCCACTGGTAACATCTACCCCGTCAATATTGAGTAATGCACTAATGTTTACATTGTCACCTACATCAGCAGATGCCGGTGCAGTAAAGACTATATCTAAAATATGTGGTGGGTTAATGGCTATGCTGACCGTTTTACTTACCGTCGCGCCGCCAAAAGAAGCTGTCACCGAAATGATAGCTTCAGGAATACCTATTATAGCAACAAAATTAGCCGTGTTATTACTGCTTGATAAAAATACTGGTTGTGCAGATTTGTCTTCCCACACATAAGTAACACCACTATTTACATCTACCCCATTAACGCTAACTAACGCACTTAGATCTACGTTAACGCCTACATCAACGCTAGTCGGCGCAGTAACAGCTAAAGTTAAACTAGGCGCAGAAGGGTTAATCGTTATACTAACCGTTTTGCTTACCGTAATACTGCCAAAAGAGGCTGTTACCTGTATTATCGCTTCATCAAGACCTGCTAAAGCAACAAAACTGGCTGTATTGCTATTACTCGTTAAAGCTAGTGGTTGTATTGATTTATCTTCCCATACATAAGTTACGCCATTACTAACATCTACTCCATCAATACTAAACACTGCGCTGAGGTTTACTATATCACCTACATTAGCATCAATGGGTGCAGATACAGCTAAGTCCAAAACAGGTGGTGGCTGAGCTGGATTAATCGTTATGCTAACTGTTTTGCTAACTGTAGCGCCATCAAAGGTGGCTTTTACCAATATAACCGCTTCACTAATACCCATTATGGCAACAAAGTTTGCTGTGCTATTAGTGCTTGTTAAGCCTATTGGTTGTAAAGATTTATCTTCCCATTCATAAGTAACGCCAGTGATAACATCTTTTCCATCAATACTAAATGCTGCACTAAGATTTACGCTATCGCCCACTTTAACGTTAAGTGGCGCGGTAATCGTTAAAGCTGAATTAAGTGATTGGGGTGGGTTTATCGTTATACTCACTGTTCTGCTAACTGTTGCCCCTTCAAAAGAGGCTGTGACTAATATAACCGCTTCATGAATACCTGCTATCGCAACAAAATTGGCTGTATCATCACTGCTTACTAAACCAATTTGTTGCGTAGATTTATCTTCCCACACATAAGTAACGCCGTTAATTACATCAACTCCATCAGCACTGACCATAGCACTAATATTCACATTGTCGCCCACATTAACGCTAAGAGGTGCTGTAACCGTTAAACTCAAATTAGGTGGTGGGTTAATCGTAATGCTCGTTGTTTTGCTAACAGTGATGCCATCAAAAGAAGCGGTTACTAATATGACGGCTTCATGGATACCAGAAATAGCGACAAAATTAGCAGTATTGTTATTGCTTGTTAAACCAATATGTTGCGTAGATTTATCTTCCCACACATAAGTAACACCACTATTAACATCTACTCCATCAATATTTAACAACGCACTAAGATCAACGCTAGCGCCCACATCAACAGCTGGAGGAGCAGTGATAGTTAACTTAGGTGGTTGATTAATCACTATATTAATCGTTTCACTGACAGATGAACCATCAAAAGAGGCTGTTACCAATATAATCGCCTCATCAATACCTGCTACAGCAACAAAACTTGCGGTATCGTTATTACTCGTTAAACCAAGTTGTTGTGCAGATTTATCCTCCCACACATAAGTAACGCCACTATTAGCATTTGCTCCATTAGCACTAAGTATCGCACTAAGGTTGACTGTTTCACCCGCGTCAGCTATGGAGGGGGCACTAACCGATAAACTTAAGTTAGGCGCGGTATCTGAAGGAATACTTGCTTTATCACAAGCCGTTAACCCAATCAGTAAAAATAAACTTATAATACGAAATAAAGTCATAAAATATCCAAAGATTAATTAAAAGCGCACGCCAAACAAAAGGCTTAAGTTTGGTAAGTGAATCGTGTCATTGCCATCTTCAATGGCGAAGTAAGATAATTTAACGCCAATGTAGGGTTGAATGGCTGAATGTGGCATAAAGTAAATTTGATTGCCTACCTGAAAACCTGTTGCGCCATCACGCCAAGCTTGGCCTTTAATTTCACCCTCAGCCCAAATATATGAAACACCAGCATAAACTGAAGATTCCATGATCGAAGATTGATGCCATTGGTAATGATAATTTAGCTGTAGTGATTCAAAGTTAAGCTTGGTGGTTTCTTGGCAGGCTTTATCACCACAATACGCAAGCACATCAGCACTATATTCACCCGTTTTGCTCCAGCCTAATGCAAGAAACGTATTTTCGGGAAGTACACTGTGATGTAATTGGATTGAAAGATCCAACCCCAGTTGCGTATTGGAGTCAGTGGCAAATACGTCACTGGTATTTAACTGGTAATAGTCTTCTGAGTCCAAATAATTAGCGTGCATGCCTGCTTCAAATTGATACAAGGGTTTATCTGCGGCGGTATTTGTTTCTGATGCAAAACTATTAACTGAAACAAACAATGGGAGTATAAATAGACTAAGTTTTATAACTTTTGCATCGTTAAACATTTTGATCCTTCAAATGTAATAGGTTATTGATTTTTGAATATTATTATTAATGATATTAGCAATTAATTGTTTTATTTCAAGCTAATGTTGTAATTATTTACTAACACTGGAAAGATTATAATTTCAAATAAGTAAAACCTTAAAGGTATTCAAATGACCAGAATAAAACCAATCTAGATTAGTCGACCAACCTTCAACGACACTGTTCAAAGTATCCTTGGTTACTGCTATTGTGGTAACTAGGAATTGACGATAATGAGCTGCGATGGCAATAGTAATAATAATAGTAATGTTAGCCTCAAGTTTGCCTTTCTTAATATCAGTTTAGTGAGTTTGTTAATGAAAGGTTCAAATGGCGATAGTGTTGGTGTGGCATCTAGTTGAGATCCAGTTAACCATACTCCTTTTAACTTCACTTTTTCTGACAATAAAGTTACAGCATATTTGGTGCGAGACGATGTTCTTATTGATACATTTTATTTAGGTGTGATAGAAATTAACTTATTAGAAAAAGATAAATAATAGTCATTTAGAGTTAACTTTTAGAGTTAACTTTCGTTTATAGTGAATTAAAGCTAAAGTTTTAATTTTAATCCTCTTTTACATCACAAGCCAAGGTAGATACATAATAATAAATTATGAATTCCAAATATTTAAAATGACAAAATGATATTAAGATGGGTAACAAACGTAACAAGAAAAATGAGAAGTACACTTTTGTCTGGTAATTTTTAATTAAAAGCTAGTGCTAATTAAAAATAAATTTACTCTGCTATTTTATAAAAATATAAGTTATAGGTTCATAAATGAAAATATTCTTTAAGCTTTTAGTAATGACGGCTTTAATATTAAGTACTACTTCTATGCCAAATTGTTTTGCACAACAATCTAAAGAAAAAGTAATACTAGACAATATAGAACCTGTTAATCACTTTTCACTATCTCAGTTAGAAAATATGGCAATAGAGCTGAAATATTATGATGAAGTACTTACATCTTCCGTTTTAACTTATGCATTTTCTGGTGATGAAAAGTGGTTAGAAAGATACAAAGATAATGAGATAAAACTCCTTGAGGTTATTGAAGCACTGTTGGCTTTACAGCTAACGGAAGATAAAGAACGGATGGCTAATCTCGAAAAAACAAATAACGCATTAGTCGCACTCGAATCGAAAGTTATAACAGCAGTTAAAAATAAAAATAGACAAACTGCAATCGCTATTATTAATAGTGATGAGTATTTGCAAAATAAAACTGAATACATGTCAGCAGTTACACATTTTATCTCAATACTTGAAAGCAGATCTAAATCTAAGGCAGTTGATCCAAACAAGTTAACGTTGACCGAAGAAGAGCAACACTGGGTAGCTAATAACAAAGTACGAATTGGTATTGAACATTGGCCACCAATACTTTTTATGCAAGACGACAATAATCCCGGTGGACTTGCAGGCGAAATACTTCGTCAAATCATCGAAAAAACGGGATTACAACCAGAGTATGTGATGGGAAGCTGGGATGACGTTTTAAGCCAATTTAAAGACGGAAAAATTGACTTGCTGCCCGATGCCTACTTCTTTGAAGAACGCAAAAAGTATGGTTATTACTCGACACCTTTCTTTATGGTAAGAGAGTTATTTTACGTAAAAGATAATAATACCCGTTTTCAAAATAATATTGATCTTTCTAAATCGACTATTGCGGTATCCGCGGGATATACCACTATTGATAAAATTAAGAGTGTCTACCCTGATATAAACGTAATAGAAACGACTGGCATTGAAGAGTCGGTAGATAAAGTATTGTCAGGTGACGCTGATGCATTATTAGACGCACAAATTGTTGTCGATGACTGGGTTGAACAAAACAATGTTAATGGATTAAGGGTGATAGATGAAGACATTGTTTTTCCGCCGTCATTACATTTATTGAGCAGTAAGAGCAAAAAAATTCTTCATAGTATTTTGCAAAAAGGCCTAGACTCGATTAAAGCCAGTGATTTAATGAATTTGAATAACGATTGGCTGACTTCAAGGAATACGTCACGAATCTCCAAAGAAGATATTTTCCAATTAAAGCATCTGATCTGGTTTGTTTTAGTTGCAGTTGTGCTGTTATTTATAATTGGTCACTTGGTCAGTTCTTTAGTATTGAAAAACAGTGAAAAAGAGCTAATTAATAAATTTAGTTCCTCTCACTTTAAAAAAATGATTGTTACTGGCTTAACGGTTTTGTCTGCAGTCTTAATCGTTATTTCTTACTTCGTAATGAATTACGCAGAAAAACAAAGAATTGAGTCACTGGAATATAGTTTATCTACTTTACTAACGACAACGCATCAACGTTTAGAGTTTTGGATAAAGTATGAGAATAACAGGTTAGAGCAAGTAGGTAAAAATAAAGAACTCGTCTCATTAGTAGAACAATTACTTTTAGTGCAAGAGTTACCGGAAGCTTTGAAACAAACGCCTTTACAGTCTCAAATACGTCAGTTCTTTAAAGAACGAGAGGGCGATTTAGGTAATATTGGATTTTTTATCATTTCACCCAACAATATCAGCTTATCTTCAAAGCGTGATTCTAATGTGGGAATAAGTAATATCATTCATAATACACGACCAGGTTTATTGCAACGAGTGCTTAACGGCGAAAGTATTTTTGTTCCGCCTATTCGCTCTGATGTGTTTATTGAAGATGAAAAGTTACCTGAAAATCCAGTAAAACCACCCACAATGTTTTTCGCCTCGCCCGTTATTAACGCTCAAGGGGAAGTCATAGCGGTTATTACGATTAGGGTTGATGTCGATGGGGTATTCTCTTCAATATTATCTGCAGGCTTTATTGGTAAAAGTGGCGAAACTTATGCTATTGATAAATTAGGCCACTTACTCTCGAATGTACGTTTTGAAAAAGAATTAAGAGAAATTGGTTTAATCAATGGAACTGAACGTTCTGCACTTAATATTAATATTACCGATCCAGGTAAAAGTTTACTAAATAGTAAAGAGAAAATAGTACAAGAGACAAGTTGGCCATTGACCTTAATGGCTAGGCACATTGCTGCGGGTAAGTCGGGTTATAACCTTGAAGGCTATCGAGACTATCGTGGAGAAATGGTTGTGGGCAGTTGGCTTTGGGATGACGCCTTAAATATGGGGATAGTTGCTGAAGTTGATGTTGCTGAAACACTTGAACTTATCAATATTTTTAAGTACAGCATTTGGTCCATTTTATTAACTGCTTTGATGTTACTTTTTGGAGGAACACTTTTTACCTTAAAAGTCGGTACAAGAGCAACAAAAGCGTTAGCGCGCTCTCACCTAGAGCTTGAAGATTTAGTTGGTGAACGTACTAAGGCGCTTGAAATGAATATGAAGCGTACAAGTAGTATTATTGAT
>CAJXUN010000007.1 GCA_913061475.1 uncultured Colwellia sp. | reverse complement strand
CTTCGATGGCGGCATTGAGTGCCAGTAAATTAGTTTGATCAGCAATACCTTTGATAACGACGAGAATGTTGACAATATTTGCCGTGCCTGCTTGCACTTCATCGATTAAGTGTTTTGACTCAAGTATGCCTTCGGAAAGCTTTTTTATTTGTTCTATGGTTTCATTGACTGCTGCTGAACTGGTGTGAACAAGTCGCTTAGAATGATCAGCTGCATCCGATGCCTCTGATGTTCTGCTCGTGACTTCATCAATAGAGGCGCTCATTTCATTGATAGCTGTAGCGACTTGGTCGGTGGCTTGATGCTGGCGCCTGACATTTTGATTCGTCTGTTCGGTAATGCTAGAGAGCTCTTGTGAGGCAGCGGCTTGCTGTTCAGCAGAAGCTGAAATATGTTCAATCATGCTTTTCAATCGAATGACCATGTCGCGCATAGCTTGTTGTAATAAACCAAGTTCGTCGCTTTGATTTACTGCAATGTCTTGGGTTAAGTCACCCGATGAAACACGCTGTGCAGCTGCAACCGAAAAGATGATAGGCATACTGATATTTTTGGCAATAAATAACCCAGCTAAGATAATAAGTATGGATGCAATGATAATGACGACTGTCGAAATTTTAATCAAGGCATTTGCTGTGGCGAAAGCTTCAGATTCATCAACCTCAGCGATTAACGCCCACTTAAATGAACCAAGATCGAAAGTAGTAAACGAAGATAGCACGGAATTACCATTGTAATCAGTGATTATTGCGCTGGCTGATTCTCCTTGAAATGCACGCGTTACGGCTAGGGTGTCAACGCCATTTTCAGCAATCGTACCCGCAAATGAAGCAAGAATAGAGTGGCCTTTGGAGTCAAGAAATGAATCTGAACGCATTCGCTTGTCTTGCCCAACTAAGTAGGTTTCACCTGTGTCACCCATGCCATCACGCTGCTGCATAATTTCATTCACTTTATTCGTTGGAAATTGCAGGGCAATATAGCCGATATGGGCACCATTAATATCAGTCTTTTTCGCCATGATAAAAGCGGCAGGTTCGTTATTTGATGGCGGGTAAGGCTTAAAATCACTAATAGACAGCGTGCCAATAGCGCTACTCTTAGCTCTGATAAAAGCGTCATTTATGCTGCTCTTGGCGAGTGTTGAATTTCCGATATTCATGCCTAAATCAGATTCTTTCGCAGCGCTAAAAACAATATTTCCTTTTAAATCAATTAAAAATAAATCATACCAGCCGTTAATTTTATTGATGCTGTTGAGGTGTTTGCCGTATTCTTGCTCAAGCTGTTTCCAGCCAGTGCTATTTATCCCTCCGTTTGTTATTGCAGTAGAAAATTTTTGTAGTGCTATTGCTGCAGAAGGGTCACTATCGAGTATCAATAGGCTAGATTTTAGCGCAGAAATATAGTTTTCCAATTGTGTTTTTTTGATGATTTTTATCGACTCTAACTGATTAAATGCCTGTTGTTGAATGGACGTTTTTGCCATATTGATGCTAAAAAATGCAAAAATAATAAGCGGGAGTAGAGAAAGACAAAGAAACGAAAAAATTAGTTTATGGTTAATTTTTTTAAACTTATACATACATTGGCTTACCTTAAGTTCGAACAGCTCAGTGTTATGCATAACTGATAGGTTCGTATGTGTTTTACCTCCTGGCGCGCAAAGATGTCCCTTATATTGAGCGTAACACAAATTTTTAAAAACTCTAGACAGTGCTCAACTTTATCTAAATGCCTTTAAAATAGTTAATTATTTGGTTATTTCAGCTTCTTCGGTTAACTTGCTAATATTAAGTCAGGTTATTTTATTAAGATAAATATTATGTCACTCGAAAAAATTTCAGCACAACTTTCTGATTCTACATTAGGTAATGAAACAAAAATGCCTCCGGTTGAGTTATGGGATCCCCCTTTTTGTGGTGACATCGATCTGGTTATAAAGTCAGATGGCAGTTGGTTTTATAACGGCACGGTGTTTAAACGCTTATCTTTGGTAAAGCTTTTCGCTTCGGTGTTAAAAAAAGAAGCAGATAAATACTTCTTAGTTACTCCGGTCGAAAAGATAGGCATTGTGGTTGAAGATGCGCCATTTTTGATCACCCAGTGGCAATGGCTTGATGAAGAAAAAAAGCACATGCAGGTTACGACTAACTTAGATGATTGTTTTACTTTAAATACGGAACACCCGTTATCACTGGCTGACGATGATGGTTTATATGTTACCGTTAGACGAAATTTACCCGCTAAAGTCCATCGTAATGTTTACTATCAGTGGGTTGATCTGGCCAAAGAAGAAAGTAACGAAAACGGCACTGAGTTATGTTTTTACAGTGCCGATGAGCGTTTTGTTTTAGGTGTTCTAGATGATTAGATTTGTAAAATTTCAAGATGACTTGTAGAAATTTTTGTTTGAAATTTACATAAAGTTAATTTTATCATTTAAATATCAATTATTTATATCACACGAGAAAAGCGTTGTTTGTTTAAGTGTTGCTTCATGTAGGCGTCAAAGCTCATACAAATATTGCGTATAAGTAATCTCGCTTTTTGCGCTACCTTAATCTCATTAGTGGTGTTACTGAGTAAGCCGTCGTTAATAAAGGTTTGTAGCAAGGGTAGATCTTCAGCAAAATATTCATCAAAATTAATGGCAAATTTCTCGTTGATTTTATTTTTGTCGAGATAAAGATTACACATGAGTTCGCGGATAACTTCTCCGCGTATAATATCGTCGTTAGATAAACTCACGCCTTTTACGTGAGCGTGCCCTTGTGTATCAATGGCTTTGTAATAGTCTTGTAGCTCTTTAGTATTTTGGCTAAAACTGTTGCAAATGGCACTAATGGATGAAACACCTAAACCTAAAAGATCACATCCACCTTTGGTGGTATAACCTTGAAAGTTTCGATGTAAATTACCCGACTTTTGCGCGATGGATAATTCATCGTCAGGTTTAGCGAAGTGATCCATACCGATAAAGTCGTAACCAAAACCGCACAGCGTTTCAATGGCAAGCTTCATTAAAGCAAACTTTTCATCGACACTCGGTAACCATTCATCTCGCAATTTACGTTGAGCGGCAAAGCGTGACGGAATATGGGCATAACTAAACAATGAGATGCGATCAACATCCATTTCATGCGCTTTGTTTAACGTGCGGGTAAAGGTATCAATATTTTGATGTGGTAGGCCGTAAATTAAGTCGATATTAATGGATTTGAAGCCGACTTTTTTTGCATGAGCTATAAAGTTTTCAATAAACTCGGTAGATTGCACGCGATTAATGGTTTGCTGAACTTTTTCATCGATGTCTTGCACGCCAATGCTCAAGCGGTTGAAGCCTAAACTATAAAGGTGCTCTGCAAGGTTCATTTCAATTTCACGAGGGTCAATCTCGATACTCATTTCTACTTGTTCTGCAAAGCTAAACTTTTCTTTTAGCAGTTCAACTAACTTAGTAATTTGTTCGTGTCGTAAAAAGCTTGGCGTACCGCCACCCCAATGTAATTGTTTAACGGTATAGTTTTTAAATAATGGCGCTTTAGAAGCTATTTCTTGCGCAAGAAATTCAAGGTAAGTATCGGCTTTGTCACGATGACGGGTGATAACTTTATTGCAACCACAGTAATAACAAAGACTATGACAAAACGGTATGTGCACATACAAAGATAACTCACGGTTTGGCGAGGCTTCAATGGCTTGCACTAGATGCTCATGTTTGAACTTATCATGGAACTCTAATGCTGTTGGATACGAGGTATATCGCGGACCACTAGTGTTATATTTTCTTAATAGTGCGTTATCAAAAAATTGCGTTGCTTGCATGAGTCTTCCCGTTTATCCATTTGACGTTATTATAGATAAACTAGCCGCGCAAACATTGATCAAGCGCAATGCTGGCGGCTTTATTGTGACTTATGTCAATTAAATTTTATATTGTACATTTAATGCAATAAGTCACGGTGTTTTTAGTTTGGCTGATTACGCATGTTAGTCAACATTAGCCAGCTATTCACTTAACATAGCATTACGCTCATTAGCATATTGGTGCAGTAGTTCGATGTCTTGACGAATGCCGTCTGCCAATTCAGCTTCAAGCTTCATGCGTTCTAAATCAAGCTTCATACGGGTTTTTTTATCTAACGTTTTACGCTCAGCAAGAATTGGCATGTGCTTGATAGCTTCATAAAACTTAAATACCGTCGGAAATTGCTTATTGAGCTCTTGGCTTAGCTTTAATGAATCAAGCAACACACTTAACCGCCAACAGCCTTCTGCTAGGTCACATTGTTGTTCTTTCATTGCGCGGACAATAATTATAACACTGGTGATAATTTTTTTATCATGTTGCTGCAGCGCTTGTTGCTGCGCTGCTTTTTTTTCTTCTTGCTCAAGTGTTTGTTGCTTTAATTGGCCTAGCAGCTTAGTTGCTATTGCTGCGAGTACGCCAATAATCACAATGCCGAATAAAGCCAAGTATATCCATGGATTTGATAACATTAAGTTTACCTATTCAAATTTTGATAAATCACTGCTATCAAATTTGTCCCAAAGATCATCTTCAGACGCTACTTTTTTAGCTACGACGACTTCTTCCTCATCATCAAGGCCTAGTTCTTGACTAATTTTCTCGTGCTCTTCCATGAGTTCATTGAAGTAATTAACATCTTCAGGCGTTAATTCAATGTCATCATCTTGTTTTTCTAGTATTTCAAGTAATCTAGGATCTTGCTCAATGCGGCTTAATTTATCAGCTAAAGATTCATGACTTTCAACCACTCGAATGGCTGCAATAGGTGAGTTATCTTTAATGTTTTTAATTGGTTTTACTGATTGTTTTTTAATCGCTGCTGCAACAGGCTTGCCCAAATCGATAGGCGTTTTATTGCCAATACGTGGATCTTTATTTTTTGCAGAGTTTGGGCCGTTAAGCACTTTAGCAGTCGCTTCTTTTTGACGATTTCCAGGTTCGTTGCCATTTTTTTTCTTGGCTCTACGAGGTTTTGGTTCTACTAATTTTTTTTTGTCATCTTTAAGGATGCCAATTGAGCCTGTGCCCGGTTTGCGTGATTTTTTATTACGAGACATAGTATTAACTTAAAATAATGAACAATGGTTATTATTTTACGACATTCCGCGCTAAACAGCGATAGAAAGAAAAAAAGCGACGTTAATAACGTCGCTTTTGGAGAAGAATGTGGCGTGTGCCAACAATGTTAGTTCCGATTCTTAATTGGCTGTCCTAGCCTTTTGGTACAGTCCCTGTTAATTTGACAGTGTCCAATCTTATTATAGTTACTTCCATGTTTAATTTATTTTTTTCGGTCATCCTGACGCTTTCTAGGGTTATCCTTAATGTCCTTCTGGACAAAGTATTTCAGTACTCTTCCTGAGTATAAGTAAACAATCCGTATTAAAAATTATTTTCTGCGTTATATAACGCTTATTGCTTTCCGTGCAAAAAATCATCCGTTTTGTGTAGTGCTACTTTGTAGCTGCCCCATACTTTACGTTAGTTTAGTAAAGCAGCAAGCTATTTTTTTCGTTTGTTTATTGTGCAAAAAACAAATAAACGACAAGCTGTTGTTTTTAATTGTAATATTTTTGTTAACAAATGTAATTTAATTTTTGTCTTGATTATGTAATGGTCAATGTCTTACAAAATATATGGCAAATGTACTGTCTTTTCGGCCAGGTTTTGTTTACGAAAACCTTCGTTAATGGGGGCTGCAGAGTTTATTGCAAATATATTACATCGTTTCATTGGCATAAAAGCTACTAATTATCTGTGTTGTTAAACCCATAAGTCGGCATTCATTATAGGAATTTATAGCGCGATTATAATTTACTTAGCGTGGGATTGAGAAGAAGTTGAATGGAGGACGGGGGCGAACAATTACCCCGTGAGTAGGATAAAAGCAGGTAGTCGTTAAAGATCTACCTGCAGTGTGATTAGACCTAGTCGTCTTGTTGATGCAGCCAAGCGGCATGAGTAGGGGCTTTTTTAGTTTGCGACCATTCTTCAACCATTAATGGTGCTACGCGCTTAAGTTCAGCATATTGCTCAACTGTACCAGTATTTGTTGCTAACTCTAGGCGATGACCGTTAGGATCAAAGAAATAAATAGATTTAAATACGCCATGATTAACCGGGCCTAAAACATCTAAGCCATGTGCTTGTAAGTCTTTTTTTGCTGATACCAAAGCGTCTAAATCTTCAACTTCTAAAGCAATATGTTGTACCCACTGTGGGGTATTTTCGTCACGGCCCATGTCAGGCGAGTTAGGTATTTCAAAAAAGGCTAAAACATTGCCCATACCAGCATCTAAAAATATATGCATGTAAGGGTCGGGTGCTTTCGTCGACGGTACTTCGTTTTCTGCGATAGCGACGGTGAGCTCCATGTTTAGATGTTTTTGATACCAATCAACGGTTTCTTTTGCATCTTTACATCGGTAAGCGACATGGTGGAAGCGTTTTAAATTAATCATAATGTTATTACTTAAGTTATCAGTTAAGCGGATCTCGAATGAGCTATTTTTTACCATAGCTCGATAATAGACCCTAATTTTCTCGTCAGTTTAATCACTGAATGTTGTCAGCAATTACGTACGCTTTAGTTTACAAAACCTCGCTACGCAGAGGCTATGATTTCTTGCCAATTTTTTACTAAATTATTATCAACGACTTTCAAAACAATACCTGCCAAGGGTGAATCAGTGGTTTTTATAGTCGATGTAAGTAGCTGATCGTCGCGAAAGAAATGACAAGTAAGTTCACTATCTGCAGGAAGATGATCAAATATGGCTTGTATTGACTGCTCAGTGGTTTTGATATTATCAACAGCGATAAGTATATCGTTTACTGCTAGCCCAGCACGTGCTGCAGGTGAATTCTCTAGCACTTGAGTGATAGTTAAACCAAGTGCTTGGGCTTTATACTGGGCCCCTAAATAGGCGTGATAATGCGTTGTTGAAGTGGTTTCTAAACTGTTCAACTTTTTGAATTTTTGCTTTTGTAACTCAACACCATAATTTGCCAATTCCTGGCTTAAATCTATACGTTCACTGCTGTATAGATGATGTGTAAATGCTGATGAAATATCTTCACCGCAAAGCAGGTTTGCAATGTTAATAAAATCTTCTTCAGTGGTGCCTGTGCTAGTACGACCAAAGTGGATCCATAATTCTCGCATCAATGTATCTAGGCTGTATTGATTATTAGACTTACTGCGAATCGTTAAGTCTAACCATAGTGCAATTAAGGCGCCTTTAGCGTAGTAGCTAACAATATTATTAACCGCATCAGGGCCTTGTTGATAAAATTTAGTCCAGGCGTCAAAGCTTGAAGCCGTAATACTTTGCTTAAGTTCGCCAGTGCCACGATGTACGCGTGTTGCACCTTTCGCCAATATAGTTAAGTAGTTTTCAAAATCAATTAACCCCGTGCGATAAAGTGAAAAATCATCATAATAAGAGGTAATACCTTCAAATGCCCATAGTTGTTTGGTGTAACTTTCTTTTTTTAAATTATAAGGCACAAACTCTTTGGGCTTAATTCGACAAACATTCCAAGCATGGAAATATTCGTGAGAACATAAACTTAAAAAGGTTTTATAGTTGTCAGTTAAGTCGGCTGTCGTTTGTTCAGGGTTGTGCAGGTCAAAGCGACTGGCCTGTAAAATGGTTGAATTCTTATGTTCTAATCCGCCAAAGCCTTGAGCCTGCAAATGGGTGATAAACCAATACTCTTTAAAAGGCGCTTCACCAAATAAATTAATATGATGTTGGCACAATTTACTCATATCATCAGCAAGTCGTTGAGTATCACCGTAATGTTTACTGGTAAACACTAAGTGGTGTACGACACCTTCAACGGTAAATTCTGTGCAATCAAAGGCGCCGAGTGCTACAGGACAATCAATAAGGTGTTGATAGTTATCAGCGATATATCGGCCAAATTTAAATTTTTCTGTTTCTTTTGCGCGCATTAAACCCGTTGCTACTCGCCATTGATTATGGGCCGCTACTGTTGATGGCTGAATAATCAGCTCGCAGCTTAATTCGCTTAATTCTTCTACTTGTAAAAACGTCGAACTTCCATTGAAAAAGCCACGTTGGCTGTCAAGGTAGGCGGTACGAACGGATAAATCGAAAGCAAAAACTTGATAGCGTACTTGCACTTGTCCATCAAAGGCTCGCAATGACCACGTTTGCTTATCAAGTTTAGTTAATGCGATAGCTTGCTCTTTGCCACCAATTGCACTGATTTGGGTTATGTTCTTGGCAAAATCACGGATCATATAACTGCCGGGTAACCAAGCTGGTAAAGATAAGGTATAGCTTTGGCCTGGTGTGCTTTTAAATGACAGTAAAACCTCAAATAAATGACTATTTGGATTGATAGGAGAAATTTGATATTGGATCATGTTGGAAGACAAATGTTGGCAAAATACTTGCCTTCCAATGTAGCAGAGTTGGTGTAATAAAACAGCTGGAAAATAAACGCTAATCAGTGCTTAACTTAAAATTACCGTTTTATCTTTATTCAAACAAATACGTTGTTCGGCATGCATTTTTACCGCATGGCATAACGCTGTAGCTTCCAAGTCGTGCCCCAAATGAACCATTTTTTCAATGGTGAAGGTATGATTGATGGGTTTGACTTCTTGCACAATGATAGGTCCTTCATCAAGGTCAGCCGTAACATAGTGTGCGGTAGCACCAATGATTTTCACTCCGCGTTTGTGCGCTTGATGATAAGGCTTTGCGCCTTTAAAACTAGGCAAAAAGGAATGATGAATATTAATCGCTTGACCACGTAAACTAATGCATAACTGATCTGATAATATTTGCATATAACGGGCAAGCACCAATAAATCACCTTGATATTGCTGATAAATAGTTAACAATGCTTGCTCTTGTTGCGCTTTATTTTCTTTAGTTACGGGTAAGTAATGAAATGGAATATTGTGCCATTGCGCTAAGGCTTCACAGTCTTGATGATTTGAGGTAATGGCAACGATATTAATCGGTAAAGCACCTGCTTTGAATTTTGTCAGTAGCGATACTAAACAATGATCATCTTTTGAAACGGCAATAACGACGTTGGGGAAATTTTCTTTTGCCCTGATTTTATAGTGCATATTTAGCGATTTAGCCAGCGAATCAATCGCTTGGCTTAACGCTTCAAAGCTAACTTTAAGTTCCCGATCATCAAAAGCAACACGTGAAAAAAATGTTTCGGTATATGGGTCACTGTATTGGCTGGTTTCGGTAATAAACGCACCATGTTGAAATAAACTTTGGGAAACTTTAGCCAGAACGCCTGAGGTATCAGGGCACTGCCAAGTAAGGATGTAGTGATTAATCTTTTTCATCTGCTAGCAATTGTTGTGGTTAGATATCAGCAGCATGGCATTTTATTACCCGATTGATAAATACTTTTGTGCTATATGCTAATGCCTTTCAGGTCACTTAGAGGCCATCAGTTAATTTACTTTTGTGTTGAATATAAAGTGCCTCAACCTTTTCTCTTGCCCATGGCGTTTTTCGCAAAAATTTTAAGCTTGAATTGATACTGGGATCATCAGTAAAACAACGAATTTTTATTTCTTTACCAAGAAATGCAAAACCAAAATGGTCAACAAGCTCAGTGACGATGGTCTTTAAGGTTAATCCGTGCAATGGGTTGTAGGGTTGGTGATCCATATGTGTGGCCTAAGCGATTTTGAGATTTATTCTATCATGGAGAAGAGAATTAACAAAAAAGCGACGGATGAGTGTCGCTTTTTATGGTTAATCAAAAAGTAGATTAATCCTGAGGGAAATTAACTCAGGTGTTCAGTTAATGCTTCACTACCACCGATAAGTTTTCCATCGATAAATACTTGTGGCACGCTATCGGCATTAGTTAAAGCTTTAAACATCGTCAAGTTCACGTCTTTGCCTACTTCTAACTCTTCAAATGTTAAACCTTTTTCAGTTAATAGCGCTTTTGCTTTTTTACAATATGGGCAAGTCGGCTTACTAAAAACCATGATTGCTGAGGTTTGGCACGCTGAAGGATTGATATGATTTAGCATAGTATCAGCATCTGATACTTCAAATGGGTCACCTGCTACGTCAGGCTCAATAAACATTTTTTCGATGATGCCATTTTTTACTAGCATCGCATAACGCCAACTGCGCTTACCAAAACCAATGTCAGCTTTATCAACTAACATACCCATAGCGTCGGTAAACTCGCCATTGCCATCAGGAATAAAGCTGATGTTGTCAGCATCTTGAGCTTGTGCCCATGCATTCATCACAAAAGTATCATTCACTGACATACAAATAATTTCATCAACGCCATTTTCGAATAATGTTGGTGCTAATTCGTTATAACGTGGTAAATGTGAAGATGAACACGTGGGTGTAAAAGCCCCCGGCAGTGAAAAAACCACAACCGTTTTGTTGTTAAAAATTTCATCACTACTACGTGTTGCCCATTCGTCGTTTGCTCTCAAGGTAAAGGTCACATTAGGGACTTTTTGCTTTTCTTTGTTTTCTAACATAATGACTCCGTTACTTAATCATAAATGGTGTGCTTGTTTGCTATGAGGTAATTATCCGCTTTTTCATCTACAGGTAAATCGATTAATATTGAATTTATCAATCTAAAAAATAGATTTACTGCTTATTCTCATGTTAATTTTAGGGCTTTAATTCACCTTTAGCACCATGATGGTTTCATCAAACTCATCTTGTTGAATAACTTCAAAGCCAAAATTTTCAAAGAATTTTTTCATGACAGTATGGCCTTGTACGTAACAAATTGAAATAGTTTGGTATTGAAGCATTTTTTTTATTTCACTCAGCACAAGCTGAACGGCTTTTTTACCATAGCCTTGGCCTTGATGGTTAACATCAATCATTAACTGATCGATGTAAATTTCATTTGGTTTACCTTCGTAATGATTTGGAAAATATTGCATGAAACCAATAGCCGTATTATCTAGGTAAATACCCTTATTTACATAATCATCATAGAACTTAGAGCAGGCAATTGACTCGGCGTTTAACGCGACATAGTTCTCTTGCTCTTTGGTTGTTTTTAGCTCGATCATGTCGAGCCAATTGTCTTTTGTGATATCTTTTAAGCAAATATCCACTCAGTACATCCTTAGTATTTTAGCAGTGCTATTTAGCAGTGATATTTGGTAGTGTTAGAGAGTAATTACTGCCAGCATATCTTCATTATCTTGGTCCATGCCGACCTCGTTAAAGCCAAAGCTGGCGTAAAAATTTTTAGCTACTGGGTTTGTCGGGTTATAGCAAATTTCGATTTGTTTTAGCGTTAACACTTGCTTTATCTCTGCTAACGCAAGGGCAAGTGCTTTACGACCTATGCCGTTTCTTTGATGGTTTATATCAATCATAAAGCGCCAAATAGAAATTTTATCCGTTGTTTCGCTAACCCACATAAAAAATCCAACCGGTTCATTATCGAGATAAATTGCTCTTGTTTTGTACTCGGTGTTGTAAATAGCCTCAACCAGAGACCACATATTACAGGCAACATAATCTTCTTGTGTTTTTGCTACTTCAAGATCACACACTTTTTCATAATTGTCTTTTGTTACTTTACGCAGTGATACTGTCATTAATCGTCCTTAACTTATTTAATCTTCTGGAATTAATATTGCTTAAAAATATATGGGGTATTAATGATTACTTTCAAGGTAATGGCGACTAAGTTACTAAGGTTAGTGCCAGCGTAGCGTAATTAATATCAGCCGTTTATTAGCTATAGGACTGGCGATGTCGAGTGATTATTTCATCGCAAAGTAATAGTATAAAATCGCGTACTTATTTAATAATGACGACTATTTTTACTGATATCGATAAAGTAGTTCACGTTCTGAATTTTGCGTGCTAAATTACCGTTATTGAAGTTGTATATACAATTTGAGAGGGTTAAATGTCAAACAGTTACACCTTAATTAAAGGCTCGGTGCCTTTGCTCATTAGCATGCCACATAATGGTGAAGAAATACCTGCCGATATTGCTGCAGTTATGACAGATAAAGGCCGCGAAGTTGCAGACACTGACTGGTATATGGATCGCTTGTATGCCTTTGCACAGCAGCTAGGCGCATTTATATTAATCCCCAAATACAATCGTTATGTGATTGACCTAAATCGTGATCCAGACGGTGTTGATTTATATCCAGGGGCAAACAATACTGAACTTTGTCCCACCACTGCATTTGATTTATCGCCGTTATACCAAGAAGGAAAGGCACCCAGTGCTGCACAAATTAACGCACGTGTTACAAATTATTGGCAGCCTTATCACCAAGCACTCGCGTCAACTATGCAGGAAATTAAAGCTGAATTTGGTCAGGCGGTATTGCTTGAAGCGCATTCTATTCGCTCACATGTTCCCCGTTTTTTTCAAGGGCAATTGCCTGATTTTAATTTTGGTAACGCTGACGGTAAAAGTTGCTCCACAGAACTTATTTCTGCTTTAACGGCTTTAGATTATGCACCATATACTATGGTGTGTAATGGGCGATTTAAAGGCGGCTATATTACGCGTGCTTTTGGTCAGCCTAATGATAATTTTCATGCCGTGCAATTAGAGTTGTCGCAACGAACTTACATGAATGAGCAAGCGATGACCTACAATGAAAGCTTAGCAGTGCAAGTGCAACCAAAGCTTGAAGCATTGGTAAAAACCTTAATAAATTTTGCCACAAACACACGTAATTAATGGAGGCTCATTGTGAAGCTTTTTGCTAAAAAAATACTGCTAGCGGATGGTTGGGCTAGTGAGAAAACCTTGACCATAGAGCAAGGAATAATTACTGACATTAGTGATGGGTGCTTAAAAGGTGCTGAACACGCAAAAGGGGTGGTGATTCCAGGCATGGTTAATTGTCACTCTCACGCTTTTCAGCGCGCTTTTGCTGGTTTCAGTGAGCAAGGCAGCGAAGGACAAGATAGCTTTTGGACCTGGCGTAATATCATGTATAAGTTTTTGGGGCAATTAACCTCACAAGACGCACAAGTGATTGCTAGCCAACTCTATATTGAAATGTTGAAAATGGGTTACACCCGCGTTGCTGAGTTTCATTATCTTCATCATGATATTAATGGCGAAAATTATGAAAGTTTACCAGCGATGGCACAAGCTATTTTTGCTGCCGCTAAGCAATCAGGCATAGGGTTAACATTGTTGCCAGTACTTTATCGATTTAGCGGTTTTGATACGCAGGCACCAAATACTGGCCAGAAGCGCTTTATTAATTCGGTCGCGCAATTTAATGACTTAGTGAGTGAGTGTTTCGAACTTGCTTCGTTGCAGCCTAACACTAATGTTGGTATTGCGCCGCATTCATTACGTGCTGTTGATGAAGCTTCATTGTTGGCTGCGGTCAAGCATGTTAGGGCACTTGATGATAAAGCACCTATTCATATTCATATTGCTGAACAACAAAAAGAAGTACAAGATTGCCTAGCTCATTATGATCGACGACCCGTACAGTGGTTATTAGAGCATGCTGATTTGGATAAACATTGGTGTTTAATTCACGCGACACATATTGATGAACAAGAGCGCCAGGGGATTATTGCTAGTCAGGCAATTGCTGGGATTTGTCCAACAACAGAAGCAAATTTGGGCGACGGTATTTTCCCTACCGATGAGTTTTTAGCTGAAGGTGGTACGTTTGCCATTGGTTCTGATAGTCATATTTCTGTCAATCCAATCGAAGAGCTACGTTGGCTTGAGTATGCGCAGCGTTTAAGTAAGCAGCAACGTGCACTGCTAGCAAGCAGTGAGCAAAAATCTGTTGGCGCAAATTTATGGCAAAAAGCTGCCGTGGGTGGCGCGCAAAGTACGAATAGTAATACCGGCGCTTTAGCTGTCGGTAAACAAGCTGATTTTTTGGTGTTAGATGATAGCCAATTACGTTTGTACGCTCATGACGATAAACACTTACTTGACAGTGTGATTTTCGCTAGTCGAGAGAATCCGGTGTTAGATGTGATGGTTAATGGCTATTGGGTGATCCGAGATCAAAAACATGCTTTAGAGCAAGACAGTGCCAATAACTTTGCTGAACTACTGACTAAGCTCTCAGCTTAATTGATTCGGGATATGTAGACGATTAGTCATTGAGTAATCGTCTAGTCATTCATTGGCGTGTGATATTAACGGTAATTAGAAATATTTGCTGTAATTACTAATGGTTTTACAAACTATAATTAAGTTATCTCGGTGTAACTTTGACGTTTGTTTTTTCTTTACACAGTGACGTTGATAAAAACTCATTAGTGTTTCTCTATTGTCGGTGATTTCAGCAACGTACGCTTGCTCTTTACTATTAAATTGCGCGAAGTCACGAGAAATATCCTTATAAACTTTAGTTGGACTTAAGCGCACTTGAGTATCTGTTGCATCAGAAAAGTAGCTAAGCACGACTGACTTTTGCTCGAGTAACCAGTTGTTTAGTTTCTCATTCGGGTAAAAATGAAAATATAACGCTCCAGCCACGATTAAGATCAATAATTTTTTCATACTCTGCCTTATAATCAAAATGTGCATATAAATAATAGACCAGCAAATGTTGTTATTTACTGGACCACACATATCAATATTGCTTTATTGGACGAAATTTAATGAGAATAGCTCTAGGGTAATCAATTTTGTACCAACAAAGCAATATTTTGCTATTTTTTTGATAGGTAATGAATGCTAATCCGTTATAATTAGTTGGCATTACTGAAATAAAGGATCCGCTTTGAAATCAAAAGACAATAACATTAAAGTCAGTCACCAGATTCCGATCAAAAATGTTGAAATTCATCAGCCTGCCAAAAACGATGCTTATAAACCTCGTGACCAAATCTATGTGCGCAAAGTAAAAGGTATATTTCAAAAGTTACGCCAAAAAATGAATTTTTTCTTTTTAGCATTATTTGCTGTTTTACCTTGGTTACAATATGACGGACATCAAGCGATTTTATTTGATATTGCAGAACAACGTTTTACCTTGTGGAGCGTTACTTTATGGCCACAAGATTTAACCTTATTAGCTTGGCTTTTTATTCTTAGCGCTTTTCTGCTGTTCTTTGTTACCACGTTCTTGGGGCGTGTTTGGTGTGGTTATCTTTGCCCACAAACCGTGTGGACCTTTATTTTTATATGGTTCGAAGAGAAAATAGAGGGTAGTGCTAATCAACGTAAAAACCTCGATAGCCAAAAAATGAATGTGAATAAGTTTTGGCGTAAGGCGTTAAAACATTTTTGCTGGGGCTTCTTTTCTATTTTAACGGCGTTAACCTTTGCTGGCTACTTTGCGCCAATGCGTGAAGTTTTCGTAGATTTCTTTACCTTTAATGCCTCATTTACCTTAGCAGCAACGGTTTGGTTTTTTGCTTTTTGCACTTATGGTAATGCGGGTTGGATGCGCGAAATTATGTGTTTGCACATGTGTCCTTATGCGCGCTTTCAATCAGCGATGTTTGATAAAGACACGTTAACCGTTTCTTACGATGCAAACCGTGGTGAAAGCCGAGGCCCTCGTTCGAGAAAGCAAGATCCTAAGGCTGCCGGTTTGGGGGATTGTATTGACTGTAATTTGTGTGTGCAGGTCTGTCCAACCGGTATTGATATCCGTAACGGATTACAATATGAATGTATTAACTGTGGCGCCTGTGTCGATGCTTGTGATGATGTTATGGCAAGGTATAAATACGATAAAGGTCTGATACGGTATACCACAGAGCACGAGTTGGAAGGTAAAAAAGTTCACTTTGTTCGTGGTAAGTTAATAGGCTATGCCATTGTATTAGTCGTCATGACAAGTTTATTGATTTTCGAAATGGCGAGCCGTGTACCCGTTTCAATGGATATTATCCGCGATAGAAATGAATTAGCAAAAGAGAACTTTAATGGCGATATTGAAAATGTCTATACGCTTAAAATTCTTAATAAATCACAAAAAGATAATCGTTATCGCCTATCCGTCAAGGGCATTAATAATACGACATGGCACGGCGAACAAGAGGTACTTGTCAAAGCTGCTAAGGTGTATACTCTGCCCATCAGTATTTCAGTCGACCCTTACGAATTAGAAGGTTATATGACAGATATAAGTTTTGTTATTGAATTAGTTTCAGATACGGATGAGGTCAAGCTTGAACATGAAAGCCGCTTCTTTAATAAGCGCTAATGTCGGTATTTGATTTTAGTTCGCTTTCGCCAGATTTAATTCTTGATGGTTTAGAGAGTACAGGGTTAACCGTTGATAGTGGTTTGCTGGCGTTAAACAGCTATGAGAATCGTGTTTATCAATTTCATGATATCGATAAAACTAAATATGTGACTAAGTTTTATCGCCCACAACGCTGGACTGAGGCGCAGATCAGGGAGGAACATGCATTTTCTTTTGAATTAGAGCGTAGTGAATTGCCTTTGGTGGCGCCATTGAAAATATCGGGTGAGTCTTTGTTCTCATACCAAGGTTATCAGTTTGCGATATTTCCCTGCCGAGGCGGTCGCATTTTTGAGGTCGACAATTTAGACCAACTAGAATGGATGGGCAGATTCTTAGGGCGAATTCACGCGGTAGCGGCTAAAAAGACGTTTACTGAACGTCCAACATTTAACAGTGAAGAAATGCTACAGCAAGCGCAACAGATTATTGAAAATTCTGACTTTGTCCCAGCAAGCCTAACTTTACCTTTTTTTACTATTTTAGAGCAAGTGATTGCCGTTGCGAGTAAGCAGTATCAGCCTAAGTCGCAAATTCGCTTACATGGCGATTGTCATGCCGGTAATATTTTATGGACCGATGCTGGCCCGCACTTTGTTGATCTTGATGATTGTCGTATGGGACCCGCAGTGCAAGACATTTGGATGATGTTAAGTGGCGATCGTCAACAGCAGTTATTACAGCTTGATACCATATTAACGGGCTACGATGAGTTTCACAGCTTTGAGGTCAATCAATTGCCTTTAATTGAATCATTGCGTACTATGCGGGTAGTTAACTATATGGCATGGTTATGTAAACGTTGGGAAGATCCTGCTTTTCCTCATAATTTTCCGTGGTTTAATACAGAAAAATATTGGGAACAACAAATTCTTATGTTGAAAGAGCAAATGTCAGCATTGCAACAGCCACCACTGAGTTTACTGCCTTATTAAGCACACATGGCGCTATTGATTTTGATTTATTAATGATTAGGAATTGTAATTTTATGAAAAAATTAGTGAGTTTATTCGCTTTAATGTTATTACCCGTATTTGCTTTCGCAGCAACTTACACTGAAGGCGAGCATTACACTAAAGTGAGTGAAGAAGTCACCACCAAGCCTGAAGTACGTGAGTTTTTCTCATTTTATTGCCCACATTGTTTTCAGTTTGAACCTTTTATGGCGAAGTTAAAAACGTCATTGCCTGGTGATGCTAAGTTCGAAATGAACCATGTCGATTTTTTACGTGCAGCATCACCTAAAATTCAACAAATGTTGAGTAAAGCGGTCGTTGTCGCTCATCAAATGGGTGTCGAGAAAAAAGTTATTGGAGCACTGTTTAATTATATCCATGTGCAGAAAGCGGTTTTCACCTCAGAAAAAGATATCCGTAATGTTTTTGTACTTAATGGTGCTGACGGTGATAAATTCGATAAGTTAATGAAAAGCTTTGGTGTCGCTAGTAAAGCTAAAGTGATGAAAAAACAGCAAGATTATTTTGCTAAAAAAGGTGCATTAACAGGTGTTCCTGCTGTGATTGTTAACGGCAAATACCGTGTAGATGCCCAAGGGTTAGATAGAAATAATTTTGAACAAGATTATATTAACCTCGTCAATCATTTACTGACGTTAAAATAAGTTAATGGTTGAATAAAAAAGAGGCTTAGGCCTCTTTTTTATTGACCAAATTATGATGATTAACGCAGAGTGAGCTTAGTTCGGGCTTTTCGATAGAGGTAATGACTTAATATCAAGGCGATGATAAACAATATTGCGCTGAGAATTAATTGCTGCTGTCCATCAACTTTTAATCCCGCCCCCATCAATGAGAATATCGTCATTTGTGGTAAAAAACCGATAGCTGTTCCTAAGATATAAGGCTTAAATGGCGAGCGTGCTGTGCCTGCAAGTACGTTAGTGAGAAAATTTGACCCTGCAGGTAACAGTCGAATAATGAGGGCTTTTAAAAATGTATCGTGACTAAAAAAATGGCTAACTTTTGCTAAGGGTTGTGGGTAGTGACGTTGAACCAAGTTAGCAAAAATTTTTCGGGCAAATACTAGTGTTAAAATGCAGCCTAAAATCGCAGAAACGGTAGCTAACAACATGCCATAACTGGCACCAAATAAGAAACCTGCACTTAACGCTGCAACTTGTCGAGGTAAGCCAATCGCCATAGCTGGCGTTAGTAGCAGAATGAATGTCAGAGCTCCCAGCAGGGTATTAGGCAGTAACGTTGCTAAAAAGTGCTGAATGCTAACCCCATAACTGCCCAATAATACCGTGGCTAATGTGATGGCTAATATTAGCGATAATATCGTGGCAAGTGTGACTAGCTTCAATACTGAGTTTTTTTTCAATGTTTGATTACGTTTCATTCCAATGACTCAGTCAGTGACACCAACTTTGCTTTTTGACCGTTCCTGAATATACTCTTGCAAAACCAGCGGCTAATAAACCTTCCGCTAAGCTTTCCCCATCAATAAATACATCAGCGGTAATGCGGAAATATTTACCACGATTAAGGCGTTTTAGCTCAATAATATCGGCATGTTGTAATTTATCTTGGGTAAACTTTTTTGCCAGTAAGGCTAATCGTTTTTCATTTGCACACTTGGCTCTTAGTTCTGGAGTATCAATATTATTAATCCGTATTGGAGCATTTTTACCGATAAGTGCGGGCCACTGGTCAATGTCGACACGAAACGTATCACCGTCGTAAACATTAGTAACTCGGCTAACGATGACGTTTCCGTAGTCATTCGCATAAAGGTTTGATGATATTAACAATAAAAAAAAGTACAGCAACTTCGACAGCATTGGCATTGAATCAGCCCAAAACGAAAATTTGGCAGCATTTTGCGCTGCTTTTCGGTTAAATACAAGTCATGCAATTTGTAGTGATTATTTATGACGCTTTTCGGTCGATGTTAGTCAGTATGGGGGGCATTGGCTAACTCGTTTAATATTCGTGTTTTAGCTATATTGAATTCATTTTCATCTAAATAACCCTGTTTTTTCATCATAACAAGCTGGTCTAAAGCCGTGATTAATTGAGTATCTGAATTGGGTAAATCTTCAGTTGTCGTTGTTAATTCGCTTTCTGCAGATGTGTCATTATCTATGTCGTCTGTGTTTGGCTTTTGGTTGTTTTTCGCTCCTTTTTCAAGCTCAATTTCAAGTGGTTCGTCAAGCGTGGTAAGCTGCTCAGTGTTAATTTCTGTGCTTGCTAATTCCTGCTGCGTTACTGACTTATCTTGTTTAAACTTTATTTTTCGTTTACTGGTCGCTACCGGATTAATATATTGGGAAAATAACCAATGCCAATCGATGCTTTTGGTTAATACTTGACTGTATTTTAATTTCGTATGACGCATGTTGCCGACACGAAAGTAAAGGCAAAATAGATAACGATTTTTTTTATGATCGGTTAAGCGCAATTGAATTTTTCTCTGTTTTTCATCAACCATCTTTAATTGACTTTCTTTGGCGAAAATCGTCAGTACGCTATTTTCTAATTGGTTGGAAAAAGCATGCGCTGGGTCAGCGCTGATGGTCGAGATAACTTTACCATTTAGTAATAATTCACTGCGCATTAGTGCCGATATTTTGATGACCGTTTCAGTGCTTTTTGCATGGCGCTTATAAAGGTAAAGTGACTGAGTTGGGAGATCAACATCAAAATTTGCCCATTGCTGATGTAATAAATTATGTAACTTACCGGTTCTTGTTCTCAAATACCAAGCAATGCCGGTTAACATAATAATCAGCAAAATAATGACAGCGAAAGTGCTGTAGTTACTTGGTGGGCTAATTGGGCTGTCAATGATAGTAGCTTTAGTCTGAGCTATTTGAGCAATTTGAGTTTTTTTGATGGCATATAGGCGTTGATCGTTGTGTTCAAGTACCAGCAGTTCACCATTATGTCTTTGATGTAAACTAAATATTGCAGGTGTCGTCATATTTGTTATGTTTAAGTTGTGCGCCTGGTCATGGCCACTTACTTCATTGCTTAGCGTGGGATCGAGTGCAGAAACATATAATTTCCAAATGTTTTCTGCTGCATCTATCTCTAAATGGAGCATTTTCCCCCAAAAATCTTTTAATTCTCGACCATGATAAAGCAAGGCTTTACGTTGTTGATTTGTTGGTTTTAGGTACTGGCTTAACTGAGAAGTAGGACTGTTTGTTCGCCAATCATCGCCTATCTTTGCTGAAAAAAGTTGGTGGCTATTTTGTTGATTCAAATGCAGTAATAAATCGTCTGCCCCTTTTTTTATCCAATCAAAATGCGCTATTTTTTGTCCTGCAATAAAGACAATTTCGTTTAAAATTTTAGGTTTTTTAAAAAATGGGTTTTGGCTTGGAATAGTATAGTTTTGCCGGCCATGTATCTTTGGTTTTATGCGTAATATTGCACCAGCATAAAGTGCTTCTTGTGCTAGATTATCGCTTTTAGCCAAGGTAATAAAAAGTAAACCAAAATCGTCGTGCCAACGCTCAATATAAGGGTTAAAGCTTAATTGTTGAATCGCTTGTTGCTTTTGTTCAATGGCAATACGCATAACTTCATGATGTTGATTCAGTTGCGGCTCCTGATCTACGGCATAGGTTAACTGCCAACGTGTGATCACGGTATCGTAAGGTAAACTCAATTCAGTTGCTTTTGCTGTTAGTTTCGGGGTGATATTTTTGCTGAGTTCAGTATGTGCAGTATAAAACGTGTGATAGCCATCACTTTTGTGGGAGTTGAAACTTGGATCTAAAGCTATGGCTGTTAGTGAAATGTTCTCGGCCGTGTTGAGTGCTGATTTTAGGTCGAAAAAAGCACTTTGAGAAGCTTTACTATGGTTAATGTTATAAATCTTACCGACATCTGTGGCGATAAAATATTGTTTGTTATTACCTAGCACTGGCAATACCGCGTGCCAGTGCTCATTTTTCAGCGCAACATGAGTCAGGTCAGCTATTTCTGAGAGTTCAAGCTCATGGCTGGGATGGTCTTCGGCGTGAAGCGCAGGATTAAAAAGGACGACTAATAGACAAATAAAATACAGCTTAAAAGTATTATGTTCGCTGTTCTTCTCCATATAGCCGCGCTTCCTTTTACTGGGTAACAGCGAGTACCGTTAGTGCTTGGTTAGCAGTACTGCTTGATGAGCATCAATAAATTGATTTTTATTCTTATTATTAAGATAGCTTAATTTGCCGTCAACTATTATTTGATCATTTATTTTCCCATGCTCAGCGAGATAAATCGCTTGCTTGCCCCATACATGTACAGGGCGTCGTATCGTTACTACATGGCTTTGATGAGTAATGGCAGAAAATACATGTTGTTTTGATTCAAGAATAACTTCGGTTAGTTCTTTATTGTGTTCAGTTGTCATCAATTTAATGTCAGAAACTATATTACCACTACAATGAACTTTATTAATTGACTGAGCATAACCTTTAGGGAAAGTTTGAGCGTAACTTGCGTGAATAATTTCTCGATTATTTTTCTTACTGTTAATTAGATAACCTTGCAGTAATATAATGTCACCTTTACCCGCGTGGATAAGTGCGCGCTCGACAATTTCACCAATGACTTTTACGGTATGATAACTGGTCCACTCTTTAAATTGATTACTGGCTTTATCAAACCAGCGACTATGCGTTGCTAAGGTTAATTCCGCAAAAGCTACAACCGGATTAGCTTGATAGCGAATATCAGGTTTATTCACTAAGTTGCCTAGTAAGGTCACGGTGCATAAGTGGTTTTGTGGTAATTCAGATAACATAGTTCTGCTTGTGGTTAAATGGCGTTAGGGCTAAGTCTTTTAGTGGCAGATTATTGCTGTATTAATCTGCCAAAATAATATGGCTAATTTAATCAACCACATTACTATAGTAAAAACTGGCTGTGAATTTCGGTATCAAACAAATTTTTGATTAAAATCGCAAACTCTTTAATAAATTCAAGTTGTTCATTAGTAACTGAATTATTCATCACACCCGATAATATCTCTTGTAAGTCATAAACAATAGCGTCAATTTCTCGGATAATCGTATTACGTTGATTAAACGTTAGCGTCTCGTTTTGATTGCACAAGCTAATAATTTGCTCGCTCATTTCTTGCTCAATGACTTCTAATACTGAGCTCTGAGTACTGTCAGTGTTCGCGCTGTTTTCAAATAGGCTTAAATGATCGGTTAGATATTCAATGATATGAATATAACCTTCTGTATCGGTAACCATTTTTTAATCTATCTCATTTTTATTGTACCCCTACTTTACTCGTAAATTAAGGTGATGATCAAGTCGCAACGTGCTGATAGGCTATTAAGGCAGGGAATTTATAGTTTATGAGGAATATAACGATTATTCAGTGGAAAAAATAGGCACCTATTGCTATAGGTGCCAGTATGTATTACGCGGCAGCGTTAGTGCTTTCGAAAATTTTATCGGCAGATGCTGCAACAAAACCGGTGTAAAGCTCGCCGTTTTCCATTGGGTAGCGTTTAGCAAATTCATAAAAACAGCTAGGAATAGCAACGGTTTTATCAGAAAACTCAACTAGTACATGGTCAGCCATTGTGGATGATTGTTCTAGTTTCACTGTTTCATCGCCTTTAATTTCACCACCTGTGGTATTTAAGGTAAAACCACCGGCTTTAACTGCGTCATTCACTGACTCTATCGAGTCATAGTTTGCTAAGTGGTTAATGCTAACCGTGAAGTGATTTGCTCGGTAACCCCATGCTGCAACCCATGCTGCGTATTCACTTTCGCTAAGTAAATCTAAGTATTCTTGGTGACTCACTTGCCAATGGGTACCTGAGTATAAAAAGCTTTCTACGTTAACATCACTTTCGTTAATGTTGGCAACCATTTTCTCAATAATCGCTTGTGTGCGAGGAGAAAACTTTTCTACTAATAACTCACTGATAAAAACTTTTGGTAAGTTAGTATCACTGTGCTCAAAGTGCTTTGCATATAGCTTCTTAGCTTCGAAGTGATATTCACCACATTCTTTGTAACCTAAGTTAACCAGATGGGCTGAAATCTTTTCAATATTTACTTTCGCAATATTAAAAGTACGGTAAGCAACGTGGTCGTTGATCAAGTCGTTACCTGTACCCAAAAGCTGATGTACTTTGTCAGCTGAAGGGGTAACTTCTAGGTAGTTTTGCCAAATATTGTTAAATAAATTTTTAACCGGAGTCATGTTAAATTCCTAAATGCATAAATAAAATAGTGTTGATATCTCAAGTCGACTGAGTGGTATGTATGGCTATTTATTCGTTCTTCAATAGGAGATTAAAGAATATTCAGGACAGCATGTTAGATAACCACTCAGAATAAGTGACTATATTTGATCGATGTTTTTGAAAAAGCTGGGACGAATCCCAGCTTTTTTTAATGGGCAATTAAGTTTCATTAAAATTATTTAATCGTTAAGCCAGGGCTTAATGTTGCCGGTAATGCTACTTTTTCAGCTTCTACTGATGCGACAGGATAGGCACAATAGTCAGCAGCATAAAATGCACTAGCTCTGTGGTTACCACTGGCACCGATACCACCAAATGGTGCAGCACTGCTGGCGCCAGTAATTGGCTTGTTCCAGTTCACGATACCTGCACGAATACGACGGAAGAAGTGGTTATACAAATCTTCGCTGTCACTCAATAAGCCGGCAGATAAACCAAATGATGTATTGTTGGCTTCGTCAATAGCGGCATCAAAGTCAGTATAACGGTACACTTTTAGTAATGGACCAAAGTGCTCATCGTCAGGCATTGATGAGATGTTAGTGACATCGACAATACCAGGCGAGATAAAACCAGTGCCGACTTCAAGGTGTTTCATCATAACGATTGATTCAGCGCCAAGATCAAGTAATTGCTGTTGTGCTGCAACTAGGCTCAATGCGGCTTTTTCAGAAATCATCGAACCGATAAATGGTTGTTCTTCATCGTCAAAGTAGCCAATTTTAATCGCTTCAGTGCTAGCGACTAATTTTGCTAAAATGGCATCACCTTGCGGTCCTGCTTCAATAAATAAACGACGAGAACAAGTACAACGCTGGCCGGTAGTAATAAAGGCCGATTGTAAAATATCATGCACTACCGCATCGATGTCAGTAACATCTTTAACGATTAATGGGTTATTACCCCCCATTTCAAGCGCTAAAATCTTGCCTGGCTGACCGCCAAACTGTTCATGTAAAAAGTGACCAGTCGTTGAACTACCGGTAAAGAATAAACCATCAATTTGTGGATGAGCTGCTAGTGCTTTGCCGGTTTCTACTTCACCTTGTACCATGTTGATAACGCCAGCTGGAAGGCCTGCTTTTAACCATAACTTTAAGGTTTCTTCAGCAACCATAGGGGTTAATTCACTCGGTTTAAATACCACGGTGTTGCCAGCAATAAGTGCAGGAACAATATGTCCGTTTGGTAAGTGGCCAGGGAAGTTATAAGGACCGTATACCGCAACAACACCATGAGGCTTGTGGCGAATAAAGGCTTTTGCGCCCGGCATAGGGTTTTCAACTGTGCCTGTACGCTCTTCATTAGCACGCACAGAAATTGCAATTTTACCTACCATAGCACCTACTTCAGTGCGGGTTTCCCACAATGGCTTGCCAGTTTCAAGGGCGATAGTTGTGGCAAAGGCTTCTTTATGCTCAGTTAATAATTCAGCAAATTTAACGGCAATGGCAATACGCTCTTCAATTGGCATATTAGACCAAGTTTCGAACGCGGCACGGGCAGCAAGAACCGCTTCGTCAACTTGTGCTGGAGAAGCCGTATTACCCTGCCAAATCACTTGGTTTTTAGCTGGATTTTTTGAGAAAATTTCATGGCCTAAGCCAGCTGTCCATTGACCATTAATAAGTTGTATATTGTGTGACATTCTTGATTCCTCTGCGCATGTATCGCTCATGAGTATAGTAATTAAATTTGCTTGATAATTAATTTGAAACTAGGCGTACCCAGTCTCCTTCATTAACCATTAGCGCATCTGCAACGGCTTGCGATATCACCACCTGATTGGCGGTTTCACGTAGTAACACCGGTGCTTGTGTGGCTCTAAAGTCAGCTACCTTGCTGTTACAAATAATATATTTATTGTCATTAGCAACATCGCCAATCAATACTTGGCACTTCTGGCTTTGACGTACAGTTTTCACTAACGAGGTTTGTGTTTCGACTGTTGGTCCGGCATCAAAAATATCGACGTAACCACGACGTGAAAAGCCTTCAGCTTCAAGTAGTCTTAGTGCCGGTACTGTTTTGGGGTGTACTTTGTTGATCACGCGCTGTGCTTCTGGGCTCAACAAGTTGACATAAATAGGGTACTTTGGCATTAATTCAGCAATAAACACTTTTTTACCAATACCGGTAAGGTAGTCAGCCGTTGGGAAATCAAGTGAGAAGAAGTTATCTTCTAACCATTTCCAAAATGGCGATGAACCATCTTCGTCTGAAACACCGCGCATTTCAGCGATAACGGTTTCTGCGAAACGTTCAGTATGCTCAGCCATAAAGAGGAAACGAAAACGTGATAACAAGCGTCCGTTACGATTTTTACGATGAGTTTCGCTTAAAAACAAAGTACATATTTCTGAAGCGCCGGTGTAGTCGTTACATAACGACAATGTTTCAACCGTATTATAGATATTAAGCTCACGAGAGCTGTGCACAACTTTACCCAAATGGTAATGATAAAATGCATCGTCTAGGCCAACCGCAGCTTCAATACCACTCGTTCCTACAACAGCACCTGTCTCAGTATCTTCCATAACAAATAGGTAACCTTCATTACCTGGTTCTGTAACTGAACTATTGAACGATGCTTCAGCATGAGAAATGCGTTTTTTTAGCAATTCTTCGTTGACCGGTAGTGATGTAAAACCGTGTCCTGACTCAACAGCAATGCGATGAAGTGCATCATAATCACTATTTTGAATAGGGCGTATAATAATCATAGAAAACTCTCAGTGAGACGTCCAAATAGTTAAATCTCTAACTATTTGAACGCTATAATAAAATGGCTTATTTAGCTAATTTAGCAACGGCTTTTTCAAAACGCACTAAACCTTCAGCGATATCTTCATCAGGAATAACTAATGAAGGAGCAAAACGAATAATGTTAGCGCCGGCAACAAGTGTCATAAGACCTTCTTCCATTGCCGCATTTAAAAAGTCTTTTGCTCTTCCTTGGTAAGCGTCAGTTAATACCGCACCAATAAGTAAGCCTTTACCGCGAATTTCACTGAATACATTGTATTTAGCGTTAATGGCATTTAAGCCAGCAACATAAAGTTTTGCTTTAGCTTTAACACCATTTAAAACTTCAGGAGTATTTACTGTGTCAAAAGCAGCTTCTGCTACTGCACATGCTAGTGGGTTACCACCATAAGTGCTACCGTGAGTACCAATTTTAAGGTGCTTAGCAATTTCAGTTGTGGTGATCATAGCGCCGATAGGGAAACCGCCACCTAGTGCTTTTGCTGTGGTTAAAATGTCTGGAGTAACATCTAAGCCCATGTATGCATAAAGTTCACCTAAACGGCCAACACCAGTTTGCACTTCATCAAAAATTAATAAGGCGTTGTGTTCATTACAAAGTTCACGAACACCTTTAGCAAACTCATCTGTTGGTGAAACCACACCACCTTCACCTTGTAATGGCTCCATTACTACGGCACAAGTTTTGTCAGACATTAGTGCTTTTAGGCTGTCTAAATTATTGTATTCTGCGTGGTCGATATCGCCAGGCTTAGGACCAAAACCATCAGAGTAAGCTGCTTGACCGCCAACCGTAACTGTAAAGAAAGTACGACCGTGAAAGCCTTGTTTGAAAGCAATAATTTGTGATTTTTCTGCACCAAAATTTTCTAAAGCAAAGCGACGTGCCAGTTTTAAAGCCGCTTCATTTGCTTCAGCACCAGAGTTAGCAAAGTAAACTTTATCAGCGAATGTGCTGTCAGTTAATTTTTTCGCTAAACGTAATGCTGGCTCATTGGTCATTACATTTGATAAATGCCAAATCTTGTTAGCTTGTTCTGTTAACGCGCCAACTAATGCAGGGTGACAATGTCCTAAACAGTTTACTGCAATGCCGCCAGCAAAATCGATAAATTCACGATCTTGTTGATCCCAAACACGTGAACCTTGACCGCGAACAGGGATAACTGCAGATGGCGCATAGTTTGGTACCATAACGTCATCAAATAACTCACGATTTACTGGGAAGTGGTTAGACATTGTAAATTCCTCTTATATTTAGGATATTGTAATCAATAGTTGCGTATTAGCTTTATGAGCTAAAACTCGATAAAACTAAATGAATTAGTCAGTAAAGTACATTTAAACGCATACTAACTAAAAAATAGGCAGGGATTATGACAGAAAAAACTAACAGTGTCTTGCTAAAATGCGCTGAAGCCCTTGTCATGCAAAGGTTTGGCCGTTTTTATTCATTATTAGTGCATAACTATGTTTGTTGGGTTTTTTCGCGCTAGGTTGGGCTGCTAGCGCCTTATGTATAAGCGAGGGATCTGCAATTACTGGCAATGTTTCATAATTAATCAAAAATAATTTAATTAAAAATTAATTTTATATGATCAATGTCGCTTTTCTTCAATAAGGCAATGTCACTGGTGGTTAATTGGCCGGCGGTGAGTAATATTTTAGCCTCTTCTGTGCTGATAAGATCTTCTTTAGCTAAGCTTCTAAATGCGATGTAAGCTTTGGCTTTAGTGACTAGTTTAGCAATGGGACACATGTGTTTAATGTTAACAGCATAGGCAAGGTCAAATAGTACTTCGGTTATTTGTAAACGATCAAAGCGCATTAACTCAACCATATCAGCGGCTACTTTACTGCTACGCTGGATAAGTTGTTCGAGCAATAATTCTGGTGATACATCAAACCCTACTAAAACGTCATGCAGTCTTTTATCTTTATTTTCATAGGCAGCACGCAGCTCTTCTTTATAAAGCTCACTATAAGTGTTTAAAAAGCCCCTGGTAACAGCCAATAAACCTAAATTACTTAACATACCGGCGGTAAACGCTGTGAACTCATCTAACCCTTGTTCTTTTGCTAAAAGTTGAGAAGCTAACGCTATCGATAAACTATCGTTCCACAGTTTTCTTTTCATTAAGGGATAAGGCGCGGTACTAGTCGGTAGCCAATGCTTGAGCATAAAAGTGGGCATAACCAATTTCAGATTATCTAATCCGACATAGCTTAACGCTAAATTTGGCTCTGTTACTTGTACGTCTGAGCGCTTACGGTATTGGGGTTTATTGACTAAGTTGATTAATTCAGTGCAAAGCCAAGGTAAGGCTTTTGCTAATGGTGTGATGCGATTGATACTGGCCGCTTTTACTGCCAATATTTCCATAATAGAAGGTGCGGCATCTTCTATTTTCAGGACGTTCGTGTAGAGATTTTCTTTATTATCGAACTCTTTATTTACTTGTGCAGTGACGCGACTAAAAAACTTATTCATTACTTGGGTTTTAAAGTGCTCTTGTCCATGTGCTTCAATAATCTTATTTTTGTTTGTTTCTTCTTCTACTGCAAGTAACTCACGTCGACGATTGTGTTGTTCACTGTTTTGATGTTTAGCAACATAAATTTTGCCATTTTTTTGATCAGCAAAATCTTTACTAATCGTTAGGCTAAGTGCGCGACTATAGATGGGCGAGACTAATTTATTATCTTCAAATATTTGCATCAGGACTTCATTATTGTGTATTCGTTATTCGTTCACAGTGTTTTATGGCTAGCTAAGTTATCGACCTATTAGCGCATTTCATGAGTATTGTTGAACTTTTCAGCACTAAATTTCAATATAGCAGATCAATCATAGCTAATATTACCATCTATTTGATCTGAATATTGGTCAATAAAGTTTTGCAATAATTGCTGGCCTTGTTCGGTAAGTACAGATTCAGGATGAAATTGTACACTTGCGATGGCTAAAGACTTATGTTGCAGTGCCATAATTTCTTGCTGACCATTAGTGGTGAGCCAAGCGGTAATTTCTAGTTCATCGGGTAAGGTATTTTCGTCGACAATTAATGAATGATATCGGGTCACCGTTAGCGGTTTTTTCAACGCTTGAAATAAGCCTTTTTCATTATGCGAAATGGCACTGGTTTTTCCGTGCATGACTTTCTTAGCTTTAATAACCTTGGCGCCGAAATGCTGGGCAATACATTGATGCCCAAGACAAACACCTAATATCGGGATCAGACCCTTAAACTTTTCAATAATAGCTAACGAAAGACCCGCAGCATCTGGATCGCAAGGGCCAGGGGAAATCACAATATAATGCGGCGCTAATGCAGCAATAGCAGCTAAGCTGATTTCATCGTTTCTACATACCTTAACTTCTTGACCAAGCGCTTGAAAATAGTGCACTAAATTAAAGGTAAAAGAATCGTAATTGTCGATCATTAATAACAAAAAAACACCTGCGGTGGGGCAAATCGTAAAGCGGCCGCCATTCTAAGCTTTTATTGTTCTCCATTCTACCCTTAGTGCTTGAATTGCTCATTTTGATGGGTTTGATTTCGCCACAAAAAAGGGCTTAAACGTTGCCGCTTAAACCCTAGTTATTGCCCACTTTAGCTATCAGTGGTTGTGTATTCTATGTTATTGCTAGCGCCTAAAAGTTAGCGGCAACTTGCAACCAAAGCTTGTCAGTGTCAGTAGCGTAATCATCAGCATTGTAGCTAGAGAACTTAACTAAAACGCTGACGTTTTTGTTAACGGCGTAAGCTGCTGAAAGATCAATTTCTGAACCATAATCAATACTATCAACATCAGAAGATAGGTCATGATAAGTAGCAGAAAGCTTGATGTCACTTACTGTTGTTTTAGCGGTAACGTAAATGTCTTCAATGCCTTGACCTGGCGTGGCTAAAAACTTATCGGCAAAACCTTGAAATTTATGTAAGGTTGCTAATGGTGTTGAGAAACCAACGCCGTTGTCACTGCCTAAAGATTCGATACCGGCTAGTAATGTCACAGAGCTGACTTTTGTGCCGACTTCAATATTGTAGTAATCAGCGCTAAAGTCGTTAGCACTATCGCCAGCGTCACCTTGTGTTGCGTATGCAGCGTTAATCATAACAGGACCAAAATTACCGTTGTAACTTAAACCGTAAGTGTCAGTTGAAGAAGATGCCGCGGTATCAAAATCAAGTAAGTAAGCATAAGCGTTTATTTTGTGCTCTTTATTGATTTTGTAAGCGGTATTTAATAAATGAAATTGTCCGTGTAAATCGGCTTTACTGCCGTCAGGACCAAAAATACGGTTAATATTATATACGTAGCTATAATCTGCAGAGAAACCGTTCACAGGTGTTACTTGAAAGCGGTAACCATCATAAGTTTGCTCGTTTTGTCTCCAACCTACACCACCAACAAAACGTTGATTGTTGTGCAGAATACGTTGACGACCAGCCGTAGCTGAAAAACTATCAGCGCTGTATTTTAAGAAAAATTGGTTTACATCAGTACCGGTTGGATCAGCCACTACAGGGTAATCGGTTTCACCATTGCGGGTGCTATTGTAGTTATCGATAAGGTCAGTCACATTATCCACTTCAACGCCTGCTGATAATCCTTCGAAGCTACCGGTATTGACAGTGATACGGCTTTTTAATGTTAACGCGCTAGCATTGTCATCAATACCGTCTTGATCTACGCCTTCATAACGCGCGCGGAAACTAAGTTTTACTGTGCTTTCAGATAGGGCTTTTTTAACGCCTGATGCAACAGAGCTTTCTTCTGCGAATGCGAATGGCGCACTTAAAAGTGATGCTGAGAGCAATGCGAGGGATGTGTATTTCATGTTAGTTTTCATAATATCAACCTTAATGTTTTAAACTTTGAGAGCGTTTATTTTTAATCAACTATAGTAAGCGTTAGTCGAAATATTGGATTGTTTTAAGGCATTTTTTATTAATTATTATTTGTCAGAACAAGCTATATTTCATTTTAATTACAAGTGGTTAAGTCTGACGTGCTTAGCTGTTCATAAAAGCTAAGCTTAAATGACGATAAATGAGTAGATTGTCAAACTGTTCAAAAAACGAGTAATTTTTTAATGCGCTAAAATTAGCACTACTGGAGTCGAATGAGAAACACAAAAAGTAAAAATTGGCTGAATAATGTCGCTAAGCTGATCTGGAACAATAAAGCACTACTTTTTTAGCAGTACGGACGGAAAATTATTCGCAGTGATAAAGAAAATGAAGCTAAAGCAGATTAAAATCTTTGATAAAATGCGCGTAATTGTTGCTGTGCCTGTTGATGGTTAATTAACGTAAAATTAACCTTTTCCCCGGGACGCATTTGGCTTAAACGAAATAAATCGGTTTGCATTACAGTGCCCAATACCGGATATCCCCCCATGGTTTGTCGTTCTTTCATTAAGATAATCGGTTGTTCGTTGGCAGGAAACTGGATCATGCCGTAAGTCACGGGCATCGATAATAAACAGCGACTGCGTAATGATTCGGCCAGTATTCTTTGATCAAACAAGCGGGTTTGTTCAGCTTTGAGGTGGAGACGGTAACCCATACGGTTACTATCGGCTGAAATAATATACTCGTGGGCTAAAAAGCGCTGTTGCAGCTCAATAGGCATTTGTAAAAATAATGCACTGGGCATTACCCGTAATGTCAGTTTGTGCTGAGCGTAGAAGCGTTTTGGTGAACTTATTGGCTTGTTGGCTTTTACTGGCACTACAGGGTTTTTTAAGCCGCTTGCTGGTGACGAAAAATATAATTTACTACCGGCGATTAACGGTGCGCCGGTAAAGCCTAACGCCATTTCATTACGAGTTTGGGCAAAGCTGCCTAACCATGGCTTTTGTTCTACTTGGCAAGTAACACCCGCCATGACAGCTAAATAGCTATGTAAGCCATTTATTGGCATGGCAAAAGCAATAATGTCATTGGTCTGTAGTTGGTGGCATTGCCAGTTTTTTATCGTGATATTATTGATTTTAGCGTCGCAGTCAGCACCGGTTATGGCAATTATGCAAGCCGCATTGGCTCGAAAACTTATTTGTCCTAAGGTGATTTCTATTGCCGCACAGTTACGTTGGCGCTTATCCGGATCAGTAATATTGTGATGATCTGCAATCAGTTGATTAGCAGTCAAAAACGCAAACTCATCAGCAGCGCCACTGGCAGTAAAGCCTAAGTGTTGGGCATTTAATCGCCCCAGATCTTGAATACTCGCCTGACCATTGATGTTAATGATCTCAATATAATGCTGACTCATACTGATAAGCCTTGTTGCATAACAATAAATTCAGCTTTTGAAATAGCATAAAATTTTACATTTTGTCCGACATTAATCTTGGCATTAAACTGGCCATTTTTAGTGCTATACATAGGCAATGGTGTTTGGCCGATAATATGCCAGCCACCGGGACTTTGGTTCGGATAAACCGCTGTTTGTTGCTCGGCAATAGCCACTGCACCTTTGGGAACTTGGGTGCGTGGTGAGGACTTTCGAGGTAAATGTAAAATGTTGGGCAAGCTAGCTAAATAACAAAATCCCGGCGTAAAACCCAAGGCAAAGCCACGATAAATAGTACTGCTATGCTGTTTGATCACTTCGTCGTTTGACATGTTGCACTGATGTGCCACTTCCGCCAGATCCCATTTTTGCTCAGTATCGTAGTAAACCGGTATCTCAATACAATCAGCAGCTGGGATGTAATCCGTTAGCTTGTTGTTTTGCTGATGATATTGAGCAAGTTGCTTAATCTGCTCAATAATATCAGCACTCGTAATAACTTGATGATTAAAATAGACCATCAAGCAATGATAGCTGGCAATGGTTTCTATGATTAACTCACCGAGTTGTTGTTCAATGACGGTTTGTAGCGCAATGATTTCATTGTGTTGCGCAGTTGAAATTTCGCTTCGCCAACTGAGCAGTAAGGCGTTCTCTGCGACAATATCAAGGCAAAAACTTGCTTGAAAGTGTGCTAACTTGTCTGCCATGGTGTTAAAGCTTATTTATCTGCATTGATCGTCGCTCGCAAGGCTTTAATCATGCCTAACGCATTGGGTGTGTCGCCATGCACGCATAAGGCATCAATATGAAACTGCAAAGGCTTTTGGTTTGCGCTGAGTAAAGGCTTTTGTTGCAGTATATCCTGGCAACGATTAACCACATCGTGGTTGTTGGTTAATACCGCACCGGTTTCACTACGTGGAACTAACAAGCCGTTATCTAAATAGGCGCGATCAGCAAAAGCTTCGAAGTAGAGATGGATCTGGTACTGCTTCGCTATCTGCTCAAATGGTCCACTGTTGGTGAGTGCCTGAATCATTAACGATAAAGGCTGATGACTGCGTTGATTCAACTGGGCAATGGCAGCACAAATCCCAGTAAACAAATTTAGGTCTTTCATCATATCGTTGTAAAGTGCACCATGCGGCTTAACATAATGAACTTGGGTATTTTCTGCGCTGCAAAGTGCTTGTAAGGCCCCGATTTGATATTGCACATTTGCCATCAAGTCGCTTGAGGTTAGTTGCATAGACTGACGGCCAAAATTTTCGACATCAGGGTAGCTAGGATGCGCGCCAATAATGACTTGATGCTGATGGGCGAGTTTAACGGTGTTTTTGATGGTCAGCGGATCTGAACCATGAAAGCCACAGGCAATATTAGCCATATCAATTAAGGGCATAATATCGGCGTCATTATTATCTTTAAACTCACCTAAATCACAGTTCAACTTCATGACTTTGCCTTATTTAATCAATGCTGCTATTGCGACGTTTACGTTCAGGATGCCTAATCACCACATCAGTTAATGGCGTACTGCAGCAAGTTAAAATATAGCCTTGTTGTTGTTCTTCATCGGATAAGCCGTCTTGACAAGTTTTTGTGACTTGACCTTGTTCGAGTATAACTTTACAACTACCACACATACCGGCGCGGCAAGAATAAGGTAATACCAAACCCGCAGCTTCGCCTTGCTCAAGTAAGGTTTCAGTGTTGTTACCCGTAACGCTTTTATTAAAGCGACTAAAAGTTAATAGTGGCTTCTTTTTCTTAATCGGTTGTAATTGGGCTGCTTTTGCTTTGTTACTGAACTCACTATGTTCGGGAGTTGTTACTGACTTTTTCGGCAAAGAAAATACCGGAGCGTCTTGGTATCTTAATACTTCGAGTTTATCACCGCGTTTAATTTGTCCTTGATTAAGCGCGACTAAATTTTGGCCAAATAAAATATCGCCATTAGCTAATTGACGATAATTTTTTAATGTTTTTAACGGTTCTTGTTGATGGTCTTGTTCCGCAGTTTGAGGGTTAATGGTGGTAAAAATACAACGGGTACAAGGCTTAGTTACTTCAAACTCTACTGTGCCAATGCGGATTTTTTGCCAAGTATCTTCAGTAAAGGCGTCACAATCATTCACCACAATATTGGGCCTAAATTGTGACATGGGAATGCTGCGAGCATTAGCCGGATAGTGGCTGTTTAAATCATCAAGCGACGCTTGTGAAATAAGTAATAAAGGATAACCATCGGCAAAGCCAACTTGGCTATTTTTGTTTTTAACAAAACGTTGTGACTCAGCACCGAAAAATAGTAATTGGCAGGGCTGTTGAAGGAAACGGCTAAACCATTGGTTGATGCTGTCTACGCATTGTTGTGCACTTATCGTATCGTTCCAAACTTGTACATCAACATAATTCGGGCTCAGCTGATTGTAATCAATCACTAATGTTGGCATCTTCGGTGCGTTAATGATTATACCCGCAGCGGTTAAACTGGCTTGAATTAAACATAACGTCGGTTGCGTGCGGGCAGTAAAAAATTCACCTTCAGGGCTGGCGACCACAAAACGACGATCAAACGCTAGGCCGAATTCTTCTACCCAACTATTGGATAACTCAATGCCTGCACTCGACTTTATCGGATAAACGGTAATATTTTGCAGCGTAGCCTGACTCATGAATTGCCTCAAATGTTAATTAGGTTGCTATCAACTCGCGATAATGTCGTTAATTGCTTACTTAGCTGACAAGGTTGATATTATTAGACTTGGAATAACTGCCCTGATAGTGGGCAAAATGCCTCGATTTTGCAATATGTATTTTTGCTAGATTAAGGTATATTGAGCGCATTCTGATTTAAACCTTAGCTCAAGCTCGCATTTGCAGTGTAAGAGCTATCTAAATAGGCTGTTATGCATCTTCATATATTAGGTATTTGTGGCACCTTTATGGGCGGTATTGCCGCCATTGCCAAGCAAATGGGCTTTCGTGTATCCGGTTGCGACGCAAATGTTTATCCGCCCATGAGCACGCAGTTAGAACAATTAGGTATCGAATTAAAACAAGGTTATTTAGTTGAGCATTTAGCTGATGAGCCAGACTTAATCATTGTCGGTAATGCCATGGCTCGTGGTAATGTCATGGTTGAACATGTGCTAGACCGTAAAATTCCTTATACCTCAGGCCCGCAATGGTTATTAGATAATGTTTTAAAGGACCGATGGGTACTTGCGGTTTCGGGTACGCATGGTAAAACCACCACGAGCTCAATGCTGACGTGGATATTGCAGTATGCCGGTATGGAGCCCGGTTTTTTAATTGGCGGTGTACCGCAAAATTTTGACTGCTCTGCGCGTTTAGGTAACGCCCCGTTTTTTGTTATTGAAGCCGATGAATACGACACGGCATTTTTCGATAAACGTTCTAAGTTCGTGCATTATCGTCCCAATACCTTAGTGATCAATAATATGGAATTTGATCATGCCGATATTTTCAATGACATCGGTGATATTCAACGACAATTTCATCACCTTATTCGTATGGTACCTAGCAACGGCTTAGTACTGTCTCCTAAAAATGAGCAAGCGATCACTGAAACCTTAGCAATGGGCTGTTGGACACCAACAGAATACAGTGTTGGCGAAAATAACAAATTGCTAGGTTGGCATGCCGACAAGTGTGTTGCTGACGGTAGCGAGTTTATTGTTAGTTTTGCTGGCAAGATTCAAGGCAAAGTTAGCTGGGGTTTAATTGGTGATTTTAATATTGATAATGGTTTAATGGCGATAGCGGCAGCTCGACATGCGGGCGTACCGACAGCGGTTGCTATTGAAGCCTTAGCAACGTTTGTTAATACCAAACGTCGATTTGAGCTCAAAGGTGAAGTCAATCAGGTGCGAGTATTTGACGATTTTGCCCATCACCCTACCGCGATAGCGAAAACCTTAGCGGGTGTAAGGGCTAATGTCGGTAGTAAACGTGTTATTGCCATATTAGAGCCACGTTCGAACACCATGAAATCAGGCGTGCATAAAGATACCTTAGCAAAATCGCTAGCCGACGCTGATCTGGTTTTTGTCTATCAAGGTGACCAAGTTAAGTGGTCGGTTGATGCCCTGATTGCCGATTGTATTCAGCCCTGCTTTGTTAGCCAAGATATTGCTCAACTGGTGGCTGATATTGTCGAAAAGTCACAAGCGGGCGATACCTTGGTGGTTATGAGCAACGGTGGTTTTGGTGGTATTCATGACAAGCTATTATCAGCGCTCACTGAGCTATAATTTTATCGTTAAATGATCAATTTATTCGGTCAGTCAGTATAATCATGTTGTATAGCAAATGTTGCTTAATTCTTTAAGGTGAGTGTGTGAATAATCAAGCAGGAACAATTAATAATAGTCGTGAGTTTGAGCAGAAAATAACTTTAGCGATTACTGGCGCTTCCGGCTCAGCCTACGCGTTACGCTTATTAGAGTGTTTGGTGGCAGCTAATTATCAAGTATTTCTATTATGCTCTAGTGCTGCGCGGGTAGTATTTGACACTGAAGTGGGCTTGAAATTACCCAGTTCACCAGACGCCGCTAGCCAGTTTTTTACTGAAAAGTTTAATGCTAAGCCTGAACAAATTGTCGTTTTTGGTAAAGAGCAATGGTTTTCGCCTGTTGCATCTGGCTCGGCAGCACCTAAAACTATGGTGGTGTGCCCATGCTCAACCGGTACGTTAGCGGCTATTAGCCAAGGTATGAGTGACAATTTAATTGAACGTGCTGCTGATGTGGTGATAAAAGAGCGTGGCCAATTGATTTTAGTACCACGTGAAACACCATTTTCAACTATTCACTTGCAAAACATGTTGTCGCTGTCACAAATTGGCGTCACCATTATGCCAGCTGCACCGGGTTTTTATCATCAGCCAGAATCGATAAACGATTTGATTGATTTTATGGTAGGACGTTTGCTCGACCATTTAAATATTGCCCAAAGCATTATGCCGCGCTGGGGTTATCAAGCATTTCCTAGTGACAAAAATAAAATGAGTTAAATAGTTGCGAAGCACGATTAATGCATTACTTTAAGGTTTATTAATCGAGCTTCATGTTAGGGGCTAGTTTATTTTTGTTTAATAATATAAACCAAGATCAACAGCCCCTAATTTAATCAATATTAGTCGCTAGTTTATTTTTGGCTTTGATGGCCTTAATATCAACACCGTCAAGCAACAGCATTACATCAGCAAGTAAGCGCTTAAGTTCAGTGACTTCAGTCGGAATAGTTTTTTTAACTTTTTGCACGTAAGCAATAGCTTCGCGGTTTTGAATAACCTCTAATAACGCCTTCAGGGTATCGTTATCATCAACATCAATCGCCGGCAATTTTTTTTCACTTGCGGCGTTATAGAGTGAGTAAGTGGCAATCAAACTTGCTTGTGCTTCTTTTAATCTTTCCACAAATAGTCATCCTTTTTTTATTATCGTTATATCTATCTACCATACTGAAAAATAAAAAATTGTCTAATTTTTCTCATCTTCTGCAATTATTGGTATTTATATTTACCAGCAGCTAACAATTGGCTGCTGAACGGCAAATATTACCCATTTATCGCATTAGGCTTAAATTTTCTATGCTGATGTGTTGTAGTAGGGGGTAATAAAAATAACTATTTAGGTTAAATAGAATGTCGAAATTTACTTCCAGAATATCCTCGCTAGCACTCAGCATTGCCTTAGTGTTGGGCACCAGTCAGCAAGCCTTTGCTGAAGATAGCGCCACTAAAGTAACAGACAAAGCTAAAGCTGAAAAGTGGTCGGTAAATAGCCCTCAAGGCGAATTTACCACGGCAAAAATTGATGTTCGCCAAGGTACTTGGATGAATGTCGACATTAGTCCGGACGGTAAAACTTTAGTATTTGATTTATTAGGCGATATTTATACGCTACCCGTTGAAGGTGGCGAAGCAACCGCGTTAATGACCGATATTGCTTGGCAAATGCAACCACGTTTCAGCCCAGATGGTAAGCACATAGCATTTACCTCAGATGAAGATGGTGGTGATAACCTCTGGATTATGAATGCCGATGGTAGCGCAGGTAAAGCAGTGAGTGCTGAAACCTTTCGTTTATTAAACAGCCCTGCTTGGTCACCAGATGGTAATTACCTTGTTGGTCGTAAACACTTTACCGGTTCTCGCTCTCTGGGTGCTGGCGAAGTATGGATGTACCACAAAACCGGTGGTAATGGCGTAATGCTAACCAAACGACCTAACGAGCAAAAAGATTTAGGCGAACCGGCATTTTCCCACGACGGTAAATATGTTTACTTCTCACAAGATGCAACGCCAGGTAAAACCTTTCATTACAGCAAAGATTCGGAAAAAGGCATTTATAAAATAAAACGCCTAGCGCTTGAAACTGGCGAAATTAAAGTCGTGGTTTCTGGTAAAGGTGGGGCAATACGCCCTGTACCGTCACCTGATGGTCAGTACTTGGCTTATATTAGCCGTGACGACTTCCAATCTAATTTATATTTACACGACTTAAAAAGCGGTAAAGACACCTTGGTTTTTGAAAACTTAGATCGCGATATGCAAGAAACATGGGCTATTCACGGTGTTTACCCGAACATGGCTTGGTTGCCAAACAGCGAAGGTATGGTGTTTTGGTCAGGTGGTCAAATTAATAAACTTGATCTTGAAAGCAAAACAGCAACGGTTATTCCTTTTCATGTGAAAACCGAGAAAAAAATTCAAACCGCTTTGCGCTTCCAACAAGATATTGACCAAGATAATTTTGACGTAAAAATGCTGCGTGATGTTGAAATATCACCCGACGGGCGAAAAGTTGTTTATGAATCAATGGGCCATATTTACCTTCGCACCATTGCTGACGGTAAGGCTAAAGGTAAAGCCAAACGCTTGACTAAGCAAAAAGCACATTTTGAATTGAACCCTAGCTTTTCTCGCGACGGAAAGTACGTGGTTTATAGCACTTGGGATGATAACAAACTGGGTGAAATTCGCATGGTATCTGTCCGTGGTGGCAAGAGCCGTGTCTTAACCAATGAGCCTGGAAAGTATATTGAACCCAGCTTTTCACCTGACGGTAAAAGCGTGGTATTTCGTAAAGCATCAGGTGGTTATATTACCGACCCAACCTGGGGTTTAAATCCTGGTATTTATACCGTTAACGTTAAAAATGGCACACCAAAATTAGTGACTGAATCGGGCGAGTTCCCGCACTTTGGTGCTAAAAACGATCGTATTTACGTTTTACGTAATGGCGAAACGCCACAATTGATGAAAATTAGTTTAGACAATTCATCAGCAGAGAAAGAACAAGCGCTTTATCAAGGTAAGTTTGCAACCGAATATAAAGTGTCACCTGACGGTAAATATTTAGCGTTTGCCGAACGTTTTAAAGTATTTGTAACGCCGTTTGTTGAACGTGGTCAGGTGATTGATATTGGTCCGTCAGCGAAAAACTTACCGGTGAAAAAACTATCGGTTCGTGCTGGTGAGAGTATTAACTGGAATGGTCAATCGAATGAACTGTACTGGAGTTTAGGACCTGATTTATACCAAGCCAGTGTCGCAGGTTTATTCGATATAAGCACTGAAAAAACGGCGAGCAAAACAGATGAACAAGCGTCAGAAAGCTCAGAAAAAGAGCCTCTAAAAACTTACTTAGGCTATCAAGAAAAAGCCGATAAACCGTCAGGCCGTGTTGCCTTTGTTGGTGGTAAAGTTATCACCATGGAAGCTGAGCAAATCATTGAAAATGGTGTAGTGGTGGTTGAAGGCAATAAAATTATTGCCGTTGGCCAACAAGGGCAGGTAGATATTCCGTCAGACGCTAAAGTGATTGATATTACGGGTAAGTCTATTATGCCCGGCCTAATTGATGCCCATGCTCATGGCCCGCAAGGTAGCAATGAAATTATTCCACAGCAAAACTGGAAAAACTACGCTGGCTTAGCGCTAGGTGTTACTACTATTCACGATCCATCAAACGACACTACCGAATTTTTTGCTGCTAGCGAATTGCAAAAAGCCGGTGATATTGTCGCGCCGCGTTTATTCTCAACCGGTAGTATTTTGTACGGCGCGACAGCGGCAGGTTATACCTCACACGTTGATAGCTTAGACGATGCTAAATTTCATATTGAACGCTTGAAAAAAGCCGGGGTGTTTAGTGTTAAAAGCTATAACCAACCGCGCCGCAATCAACGCCAACAAATGGTACAAGCCGCACGTGAAGCCGAAATATTAGTGGTGCCAGAAGGTGGCTCACTGCTGCAACATAACTTATCGATGATTATTGATGGTCATACAACATTAGAGCATTCAATATCGACTGCTAAAATTTATGACGACATCAAACAACTATGGTCACAATCTGAAATGGCTTACACGCCGACGATGGGCGTAGCCTACGGTGGTATTTCAGGTGAGCACTTTTGGTATGAAACGACCGATGTATGGCAACATCCGCGGTTGAGCAAATATGTACCTAGTGAGTTTTTAGATCCACGCTCAATGCGTCGTACGAAAGCGCCGCATCATCATTACAACCACATTAATGTCGCTAAAGTCGCGAAAGAGCTACAAGATTTAGGTGTTGTGGTTAACGCTGGTGGTCACGGGCAACGTGAAGGTTTAGCGATGCATTGGGAAATGTGGATGATGGCACAAGGTGGCATGTCGCCATTGGAAGCTATTCGCACCGCAACAATGTCTTCGGCACATACCTTAGGTTTAGACAGCCAGTTAGGTTCACTGAAAGTCGGAAAGTTGGCTGATATATTAGTTATTGACGGTGATGTGAGTGAAAATATTCGCTTATCTGACAGAGTGGTTTATACCATGGTGAATGGCCGTTTATATAACGCCGACACCATGAATGAAGTGGGCAACTATGATAACAAGCGTGAAAAATTCTATTTTGAAAAATAGACTTTATTAAAGCTTTATTTGCAAAAGCCCGGATTTATCCGGGTTTTTTATTTCTGAAAGTACACATTTCTGCCAAGTCATGTAATGAGACAACTTTCCCCATTTTCCATCTCATCGTCTTAACATAAAACCAGAAAAATAAGCGCTGGTAAAGGCTATAGGGATTTGTTATTAATAGGTAAATTAAATAAGGTGGAAACTTTTTGGTAGGAAAAAGGAAAGTGTCCTCTGATTAAGTTGTTATGCATATAATGATTCAAACTCGAGAGTACTATGAAGCTATCTGAAACGATTCAGACCCTCACAAAATACAAAGCATGGGCAAATGAATTAACCTTTTCAGGAGTTCACGAGCTTCCAGAGGGAGAGGCCACGAAAAAGCGACAAACTCGCTTTGGCAATATGGTTCACACTCTTAATCATGTTTACGTGATTGACGATATTTTTAAAGCACATATTCTCGGAAATACCCATAACTATACTGAGCGTAACACGGATAGCCATCCACCACTTGAAGATCTATGGAGGCTACAAAGGGTCATGGATAAGTGGTATGTCGATTATGCCAATAAAGTATCAGATGAAAGACTATCTGAAGTAGTCAAGTTTCAATTCGTAGGCGGTGGTGAGGGAGCTATGTCACGTGCAGACATGATTATTCATGTTGTAAACCACTCAACCTACCACAGAGGTTTTGTTGGTGATTTAATGTATCAAGTCCCGGCAATACCACCTGCGAATGATTATCCAGTGTATTTGAGAGAAATTGATGAAAATGCATAACAAGGGCTTTCAAGTCGGACAAATCACAGTTTGCTGCGCTCGTTTTTCGCAAATTTTGGCCAACAATTTTTAGCCGCTTAGCAAAGCATTATATTTTAAGTGGCTCAAGGAAGATATCTTATGGCTACGAGCTATAAATTTGAAAGATTAAATATTGGTAGGGATTATATTGCTAATAATTATCAAGCACCTCTCAGCTTATCAGGTATAGCAAAGTGCTCTTACATGTCTCCTTATCACTTTTTACGTGTTTTTAAGGATACTTATGGAGAAACACCTAACGAATTTTTGATTCGGCTTAGAGTCGAACAAGCTAAAAAAATGCTTATTACGGGGGATTTTAGTGTCTCAGAAATTTGCGAGCAAGTCGGTTACACAAGTCTTGGTAGCTTTTCTTCATTGTTTTTAAGGCAAGTTGGTGTTGCACCTACTGTATATCGTCGTAAGCTTTGGGCTTTGTCTGGTGAAGCGTACCGTTTTCCATCGCAAGTTATACCGGCATGTTATGCATATAATTTTTTAGGGAAATTGGCTAATTGAGCAATATTGGAGAAACACCGTTTTGATTATTTCTATATGATAAAGATTAATTAACAACAGGAAATATGTCGATGATAACATCCATAGCACATACAACAATATACGTACTTAATCAGGAAGAAGCGCTCGATTTTTATAAAAACAAGCTGGGTTTTGAAGTCGGTGATGATATGAAAATTGAAGGAGATTTTCGGTGGCTAACGGTATACCCAAAATCTAAACCACAAACTCAACTAGTGTTGGCAGAGCCAAAAGAAGGACCGATGTTCACCAAAGACGCTGCCGAAAAAATACGAAGTTTAATCGAAGAAGGCGCATTTGGAGCCGGTGTTTTCGAGACTGGAAATTGCCAAAAAACGTACGAAGAGCTTGTAGCTAAAGATGTGAAGTTTATCCAGCCTCCTACAGAGCAGCTATATGGCGTCGAAGCTATGGGCTTAGACAACTCTGGTAACTGGTTCAGTTTGGTTCAACGATAAAGTACAAGGCGTTCAAACGGAAAAAAAACAGTTGGCTGTTTCACTCCGTTCACAATTTTAGCCAACAATCTTTTCCGCTTAACGTGGCGTTGAGGCTGTATAATTTCTCCAGAATGGAAAATGATGGATAAAATTTATATTCACAGCGCCTGTAACTTTAGCCTCTTATTAGGGTTATAAATGAGCACTCGTATTTTAAACTATATTATCGCGTTAATTTTCTTCGCTTCGGGCGGTGCTAAATTATTGTCGTTGCCATTCGAAATTGAAGCCTTTGCACGTTGGGGATACCCAATTGAATTTATGTATTTCACTGGTGTAGTCGAATTTGTTGGCGCCATAGGATTACTTATTCCTCGACTATCTTCATTCGCTTCTCTATGCCTAGCGTTTCTTATGCTCGGTGCTATTGGAACGCACCTCGTTCACAAAGAGTGGTTAATGCTAGCTGTTGCTTCTGCTATAGCGCTAGCTGCATTTTGGCGTGCTTGGTCTGGTCGAGCAGAGGTTACACAATTATTAGTAACACTTCGTCGCAATAAATAGTTTTAGTATCAACGTTGAATTGCAACAAAAGTAACTATTTATAGAAGTACTTCTCCGGTGTATTAACGAGTGACGATGTTCAGCATTTTATTTCGTTTTCAATGAGTAGGTTTATTAAGTGCTGATGAATTACCATCAGTCAATATTGCTGATTTATTAGGAGCTGAACAAGGTTTACGAACAGGCAGTGCAAGACACTTTTTAGTGGTTACTTAAGCAAAGTATTGGAGAAATACTTTGGTAGCAATAATATTTTAAGCGATGACTATTCCGTTGCTCACCATTATAGGTAAAATTTATGACCTTTAGCACGATCTCTGAAACTGCATCTTAAAGTAGTTTGGGTATAAACAATGGAGTAGAAAAATGAACGATATGGCTCAAGCACCTAAGGCGCTTTTAAAAGCACAGAAATTGGCGAATCTAACTGATTCCAAAATACGCATTCCACTGTTAGGTATTCGCTTAGGTTTAGATTTTTTGGTTGGACTCATTCCCGTTGTAGGCGACCTGATCATGGTAGGTACATCCTTTACCATTGTTGGTATGGCTAAAAGTATGCAGGTACCACGAGCACTTAGAGTCAGTATGGTAAAAAATATTGCGATAGATTTTCTATTAGGGATTATTCCTTTTGTTGGTGACTTAGCTGATTTATTTTATAAATCGAATCAGAAAAATGTCCGAATTATGGAGAAGTGGTGGTTAAGCCAGCAGCATCAACAGAAATAGGCCATCGAAGCTTGTTAGGGAATGAGGTGGTGTTTACACTAGGGTCTGTTGATCTTTCGAGATTGTTGTTGAAAATATAGGTAAATAGCGAGAATAGGTTAACCAAAATGGTCTATGTCTTCTTAATTAACAGTTTAATGGTGGCCATTGTGGTCATTCTACATTATGAATTTTTATCTCGTATAGTGATGTATTTGCCAAAAATGCAAATTAAGCACCGATATAAAGTTGTATTTGGAGTTTTCGGCGCCCTTATCGCGCATGTAATAGAGATCTGGGTTTTTGCATTAGGCTATTATTTTATGAATATATCAGATGGTTGGGGGGAGCTTACTGGCAATTTCGATGGTAGCTTAATGGATTGCGCTTATTTTTCTTTTACCGTATTCACGACTGTAGGTTTTGGTGATATTGAGCCCACAGGGCACCTCAAGCACTTAACGGGTATTGAATCGTTAACGGGCCTTGTTCTTATTACGTGGACTGCATCATTTTTATATTTTGAGATGCAAAGATACTGGGAAAAATTGTAAAAAATCATCGCTAATCATTTCAAGCAATCAATAGGATAGCCACTGTTAATTGAGCATTTCTTTCACTAGTCTCACAGCTGAATTAGCGTTATTAGTTGAGGATTATTTTAATCCACAATCAGCTTTGTATCAGGATGTTTGGTCAAGATTTAAAAGCTCTGGAATTTATAATAATATAGCAATAGAAGTTGCAGAATAAAAAGCAGTTAAGCATGGAAGAATTACCGTTTTGTGTTTTTCCCTCAACATTCTAGCCAACAATTTTTTGCCTCATACTCGGACATTATGTGTAAAGGAATACCAATGAGTCATCTCAAGATTAATGATGCGATCAAGCTTTTAGCTGTTTTTTCATTTTTTGCTATCGCTATTGAATATTGGCATGCAGGGGCCACTGGTTTAGCGCTTTTATTATCTCCATATGTAGTTCTATATTACTTTTCGAGCAATAAAAACTACAGCACAGTTAAATTAGCCGTCATTCGAATTATACCCGCCATTATTGTTTTTCTTGTAGTTCCAGGGTTACTATTTGGAGTAGAACCAGATGCACAGGCGGGTATTGGTTTAATGCTTGCCATTATTATTCAATTAGCAGCTATAAGTGCGGCAGAGTTAATTATTTTATTTTTTATTCATTGCGATAATTGTTCATAGCAAGCTGTTCAAGAGGGAGTCCACATAAGTTGGCTATTGTCTATGCCTCGCTGATTTTAGCAGACAATTTTCGCCTATGATTAGGGCATTGGTGCTTTTTAGTAAATAGCGATTAAAACCGGACGGATTTATGAAGATAGTTTCGAGATATAAGTCGTTAGCTTCCATGCTACTTATGGTGATTTTTGCTTTATCTAGTTTAGCTACGTTGGCTAATGACTATAACATTGAACATGTAAAAGGAGATGTTTACCGGTTTTTAGATGGGAGACATCGTTCGGTATTCTTGGTGACTGAACAGGGGATATTGCTAACCGATCCGCTAAACGAGAGTGCGGCAAAATGGCTAAAAAAAGCACTCAAAAAACGTTTCGACGTGCCTATCAAGTATGTTGTTTATAGCCACAACCATAGTGATCACATCTATGGCGCAGAGGTGTTTAAAAGCCCTGAAACAACATTTATCGCACATGAATTAGCAAAACAGGATATTCAGCTTATGAAGTTGAATACCGTGCTCCCTGATACCACATTTAAAGATAATATGACCATAACTCTTGGTCGTCACACCGTTGAGCTTCGATATCATGGCGCCAATGACGGTCGTGGCTCTATCAGTATGCTGTTTAAACCGGAAAAGTTATTGTTTGTTGTTGACTGGGTCGTGGTAGGGCGAATGCCTTGGCGGAAACTCTGGCGTTATGATATTCAAGGTATTATCAAGTCTACCCAGCAGTTGCTTGAACTTGATTTTGATGTTTTTGTTGGCGGTCATGCTGATATCGGTAATAAAGCCGATGTTAAGCGGTACCTGAATTATATTGAAGATCTTTACGGGGCTGTTGTCGATGGTATTCATTTTGGAAAAAGCCTAGATGAGTTAAAGCAAAGTATTAAATTAGATACTTATAATGATTTTAAGCAATATGATGAGTGGCTACCTCTAAATATAGAAGGCGTTTATAAGCGTTTGATAGAAAAGTCAGAAAAGGGCTAGAAGCCCGCAGTAGATAACTGAAAATATATCATTATACCTTCAGGCCGATGCGCTAATTACTCGGTTTATGCTGTGATTATGTCGTTAGCAGAATGTTGTTTTGTCTCTTTTAATTAGCCAATTAAAACTCAGGTTACAGGTTATTTTCTGGTATCACTTAGCGTTGTTTTCAGCTAAATTAAGCGATTCGCAACTCGCTATACTCAGCGTAGTAAGCTAAAAAAGTTATAGGATTTATCGTGAATATTGAAGTGCTAGAAAACCCCGATGCGCAGTTGGTGTCATTTTTAGATGAAAAAATTGCTGAGTTTAATTGGGCTCACTGGGAAGTGAGTGAACGCAAAGCATTAGCGGTAAAATTAAGCGATGAAAACGGTGACATTATCGCAGGTGCTGCTGGGCGAACATTTGGTGATTGGTTGATGATTAACACCTTATGGGTAGCTGAAAGTTTGCGCGGACAAGATGTTGGCAGCAAATTATTAACAAAAATGGAATTAGCCGCACAGGCTAGAGGTTGCAACAAAGCGTTACTGGATACGTTGAATTTTCAAGCCATGCCATTCTATGAAAAACATGGTTATCAAGTGCAATGGACGCAGCAGGGTTATCCTAAAACTGGTTGCAAATATTATATGGTAAAACAATTATCTAGTGGCTCGTCGTAGCGCTATAGAAAACGGTGTAAAAATGTATTCAGGAAAGTGTTTGTGCGGTGAAGTCGTGATTGCCGTTAAGGGTGAAATTAGCGATATTATCCATTGTCATTGTTCGCTATGTAGAAAAAACTCAGGTACGGCTTACGCCACCAATGGTTTTGTGAATAGTACTGATTTTGAAATAAAACAAGGCGAAAAGTCATTAACCAGTTTTTCGTTTAAACCGGGTAGAACACGCTATTTTTGTCAATATTGCGGCAGCCCTGTGTTCAGTAGTAATGATGAAGATAAGGCCAGAATTAGAATACGCCTAGGGATATTTGATAGTGATATATCAGCGCGACCACTGTCACATAATTTTGTTGACTCAAAAGCGAATTGGGAAGATATGGATGCGGAGTTACCTCGTTATTCAACCTTTGAGCCTAGTCGCTTGAAATAGCATTAGCTTTGCTGGCATGATATACCAGCAAAATAGCGTAAGTGTAATGTATTAATGGCTGATGCAAGCTACTTAATTTCTGCCTGCCATTACACCGCCGTCATGATCCCAAATTGCCCCCGTGACCCAATCGGCTTGTTCACTTAATAAAAAGTTCACTGTATTAGCAATATCATCAGCATGGCCAATTCGGCCAATCGGGTGAAAGGCATCGAAACCCGCAAGTGCACTATCAATATCTTCTGGTTCAATAAATGACTGATATATCGGTGTTTTTACAACTGCTGGCGCAACCGCATTAACCCGGATGTTATATTCGGCGAGTTCCATTGCCATATGTTGGGTGAGTGAGTGTAAGCCGGCTTTTGCCATTGAATATGCCGAAGATGGTGTGGCTTTTATGGCTTGTTTAGCCCACATAGAGCCAATGTTGACGATGGCGCCAGCGCGGTGTTCGATCATATTTTTAGCTACGGCTTGCGAGATAAAAAATGTCGCTCGATTTAGCTCCATGTATTGGTCATAAACAGCATGGTTATGCTGCAAAAATTTGGTTGGTTTAAAGTAACCAGCAGCGTTAACTAAGTAATTAATGTGTCGTTCAAGGCTTATAATATACTGATTTAATTCATCGACTTGCGATTGGCTGTATAAATCTACCGAAAAAGTTTCTACCTGGGTTAGTAACGAAAGCTCAGCTTTAACGGCTTTGAGCTTATCAATGTCGCGACCGACGATAATAAGGTCAGTGCCCTTTGCAGCTAGTTGTTGGGCCGTTGCTAAACCCATGCCACTTGAGCCACCAATAATAATCGCTAAATTGTTTTTTGAAATACGCATATTTTTCTCCAAATTGTTGTTTGCACTTGCTAAAGTGATGACAGCTTAGCGAGTAAATCAGCTTGTTGAAAAGTAGGCACAAACTAGTGGGGTAGGCACTTTTTGGTACATCTTTATGAATACTAATGAAAAAATAATTTTAAGAAAAACACCACCTTTAAATAGTGCCCGCATGGTTGAGACGATATACGGCTGTAAATGGTCGTTAACGGTTTATCAATTGTTGTCTGTCGGTATTAATCGGCCCGGAGAAATGGTGCGCAACGTTGAAGGCCTAACTACCAAAGTATTAAATGTTTGTTTAAAAAAGAACATTGAATTTGGTATTTTAGAGCGGATCAGCTTTAATGAATTACCGCCGCGAGTTGAATACCACGTGACTGAGTTTGGCCAAAAATTTTTAACCATAGTTGACGCATTAGAAGCGCTGCAACGAGATGTGGATATCGATAAAAATAGAGGTATATAATGTTAATTCTTCATCCTAATTGCCAATGTTGCGATAAAGATTTGCCAGCGGATGCAAAAAATGCCGTGTTCTGCTCGTTTGAGTGCACTTTTTGTCAAGATTGCGCTATCGAGGTTTATCAAGGTGTTTGCCCAAATTGTCAGGGTGACTTTACGTCTCGACCTACAAGAAAGGGTGAATCACTCAAGAAATACCCAGCATCAACAGAACGTATTCACCAAGATTAATAGCCTTGTTCTGATGTTATTAATGATCCGCATTAAAATTTAAAGAGGTTAATATGAGCATAGTACGTGTTAATGAATTTACCGCAGCCACTGGCAAGTCAGCTGAACTTTTTAGCTTTTTACAAACCTTAGTGCCTTATATCGCCGGTGCGAATGGTTGCCTTGCTTGTGAACTATTAAAGCATCATGAGCATTCAGATCAGTTTATGGTTATTGAGCGTTGGGAAAGCATTGAAGATCATCAACTTGCCATTACTAATTATCCGCAAGAAACCATGCAAGCAGCGATGAGCTTATTTGGTGCACCGCCAAAGGGCAATTATTACCATTAAGCTTAAAATAAAATATCGATAAATTTACTGATGATTTTTATTGTTATTTTCGCCTTGATGATGGTACTAAGTTTGTTGATGATAAAAAGTCCATCAGCATTCTCTCGTGCCATTTTTCACTTTAGTCAGCAAACATATTTTCATATTTTTGAAATATTAAGCCGATTGTAGTTTGGTGTGAGCTTTATTTATCATGCGCCATAGATCCGTGCCGTTTTGATCAATACGGTACTTGGTGGCTTAATGGTATTTTCGGCTATTGTTTTACTGATAATTGGCGCTGAAAAACATCGAGCATTTGCCGTGTGGTCAGCAGCAAAAACTCGATGTATCGCATTCCAGGCAGATGTTCATTATTAGCTACTTTATTTATGTGGCTATTTTCTAATGTCACTAGACTAAAGTTCTTCTGCGTTTATATCGATAGCAACCAATACGTTGCCATCAGGGTTGTCGGTTATGGCATCGGCTATCCAAGGTGACATGCATACTCGGTCTTCAATGCAGGGATCGGTTAAGCTTTCTAAAAACGACACCAGTTGCGTCATTTCTTGGTTATTAAGGTTGCTAGGCGCAAGCCTAGATGTTCCAGCGGCGCGTGCTTGGTTTAATTGGTTTATTGCGGCTTGCGTATTTGTAACCGCATTGGGATAAAGCAGCTGGCAGTTGGCGATATTGCTAAATTGGCGAAGCTGACACCAATCTTGATTATTAGCATAATTACTCGCGCTGCGTTGCGGGTTATTATAATGATCAAGTACTCTCTCTAATGTCGGATAAGTTCCGGCATGACCATAAGGGGCGGTTTGCGCAATGTTAAGCAAGCTAGGTGTACGGAACTGGTAGTTTTGTTGCTCTAAGCCCGTTATTGCGCCTCGGCCTATATCGTCGTCGATATTCTCTCCAGCTCCGATACCCGTACCGATTTGAGGGAAAGCGACCGTGTGATGCATTTCATCACTGAATAATGTGCCACTGTGACAAGCTGAACAGCCAGCGCCGCCGTCAGCAGGGAGTTGAAAAAACAACAACGCGCCTAGTTTTTCGCTTTCTGTGAGTGCGGTTAGGTCGCCATCAAGATAGTTTTGCCATGGCGATTGTATAAACACCATGGAACGTTCGTATTCGGCAATGGCATGAGCAATATTTTCAAAAGTGATTAATTGTCTGGCACTTGCCGTTGAATTGAAAGCGAGCTGAAATTCCGCTAACCAAAAATTTATAAAAAGCTCATTAGCGCCTTCATCGTAATCACCGATGCGTGCGGCTAGATGCTGACGAATGGCGGCATTATTACTGTTATTTTCGAAATCTACGGTTTTCATTTCAGCACTTGAAGTTACCGGAAATTTTGCTTGAGCAGCCACTAAATTTGCGCCAGTGTTAACATCAACAATACCAAAACCGCTATCTGGGGTAGTGATAGCAGATAAAGCACCATTTGCACTAGGCTCTTTCGTTATGCTTTCAATACGTGAATCCCAAAATAAGCCGCTATCCCATAGTGCGATATTGAAAACTGTCGGGCTATTTCTCGGCACTCGTGGAATGCCGTTATCATTAATGCGTCCTTGACCCAGAACATTACTGTCAATGGCTTCAACGCCAATCGGTAAACTGAGTTGGTCGGCACCCGCCAACATAGGATGATGGCAGCTGGCACAAGCTGTGTCCTGTCCGCCACCTAAGCTTTTACTGAAGAATAACTTTCGACCTAAGTTAGCAAGCGGTGAGGTAATATCTGGAATTTCCCGATTAAGTAATGGCTCAATGTTTAAATTATTGGCAGTGATCAGCGTCGATAATTCGATATCTGTTGCGCTTGGTTGTGCAATTGGCGTTGTTACTGGTGGTGTAACTATTGTGATTGGGTCCGGTGTAATAGGTTCTGGTGCTAGGGTTTCGGCCGCTACTTGTGTATCGGTGCCCGTTGGCGCTGAGCCGCCACAAGCGCTGAGTAAAACGATGAGCAGTAGCAATATAGCTTGCTGACATTTTATTTTTATCATTTGAGGCATTGGTTCACTGTTGTGCATTAGCATAAACTCCGTACGACTAACAATCGTGTTGTAGCGATTAGCATAAGGAATAATTAAGTAAAAAAAATGCAAACAATAAGGAAGAATTGTGCAAATGTTGCCCAAGATAAGACATTTATTATATTTCGCGGTATAACTGTTTAATAAGTGAATAAATATATAGATCAGATGCGAATTTTTCCTAAATTACTTTTGGTGTTCTTGCTGACCAGCTTTGCACTATTGTTTCTCTTGTATGGGCTCATGCAATGGAGCGTTGATCGCGGCATGCTTAATTATGCTAATCAACGACAAATGCAGAGTTTGCAGTTAGTTTCCGAAAATTTGTCTGCACTTTATCAAGAACATAATGGTTGGCAGGCGATAGTTAGCTCAAATGCAGAGCCCACTAATCTTAAACCTCAACGTCGTGTGGGGTTAAATGAAGCACCAAGAAGACCACGATTGAGAGAGGATAATCGTCGTCGACCTGAAAAGCGAGTTAATGGCAAAATACCCGTAATGTCTAATGATAATAGTTCCGTGATGGAGTATTGGCATATGATCTTGAGACTGTCCGAGCAAGGATTACGTTATCCTGATGGTATTTCGCAATTCACTAACCACTACGATGCTAGGTTTCAGCGAACCGATCTTGAGGGAAATAGCCCGAAAATAAGGCCAAGATTCAGCTTGCTTGATGCCAACAAGCAGGTATTGATTGGCCGATACACCGCAAGGTTTGTAAAAAAGCCGATACTGTTTGATAGTGAAATTGTTGGCTATGTGGCATTGCCACCTGCAGAGCAAATAACCGATAAGTTTGACTTACAATTTATTGCCGATATCAACCAACACATTCTATTGATATTAGCTGGAATTTTTCTGGTTATTATTGTTATCACCATTCCGCTATCTCGACATTTTGTTGGCCCGATTACGCGCCTAAAAAATGCCGTTATTAAAGTCAACCAAGGGCAACTATCAACACGCTTGCCTATTGTTGGTCATGATGAACTCGCTACCTTAGCGCTCAACTTTAATGACTTGGCGGCAACGCTAGAACAAAATGAAGCATCGCGTAAACGTTGGTTAGCTGATATTGCTCATGAATTAAGAACGCCTTTAGCCATTGTTAAAGGCGAATTAGAAGCGATGGAAGATGGAGTCCGACCAATTAATATTAAAAATATTGCTTCTATTTCTGAAGAAGTGAATCATCTGCAAAGTTTAATTAATGATTTAAATGAGTTAAACCAAGCGGAAATTGGTGCTATGCGTTATCAAAAATCGGCTTTGAATATCAGCGAACTGCTGATGTTAAATGCTGAACGACATCGGGCGCTATTAAAAAGCCATGGTTTAGTACTGAGTTTGGAAATACTCGAGAATAAAATTTCATGTTGGGCTGATGCCAAGAGACTGAATCAACTGTTGGATAATTTGTTTACCAATAGCGCTAAGTATACCGACGCTCCGGGTCAGGTAATTTGTCGATTAGTTGAAAAACCAGATGATGTCTTTATTTACCTTGAAGATAGTCAGCCTGGCGTTTCGGAGGCCGATTTGGAAAAACTATTTGAGCATTTATATCGGGTAGACAGCTCTCGAAATAGGAAAACCGGTGGCAGTGGTATAGGTTTAGCATTATGTAAGAATATTGTTTATGCTCATCAAGGTGAGATATCTGCGCATGCATCTGCTCTGGGTGGCTTGATGATCAAAATTTCTTTACCGAAGAACTTACTTAGCTAACTTTCGATTCGTTGGAGCGAATATGACCCGTATTTTAGTGGTAGAAGATGAAGTTAAAATAGCGCAACTATTACATGACTATATGGCGCAAGCGCAATTTAGCGTTACCATGTTGCATGATGGTGCGTCGGTCATTGAAGAGCTAAAAGCTCATTCATACGACACGGTATTGCTGGATTTAATGTTACCGGTAAAAGATGGTTTAACCTTGTGTAAAGAAATTCGTGAGTTTTCAAATATCCCGATTATTATGATCACTGCGCGTGTTGAAGAAATTGACCGTTTAGTTGGCTTGGACTTGGGCGCAGATGACTATATCTGCAAGCCTTTTTCGCCGCGTGAGGTGGTTGCTCGTGTTAAAGCCATATTACGTCGTTATGATATTGCCGATACTCAATCACTTCAAAATCTTATTTGTTTAGATGAAGCTAAATATCGAGCGACGGTTTATGGCCAGCAGGTAGAGTTAACGGCAATTGAATTTAATCTATTAAAAATATTATCGAAAGACCCAGGCCGCATTTATTCTAGGTCACAGTTAATCGATCAAGTATATAACGACCATAGAGTGGTTAGTGAACGTACCATCGATAGCCATATAAAAAAGTTACGTAAAAAAATTAATGGTATTAAAGGTGATAAAGAAATAGTGCAGTCAGTGTACAGTGTTGGCTACAAAGTAGAGTTAGTGTAAATTAGCGTCATTAATTCGATAAAAGTAATAAACTGCGTTTACAAGGATGAACAAATGCAATTAGCACAAGTTAATATTGCACAGGCGAAATATTCGCTTGATGCACCTGAAATGAAAGAATTCATCGATAATTTAGCGCCTATAAACGCCATAGCCGATGCCAGTGCCGGCTTTGTTTGGCGGCTAGTGGGTGAAGACAATAATGCCACGGATATCCAAGCCTTTGGCGATCCAAATATTATTGTTAATATGTCAGTGTGGTCTTCAATGGAGACATTGAAAGATTTTATGTTCAAAACTCACCACCGTGATTTTTTACGAAGCAAACAAGATTGGTTTCATAATATTAAGGAAGCTAATTATGCTTTATGGTGGATTGAAGATGGTACTATTCCAAGTATCGATGATGCCATAGTGCGTTTAGAGCATTTGCGCAGCTATGGTGATTCACCTTATGCTTTCTCATTTAAAGCGCCCTTTAGCATTTAGTGTAAAAGCGATAAGGTAGGGCTGAATTAGCTTTATTAGGTAGTTAACATGTTAAAACTATTGATTTTATTTGCGATGGTAAGCTTGGTGTTTTTGTCAGCCTGCAGTTCGGTATCGATTGGCACTAGAGTTGGTGAGATTAAAATTAATACTAAAAAAGAGCAACCTAAGGTTATTGTCAATAGTGATGAAAAGCGTGGCGCGAAATACCTAGGCACTAATTACTTGGCAACTCAACACCTAGCAATTCAACACTTAAACACTCATTACGAAAACTAATGTATTTATGTTGATATATAAACCAGAGGGTACTTTTTACCCTCTGATTGCTCATCAGTTTACTTAACCATCAAGTTAAATAAGTAAACTTGCTACCGCAGTTGCTAACTGCTGCTGGTAATCTTCATTACTTAATTGGTCATTTTCCATATCAAAATTATCATAAAAGCTGGGTATTGAAAGTGACGCTTTTACCTTGCCATCAAAATACGGCGCTGAGCCCGACGCCGCGGCTAAAACACTACCTGCGCCTCCTGGCCCTGGTGACGTTGACAGTAATAGCATAGGTTTATTTTGAAATACTTTTTGATTAATACGTGAAGCCCAATCAAATAAGTTTTTATACGCCGCAGTATAGCTACCATTATGTTCAGCAAATGAAATAATAATGGCATCGCTTTCACCCAATTTATTGAAAAAGGCTTTTGCTGCTTCAGGTTGACCAAGCTCTTGTTCTTTATCTTGGCTAAATAGTGGCATCTCAAAGTCGTTTAGATCCAGTACTTCGATCTCAGTACTTTCGTTAGCTTGAGCGACGAGATGGGCAGCATGTGCAGCCAGTAATTTGTTAATTGATTTACGGCTTGAACTTGCGCCAAATGCGATTACTTTCATGATAATGCCTCATTGTGTTGGTCTGTTTGGTAGATAAAAATAGCTTGGCCTGCGGTTAATGCCGTAAACGAAACTCCTTGTTGGTCGTGAATAAGACTGCGTGCTTTAATCACTTCACCATTGATCATCGCTTCTCCCATGCTGAGGTAAACCATGACTTCGCCTGAAATCTCAATACGTTGCTGAGCTGCTGTGTTACTTACTGAAATGGCAATAGTGCTGCTAAATGTTGTGTCTTGTGCTTTATTGCCACCATAAACATTAGCATATTCACCGTGTTTAGGGTGGTAGTGTTTATAACCTGCGGGTTGACCTTTTTCATCAGGTAAAACCCAGAGTTGGATCATATGGTTTTGTTCATTATTAGGATTGACTTCATTATGACGAAAGCCTTCAGCACCAGCGCGTTGTACTTGCACCGAACCGGCACTTAGTCGTTCTCCGTGGCCTAATGAACCTTGGTGTATAATGTCGCCAGCGACCATAACAGAAATAACATCAACTTCTTTGTGGCTATGCATATGAGTTTCGCCATGCGGTAAAAAGTTAGCATCAGCGAGATAAACAAAGTTTCCTAGCCCCGGAAAAGCTATAGTTTTTGAACGACCAAATAGTTGTTGATTAATAACAAAATGTCGTTCAATGAGACCGGCAAAGCCATCTTGCGGTAACTGCTCGAAAGTAAGTGTTTTCATTTTTGTGGTCATGGTATCTGGCTGCTTTTATTAACTATCGTCAGTTTATGCTTAATTGATGGAGTGATATATAGCGATTCAGGTAAATTATTATTACACTAGATGCAATAATGACTATTTAAGAGCTCATTTGTTTTTCTAAAAGTAATGTAGTTTGATACAAAATAGCGCCACATAGCTCATTTACTCGTTAGTTAATAAAGATGGCAATTAATAAAATCTCACTTTGTATTAATTTTTCAGCAAGCCAAACCAAGTATTTAAGTAATAAAAGTTTCACTTAATTATGTTAATCGAGCATAAAACAAAAGGCCACTTGGCGCATACAGCTGTCTTTAGCAAAGTTTCCTGAGGTGATCACTGAGTGCGCTTTGCAGAATAAGCCCCGTCAACACCTCAAACGTCAACTTTCCGATCATACAGCGGACGTAAATCAATCATTTTATGGCGATTTAGGGCACAGAGAGCCATAGACTCCCACTCTAATCAAGCTGTATCGTACATATTATAGGCTATTTGGTTATATTGATGTCCTTGTTGATAAATAGGCAATATTTACCTAATGCTCTGATGTATAGAACATAATAAAAACAAAGATTTCATTAAAATACGTAAGCTTATTTAACTAGTGTGCAGTAGTGGATTTGCTATACTAGTAGCTTTGAAACTTCAGGTAGTATTAAATATTAAATACTTCATTAATAAGGCAGCTAGCGTAGCAATGCCGCCCTCAGTATTTACTGATTTTTTACAGCAGCATGGTTTGTCACAACAGAATATTTCTGAGTTATGTAAACAGACTGAATATATTCAAGCACCCGCTAAAACCGTATTAATCAGACAAGGTACTCAAGCCGATAAGTTTTACTTTTTACTTAACGGGTTATGTCATGCGACGTATTTAACAGCCGACGGTAAGCAATTTAGTAAGGAATTTTTTTGGAAAAAAAGTTTTATTGTCGGATTCGAATCACTACTTACTCAACGAGCTTCCCCCTATACACTTGAAACAGTAAAGCCTAGTCTATTATGCGCTTTACCTGTGCATATTGTTGAAAAATGGCGTGCAGAAGAAGTATCTATTTATATCAATTTGTTAGAGCTTCAACTACACAATAAAGAGATAAAAGAGAGAGTTTTGTTATTAAATACCCCCGAAGAAAGATATAAACTTTTTTGTGACAACTTTTCTGATCTGGAAGTTATTCTGGCTGACTTTGAAATAGCATCATACCTAGGCATTTCACCTATTAGCTTAAGCCGAATAAAAAAACGTATAAAAAATTAACCTTTGTTAAGGCATATTTTCTCAAATCGTATTAAATTTCATTTACATTTTATTAAAGCCAAAAGTTAAATAGTAAAATGAGGATGCTTTGATGATTATTAATAGTACAGATAGGAGTCGTTCAGTAATGAGTTATACAATAGAAGATATCAGTCCAGAATATGATGATGTTATATGTCAAATCATTAAAAGGATTGGCGCTGAACATGGTGCCATAGGAGATGGATTCGGACCTTCTGATAGTGAAGTTTTGAATATGAGTCAGCATTATTTTAAATTATCCAAAAGTTTGTATTTGATCGCAAAAATCAATGGAGAAGTTGTCGGGGGCTGTGGTATAGCGTCTTTTAATAACAGTAATGAAATTTGCGAACTTCGTAAATTATTCTTACTGCCTCAAAGCAGAGGATTAGGTATAGGGAAGGCTTTGACTCAACAATGTTTAAATTTTTCGATATCGCAAGGGTACACAAACTGTTATCTAGACACATTGTCAAATATGAAATCAGCAATAGCATTATATGAAAAGCTTGGCTTTAAGCATTTGAATAAACCACTCGATGGTACTGTTCATAATGGTTGTGATGTTTGGATGCTTAAACAGTTATAAACTCAGCGACTTCAGTTCTTTATCCAATAAGTTTCAATCCCGCAAAGGGGGCGAGAGAGAACAATTACTCTAATGTCAGCTACCCTTGAAGATAGTTGACATTAAAATGGGGGGTGTTGTTCTGATAATTTAGACCGCTTTGTGGCAATTACAGTCTTTAAATATTCTATCCTGAACGACCGATTAGTCGAAAAAACTGCCGTTAATGAAAACACACAAGTCAAAATTATAATAGTAACTTCGGTCTTATTGATAGCTTTAGTCTCAATTTTTAATACCCAATACGGTACTTTAATACTTAGTATGTAACGTTATTACTCACCTAGATAATTAATAATTGCCAATTCTCAGCTTCACGGCTCTACATGGCGGCGAAAGTTAGCTAAAATAGCAACAATATGATTATATTTGCAGTTATACACTGCACTTGCATTAGGAAAATTAGTGTCTATTAACGAAAAGCGCCTTAATAAATACATCAGTGACTCAGGTTATTGTTCGCGTCGATTTGCGGATAAATTGATTGAAAAAAGCCGTGTTACTATCAATGGCAAAGTACCTGAGTTGGGCACTAAAGTAATACCCGGTGATAAAGTTTGTGTTGATGGTATGGAAATTAAAGCCAGTGCTAGCAACCATACTGACCGTATTTACATTGCTTATAACAAGCCCATTGGCATTACTTGCACTACTGAACTGCAAGTCAAAGGTAATATTATTGACGCCATTGGCCACTCTAAACGTATTTTCCCCATTGGTCGATTAGATAAGCCATCAGAAGGTTTGATTTTTCTGACGAGCGATGGCGATATTGTTAATAAAATCTTACGTGCTGAAAACGCCCATGATAAAGAATATATCGTCACGGTCGATCAACCGATCAGCGAGCGTTTTGTTGAGAGAATGACAAAGGGTGTCCCTATTTTAGGCACGATCACCAAACCCTGCATTGTTACGCCAGAAAGTAAGTTTGTTTTTCGTATTATTTTAACGCAGGGCTTAAACCGACAAATTCGCCGTATGTGTGAATATTTAGGTTATGAAGTGACGAAACTTAAGCGCTCACGCATTATGAATGTTGAATTGGGCCAGTTACGCCCTGGAGAGTGGCGTGATTTAACGGCTAGTGAAATGGCTGAAATAAACGCGGCGGTGGCAGGTTCACGTAAAACGGCCATGGATGATGACTTTGTCGAAAAAGAAGTGCAAGTAGCATCTGAAACTATTGAAAGTGCGAAGAAAATTGATATAGCAGCTGATATTAAACACGACAGTAAAACTATAGAGTCGACTGCCGATAAATATTCAACACGTAAGTTAACCCGCATTGATGTGAAAAAACCTGTGGTTAGCTCAACAGGTAAAAAGCGTTTAAGCCTGAAAAAGAAAAGCTAATTTAATTATGGATAAAGGTCGTTGATAACACTATGCATGTTCCGGAAAAATGGCGTTTAAATGATGAAACTGATGTGTTTGATTTTATTGATAACTATGCTTTTGCCACGTTAGTGTCACCGTCATTACAATCGAGCCATCTCCCTTTGATGTTAGACCGAGTTAATCGTTGTTTAATCGGTCATTTTGCCCGTAATAATCCACATTGGCGTGAATTGGCAGAAAATACTACTCAGCAACATTTAGTGATATTTAATGGACCTCATGGTTATATTTCACCGACTTGGTATGCAAATAAACCTGCAGTACCAACATGGAATTATGCCGCGGTACATGTCAAAGGTATTGCTGAAATTCTCTCGGGTGAGGAGACAATGCAAGCACTTGACTCGCTGATGCAAAAGTATGAACCAGCTTTGTTAGTTAAGCGTGATGTTGTCAGTGCTGATTATCAAGAAAAATTAAGCAAAGGTATTGTTGGCTTTAAAATATCACTCGATGTTATTGACGCAAAAGCCAAGCTTGGCCAGCATCGCTCAACAGCTGATCAACAAGGAGTAACCCTAGCACTTGGCAATTCTGCTGCCAGTGACCATCAAGCGCTGCTGTTATTTATGCAGCAATTAAACTTGGGGTTAGGTGAGCCAGAGTGAGTTTAATGTTTTAAATTCAATAAATTTGCCGGTGAATATTGATCGGTTAATAATCGAGTGTCGCTTGGCCAATCTTGCGTTGTTGCTGTTGAGGTCATTTGACGACTAATGACCTTGATATCAACATTAAAAGGGCGTAACTTTTTGTTAAGAGACTCAGCACGTTCGGCGATAACTGCTGGTTTTGGCAAAGGCTTGCTGCTGGCTAAAATGATGCGATTACTGTTGTTGTTATTGCGCACATTGAAAAAGTCGCCAAATACTGATTTATAGGTCGCAGACTCATAATTATATAAATCACTTACCGAGAATGTATTTGCTGCTAACACACCGTTCGCACTGAGTAAGTTTTTAGTTTCTTGCAAAAATTCTTGTGTCATCAGGTGCTCTGGTATGTAGTCACCATTAAAAGCATCGAGAATTATCCAATCATATTGCTGTTTTTTTAATGCTGCACGTTTAACGAAAATGCGACCGTCTTGTACTACCGAGGTCACTTGCTCATTCTCGAAAAAGCTAAAGTAGCTGCGTGCCACTTTTATCACCGCAGGGTCTATTTCGACATTGGTAATGTTAGCGTTAGGAAAAATTTCGTGCAGGGCATTCGACATGCTACCGCCGCCTAGGCCAATGATTAAAATACGCTCAGGGTTGGGGTTAATTAATAAGCCAGAAAATAACAGTTTTGTATAGTTGAAAACTAACTGTCGTGGATTGTCTACTAACATACAACTTTGCTGTGTTTTAGCGCTTTTGACATTAAACTTTAAGCACCGTAAACCATTATTTTCTTCTACTAATATATTGCGATAAAGCGAACGTTCACTGTGAATGGTTTTAGCGTTGGCTTGGGTATTTAATGCTACGCTGCTAACTAAGTTAACCAACATGGCAATCAAAAGGCTAAGCGCTAATTTATTCATCTGCTACTCCTTGGTGATTGCTGCTGTTGTTTTCGCTGACACTTTTTTGCTGATTTAGGCGGTTAAAGAGCATAGCACTAAGGCCAAGTACAAAGAGTGTGGCACTAAACACCATAATAATATCGTTCACCTCAAATAATAAAACTAAATAAAATGAGGTAATAATGGTACCTAAGGCACTACCCAGCGTTGAAACAAAATAGAGGAAGCCCGCCACTTGGCCACTCTTTTCTTTATCGGTTACCAATAGGCGCACAGAATAAGGTGAAATCATACCGAGTATGACTGTCGGTACAAAAAACAACGCCATTGATGCGAGTAGTGAACCATAGCGAGTATCTTCAATGGCAAGGAAAATAGCTTCCATTATCGATTGTGAATAAAATGCCACCGGTAAAATCGCAATGCTGGCAAAAATAAAGATTAAACCGTAGCGATTTAATGAAGCGGCTTTTGTTGAAAGCTTGCCGCCAGCTAAATAACCAAAGGATAGACTCAGCATAAATACCGTAATGATACTGCCCCAAATATGGACACTACTACCGAAAAAAGGCGCTAAAATTCTACCACCTAATAACTCAATACCCATAATGCAAAAGCCACTACTAAAGGCCAGTAGGTAGATTAAAGGGTTTTGCCACTGCTGAATTTTATTATTTTTATTAGTCATTTAGCATACTACTTTAGTTATTAGGAAGAGTTTTTGTTTACTGCTGATTTATCTTAAACGGAAGTTAACGCGGATGCTAGGGTATAAAAAAGGCTTGTTACAAAAACAAGCCTTTTTTAAAATCATCATAATTGATGTTTAGCGCTATTTTGCGTTAGCTAATAGTGGTTTTAAAAAACGGGCGGTATGCGAGCTTTTATGTTCAGCCACTTGTTCAGGCGTGCCGGTCACCAATATTTCACCACCACCTGAACCACCTTCAGGACCTAAGTCAATCACCCAATCAGCGGTTTTTATCACATCGAGGTTATGCTCAATTACTACGATGGTATTGCCGTGGTCACGTAAACGATGGATCACTTGTAGTAATTGCTTTATATCGTGAAAGTGTAAGCCGGTGGTGGGCTCATCAAGGATATAAAGCGTTTTACCGGTATCTCGCTTCGACAACTCTTTCGATAACTTAACCCGTTGCGCTTCACCACCCGAGAGCGTTGTCGCTGATTGGCCCAGTTTGATATAACTTAAACCGACATCCATTAAGGTTTGTAGCTTACGCTTTACCGCCGGAATAGGTCCGAAAAACTCGAGTGCATCTTCAATGGTCATATCCAATACTTCGTGAATACTCTTACCTTTATATTTTACTTCTAAGGTTTCACGGTTATAACGCTTACTTTTACACACATCACAAGGGACATAAACGTCAGGTAAAAAATGCATTTCAACTTTAATTAAACCATCACCCTGACACGCTTCACAACGTCCGCCTTTAACATTAAAGCTAAAGCGCCCAGGTTTATAACCGCGCGAACGCGACTCCTGTGTGGCGGCAAAAATATCGCGAATGGCAGTAAAAATTCCGGTATAAGTGGCTGGATTCGAACGTGGCGTTCTACCGATTGGGCTTTGGTCGATATCAATTACTTTGTCGAGCAAATCTAAACCGATAATTTCTTTATGCGGTGCAGGCTCTTGCGTTGTTGCGCCGTTTAATTCGATATGGGCAAGTTTGTATAAGGTATCGTTGATCAGGGTTGATTTACCTGAGCCAGAAACACCGGTAACACAAGTCAATAAGCCATTTGGAATCACCAGATCGACATTTTTTAGGTTGTTGCCTGTTGCGCCGTTAAGTTTAACCACATTCTTTTTATCAAAAGGAGTTCTAGTTTTTGGAATTTCAATGCGTTCTCGGCCTGAAAGGTATTGTCCGGTAAGTGAGTCTTCACAAGCTAAAATATCATTGACATCGCCTTGTGCAATAATATTACCGCCATGAACACCGGCACCCGGGCCAATATCGATAACATAATCAGCTGCGCGAATAGCGTCTTCATCATGTTCTACCACAATAACGGTATTGCCCAAATCACGCAGATGGATCAGGGTTTCTAGTAAGCGTTCATTATCACGCTGATGTAAACCGATAGAAGGTTCATCAAGCACGTACATTACACCGACTAAGCCGGCACCAATTTGACTGGCTAAACGAATACGTTGTGCCTCACCACCTGATAGTGTGCCTGCGGCGCGTGAGAGATTGAGATAATTTAAGCCAACGTTCACCAAGAAACCTAAACGGTCACAGACTTCTTTCAGAATTTTTTCGGCAATTTGTGCTTTTTGTCCAGTCAACTCCAAGCCTTGAAAAAATGCTAGGGCATCGGCGATGGCATATTCGGCAATGTCAGGTAGTGGAGTATCGGCGATAAAAACATTGCGCGCTTCTAAGCGTAATCGGCTGCCGTTACAGTCGGGACAATGTTGACTGTTAAGATATTTTGCTAGTTCTTCGCGCACCGCATTAGATTCTGTTTCACGGTAGCGGCGGTCCATGTTATTTAAAATACCTTCAAATGGATGTTTGCGAATAACAATATCGCCGCGATCATTCATGTATTTAAATTCGATTTCTTGTTTGCCGCTGCCTTTTAAAATTAGTTGCTGGGCTTTTTCGTCTAATTCATTAAACGGTAAATCTAAGGCAAATTGATAATGCTCAGCTAAGGCCTGTAACATTTGAAAGTAATAGAAATTTCTTTTATCCCAGCCACGAATAGCACCGCCCGCCAAGCTTAATTCAGGATTAGCAATAACGCGACTTGAGTCAAAATACTGTTGATTACCTAAACCATCACAGGTTTGACAGGCACCAGCAGGATTATTGAAAGAGAATAATCTTGGCTCTAACTCTTGCATACTGTAGCCACATTTAGGGCAAGCAAAATTAGCCGAAAAAACTAACTCTTCTTTCGTCGGTTCATCCATAAAGGCCACTTTCACGGTACCAGATGTTAATGAAAGTGCGGTTTCGAATGACTCAGAGAGACGTAGTTGAATATCTTGGCGCACTTTAATACGGTCAACAACTACTTCTATGGTGTGTTTTTTATGTAACTCTAGGGTTGGTGGATCAGAAAGATCACACACTTCACCATCAATTCTTGCTCGAATGTAGCCTTGGGCGGCAAGGTTATCGAGTAACTTAACATGTTCACCTTTACGGTCTTGCAATATTGGTGCAAGTACCATGACCTTAGTGCCCTCTTCGAGCGCTAATACTCTATCGACCATTTGAGAAATGGTTTGTGCGGCAAGTGGCAGGTGATGATCGGGACAACGCGGCTCGCCAACACGGGCGTATAATAAGCGTAAATAATCGTATATTTCGGTAATGGTGCCAACCGTTGAACGTGGATTGTGTGACGTTGACTTTTGCTCAATTGAAATAGCAGGGGACAGACCCTCAATATGATCTACATCGGGCTTTTCCATTAAAGATAAGAACTGGCGAGCATAAGCGGAAAGAGATTCAACGTAACGTCTTTGTCCTTCAGCGTACAAGGTATCAAAGGCTAATGAAGACTTACCTGAACCTGAAAGACCGGTAATAACAATTAACTTATCGCGTGGAATATCGACATTAATATTTTTTAAGTTATGGGTGCGAGCACCCCTGACTTCAATTTTCTTCATAATGATATTGTGACCAGTTGAGCGTCGGGCAATTTCGATACGAAATTTTTGTATGCAAATTGCCCAACTGAATGTAAATTACCTTACGCTATATCAACACTTACGATAACCATTAGAACTACAATACCTATCAGTTAAGGTCGTTTTAAAAGCGAGATACACTAAGTGATATGATTAGCAGTTGAATTAATCCGCGGTTGAAATTAACGCAGCATTGCTTCATTTGCTATACCATCTACACATAAAGTTAGAACCGAGAATTATCGCACAGTTTTTAATCCAAATTCATCTTAAATCTCTGTTTTTGTTCATTAGGTGGCCGTGTTAAGATATGCCCGTTTTTCTAGCCTGATTTCCAGTTTAATTAAGAGTTAACATTTTCATGAGCGCATCCGGTTTAAATAGTATTGAGAAAAAGGCCGCATTTTCGTTAGCCTCAGTGTTCGGCCTACGGATGTTAGGCCTGTTTATGATCTTGCCTGTGTTTGCCATCTATGGTGAGCAACTTATCGGTTACAGCCCAATATGGATTGGCTTAGCGATTGGTGCCTATGGTTTAACACAAGCACTTTTACAAATTCCAATGGGCATTTTGTCAGACAAATTTGGACGAAAGCCGGTAATTCTTGCGGGCTTAGTGATATTTTTATTGGGTAGTGTGGTTGCTGCAATGTCAGACACGATCTATGGCGTTGTTCTTGGCCGTGCATTACAAGGCATGGGAGCGATCGCGAGTGCTATATTGGCATTGGCCGCGGATTTAAGCCGTGAAGAACAACGACCGAAAGTGATGGCTACCATAGGTATGTTTATTGGCGTGTCATTTACCATTGCCATGATCATTGGACCTATTGTCGCGCAAGCGTTTGGCTTAAGTGGCTTGTTTTGGTTTATCGCCATACTCACTGTTTTTGCTATGTTGACCATTCAATTTGTTGTGCCAAATTCAATTAACACTGCGCCGAAAGGTGACAATGTTGCGCTGCCTTCGAAGCTTGGCAGTTTAGTGCGTGATGGCCAGTTATCACGTTTAAATGGCGGCGTTTTTATTCTCCATATGGCCTTAACTGCCTGCTTTGTTACTTTACCTAAACAATTTGTGGCGAACGGTTTAGCACTTGAGCAACATTGGCAACTGTATTTACCGACCTTACTCGGCTCTTTTTTCCTCATGGTGCCATTTATGATCATCGCTATAAAGAAACAAAAAGAAAAACAAATGTTTAGTGTTGCTGTTGCTTTGTTAACGTTAGCTTTGATGCTGTTGTGGTACCTACCAAGCAGTATGACCACCTTGGTGGTATCGGTGATGATGTTTTTTACTGCCTTTAATTATTTGGAAGCCACCATGCCGTCAATATTGTCGCGCATTGCCCCTGCCGGTGTAAAAGGCAGTGTGATGGGAATTTACTCGAGTAGTCAGTTTTTAGGTGCTTTTGCTGGTGGTATATTAGGTGGTTTTATTGCCGGAGAATTTGGCGAACAAACGATATTTCTAGTGATGGCGCTCTTTGGCTTAGTTTGGTTGTTATTAACCTTAGGGATGAAACCACTGAAAAAATCTAAGGCTTATAGTTTTGCCACCAATATTGTCAGCGATGAAAAAGCGCGAGAAGTGGCACAAAAACTGAGTGAAATGCCGGGAGTAATTGAAGCTATCATTATACATGATGATGCCGTTGCTTACTTAAAAGTCGATGAGAAAGTTGTCGACTTACCTCGCATTAAAGTGCTATTAAACAATTAGCTTCAAATAAGTTTAAATAAAATTTCGATGCCACTAAGAGCTAAAAAATTAATAACCGTTTACCTTCAAGTAAACGGTTATTGTATGTCAGTGATGAAGTCAGCAATATTATTTTTACCGACTGAAAAGCTAACATCATCATCGAGTTCTTTGCGCAGTAGTGCTTTGCCCATAGGTGCTTGCGGGGTAATCAAGGTAATCTTTATTAATTTCCCTTGATGCGAGACCTGACAACGATAGCCACCGGCAGCCGAGGTAATAAAAAACCAGTGCCGCTTAGCTATGTCTTGTTCCATTTGTACCAATGATCCCATCATCACTCGTGCTTTATTCAGTAATGGATCAAATTTAAGACTTTGTAAGCTTTTAATCCCAGCGTTTATGTCGTCTACTCGCCGTGATTGCCCCTCGGCTAAATAACTCTGCTCAATTGCTAAAGTATCGTACTGTGTTTCAGCCACAGACTGATCGTCAGTAGCCGCTTTATGGGCATTATCTGCCGCAACTAATGCCTGCGCTAACTCTTGTTGTAGCTGGGAAACAATTTCAGTAATGATAATATTTTTGTTGATGTTAATGACACTTCTCCCAATCTTTTATTCGCAGCATACTGTGATCGGTGAGAAAGTAAATCATCATCTTTTGCTGAGTATTTATAGATAGTATGAAAAAGCCAATCTGACAGGTGTCAAAATAAGGCTTGAGTTTTACACGTAATGCAGATATTTTAGATGTACAGCTTCAAGTAACAAACTAAACTTGCTTTAAACACTATTTAACATGACAACCAAAAGTGACTTAATATGAATGATAATGCAGCCTTTCCACATTTATTAGCGCCATTAGATTTAGGTTTTACTACCTTAGCCAACCGAACACTTATGGGCTCAATGCATACGGGCCTAGAAGAAGAAAAAGGTGGTTTTGATAAACTAGCTGCATTTTATCGAGCACGAGCAAAAGGTGGTGTCGGTTTGATAGTTACCGGTGGTATTAGCCCCAATACTCGCGGCCGTTTAGCGCCATTTGGCTGTGAGTTAAGTAAGTTCTGGCATGTTGGTAAACATAAAAAAATTACCGCTGCAGTTCATGAGTATCCGACCAAAATTTGCTTGCAGTTATTACACGCGGGCAGATATGCATATCATCCCTTTAGTGTCTCAGCCAGTAAAGTAAAGTCGCCAATTAACCCATTTACGCCAAAAGCTATGTCCGTTGGGCAAATTAAAGGCACCATTAAAGACTTTGCACATTCAGCAAAATTAGCTAAGAAAGCGGGCTATGATGGTGTTGAAATCATGGGCTCAGAAGGTTACCTGATCAATCAATTTAGCTGTGTCAAAGTCAATAAACGCACTGACGAATGGGGCGGTAGTATTGAAAATAGAATGCGCTTAGCTCTGGAAATTATTCGCGCCGTGCGCGCCAGTGCAGGTGATGATTTTATTATTATTTTCCGTTTGTCGATGCTAGATCTTGTTGACGGTGGTAACAGTTGGCAAGACGTTGTTACTATGGCAAAAGGTGTTGAGGCTGCAGGCGCGACATTAATTAATACTGGCATTGGTTGGCATGAAGCTCGCGTACCGACAATTTCTACTTCCGTGCCACGTGCCGCATTTACTTGGATCACCGAGCGCATGAAAAAAGAGGTCAATGTACCTCTTATTACCACAAACCGTATTAACACCCCTGAAGTGGCAGAAGAAATATTGTCGTCAGGTCAAGCGGATATGGTATCTATGGCACGTCCCTTTTTAGCGGATGAAAACTTTGTCGTAAAAGCTGCTGCTAACAAAAGTGATGAAATTAATACCTGTATTGGTTGTAACCAAGCCTGTTTAGATCATGTATTTAAACAGCAACGAGCTTCATGTTTAGTTAACCCAACCGCTTGTTATGAAACGGAACTCACTTTTGAAAACGCCGCGACCAAGAAAAAAATTGCTGTGGTTGGCGCTGGCCCTGCAGGGTTAGCATTCAGTGTTTATGCTGCGCAGCGTGGTCATAGTGTTGAAATATTTGACCGTGGTAGTGAGATCGGTGGTCAATTTAATTATGCTAAACAAATACCAGGTAAAGAAGAGTTTTTTGAGACCTTACGTTACTTTAACAAGCAAATAGCGCTGCATGATATCGCCTTACATTTGAATCAAGAGCAAAGTGCAGAGCAATTGGTTGCGGCAGGTTTTGATGAAATTGTTTTAGCGACCGGGATTGTGCCTAGAGCGCTTGATATTAAAGGTATCGACCATGAAAAAGTTAAGTCTTATATTCAGGTATTACGTGATAAAGAGCCAGTAGGCAAACGTGTTGCGATTATTGGTGCCGGTGGTATCGGTTTTGACGTTGCAGAATTTTTGGTTGAAGAAGAGTCGCTGACAACGAATCCTGATAAATGGTTGAAAAGTTGGGGCGTTGATAAAAATTACCAAGAAAACGGTGGTTTATCGACTACTCGCGTTAGCGAAACACCTGCACGTGAAATTTACTTATTACAACGTAAAACCAGCAAAGTGGGGGCGGGCTTAGGTAAAACTACCGGTTGGATCCACAGAGCGACACTACAAAAAAATGGTGTGCAAATGTTAGCGGGTATTACGTATGACGAGGTTAACGACGAAGGTTTAGTGATTTCTATTGATGGTAAACAGCAAACACTGCAAGTTGATAATATCATTATTTGTGCAGGACAAGAATCTGAACGCAGTCTTTATCGACAACTTGAAGCACAAGGTGTCAATGCCCACTTAATTGGTGGCGCGAACGTCGCCGCTGAACTTGATGCTAAGCGAGCGATTAGACAAGCAGCAGAGCTGGCCGCGAAAATTTAGGCTGGTCGAGCAACGCGTAAAATTAATCTGCCATGAGTATTTTATAATAAATGCTCATGGTAATTTTTTTTGAAATTAGGTAAATAAAAACGGTAGTCATTTAAATTGAAATAATCATTAACTTATCTGGGTCAAGTGATATGCTGATAAAAAGCACTTTGTAGATAATCAACAGATAAGAGTGACTATGACACTAATATTTAAACCCGCGATTGCTATTTCGAATTCACTAAGATTTAAAGCTAAATTCTCGCTCTTAGCTTTAATGTTTTACCTGCCATTGATTGCCAGTTTCATCTGGATTGTCAAACAACAATTCCATGATTTAAGCCAATATCAGCAAGAATTATTGGGCAATACTCAGATAGCTGCCGTCATTGAGCTCGAGCAAGCGGTTGGGAATAATCGTCTAAGCTTATCTCGTGGTAATGATATTACCAACCAAATTGAACAACTGGCGCTAGCCGCAAATAATAAACAAACACTGCTTGATGGTTGGCAAAATTTACAAGCAAGTGAGAGAACGTTTAGCGATTTTTCAATGTTTTACGATAAAACCTTTGCTGAAAGAGAAAACTTAGCTGCCGTGAGCGGTTTGTCTCGAGAACCTGATCCGCAAGCTTTTTATCTTGCCGAAGCCGCGTTGATCAGAATGCCAGCTTTAGTTGAATACATCGGCAGGATTAAAGATTTAACCCGCAGTATTATTAATAATGGCGGTTTCAGTGCACAAACCTATACGCTACTTGTGGCCTTAGATAATCGCCTAGATGAGCTGCAGCTGCAGTACGCAAAAACTATTGAGCAACTTAAACGTGTTGCTCCTAACATGTTTAATGACTATTTAGCGCAATACGATGAAGTAAACCAGTCGCTAGACAGTTTTCAAGCATCACTTCGTAGCCAAGTTATTAATCCTGACAGCATTCAATGGCGTGTCGCTCAAGCGGAAAACTTAGGAAATGCGCAATACAAAAAACAGCAAGAGTTAATGACGTTGTCAGAGCAGCTGTTAGTTGAACGTATTAAAAAATTAAAAAATAGTGGTATGCAGGCGCTGTGGTTATTGTCGATTATACTCGTCGTTATTATGTTAGCGATAAGCTATTTATTGGTGGGCATATACCAATCGTTAAGTGAAAACGTTAACAAAATAAATTTGGCGGCAGAACGCTTGGGTAACGGTGATTTTTCACTTGATATTGTTAGCAGTTCTAAAGATGAGCTTGGTGATATTGCGCGTCGTTTTAGCCAAATGCAGCATAAAATTCATACACTGTTATCGAATGTTGCTAATGATGTATCGGTACTAAAATCTGCCGCGGCTAATATCAATAGCCTCACCGAAGCGATGGAGAAAAACATTGCTCAACAGCAACAAGATACTCATCAAGTTGCCAGCTCTATTAATCAAGTTAATGATTCGGTGCAAATCATTTCGTCAAATACCGCAGACGCAAAAACCCTGACAGAACATGCCTACACCAGTGTTAGTCATGGTGAGCAGGTCATTAGCGATACCGCGAGTGTGATCACCGCTATTTCTTCGCAAGTACATACTTCTGCTGAAGTGATTAATGAGCTGGCGGTGCATAGTACAGAGATTGGCAAGTTTGTTAACGTGATCAGAGAGATAGCAGATCAAACTAACTTGCTGGCGTTAAATGCTGCAATCGAAGCGGCAAGAGCAGGTGAACAAGGCAGAGGTTTTGCTGTAGTCGCTGACGAAGTTCGAACCTTGGCGAGTAGAACACAAGACTCAACCAGTGAAATTCAACGAATAATTGAACAATTACAGCTAGGTACAAACCGGTCAGTTGAAGCGATGAAAAACGGTGTTGAACAAGCTGAACAAGGTGTTGAGAAAACCGCGCAAGTCGCTGAGACCTTTCAACAGGTAAGTCAAAGCGTGACTGAGATAGTTTCTGCGACAACTGAAATATCAAATGCTGTTGAACAACAGCGTAATATGGTGGTTGGTATCACAGGTAATACTCACGATATTGCTGAAAGTACGGATAATTTGTTACAGTCTGCTGAAGATGCTGCCAATGCGGGAGCTAATATTTCTCAACTTGCAGAGGATCTTGCGGTACAATTAGCGCAGTTTACTCTGAAAAAATAATTACCTAGACTGAATGAATAATAATAAAACACATAAATTTTCTCTCACGCACGCAGGCAACCGTTAATATGGTTGCTGTTAATTCCATGGTTGGCATAGCTGCCACAGATATCGATATTGCTAATACTGCTGCTGATTTTAAGCAAATGTTGTTAGCAGAAATAGCGCAAGCGAAATCACGGGTTTATATTTCTGCGCTTTATGTCCAAGATGATACGGCAGGCAGAGAAGTGCTTGACGCGTTATATCAAGCGAAAGCAAAAACGCCGACATTAGATATTTGCCTATTTGTTGATTTTCATCGTGCCCAACGTGGCTTGATTGGTCAAAAAGAGCATGGCGGTAATCGTGAACTTTATTTAGCCCTTGAGCAACAACAGACTGAATCAATTAATATTTATGGTGTACCTGTTAAACGTAAGGAATTACTCGGCGTTTTACATTTAAAAGGTATGGTGATTGATGATGTACTGCTGTACACCGGTGCGAGTATTAATGACATTTATTTGCAACAAGCAGGGCGCTATCGCCTTGATCGCTATTATCGTTTGCACAGTAAGGCATTAGCGGATAATTTTTGTGAATACTTACAACGCTGTTTTATTGATTCAGCACTTGCGCCATTATTAAACCGCGGTGTGCTGCCTGATGCTAAAGTAGTTAAGCGCAATATTTTACGTTTAACTAAGTTATTAAAGTCGTCCAAATATCGTCCTTTTAACTACGTTAGAAGTGAAGACATTCAAGCTTCTATGTTTGTTGGTTGTGGTCGTCGAGGTAATCAGCTTAATCGTGTGATCAGAGATTTAATACGGAGCAGTCGCGATACATTAGTTATTTTTACACCGTATTTTAACTTACCTAAACCTCTATTGAGAGATTTAGATGCGGCTCTCAAACGTGGTGTTAAAGTGACGTTAACGGTTGGCGACAAAAAAGCGAATGATTTTTATAATGCTGATGAGGCAACCTTTTCAACCGTTGAAATTGTGCCTTATATCTACGAGCGCCTGTTAGCCACCTTTATTGCACGACGTCAAAAGCATTTGGATAATGGTAATTTGTCGCTACGGTTATGGCAACATGACGATAATAGTTTTCACTTAAAAGGCTTAGTGGTTGATGAACGTTATCATCTATTAACTGGCAGTAACCTTAACCCAAGAGCTTGGTCGTTAGACTTGGAAAATGGTGTTTTACTTGATGATGCTAAAGGTCAATTAGTTGATAAATTTACCGCAGAGTTTCAACGTATTACGCAATATACTCGAACGATCACTAAGCCAAGTGACATTGAAAGCCTGCAAGATTATCCCGACAAACCGCGTAAGCTACTGAAAAAATTGCGTATGACCCAAATAGATCGCTTATTAAAACGCTTTCTCTAAGCCCTACTTTAAGTATTCTTAGCATAAATCACTTTGCGTCATGGATTATTTGCAAAGTGATTTATGCTAAACGGGCTAAAGCCCGTTACCCGATATAAATTTGATTAGCTGGATTAAAACTCACCCACGACGTTAATACGTATTTGTTTGATGACACGGGGATATTGCCCCTATGGGTATGGGTAAAGCCGCAAGGTGCAATGACCATAGTACCTGCTTTAGGTTTAATGCTTTTATTTTGGTAATAAAAATCAGTTTCACCACCCTCTTCAACGTCATTTAAGTAAATCAAAAATAACAATACACGGTGTAGTGCCTTATTCTCATTCAGTTGCGGGTATATTTCTGAGTGCCAATAGCCATAATTTCCTTTACCTTGCTCATAACGTTGCGCGTTAATGGGAGCCAAGTTAAACAGGTATTTAATTAAGTTAAACAAATTGGGTTTACCAACTTCTTCGAAATTATCTACAGTAAGCACCACAGGTTGCTTGGTTTTAGGGTGTTGAACGGTGAGTGAAATGCCACTAATTAAACTAAAAAAATACTTGCCTATATACTCAGTGACCTGCTCACCACAGACCTGCAAAATACTCTGCAGTGCCGGCTGAAATTCTGCATGTTGGTTTAAGTAAATATCTTGGCTCAGCTTTTTAGTGGTATCAACACCATTACCTGTTCTGCCCGCCACTTGATGTTTGCTGTTATCAAAGTCTAAAATAAACTTTTTACAAAATTCAGGGCTCAGTGCGTTAGGGTATACTTCTATAAAATCAGTCATGTTTTTAGTGTCTATTGAACTTGTCATTGATAGTGCAGTTGCTCTTGAATATTATTGACAGCTTTTCAAGTACAACGACTAAAGTGAAAGCTCAACAAGGCCTTATCTTATTGTTAATCTGCTGTCAGCATACAACAAACTGTGACTAAATTAATTACCTTGTTGATAAATCTCTGTAGAATGTGGCAATAATTTTCGTTTATTAAGAGTTTTTATGTTTACTGAAGTGATAACCACCCGATTTAGTGATACTGATGCGCTTGGACACATTAATAACACCATGGTGCCAGTATGGTTTGAAGGCGCACGAGATCCGGTTTTTAAGTGGTTTATGCCAGAACTTAATCTACAAGAATGGCGTCTTATTTTAGCGAAAATCGATGTTAACTTTCATGCGCAAATATATTACGGTAAAGAAATAACCTTACGTACTTATATAGGCCGAATTGGTGGTTCGTCGTTCGATGTTTATCAAGAATTATGGCAGAACGATATTAAATGTGCGTCAGGTACAGCGGTGATGGTGCATTTTTGTTATGAAAATCAGAGCTCTTTAAAAATTCCAACTGACATACAGAATGAAATGGAAAAGCACCTCTTTGTTACTGAGTAGATGTTGATTTTTCGTCGATAAAATATTTTAGAAAAAGAAGGTAAATCTAGCGTAATTTTTTACGTCTAGTGATAGAATCTCTTCATCGTTATTAAAAATAAATATTCTGAGCAAGTTGTCGCTTAGAGTAATGTTAAATGAGTAGAGTACGCTTTACTGCAATTATAGGATTTTGTTCATGGCTGGTGTCAATAAAGTAATAATTTTAGGTAACTTAGGGAAAGATCCTGAAGTTCGTTTCATGCCTAACGGTGGTGGTGTTGCTAACCTCACTATTGCAACATCTGAAAGTTGGAAAGACAAGCAAACGGGTGAACAAAAAGAAAAAACTGAATGGCATCGTGTGGTTATGTTCGGCAAATTAGCTGAAATTGCTGGCGAATACTTGAAGAAAGGTTCGAAAGTTTACATTGAGGGTGCTTTGCAAACTCGTAAATGGCAAAACGCACAGGGCCAAGACCAATATACCACTGAAATTGTTGTACAAGGTTTTAACGGCACAATGCAAATGTTAGATTCACGTGGTGGCAGTGGCGCTCAAGCTGGTGGTGGTTTCCAACAGCAATCTGCTCCGCAGCAAAGTGGTGGTTTCCAGCAACAACAAGCTGCACCGCAACAGTCTGGCGGTTTCCAGCAGCAACAAGCTGCACCACAGCAAGCGTATAATAAGCCAGCACAACAATCAGGCGGTTTCCAACAACAATCTGCTCCACAGCAAGGTGGTGGGTTTCAACAACAGTCTGGCTCACAACAAGGCGGCTTTCAGCAGCAATCAGGATCACAACAAGGTGGTTTTCAACAGAATGCGCCAAAAGTAAATCCACAAGAGCCAACAATTGATTTTGATGACGATATTCCGTTTTAGGCTATAGTTAATTAATAACTGTAAAGTTAAACATTAAAAACCTAGCGTAAATGCTGGGTTTTTTAGTTTTATGTGCTGAAAGAAGTTAGGATAATAGTTGCTTGCATCCCTTAAAACTATAAGTTAAATCATGGCTATTTCAGTATTGTTACTCATAGTGGCAAGCTGTTTTTGCATGCTTAAAAAAGGCTTAAGTGTATTTTAATGGTTTGAGCAAAGTGAATATGGCTTTACTGAGGTCCGAGTAATAAATATCTCAGTAAAGCCGAGCGACTATATTAAGGGGCGTTTCGCAACGCCGTAATGCGCTCTTCAAGTGGAGGGTGGCTGGCAAATAGGCTGAGCATTTTCGATTTGTTATTAATACCAAATGCCATCATTGAGCCTTCAAGCTGGCTTTCTTGACTCGACTTTAATTTTTCTAATGCGCCAATCATGGCGGATTTTCCGGCAAGTTTTGCGCCACCAATATCAGCGCTGTATTCTCTTTTTCTTGAAAACCAAGCAACAATAATACTGGCAAGTACACCTAATATCATCTCTAAAACAAACACGACGATAAAATAGGCCATTGTGCCCAAGCCACCTTGGTTATTGTTGCCACGTGTTGCGTTATCAATCACACCGGCAATTAAACGTGCTAGGAATATCACAAACGTATTCACGACACCTTGCACAAGCGTTAATGTCACCATGTCGCCATTAGCAACATGACTAATCTCATGGCCGATAACTGCTTCAGCTTCAGCTTGACTCATGTTCTCTAAAAGACCTGTGCTGATAGCAACTAAGGCATTATTTTTATTGGCGCCTGTGGCAAAAGCATTCATATCAGGTGATTGGTAAAGGGCGACCTCTGGCATACCAATTTTAGCTGCTTCTGAATATCGCTTAACGGTGTCTAGTAACCATCTTTCAGTCGAATTTTTTGGTTGTTCAATGACATAGGCGCCAACTGAACGTTTTGCCATCCATTTTGACATTAATAACGAGATAAATGCACCACCAAAACCAAAAACGCAGGCAAGCAGTAAAAGCCCACCTAAGCCTTGTCGATCAATGCCAAAAACTGACATTAATATACTCAAGGTGACACTAAGTACCAACATAATAGCTAAGTTAGTCAGTAAAAATAAAACAATTCTTTGCACCTATATTACTCCAAAAGATAAACACACTAAGACATAATATGTCTTAGTTGAAATAAAACAAGCCTTTGATAAGAATATTTCTCATGCTCACTTATAAACCGGAAATTATTGAAAGCGAGTATTGCTGGTATTTCCTTTAAAAGGGTTACTAATTTCCCTTATTTCAATAAAGCTTTACTTGATTTATATCACTTAAATTCTTTGGTGACCTTGTATGCTGTTACTCATTGCTAGTTAAACACAGATTGATATGAACAATGACCACGTCGATAATACATTAGGTATTTTTCCTCGTTCATGGAGTGAAAAATACGCAGGTAGAATACCCGGCAACATTCCTATTTGGGTGGGAATACTTTCTGAGCTTACTGAGTTTGGTATTTTTTTTGTTGCGTACTTTATTGCGAAATACCACTACCCTGATGTTTTTTCCAAGGGACCACAAGGGCTTAGTACAAGTATTGGTGTGGCTAATACCATTATTTTGCTAACGAGTAGTTATTTTATGGCGAAGGCCATGATGCATATTCGTTTAGATGAACGTGATAAATGTCAGCGCTACTTATGGTTAGCACTGAGCTGTGGTTGCTGTTATTTGATCGCTAAAACTTGGGAGTTTTATTGGAATAATTTACAAGGCCTAAGTACCAGTACTAATGAATTTTATACGGTTTATTACTACATGACGTTTAATCATTTTCTTCATGTCGGTTGGGCTTCATGTGCGGTGTTATGGGTGATTTTTCGATTACGCGCAGGGCAATACTCTGCTAAAGAGCATAGCGGTCTCGAGGCCTTAGCGGTTTACTGGCATATGATTGATCTGATGTGGATTTTGATTTTTCCATTGCTGTACGTTTTGCGTTAGAGGTTGAAATGAAAAAATTAGGCCGTTTGGAATTCTTTTGGGCAATATTAATTGTTATTACCCTATTTAATACTTTTTTGGGGGAGCAATTCGCTTCGACGGCACTGGTCAGTGTTTTAGTGTCTATAACGGTAATGTATAAGGGCCTTGTGGTAATCGACTATTTTATGGAGTTGAAACATGCGAATAAAAATTTGCGTTGGCTGATGCGATTATATTTTATTATTTTTCCGTCAATGATTATAGCGACGGTTTTTTTCTAATGGATAATAAAATACTTTTTATTTGGAAATTGATGGTGTTAATCAATCAAGGAAAATGGAGTTCTAATGAATTTACAAGCAAGAATACAGAGTAAAGAACAAATAAAATCTGCATCTACTATCGCCTTATGGTCGATATTAAACTTGACGTTTTTACCGGGTTTAGCGTTTATTATATTACTGCTACAGCGGAAAAAACACGACACTAACAGCTTGTCTTATTATCATTTTAAATTTGCCATAAAACTAAATTTATCTGCTGCCGCCGCGTTGATATTTGTTAGTGTGTTGATGATACTTTTAGGTGGCTTAAATTCTGGCTGGACTTGGGTGTTTGTTATTACTTATTTTGTCTTAGTACATACAATATTTATTGTGATTGCGGTTTGGGCACTCATACGTGCTTGGGCAGGAAATAAAGTCTTCAGCAAGTATTGAATGATTCGCCTAATGGTTTGAATTTAAGCGTTTGAGTTTAACTGTGTTTTTAACCAAGCGTTAGCGCGTTCAATAGAGTCAAACGCTTGGTTTTTTAGTCCCGCTTGGTCGTAAACTCTTTGGAAAATACTTTGTGTAATTTGTGGTGCGTCACTCAAGGCTGAATGAATAGCTAATGCTTTTGTTGGGCCGGATTTTACGAGTTTTAAATGATAATCTAGTCCATCTTTTGCGGCCAAGGATTCACCTTTTAATATCAATAAGATAGCAAAATTTTCAAAATCCACATCGTTCAAGATAATCTGAGAAAGCTCGCGATGCATCTTTTTAAAAAATTCTAGATTCCACGGCCCCGTAGCATCTATGGTAACGATATTGTTGTCAACGCTGTAACTACATTGACCATGTGCTGTTAACTCTGCTTTCAAGTTTACTCCTAGGTCCCATTATTAGCTGCTTTAAGTAATAACTGTTTCAAGGCTACTTGTAAAGCAGGGTATTGAAACTTGAAATTATTCTTTAATAACTTTTGGGGTAAAACATTTTGCCCGTATAGCACTAAATCTGCAGATTCACCCATTAAAATTCGTAACATAAAAGCGGGCACTCTAAAGATACATGGTCGTGATAGCACTTTAGATAAGGTTTTCGAAAACTCTTGATTAGAGACTGGCATTGGCGCCGTGGCATTGATAATACCTGTCAATGACGGTTGATAAATAGCGGCTAATATAACGGCAATCATATCGTCGATGTGGATCCATGACATGAATTGCTTTCCATCACCTATCGGCCCACCAAGACCAAATTTAAATGCCGGTAACATTTTTTGTAACGCGCCGCCGTTGTTGGCTAGCACAATGCCTGTTCTTAAAATACATACACGGGTTTTATCTGATTGAGCGCTTAGAGCAATATCCTCCCACTTTTTACAAATATGGTGGCTAAACTCGTTATAAACATTCTGATGATTTTCATCTATTGCTGAAGCGTTCTGGCGACCATAAAAGCCAATAGCACTGCCTGAAATAAAGCAATGAGGTGGCTTAGTGGCTGATTGCATTTTTCCCACTAGGCTTTGGGTCACTTGCCAACGACTTTGGCAAATAATATCTTTCTGCGCGCTAGACCACCTTTTGTCAACGATTGCTTCACCTGCTAAATTAACCACAACATCAAGTTCGTCAAAGTTAACGTCTGCCAGTGTTGTGACCAACTCAATATTTTGAGGGAGCCTCTTAGCTGCACTTGCTAAGTTACGCGTTAAAACAATAATCCGATCAGCATGTAAATGTTGGATCAATGCTTGGCCTATTAAGCCCGTGCCACCCGTAATAAGTATGTTCACCATCGCTCCTTAATCTACAGCTAATCGGTTATTTATATAGTCCACAGTAGTTATACCGTATTGGGCAATTGATAGATCACTTATTTAGCGGCTGTGCTGTGAAAATTAAACCCTAGCCAATAAAAAAGCTCCCGTAGGAGCCATTTTATTACTATTCAGGCAAGGTGAGATGCTTAGTAGTAGGTATCTTCTTTATTATGCGCTTGAGGATCTTCAATAATCTCTTCAAAGTCGACTTCAAAACTGTTGTTACTGTCTGTATTTGCCATATAAATAGTGCGGGTTGAGCCATCGATCCAGGTCACAGTACCACTGCCTTTTTTACTACCGCATTTCATACCAATATGAATGTCGTTAAATTCCATTATTTCCTCCTCGTTTGTTGTCGAATATCGAACAATGCATTCGATTAAGCAAACTCTGTTCTTACTTAGAAACGCCCTTGTCAGAATAGTTCAAATATTCTGCAAGTACAGTGCTTTTTTTCGACAGGAACAGATTATTATAAACAGAAAACTATTCAGATCTAGTCATTTTTAAGGATTAACACTGATACCTAAAACTGCTGGCTTGCTAGCCCCTGTCACAGCTGGAATGTTGCCAAAAATATTTTTATCAAATGCGAAGGCTAACCAAGCAAATGCCATCGCTTCTAATGAATCACTATTTATATTTTTTGTATGAGTATTCACTATTTTATGATTGTTAAGTTTTTGATTTAATAGTGAAATTAGGAAGTTGTTTTCAATGCCGCCGCCACAAATATATACGTCAGATTTCGTACTTAATTGGTTAATATCTTGTGCGATAGTTTCAGCCGTTAACGCTGTTAATGTTGCTTGAATATCGGCTGCTTTCAATGTGCTTTGGGCGGTAAATTTAGTTAACCACTGGGCATTAAAGTACTCGCGACCGGTACTCTTTGGAGCGGCTTGAGTAAAGTATGCATCGCTTAGCATTGCTTGTAGTAAGTTAGGGCAAACATTGCCGGAACTGGCCCATTGACCTTCGGCGTCAAACCGTCCTGACTGATGTTGTCCAAACCAATAGTCCATTAACGCATTACCTGGGCCTGTATCAAAACCTGTGGTGTTATGCGGTGCATGCTTAGGTAAAAAGGTAATATTTGCAATACCGCCAATATTAACCACGAAAACGTCCTTTTCAGTTGAGCCGAAAATTGCTTGATGAAATGCCGGCACTAATGGAGCACCTTGACCTCCTAAGGCAATATCTTTGGTTCTAAAGTCGCCAACAACGCGAATACCTGTTAATAATGCTAAAGACTGTAAACAGCCGATTTGCAGGGTAAAAGGAGTGCTTATATCTTGGTTTTTGATTGGCCGATGTCGAATGGTTTGGCCGTGACTGCCAATAGCGGTAATATCTGCAGGCGAGAGATTTTCTTGCTGTAAAAATTGTAAGATCGCTTGAGAAAATAGTTGGGCTAGTTCGATATCTAAGCTGCCAGCGCGGTCAATTTCATTGCTGCTGGCATTATACAAACTCATTATTTTTTGGTGTGTAGCATTGTCGTAAGCTTGGTAATAGCTTGCAATCAAGTTTGCGCCATTAGCACCTTGGGTCTGGTGAGTGTCAAATTCCACCAACGCGAGATCAATACCGTCAGCGCTAGTGCCCGACATAAGGCCAATATAACGAATTTTATTATTCATTTAATCAGTACTTGGTTGCATAGATAACATGATTCGGCGCGAACCTGATAACTCCGCAAGGCGTTGAGCGGCGATTTCATCAAACGCTTTTCGATATTTAGTACTGATGGGTTTAGCGTCTGGCAGCTTTACGGTTCTAGGGTTGCGATGCACGCCATTGAGTAAAAACTCATAATGTAAATGTGGCGCTTGCGACATACCCGTTGACCCCACATAGCCGATCACTTGGCCTTGTTTAACGCGCTGGCCTTTTTTAACCGCACGCTTAGAAAAGTGTAAATACTTGGTGACGATACCGTTACCATGTTGAATAAAAACGTAGTTACCATTGTATTTGTTATAGGTGGAGTGAGTGACTTTACCATTACCGGCAGCGACAACCGGTGTACCTTTTTTCGCGCGATAATCGGTACCGTTATGTGCCTTCCAGCGTTTTTGAATAGGGTGAAATCGTTTAGGTTTAAAATTAGAGCTAATATATCTAAAGCTCACTGGCGCACGTAAAAATGCTTTACGCATACTTCTGCCATCAGCTGAATAGTACTCACCATCAGTAAAACGAATAGCCTGAAAAGATTCGCCTTGGTTAATAAACTCGGCGGCAACTATTTTGCCAGTACCAATAAATTCGCCTTCAACGTATTGATTCTCGTAAATAACATTAAAACTATCACCCTCACGAATATCCAAGGCAAAATCAATATCCCAACCAAAGACATTGGCTAGATTGATAATTTGACCATCGTTGAGGCCCGCTGAAGCTGCAGCGTTCCAAAAGTTTGATTTAATAATGCCATGGGCAATTGCTTCGCGCACTTCAACGGCTTTGCTTTCTTTGTAGGCGTGATATTGCTGATTTTGCAAATTAACGAATAGGGTTTCATTTTTTGACAGCGGATACTCAAGGGAGACCAAGCTGCCTTTGTCGTCTTTGCCTATGCGCATGATATCGCCAACACTAAGCTTTTTCAGTAACTCACTGCCTTCACCTTGTGCGGTGATCACTTTATGGGTTGTGGTGGCATTTAAACTATTACGTTTAAATATTTTTGCTAATGAATCACCACTACGCACTTTAACTGACTGCCACTGTAACTGAGCAGCGCTTTCTTCAATATTACTCGGTAGATCGCGAACGGGTGTTTCTTTGTATTCAAAGGTATCGCTCGGTTTAACGGGTAACTCGATAGTGGCTGATGGCAGATCGTTACTGAGATTCTCCGGTATTGCCACTTGATATCGTTGACCGACTTTAAATTCGCCTGCTGCACTCGACGTTGTTTGCTTACTACTTTTTAACGGAACCACTAATAAAAATAGCACTACAAGAGCGCAAGAAGTAATAATTATTTGGTGCTGTTTTGGTAAGGCAAAATATAAATTTTTTATATTTTTCAAAAAGCTAAGACCTATAAATGAAATTTTAATACGACAACTATCGTTTACTATAACAAAATAAACTCCTGCTAAACAATGATAGGGTTTTCACCGCAGTTAAAATTGCAGTAGAATTCGAGCATTAATGATTAATCATACCTTTGTTGGAGCCTAGTAAATGTCAGATGTAAGCCAAGCGTTTGCCGAAATAAAACGCGGTGCGGAAGAAATTCTGCTAGAAGATGAGTTATTGGAAAAGTTGAAGAAAGGCAAACCACTGAAAATTAAGGCTGGCTTTGATCCAACAGCACCAGATTTACATCTTGGTCATACAGTATTGATAAATAAGTTACGTCAGTTTCAGCTGCAAGGGCATGAAGTTATTTTCTTAATTGGTGACTTTACCGGCATGATTGGTGATCCAACGGGTAAAAACGTGACGCGTAAGCCGTTAACCAAAGAAGATGTTTTATCAAATGCTGAAACTTATAAAGATCAAGTGTTTAAAATTCTAGATCCAGCAAAAACAACGGTGGCTTTTAACTCCACTTGGATGGAAAAACTCGGTGCTGCCGGTATGCTAAAATTAGCTTCACGCCAAACTGTTGCACGTATGATGGAACGAGATGATTTCAAAAAACGTTATGCTGGCGGTCAAGCCATTGCTATTCATGAGTTTATGTATCCGCTAGTACAAGGTTGGGATTCAGTAGCATTAGAGGCGGATGTCGAGTTAGGCGGCACCGATCAAAAGTTTAACTTGCTAATGGGACGTGAATTGCAAAAGTCAGAAGGTCAACGTCCGCAAACCGTGCTAATGATGCCGTTATTGGAAGGTTTAGATGGTGTGCAAAAAATGTCTAAGTCGTTGAATAATTACATTGGTATTACTGATGCACCCAACGAAATGTTTGGCAAAATCATGTCGATTTCAGACGATTTAATGTGGCGTTATTATGAATTACTCAGTTTTAAAGCGATTGAGATCATTAATGGTTATAAAGATAAAATTGCGCAAGGTGCTAACCCGAGAGACGTGAAAATTGATTTAGCAAAAGAATTAATTGAACGTTTTCATGATTCGGCTGCAGCCGAAGCGGCTCATCAAGAGTTTATTAATCGCTTTCAAAAAGGTGCATTGCCTGATGATATGCCTGAAATGGATATTGTTACTGAAAATGGCGAAATAGCGATTACTAACTTATTAAAAGATGCCGGTTTAGTGGTGAGTACTTCAGACGCTATGCGCATGATAAAGCAAGGTGCAGCAAAAATTGAAGGTGAAAAAGTTACTGACAATAAGTTAATTATTAAAGCGGGTTCTAGTGCAGTTTATCAAGTTGGTAAACGAAAGTTTGCCAAGATCACGGTTAAATAGCCCTCATTCTTAATAAAAAGCCCGTTATCAATACGGGCTTTTTTATTACTACCACATTATTCTTACCAGAACTTAACCTATATTTTTGTGTAATTCGGGCAATATTTCGGTTAAATAACTTATTTCATACACCTATAACTCCATAAAAAATCAGTTAAATCAACTGTCGAATACTGCATTGTAAGCAGCTTTATACTTCATGTTAATGTTAGCTAAGTATCAAATATCCCTATAAAAATTGTGTGATTATTAGTCTGAGAATAGCATAATTTTATTGATCTAAGTCATCATCGGAAATTTTGAGAAGCGTAGTATGTGCGACATATTGTCGCAGTTAGATAAGTTACAGGTGGTCTATTTTCCCCTGAACTTACTACTTATCATCTATGTGTAGGTATTACGGAACAATGTTATTTTTATTGTCGTTTAGTAAAAAAAAGCTAACGTTATTTACTGTTTTGATGCTCTGGTTTATCCAGTTTTCAGCACATGCGTTGTTCGTGAGCGAGCCGAGAGATCCATTACCCCTTATCAACGAAATGTTCCCACAAGCCACTAAAGTCTCAGACAAAATCGGTGAGCCACTTGTTTGGACTATTTACAAACAAGCAGAAATTATTGGTTATGCTTTTGAAACCAATGATATTGCAAGAATTCCAGCCTATTCAGGTGAACCGGTTAATATGCTGGTGGCGATTGATCCTAGCGGCAGGTATATCGGCGCTAAAGTATTAGAACACCATGAACCGATTATTCTGGCCGGTATTCCGGAAACTAAACTATGGGCGTTTTCTGATCAATATAATGGCCTTAGTGTGAGCGATCGCTTAAAAGTGGGCGGCAATACCAAAGGCGATGTCATTCATTTAGATGGGTTATCTGGTGCAACAGTTACGGTTATGGTGATGAATGTTGCTATTACTAAAGCCGCGACAAAAGTGGCGCGTTCACTGGGTATTATTGCGGAGGTTGAAGAAATTAAGCAACCAATGGCAGCGGTATTAACCGATGTTTATCAGCAAGCTAATTGGCAAACATTACTTGGCGACGGCTCAATTCGTAAGCTTTATTTAAATCGTGAAACGGTAGATGAAGCATTCGTTGGAACTGAGGCTGAGACAATTGAACAAGCTGCACCAGAGCAAAAATTGACAATGTTTGCTGATGTTTATTATGCCCAAGCAGATATTCCAACTATTGGACGCAATTTATTAGGCGATAGCGAGTATCAGTGGTTGATGAAAACCCTGAAACCTAATGAGCATGCGATTATTGTTTTAGGTAATGGTTATTCATTTAAAGGCTCTGGTTATGTCCGTGGTGGTATTTTTGATCGCATTCAAATTTTACAAAATGAAGCTGCTTTCGCTTTTCGGGATTTAGACCATAACCGTGTCACTGATTTAGTTATTGAAGGTGCGCCAACTTTTCGAGAAATGTCGCTGTTTATTATTCGTCAGCATCATGAGTTTAACCCTGGTGTTGATTGGCAGTTTGAATTGTTAGTACGTCGTCAAATGGGCGCAGTTGATAGCGTTTTTACCAGTTTTAAAGGCAGTTATCATGGTTTAGATCAGTACTTAGATCGCCCAGCTATTATTTTACCGGAGCCAGAATTAACCCTGACACAACAAGTATGGCAAGAGAAAAAAACTGAGGTGGTGATCTTATCTATCTTAATGACTCTGTTGCTCGCGGCACTATTTTTTCAAGATGTTTTAGTAAGGCACCCAACGTTTATGCACAACTTTCGTCATGGCTTTTTAGTGGTGACTGTCGTTTTTATCGGTTGGATGTGGGGTGGGCAGTTATCGGTAGTCAACGTTTTTACTTTTTTACAAGCGTTTATGTCTGATTTCTCTTGGGATTTATTCTTATTAGACCCTGTAATATTTATGCTGTGGGGCGCAGCTGCGGTCACTATGTTGCTATGGGGCCGAGCGGTATATTGCGGCTGGTTATGTCCTTTTGGCGCCTTGCAAGAACTGATCAATGTTTTTGCTCGCTACATTAAAATTCCTCAGTATGAATTACCTTGGGCTGTGCATGAAAGGCTGTGGGCTATTAAATATCTGGTGTTGCTTGGTTTATTTGCTTTATCGCTTGATTCATTAGCTTTAGCAGAACAATTTGCTGAAATTGAACCTTTTAAAACTACATTTCTCTTGAAGTTTGACCGTGAATGGCCATTCATTATTTATGCCTTATTACTGTTAACAATCAACATCTTTAACCGTAAGTTTTTCTGTCGTTATTTATGCCCCTTAGGCGCTGCACTTTCAACCAGCAATAGTGTGCGCTTGTTTAGCTGGTTAAGACGTCGCCCAGAGTGTGGTCAGCCTTGCAAAACCTGTGCAAAAGAATGTGAAATTCAAGCTATTAATCCTGACGGCGAAATCAACATGCGTGAATGTCATTACTGCTTAGATTGTCAGGTAACGTATTTTAATGATGAAAAATGTCCGCCGTTGAAAAAACTAGCGCGTAAAAAAGCCAAATTTCAGGAAACAGAAATTGAAACCGTCAAGGTTGCTTAATTTCTGTCAATAAAAAGTACCGTTTAAAAACTAATTTCAAAAATAACCATAATGGAGAAGAGTGATGAGTAACGACGATAATGGCTCTAATAACGTAGAGTTAGAGAACGAAGGTAGACGTAAGTTTTTTGGTAAAACAGCGTTATTAGGTGCTGGTGCTGTTGCTGCTCCAATGACTGCCGCTATGTTTGCAAGTACGGCAAGAGCCCATGCTGCAGAGTATGCAAAAAATGAAGCTTTTGTTCATCCGGGAGATTTGGATGAATATTACGGTTTCTGGTCAGGTGGCCACTCAGGCGAAGTCCGTATTATGGGTATTCCGTCAATGCGTGAATTAATGCGTATTCCGGTCTTTAATATCGATTCAGCAACCGGTTGGGGTTTAACTGACGAAAGTAAGCGTATTAAAGGCGAAAGCGCACATTTACTTGCCGGTGACTCACATCATCCTCATATGAGCATGCAAGATGGCCACTATGATGGTAAATATGTTTTCATTAACGATAAAGCGAACTCTCGTGTTGCTCGTATTCGTTGTGATGTTATGAAGTGTGACAAAATGCTAACGGTGCCTAACGTACAAGCGGTTCATGGCTTACGGGTGCAAAAAGTTCCTTACACTAAATATGTGGTATGTAATGGCGAATTTGAAATTCCAATGAATAACGACGGTAAAGCAGGCATGGAAGATGTCAGCACTTACCGTTCGCTTTATAACGTCATTAATGCCGAAACGATGGAAATGGCTTTCCAAGTGATGGTTGACGGTAACTTAGACAATACTGATGCTGATTATGACGGTAAATATTTCGCTTCAACTTGTTACAACTCTGAAATGGGGATGAACTTAGGTGAAATGATCACTGCTGAGCGTGATCACGTGGTCATCTTCAGTTTAGCTGCGTGTGAAGCTGCCCTGAAGGCAGGGAAATTCAAAACCTACAATGGCAACAATGTACCGGTATTGGATGGTCGTAAAGGCTCTGAATTAACACGTTATATTCCAGTGCCCAAATCACCACACGGACTCAATACTTCACCCAATGGTGAGTACTTTGTGGCAAACGGTAAGTTATCTCCGACAGTTTCAATTATCTCGATCAAAAAACTAGATGCTTTGTTTGCTAATAAAATTAAGCCACGTGATACGATTGTTGCTGAACCAGAGCTAGGCTTAGGTCCACTACATACGGCGTTTGATAACAAAGGTAATGCCTACACCACGCTATTCCTTGATAGCCAAATTGCCAAGTGGAATGTTGAAGACGCAATTGCGGCACATAACGGCAAAAAAGTTAACTATATTCGTCAAAAATTAGATGTACATTACCAACCAGGTCATAACCATACCACCCAAGGTGAAACCCGTGATGCTGATGGTAAGTGGTTAATATCTTTATGCAAATTCTCTAAAGATAGATTCTTACCTGTTGGACCATTACGTCCTGAAAATGACCAGTTAATTGATATTTCTGGTGACGAAATGAAGTTAGTTCATGATGGGCCAACATTCGCTGAACCGCATGACTGTATGCTGGTTCATCGTAGCAAAATGAAACCGCTAAAATTATGGCCACGCACTGATCCTATTTTCGCTGAAACCATCGCTATGGCGAAAAAAGACGGTGTTGATGTTTATACCGACAATAAAGTTATTCGTGACGGTAAGAAAGTTCGTGTCTATATGACGTCTATCGCACCAACTTACGGCATGAATGAATTTAAAGTGAAGTTAGGTGATGAAGTGACCGTTATCGTTACTAACCTTGACCAAGTTGAAGATGTAACTCATGGTTTCTGTATGACCAACCACGGCGTACAAATGGAGATTGGTCCTCAAGCAACGGCATCAATTACCTTTATGGCCGATAAACCTGGCGTACAATGGTATTACTGTAACTGGTTCTGTCATGCTCTGCATATGGAAATGCGTGGTCGTATGCTAGTTGAAGCTTAAGCAAATTATTGCGTAAGTGTATTGATAAACCTTAAGCTTGCGGCAATAGCACTTTTGTTATTGCCGCTTTTAATTCTCGCTGAATGATTAATTCGTTATTTTAATTGCCATAAAAGGTCGAGTTTTTTGAAATTACTATTGTTTAGAGTCTTGCCGATACTATTGCTAACATTCTGTACTGCATACAGTGTTTTAGCGGTCACTATTGAGGTTACTCCTGACGACAATCTACAAAAAAAATTAGATGCCAGTGCTGATGGCGACACGCTTATACTGGCGCCGGGCCGTTATCTTGGAAATTTTGTTGTTAATCATCAAATCACCTTAACAGCGGAAAATCAAGATGATGCTGCAATTATTGATGCCCAAGGACAAGGTCATGCTTTAGTGTTAAAGCAAAGTGATGTTGTGGTTGAAAATTTAACCATTATTAATTGGGGTCATAACCTAACAGAGCAGGACTCCGGTATTTATGCTGATACCAATGCTAGCAACATTACGATTAAGGCTAATCGCTTAAAAGGCGATGGTTTTGGTATTTGGTTGCAAAAAGGTAAAAATATAAAAGTATTAGATAACGTGATTCAAGGTAATAACACCTTACGTTCAGCCGATCGCGGTAACGGTATTCAGTTATCTATAGTGCAAGATGTTGAAGTGAAAAATAATGAAGTGTTCCACACCAGAGACGGCTTATACATCATATCAAGTCAAAATAATGTCTTAGAAAATAACATAATGCATGATTTACGTTACGGCGTGCATTATATGTATTCGCACAGTAATAAAGTGCTAAATAACAGTGCCTACAATACCCGAGCGGGATATGCCTTGATGAGTTCACGCAATCTTGTGGTTGATGGTAATCGCAGTGTAAATAGTGAAGATTACGGCTTTTTAATGAACTTTATTACCTCATCTGTTATCAGTAATAATCAAATTGAAAACGTTTGGACTAAGCCGGAAAATAAGGTTTTAGGTCGAGACGGCAAAGGCTTGTTTGTTTATAACTCAGCCTATAACACCATTAAAAACAACCGCATTGATACCGCTGAAATTGGTATTCACTTAACTGCGGGGTCGGAAAACACCAAAGTTTACGGCAATAGCTTTATTAATAATCCAGTACAAGTGAAATATGTCTCCAATAAAAAACAAGAATGGAGCTTTGAAGGCAAAGGTAATTATTGGAGCAACTATTTAGGCTGGGATATGAACGGCGATAACATTGGCGATGTTGTTTTTGAGCCCAACGACGGAATTGATCAGCTTATATGGCAATATCCGGAAATGAAAATGATCATGGACAGCCCAATAGTACTGATACTTCGTTGGGTACAAAAAGAATTTCCGGTCTTAAAGCCACCCGGTGTCAAAGATAGTTTTCCTTTAATGCAACCTGCGATGACAGAGCATAAAGCAAGTCGTCTCGCGTCATCACTCTCAACCCGTGATGAGCATTTAAACGTTTATGTGAATAAGGCAAATCAACCATAATGAATAGTCCGATCGTTACCCTTGAAAATGTCAGTAAGCATTATAAAAATTTGCCGGCATTGTCGTCTATTAACCTGCAATTAGCACAAGGTGAAGTGCTAGGGTTGTTTGGCCATAACGGCGCCGGAAAAACCACTATGATGAAGCTTATTTTAGGCGTAATTTCTGCAGATGCTGGCAACGTAACTGTGATGGGTATGAAGCCAGATAATAAATCTGCTTGGCATATGCGAGCAAAAATGGGCTACTTGCCAGAAAACGTGATGTTTTATGAGCAACTAACCGGTTTAGAAGTGCTCAGTTACTTTTCGCGTTTAAAGGGCCAGTCAACAGCACACGCGAAAGCGCTATTAGAACAGGTGGGTATTGCGCATGCGATGGATCGACAAGTAAAAACTTATTCGAAAGGCATGCGCCAACGTTTAGGCTTGGCACAAGCCTTTATTGGTGAACCAAAATTGTTATTGCTTGATGAGCCGACGGTGGGCCTTGATCCGAGTGCTACCGCAGAGTTTTACCAAAGTGTTGATCGCCTAAAAACGCAAGGTACCAGTGTTGTCTTATGTTCGCATGTGTTACCCGGCGTTGAGCAACATATTGATCGCGCGATGATTATATCGGGTGGTAAAACCTTAGCTCTTGGCACCATTGCCGAACTTAGAGGCCAAGCCAACTTGCCGACCAAGATTAAACCGCTAGGTTTAAATGGCACTTTAGCAAATGATACTTTGTTGCGACCTTATTTAATTGGCGCAGATAGTCTACAGGTGCCCGAACAAGAAAAATTGATGGTATTACGTCACTTACTTGCTGATGATAGCTTACGTGATATTAGCGTAGAGTCGGCTAATTTAGAGCAGGTATATCAATACTATTTGCAACAAAAAGCACACTCTAATCCAGAAAAAATGAACAATAGCAGCGCAACGGAAAATAATAAGGCAGGTGCATAATGAGAGAAATTATTACCGTTGCGAATAAAGAGTTTCACGATGGGCTACGTAACCGTTGGTTATTATCGATTACCTTAATTTTTGCCGTGCTTTCGGTGGGATTAACTTACTTTGGTGCCGCGGCTTCTGGCACAGTGGGAGTAACCTCGTTATCTACCACTATCGCAAGCTTAGCGAGTTTAGCAGTATTTTTGATCCCCTTAATTGCTTTACTGCTAAGTTATGATAGTTTTGTTGGCGAGCAAGAAGGCGGCACATTGCTGTTATTATTGACTTACCCATTGAGTAAAAATCAATTATTACTAGGCAAGTTTTTTGGTCAAGGCGGTATTATTACTTTAGCGACATTGCTCGGTTTTGGTGCTTCGGCCTTGTTGCTTTATATCCAACATGACAACTTTGCCATTATTGAAACTTTTGCTTATTTCATTCTAAGTGCCACATTATTAGGCTTAAGTTTTACCGCCATCGCTTACATGATCAGCTTAGTGGCGAGTGAAAAATCAAAAGCGGCAGGTATGGCTTTACTCACTTGGTTCTTTTTCGCCTTAGTTTTTGATTTAGCCTTACTCGCCTTGCTTGTTAGTGCTGATTCAGGGTTAAGTCAATCAACATTAACGCAATTGATGATGTTAAATCCAGCCGATGTATTCCGCTTAGTTAATCTGGCAGGATTAGATAGCACTGATGTTAATGGCGCGCTTGCTGTTGCTATCAATGCGAATTTAACTCAAGGGCAGCTGCTATTAATATTATTGAGCTGGGTTATTGCACCTCTGGCTATGGCATCAGTTATTTTCAAAAATAAAAAACTTTAAAGGTATCCGCTATGCTGCGTAAATTATGTTTGTCCATCGTCTTAGTGTTTGTTGTGGCTTGTTCTGAACAATCAGCACAACAAGCTATTATTCACCAAGCGGTAGCCATTGAAAACTCTGATGAATGCCATTTATGCGGCATGTTAATCTCAAACTTCTCTGGCCCGAAAGCTGAATTATTTCGTCAAGGTGTTACTCTGGCCGACGGTAATAGTGTGAAAAAATTCTGTTCAACCCGTGATATGTTTAGCTTTTATCTTGATCCGGAAAATAAGCGTAATGTCACGACGATTTTAGTACACGACATGAGTAAAGCGCCGTGGCAAGCGCCGAATGATAGCTACTTTATTGATGCCCGCGTAGCTTGGTATGTAATTGGCTCTAGCCGAACGGGTGCTATGGGGAAAACCCTCGCCAGTTTTTCAGCTCGCACTGATGCCGACGCTTTTGCTAGTGAGTTTGGTGGTAAAGTTATTGATTTTAATGCTGTTAGTTATCAATCATTACAATAAGTAGCAGGGCAATATTGCTAGCAAGTGTTGTAATTTTAAAACAGCTAGGTAATCTAGTAGGACTATTTCTTCTTTGATGCCACCATGAAAAATCTTCGATTACTTAGCTGCATAGTTTTAATGATCAACCTTGCCGCGTGTTCATCTTCGACAGCAACCACGTCTTTTCGTGATGGTTTTGATTTCTCGTTGGTTGAAAGCTATAGCACTTATGGCCGAAATTCAGCGTTTGGCGACTTGCAAAACATGAGTGATAGTACACGCAATACCATTGAACTCGCCATTGAACAGGGCTTTGACAAGAATGGCTTTCGCTATAAAACCTTAAAAAAAGCCGATATTATTATTGCTTATCATGTGCTTAATAATCGCATTGGCGAACTAGAAAAATATAATGAACAAGTAAAGTATTGCCGTTACTGTTTACGAGTAGGCGATACATCACGCGCCAAAATAAAAAGTCAGTTACGTCCAGGTAGTTTAATTATTGATATTATCGATCCAGAAAGCCAGCGTTCAGTGTGGCGCAGTATTTACCCATTAGGCTTTAACGATGATGATAATAGCCGAGAAATGCAGAAAAAAATCAGCCGCGCCGTTGACATCATGCTACTTGATTACCCTAAAGGTAAAAACCTTAGTGCGGTAACGGTCGAAAATAAAGAGATAGTTTAATGCTAAAGTGGCTCATTATCACATTCATAGTGCTTAGTGGCTTGATGGTGATACTGCTTGGCTTAGGGTATCTACTGGCAGAAAATGAGAAAAGCAGCACATTATTGAAAAACCAATTGGCACTCGAAGCTCAGCTGCAACAAGAAAAATTACAGCAAAAACGTAACCTCAGTGAATATAGCAAGATAATCACCACTGATGACGCGAAAGCCACGCCAAAACAAACCAATGCTAACATTATGGCGCTGTTTGAAGATACCCTGATAAATAACTTAACCTGTGTCACGATAGCGCAATGCAAGTTAGTGACAATCAAATTTAAAAATATCGACTGCCAGCTCGCTAGTAATGTTATTGGTGTCTCACAACTTAAAAAAATAGCGACTCAGAAGGTAAGCTTGGATAGTTGTCCGATGGCAAATCAACTAAGCGAGCTCGCTTGCCAGCAAAATATTTGTACCTTAATCAGTGCCAATAAATAGTTTGTGTCTTGCTTGATAAAATGGCTTTTAATTGTCAGCCAAACGAGCATCTTAAGCAGATTTGGGTATATAATAAGGCATTGTTTTTAATAATTTGTATTTGATATGACCTTCCCTAATGATGAAACCGGCCAAGTTTTAGCTGAAATGCAAGCTGCAGGCATTGATTTAAACGCGATGCATAACGTGGTGTTTTTTCACCTGTTTGAACAAGAACAACAAGCGCAAGCTATGGTTGCTCATTTGACTGCACAAGCACCAGATATGCAGGTAGAGCTAACACCAGATGAATTACCCAATGTCTGGGATGTTAACTGCACGGTAGCCATGACGCCAAGTTATGAAGCCATTGTTGCGCAAGAAGCTGAATTTGAGTTACTAGCTGCAAAATTTAAAGGCTACAACGATGGTTGGGGTATAGAAGCTTAAGACATTTCACTGTTATATTTTTGCCGTTATATAGCTAACCATTGAGAACCTTCTATTTAGGCTTAGGGGATTTAATTAACTATGACAATAGTTTATCGTTTTTCAGAACAACATATTGAGATATTAATCTCATCAAGGAAATCGAAATGGAAATAAATGGCAGTTGTTTATGTGGAAAAGTCGCTAGTACGATCAAAGGCCCTTTTAGTAAGTTTTATCAGTGTTACTGTGATCGTTGTCAGAAAAAAACGGGCTCGGCCTTCGCTGCGCTTATGTTTACTGCACCCGATAAAATTAAATGGTTGTCTGGCCAAGACTTAATTAAAAGATTTGATTTACCAAACGCTGAACGATTCAGTAATTGTTTTTGTACCCAATGTGGCTCTCAAGTTCCCTACCTTAGTAGAGATGGCGCTTTTTTGGTGGTTCCAGCAGGCTATGTTTCAGGTGACCCCGAAATAAGGCCATCGGCTAACATTTTTTGGAATGAAAGACCGTGTTGGTTTGACGAAGGTAAATCAGCTGACACCTTTGCAACGTATCCGACGTAACGTTGACAAAAATGATTGAAATTAGAATGGTGATCATCGACGATAACCCGCTTTCTTTCGGCTGGTAAGTAATGATGAATCACGGGGCAATATAGCGTTAGGTACATCTCAGCATGGCGTTTTCATTACTCATTATATTTATCTATTTAGTTTTTACGGTAATTTTTTACGCCAAAAAGCGTGACAATTATAGTCACTTTAAGCATTCGATCAGTGAATTAGGTGAATCAGGTTCACGATACGAAAAACAGGTGAGCTACGGTATATTTTTGCCGGTAGGGTTAGGCGCTATTATTGTTGCTTTTAGTAGCTATGCTAATCATTATCATGCTGCATACATCTCAGGGGCGATTGGCTTAAGTTATTTTCTCAGTGCATTTTTTCCATGCGATACCGGCACACCATCTGTAGGCAGTTGGAAAAATATGGTTCACAATATTGTCGGAGGTGTTTGCTACGCAACAATGGCATATCACCTTAACGAGTTAATGGATAGCAATGGCCGTTGGTATATTAGCCTCTCCTTGTCACTACTTTGTAGCTTCTTGGTTATGTTTATTATTGGCTTTCCTAAGGCTGTTATAGGCTTAGCTCAAAGATTGGCAGAAACAAGTCTGTTTCTAAGTGCCTGTTGGTTACTGTTCTGAGTTAACACACACTAATGTTTTTTGAAGTACCTATGTTATCAGGTCATTGCTATTTCACAGATAAAGGTCGTCAACTTTACATAAAATCACGGTTTTTTGGCATCGTCTTCTTGATCAATTATTTGAAAGGCAGGCAAGGTTACGCGCCAATAAATAGCGGCTAACCGTAGCGCTAGTGCGCCTAATATTGCACCAATTATTGCGATATGTTCAGGTAAACCAAGGTAACTGAAGCCGGTAAATAATGCGCCACCTAAAATCGCTGCGGTTGCATAGATTTCTTGTCGTAAAATCATTGGAATAACATTACACAATACGTCGCGTATCATACCGCCAGCAACACCTGTCATCATTCCCATAACAATAGCGACGGGGATCGCAGCGCCTAAGCTGAGGGCTTTTTCTGTACCCAAAACGGCAAATAATGCTAAACCAAAAGCATCTGAAACTAATAAAAAACGTTTTGGAATACGTTTCGGGCATCGAATAAAAATAATGGTCAGTACGGCGGTAGCTAAAATTACATAGAGGTAAATAGGGTTTTCAACCCAGAAGACCGGCGTTTGTAAAATAACATCGCGGATAGTGCCACCGCCGATGGCAGTGACGGCAGATAATACCACTACGCCGAAAGGATCTAGCTTATAGCGGCCAGCCATTAACGCCCCTGAAAAGGCAAAAACGACTATGCCAAATAGGTCAAGCCAATAAAGTAACTCTGTCATTGGCATGAGCGGTTATTTTACTAACGGCAAATCAGCTGCTTGCCAAGCTTTCATGTCACCCTCAAGGTGTCTAAGGTCGCTAAAACCTGCGGCGCGTAGATCATTTTCTGCACTGATTGCACGGCGGCCTGAACGGCAATGCACAACAACTGTTTGATCTTTAAACCCAATGATTTTCTTCAAATTGGCGTTAATTTGCTCATGGCTGATATTAATAGCGCCCTTAATGTGACCTTCGGCGAATTCTTCAGGGCTGCGTACATCTAATACTACCGTATTATTTGCCGGTGTTGCCATTAGCGTAAGCAAAGCCTGTTGTGAAATTGTTGTAGTTTGCTCAGCAAAAGTGAAAAGTGAAAAAAGGCTCAATAAAATAACTAAGGTTGATGTAAAAAACTTCATAACAGATCCTCTGTTTAAATGTAAAAGTAGTATTTGCTTTGTTAAAAGCTGTTTTTCTTTAAGGCTCAGTTTACCTGAATATTTTTCATAACCAAGTGGCTTAGTGGTTATTGGCCATGTCCTGAAACACTATAAGAAATAATAGCCAACATCATAATGATTAAAACCAATAGGTATAGAGCGTAATTTATACGTTTACTTGCGTGAATAATATCAGTGGCTTGCGGCTGCCTTGCCGAATCGTTAAAGCTAGTTTTACGTACTTTATGTCCGCGATACATGGCAACTCCACTAAGCTTTAATGCTAAGCCTAAAGCTAGCACATGCAACAATATACCGTTATCAGTATGGAAAAACTTTCCACGCGTTAAACGCCAATAAAGCAGCGTGTTTTGGCCAATGGTACCAAGTAAAAGTATCAGGGCAAACAATCGTGACGGCAGCCATTGTAGTAGTTTTACTATGTGATTCACTGCGGCACCAAAATGCATAAATCGTGCAATTTTTATATTCCAAGCGTAATGCATTTCCAGTAATAAACGAAAACTTAGCGCCGCTAACGGACCAAAAAGTAAATAATAAAACCCGACACAAACCAATAACTGCGAACTACGTAATAGCTGCATCTCAATACAGGCTTTACTAATACCTAGTGCTGATAGTTGCTCGGTGTCACGTAATACGAAGGGCGATAATTTTTGTTTTGCTTGGTAGTTGTTATTAGCCACTAAATCGCGTGCCACCGTTTTGCTAGTTTTACTTAGGCCAAAACTGCCGAGGGCTAAATAGAGCAATAACGCATGCCAAAGCCAATACACTTCAATAAATGCTTCAAATAACCACAAGATCACTAACAATGGCGTTAAGGTGACAATAATAGCGATTAAGCCTGAAATGTTTTGCTGACGGGCGCTATTACTTGATTTATTGACTTTATCCGCTAAGCGCTGACAATAGAAATTAAAAAAAGCTAACGGTTGTTGAGTAACAAATTGTCCAATAATTGCTTTTAACGCGATCAGCAATAACAGCGTGACCGCAGAAGAATATAAATATGGACTGGTAAGAATATTACTCAGGTTTAGCATTAGTTTAGCGTTTTACCTTCAAGGGCCGCTAACATGCTTGTCACGAGCGTAGAAGAATTAACCGATGCTGTTTCTAAGTAAGCTTCAAATGAGGTTGGCGATTCTTTGCCCGCAATATCAGACATTGAGCGAATAACCACAAAAGGAATATTGAACTGATGGCAAGTATGCGCAATTGCAGCGCCTTCCATTTCAACCGCTGCCATAGTCGGGAAATTGGCTCTCGCTTTTGCAATATCTTCATCTTTGGTCATAAAGGTATCACCTGTGGTGATTAAACCTACTAAGGTTTGAATATTGTCCAAAGCACTAATACCCACTTTTGCCGCGGTAACTAAGTCAGGATGAGGAATGTATGCTGGGGGATTAGCAGGTAACTGGCCTATTTCATAACCGAATGCCGTTACGTCAACATCGTGGTAGCGAACTTCTGAGCTGATAACAATATCACCGACTTTAAGTGATTGTTCAAAACCACCTGCAGAACCGGTATTAACGACATAATCGGGCTGAAATTTATCAATAAGTATTGCCGTTGCCAGCGCTGCTGCGACTTTACCTATGCCAGACTGTACTATAACCACGTCAGAGCCGTTTAATAACCCTTGATAAAATGTATATCCCGCATGTGTCGATGTTTGACAATTTTCTAGCTTAGCTTTTAAAATTGCTACTTCTGGCTCCATTGCGCCGATAATGCCTGCTTTCATGAACGTCGATCCTGTAAATTTTAGCGAACGCTTTTCGCTAGTGTTTATGTATGGTTTATGAGCGGATTATAGCGCGACTTGCGCGTAAAAGCTTTTACCAATAGTAAGAAAAAAGCAGACTGATAGGTCTGCTTTAATTGATACTTAACTGCAAAAAGTTAATCTAGTGTGGTAATGCCGCAGCTTGCGGTGACGTTAACTGTCTGGCCATAGCGGGACTGTTTTTTGGTAACATGGCTTGAGCCGCTGCTGGCGTTAGTACACCGGTTGCTCTTGGTCGAGCTTTTACTAAAGGTGCAGGAATAATTCGCCCTTTTACTTGGGGTGATGGGGCATTATTACCTAAGATTCTGCTATTAATGCAGGCACGAATTTCATCGATAGTATAATTGGGTTTTACTTTAATACGAATATGCGGAATGGCTGCAGCTTCAAGAGCACCGCTAACAAACCAGTCTTTCTTTATTTTATAGCCTTTACCTTGAGTATCGACTAAATCAATAACACCTAATAACTTCATGCTATCGCGTTCGCAAATAACAAAATCTAAATATTTGCTATTGGCATTGTTCGACGCAGTTTGTCCGGCGCGATTTGATACCCCGTTACGAATGCTAACAATATCAGCAAGTTTAACGCGATTTATAATGCGATATTTTGTTCCCATTGCTTGTTCAACAAGGTTTTGAAAGTTTTTTTCTGCAGGAGTAAATAGGGCAGCTTTACGATCGAAAGGAAAAGGAAAGCTATTGTCGTTTAAACGACTGGCAAGCATAGCTACAATAACAATTAGGCTGATCATGGCAAATAGAATGAGTTCCATATACATCTCCGGCAGTTCAAATTTTTGACGTTTATCTTAGTTAGCTAGATAAAGCAAAAAATGCGCCAGAGATGGTGTTATGAAGTCGCAAAATAGTTAATATTGCAAAATATGCCTTAGGAAATAGTTAATTGTTTGATTTTAAATAACTATTCACTAAGGGTTGTTGCCATTATTTTGGATATTTTGCTTCTAGTGCAGCGTAAAGCTGTTGCTGAAAATCTTCTGCACTAGTGTCCAATGACGTGACTAAATTCGCTAGCACTTCGTTGTCTTCTTCACCGTGCCAAATTTTGATATAGCTACCTTCTTTATAACCGTGATCTTGACGGAAAAAATTCAAAGTGTTTTTACCGACATATTGGCGAAACAGTTCGTTTAAGTCCATCGACATTAAACGCATACAGTCAGCAAGCGCTACAGCATCAAATGCCTTATGCGTTACCGCTTTTGAGGCAAGCGTTTCTAGTGCAATCTTAAAATCTTTTTCATCACTACTTTGGGTTAATTCTGTTGCTAAGGTCTGGCTAATATCAGCAATCGAATCGCCAGTCATCAGTCGTAAGCTTAAGCCAAAATGAAAAATATCAACCAGTTCCAATTGTACTTGTGGAACGTCAATTTCTTGATGTTTCCACCACTTCCAACCATGGTGATCTAGCATTTCTGCACATTCAACCCAAATGGCACGGTACCATTCATAATTGTTATCTCGCCAGGTTTCGCTCACACGTGAATTCATGGCGTTTTGCATTGATAACATTTGTGTAATTTGGTTTTTTGCGGTGCTAAGTAAATCGCTCATGCTGTTCTCTATATTATTGATTAGTTGGTGGCACTAAAAACTTTTGCTGATAGTTTAGCAAGATTAATGGCATTATATAATCACTAATAAAATGATTAAGGATTTTAGTTTTGACGGTTCAAGTTTCAAGCGAAACTCAAAGTGAAGCTATGCGTATTGCTAAAGGCTCACAAAAAAAAGCGCAAAGCAAAGAGCAAACTAAATTGATTGCTCAAGGCATTGAAAAGGGCATTAGCGAATATAAAAAGCAACAAAAAGCTAAGGCAAGGGAACGAGATAAACAACGTAAAAAAAATCGTTCAGTTAACGTTGACTCAGTAAGCTCTGCTGTACAGGAATCAGTAGATAATAACTCGACAGATTTACCACGTCGATTAACGGTATTTTCAATACTGCCTTGGCTATTGTTGTTGGCAAGTTGGAGTTATTTCCTTGTGCAGGGTAATTAGGATTTTCTAAAGTTAATGCGTTAGTATGTGCATGAAACAAATAATCAGATGAGCTATTTTAATAAAAACAATGCGTTATAAATTTAATGATTTTGAATTTGATAGTACAAGTTTAGTACTTAAAAAAAATGGTCAGACATTGGCTATTCGACATAATGAAGCCAAAGTTCTAAAGCTACTTATTGAACATTCAGATAATGTTGTTAGTAAAGAAGATATTCTATCGCATGTTTGGCAAGACAAAGTGGTGTCGGAACAAGCTGTTTTTCAAAACATTAGTCACCTAAGAAGCCTTTTCGGTAATCAAGCCATTAAAACCTTTTCAAAACGAGGTTATCAATGGCAGCTTGAAGTTAATTCTATTCATGTTGATACTGAAAAGGTACAAAGCGGTATCAATTCAAATATACCCCACCAACAAGCAAGTACTTTAGTAAAGCCGAAGATTAAAAATCATTGGCTAGTCATTGCCTTAGCGAGTTTAGTTCTCGTTATCATTGCGGCGATTAATTTAATGCCGGTATCACCTCAAAAAGAGACAAGCGCTGTTATTAATATCGCCTATATCCCGATAAGTGATCAACAAGAAGCCAAGGTTGTTACGCTTGATGATAATGAACACTTTGATTTCACCGAATTATCTCAGTTAAATACCGCAAGTTTTCAGGCGTCAGTGGAGTTGGAATACCCTCTGTTAGCCGATGAGCACCCATTAGTTTTATCTGGCTCTATTCGAAGCTATAACCAACAAACGTATCTTGATTTTATCTTAAAAGGGCCATTTTCTGATTGGCAAGGTCAAATTTCAGGCGTCGATCAGCAAGCGGTTTTGAAGCAGCTGCTACAACATTTACAGCAGGGCGTTATTTATAACCTGCTGAATAAAGTGCAAGCGCCAGAGCTAAAACAAGCAAACTTATCTATTGCGCATCAACAAGCACCAAATGACCTTATTATCCTTGGTCAGTTAACCGAGACTTACCTAAGACTAGGAGAGCTAGATAAAGCGATGGTGATGGCTAATAAGTTAGAAAACACGTCGGCTTCGCAAAACAACGCACAATATGTCGGCAATGCCTTACTCTTTCAAAGTCAAATTTTAACGCGTAAAGAGCTGTTTGATTTAAGTGCCCATAAGCTCGACCGTGCTATCGAGCAGTTTCAAAAAATTAATGATCTAACTCGACAAGCCGACGCTTGGTTTGCACGGTCTTGGATAGAGCATAACCAGGCTAATTACCAAGCCATTAAGGCAAGTCTACTTAAATCTGCACAGTTGGCTTTTGATGCTCAAGATAAGCAACGAGAGTTAAGTGCCTTAACTTATTTATCGGTACTAGCCTATAAAAATCATCAAGAAGATGACAAGTACCTTTATTTAAGACAAGCTGAAAACAAGATGAAGGCTTACCAATTACCGAGTTATCACTTTGCGATAGTGCCGTATCATTACGCTATTTTCGCTAAAAGCCCTCAGGACAAAGCACCGCATTTTAAACAAGTATTAGAACTTGCCAAGTTGACACCTGATTTTTGGGCAGCACAAAACAGTCGCCAACAATTGATGAAGTATTATATAAGTCAAAACCGCCTGATAGAGGCTCAGGCACTTATCAGTGATCTCACTAAGGATAACGCGCAGAACTCTTACTTGAGAACCTTGTTAGCGCAAGCGCAAAAAAATGATGATGCCTTTGTCACTCATGCTCAACGTACCTTTGAACAAGCTGAGCTGGCGGGTGATATTGATCTTAGTTTGGATATGGCTTTACTTATGTGCAGCACAAAAAGCAGCCAAGTAAATTATGATTTTTATTTGCAATACATTGATGAAAAGTCGACAGCCTATTGGCGACGTAATAATGAAGAAAAGCTATTAGCGCTGAACCTATAACAGCCCCCTAACTTAATCCATAAAAAAGGCAGCAATACTACTGCCTTTTTACTTGGTACTTCACTTTGTATTTTACTGAAGTTAATGCAATTCAAGCTTAATTTAACTGAAGATTAATCCAATTTAGCTTCCAGTTACTATCAAGTGATTGCAAGGTTAGCTTGTGTTTACCTTTTTCAAGGTAAACTTTAGCGCCTGTTTGCGTTTGCCATTCATTGTAACCTCCAGTATTCGTTATTTTTTCTACGGCCAACTCTTTATCATCGACTAATATCGCAAAGCCTTTAGTGTCTCGAGGCGCTGCCAGGCGGTAGCTAAGGTAATAATGTCCTGATTCTGCAACGTCAAGCTGATAGTGCATTATCGCTTTATCACCAATACCTACAGACCCCGTTAAATTAAACTTACCATCGATATCAGAGGTTCTCGCTACGCCGGAATCAGTAAGTTCAGCTGCGGCTTCCGCTTCCACTCTTCCAGGTGCATACACCCACGAGGCTTGAGTTTTTACCGTATTGCTATAGTCGCTTTGTTGGTGATGCCTAACCGCCACCACGGTATATTCATATTGATGACTGTCAGTGTTGGCATCTTTAAATGTCGTTTCGATTATATTCGACGCTAACAATTTAAAGCTACTGCCGGTGGCTGCATTTCTATAGATTCGATAGCTCTCAATGTCAGTTTGCGGGCTCTTGTCCCAGTTTAAAACAACCAAACCATTTTCTTGATGTAATGTTAAGTTGGTTACCGTGTCTGGATAAGGCAACATAGCATCACGCCCTAATTTTTCGCTTCGTTGAGCCGTTTTTAACTGCTTAATAAATTTCTTAGTGTTGTTCGATTTAGTCGGTGTTGCACCATCAAGTGCAATTCGAAACCCTTCTACTGCGCCAACAAAGTCTTCACCCATGACACCTCTTTGGCTAACTGAGAAAGTATTCCAATGCCAGCTGCCTCCTCGCGCTACCCGAAATTCACAAACGTCATCTATCCACGGCTGGCCATCATTTGTGGCATCTTTATAGTTATCTTTATAACAATCAGCGATAAACTCAACCACATTACTAACCATATCGTGCAAACCAAAAGGGTTAGGTTTATACATGCCAACGATACTTGCATAAGCCGAGTGATCAACGCAGTTTGATTTACCATTAAAAAAATTCACATAGCTGGTTCCGCTATCTCGTTGCAAAATATTTTCACCGGTTAAGTCTGCGGTATTTTCATACTCACACACTAAGGTTTGTTCAGGATCGTCACCAAAGTAATATTTACTGCTTGTACCTGCTCTAGCGGCATATTCCCATTCAGCTTCACTCGGTAAACGATAGGGTCGCCCGGTTTCTTTTGCTAGCCATTGGGTATACGCACTAGCCGCTTGCCAGCCAATACAATTGACCGGTTGAAAATCACTGGTATTGAGCGAATTGTTTTCCCAAGTGCCGTCGGTTTTGCCGTAATTAAACCAACCATTGAGTTGATGGATACATTGAGAAGGCATTTTATAGCCAGACTCTTCGACGAAATGACGGAACTCTTTTACGGTAACTTCATATTTCCCTAAGCTAAATTCACTTAAGCTTACGGTATGAATAGGTTGGGCATCTTCTTCATTGCTATCACCCATCTGAAAGCTACCCGCAGGAATGGTAACCATAATAGGTTCAATTAACTCACTGCTATTCTCGTTGGCATAAAGTGCAGAACTATTTACTGATAAAAATAGCGGAACTATTAGTTTGTTTAACTTGTTCAGTTTCATTTAGCTTTCCTTTTTAATGAGAGCCTAATAATGAAAACCTCAGCAAATAAAATCTTATTAAAAATCTAAAAACGGATGAAAATAGAAAAAACCTAGATTAATAGTATTTGTGAGTCAATCTAAGTTGCTGAAATAATGGTGATATTGTGGTTTTTAGCATGCTGCTATGTTTTGGCAAAAAATATTTTAGTTAGCGCTATTTGTTAAATGCATCTTCAAGTGGTTTGGGTATAAATATTTTAAAGATTGAAATTTACCATTTATGGCAGTTTATTTTCCTGTCATTCATCATAAGGGTGAGGCTCTGCCACCATTACCGTCTTTCTCACTTGAAATATTAACGATCACTTTGTGCGCAAACCGGAAGTTAGCTACTGGTTGTTCTTTAGGTCAACTGAGTGCACAGACTGTGTGAAAACGTTTTGATCACTTTTTCGAATAAGCACCGAATACTTATGATCAATCTCAAAACAAGATAATATATCACTCAGCATTTGCTATAATATTCATTAGATTAATTGATTATATATTGGCTGTATGTCACGTAATATTAAAGGTTCATCTCGCTTCCAAGTAACCCTTTTTCCAGAAATGCTTGACGATTTTGTCGATGGTTTAGATTTAGAAAACCTTGGTTTCAAAGGTGTTCAATCTAAAGCAACTGGCCGACCTGGTTATCATCCCGCCATATTACTCAAGATTTGTAGCTATGGTTATTTAAACAGAATTCAGTCGTCACGATGTCTAGAGCGAGAAACACAACGTAATGTTGAACTTATGTGGCTCACGGAACGTTTATCTCCAGACTTTAAAACGATTGCTGGCTTTAGAAAAGATAACCATCGTGGAATTAAAAGCACTTATAAAACATTCGTACATCTATTCACAACTGAAATTATGCTTAAAATATTTACATGTCGTTAGATCTCAAATCCCTAAAGCAGACATTGGAATGATTTAAGTTTTAAATAAATTTAGACCATTACGTCGATGGCGCTAATGAGATGGTCCGCCTCCCCTAATCTATACTTAGGGCAGACTATTAAATGAGGAGAATCATCATGTCTACTATTAACATTCTTGGAATTGATATAGGAAAATCTACCTTTCACCTTGTTGGCCATGACTTATCTGGACAAGAGGTTTATCGCAAAAAATTTAGTCGTCCGAAACTAATTCAATTTCTTTCTATTTCAGAGATAACAACTATTGCTATGGAAGCTTGTGGTGGCTCTCATTGGTTAGCAAGAAAGTGCCAAGAGTTTGGACATAAAGTACTACTCATACCGCCGCAGTATGTTAAGCCATATGTCAAAACAAACAAAAATGATTTCATTGATGCTGACGCCATAGCTGAAGCAGCGACTCGCCCAACTATGCGTTTTGTCAGCGTTAAAACTGAATCATCTCAAGTGATATCAGTCATTCAACGAATACGCTCAAGCTATCTAAAAGACAGAACGGCATGTATGTCGCGTATCGGATCAATTTTATTAGAGTTTGGCATGGCTTTTCCAAAATCTCATGCAAAAATGAAAACATTATTCCAATGGCTAGCTGAGCATGGCGAGCCAATACCACCAATGTTGCTTTTAGAATTAAGAGACCACCATGACTTTTACCTAAAACTTAATCAACTTATTTTAACTCAAGATAAAAAGCTCAAAGAAATTGTGAACAACGATGAACGAGCTCAACTACTCAAAACGGTCCCTGGAGTGGGAGTTCTAACCGCTAGTCGTTGCTTATCTGATATAAGTAACGTTGCTGATTTCAAAAATGGGAGGCACTTAGCCGCCTGGATTGGCTTGGTGCCTCGTCAGTTTACAACGGGAGGAAAGCCTACATTACTAGGTATAAGCAAACGAGGGAATAAAGGCTTACGTGAATTATTCGTTCAGGGTGCAAGAGCTGTTCTTGTTAGGCCTGAAAAAGCTGTAGCTATTTTCGGAAATTGGATATTAGAATTATTATCGAGAAAACCATTTAACGTCGTAGTAGTCGCTTTAGCGAACAAACTAGCACGTATCGCATGGTCGGTACTTTCAACCAAACAAGCATTCGAAGTTAGAGTGCAAGCCTGATTTGCAAATGATGATAAAGATGACACAACGGTTAGACCACTGGATTGAAGACCTGTGGGGCGGAACAGCAACTTTATAAGTGTGCTTTGGCGCTTTTGAGGACAATCTAGCGCGGATCTCATCGTGGAGCTGGGGCTAATATATTGGTAACCCAAAAAGACTCCGAATACATTAGCGCAAACCAACTACGTTATCGATATTATTACTTGCAATATTGAGGCGGACCATACATTCGCCCCCAAACCGCTTTAGAAAGCCAACTACTTCTGTTGCATCTCAAACATTAACTCTTTATCGTGTTCTGCGTTACAGACTTAATACTCAAGATTACAAACTTGAAACGCACCATAAACAATGTTTATAAAAGTACACTGGTAAATTACTTATGAGCTCACTGTGTTAGAAGCACCTCGAGAAATAAAAACGGTTTTAACCTATCTATTGGGTTCAAAAAATATAAGTTAATGATAATGATATTTGCGGTTATCCTGTATTATTGCTGAATATAAAGTTACTTTGTTAAACTATGAATAATGCTATTAAGTGCTTTATCTTTAATAAAAAATTGCATTATGCTGATCAAGAGATTGCTGTAGTGAATAATATTAATGACATGAAAATCCCAAGTATTCAATTTAAACCAGTTACCCATAAAGATGTCGGCGTAGAGGTACTTGAATTACAAGAACTTTACAACAGATCTGCTACGCAGCAAAAGTATTCGGCTTTACCTCATCGTTGTAACTTTAATTGTTTTTTATATATTACCGATGGCGTAGGCTCACATTTTATTGATTTTAATCATTACCCTGTACAGTCAAGCAGTGTCATTTTTATTAATAAGAATCAAATACAAGCATTTGATCATGTTAATAAACCCCAAGGAAAACTGATCATTTTCACTGATGGCTTTTTAGATGCACTACTTTCTAATATGAGGCTCTCAATATTTTCTCCCAGTCATTTAAGTAATAATTATTCACCTACATTTAAATTGACACCGTTGTTAAATGAAAGCTGTGAAGTGTTCTTATCTGAAATTGAAAAAGAGCAAGATAATCTAGAGCCGAGTTCACACCTATTACAATTAATGTTAGCAACATTATTAACAAAATTAATTGATGCACGTCCAAAAGAGAATACTCAATATATTAGTGAGTCAAGAAGCAAAATATTTTTACTGTTTATCAAAAATATAGAGCTGAACTTTAAGAAAACAAGAGAAGCTACTCAATACGCAAAAGTACTAAATATTACCTATAAAGCCTTAAATCAAATTTGCAAGTTGGCAAGTAATCAAACCGCCAAGCAACTTATTGATGCACATACAATTTTAGAAGCCAAACGCCAACTTGCTGTTGATAACATTCAAATACAGCAACTCGCATATGCCTTTGGTTTTGATGAAGTTACTAACTTTGTGAAGTATTTTAAAAAACATACATTACTTACACCTACTCAATTTAAAAAATTTATAAAAGGTTAGATATTTACCATTTTAAGGACTTAACTAACCTGTTTAATATTTACACGCAACGTATCATTAATTCAAGCTAATCAACTGAGAAAACAACATGAAAATAAAGCTATTAACGATACTAACTGTCACACTGTTTTCAGTAACAGCCTTTGGAACCACTCCTTCAAATTCGAGTAATATTATGAACTTATCAAATCAAGAAAAAACCGTTGCCTTACTTAACAGTATTGAAACAGGTGATCAAACAGCAGTGGGTTATGTAAACCCAACAAAATACACTCAGCACAATTTAGCCGTTGGTGATGGATTAGCTGGCTTTGGTGCTGTTTTACAAGCATTACCTAAAAATAGTGCCAAGGTGAATGTTGTACGTTCATTTAGTGATGGCGACTATGTTTTCACTCACACTGACTACAACTTTTTTGGTCCTAAAATTGGCTTTGATCTATTTAAATTTGAAGACGGTTTAATTGTTGAACACTGGGATAACTTAGATGAGAAATCGGTACAACCTAATCCAAGTGGTCGCACTCAAATAGATGGTCCAACACAAGTTACAGATTTAGATAAAACAGAAGAGAATAAGGCCTTAGTTGCGAACTTTGTTGATACCATTTTAGTTAAAGCTCAATTTGATAAATTAAGTTCATTTTTTGATGGCGATAATTACTATCAACACAATACCATGATAGCTGACGGTTTATCAGGCTTAGGCCAAGCATTAGAAGCAATGGCTAAAAACGGTATTAAAATGGTATACACCACAAATCATAAAGTACTGGGCGAAGGTAATTTTGTACTGAGTATCAGTGAAGGATTTTTTGCTAATAAAGCAACTTCATTTTACGATTTATTTCGCGTTGAGAATGGAAAAATTGTTGAACATTGGGACGTAATGGAAACCATTATTCCAAAAGAACAATGGAAGAATACTAACGGTAAATTTGGTAATTTATAATTAATCGTATGATTTTAAAAGATATCGCCTCTTGCGACGCGGTATCTTTGCTTTTATTATTTATTGAATAAGAGAGTTAATGATGAAATTTTTTTTTATTTACGCTACCCCCTCTGTGTAACTATTTTTCGTCTCAATTAAATCAGGGAACGGTAAGTTAATACCTCACGAGGCAGTTCAATGGCGAATAATGATATCCCGTATTCAGAATCACTGTTTAGAACAGTAAAATATTATCCTCGTCGTTTTAAATCTTTAGAAGAAGCACTATAGTGGGTCATAGAGTTTTTTATGGGACAACAATGAACATCCAGAGCGATGCTCGAAAGAAGAGAAAAGCTGGAAGCCAATAGATTCTGAGGTGTTAAATTCAGAGCAATATAAAGAAGCTGCTTAATAATTTAGGCCAAAACTTCCTTTAAAAACACTATTTAGATGGAAAAGTGTAAATTAGCTTATTCAATTTTTTCCCACCAAACGTGAAGCCCAACTCTAAGTACTTGGAAGCCACCGAAAGGAGAAGTGCCAGAAATGCTACCGTCTTTTCTTAGGTTAGTTATTTCAATTCGTAAATTATGGTCTTGTATTAAGTCTGTCACTTCAAATATATAAGGAGGAAGACCATCGTTTTCCATATCACTTTCTATTTCATAAAATTTAGATAAAGTTGAAGTTTTATTTAATTTGTAGTTCTTATCCAAAAAAGGTAGTGTAATCCATTTTCTTGCCTCTCCATCCATTATGATTTTCCCCCACTCAGGTGTGCTATCACCCGTATCTTTATGATAATCCCCATCTAATATATGCACACCAAAAGTAGCTTTACTTATTCTGTATTTATCACTTTTTGCATACTGATCTTGAAGAATAAAAGTATATCTGTAGTTATCCCCTGGTCCGTTTAGGTGGGTACCAAATTGTTGTGGCGTATTCTTATCAAAGAGAACAGGCATTTCATATGCCTTATGAATAGTTTCTGCAGAAACGTTTAATAAAAATGATGGTAATACTACCAAGAAAACGAATGAATAAATGTTAATGATAGTTGTCATAATTTTAATACTTCTCTGTGAAAAAGACTAAAATATTATCAATTATTAATTAGAAAAAAGATAAAGAATATTATTTGTTTGCATATGAAAAACTATTACTTCAATTAATAAACATATCAATCATTAGCTAATACCAAACGGACTAATTTATTGAGCATCTTAAAATAATCTAAATATCCAATTTCTGCATTATGTTCAAACCCCATAGTTAGCTATTACTCTATCACATGCCTTGAACTTGAACCTTTATCATCATTGAATTTTGATCACGCATTTAATTACCTTGGTATGAAGCAGCCTCAGTGAATAAAAATACAATTAATTACAGACAATTCACCAAAAATATCCCGTCGCCTTTTATTTTAAAAATGAAATGAAGTGTCCTGTACTCTTTTACTAAGATATTTTCATATAAATTTAATTGATGGATGTTTTACCTTTTCTCATTGGGTATAACATTTTTGTCTAGTTAACCTTTATGTGCAAAAAAATAATTAAAATATGAAATTCATAAAAACATGGGGAGTTCACATGAAGAAATTTACACCTATTGCTATAGCCATTGCATCTGTACTGCATTCAGTGCCTATTTATGCTCAAGAAAGTGAAGAACAATATGATAAGATTGAAAAAATCATTGTGTCTGCAACCAAAAGGGTTGAAAGCATTAAAGAGGTCCCTGTTTCTGTGGCAGTGATGAGTTCTGAAGATTTAGAAGCCTTGGCCGTAGTTGATATTAGAGATGCTTCTACTTTTATACCCAATTTTGAGTTTTCAAGTGACCCTATTCTACCTAATCTTTATGTCAGGGGATTAGGCTCAGGTATATCACAAATCATTGAGCAATCTGTAGGAACTTTTGTTGATGGTGTCTATATGGGCCGTGCAACTACTAGTTCTCTCGGCTTCATGGATGTTGAAAGCTTACAAGTATTACGTGGTACACAAGGAACATTATTTGGTAAAAATACTGTCGCAGGTGCATTAGTTGTAAAGAGTAATGAGCCAACTGATTATTTTGAAGCAAATATTAAAGGAAGTTACGGTGGTTATAGCACTACCGGAAATTTTTACGAATTAGAAGGTTTTATATCAGGTGCACTTACCGATGATGTTAATGCGAGAGTTGCCATAAGGCATCGTGATGCAGACGGCTATGTTATTAATCGCTTAGATGGACCAAATGGCTCTGATCGTAAAGATTATAGTATACGTACCACATTTGCATGGGAAGCAAGTGCTGACACTGATGTAAAACTTAAATTAGAGTATTCAGAGTATGAAACTGAAGGGCAAATTTCAATGGAAATCCTCGGGTTTGATCGTAATAGAAATCCAGCTCAATACGACAAATACGTAGTAAAATCTCCAGGTTTTGAAGATACCTTAAATTGGGAAGGTGATCTCGATTGTAATGCTGAAGAAGCGAATAACTTTTGTCCAGGACGTGAACAAGATTATCAAAACATGACACTTGAAGTTGAGCATGACCTAGGTTTTGCAACATTGACGTCAATTACTGGTTACCAAACATATGGTTATCATGATCAATTTGTCTCCGTTGACGTAGGTATTCTTGGGGGTGCTTTCCAAGCAACGCGTATTGAAGACTACACAAGTATCAGTGAAGAATTTCGTATCACCTCTACCGCGGAACCAGGTGAAAAATTTGATTACATCGTAGGTTTATATTTAGATAGCGTTGAGATGGCAAGAGATCAAGGTGATCATTTTAATATCCCACTGCTAGCGGGTGGTGGACCGAAATTTGACCGCGATGAAAATTGGACATTAGATACTAAAACGGCGGCTCTATTTGGCCAGTTACGATGGCACTTCACATCAGATGTAACCGCTAGCTTTGGTGGCCGTTTTAGTACAGAAGATAAAGATTTTGATTTTATTTATCGAGCTAGCGAATATTATTCTGATAATGTATTAACTGAGGTAGATTTTCCTGCTGCATCAAGAAGTGAAAGCAAATTTACGCCATCCTTTAATCTAACATGGCAAGCTGAAAACGACTTAAATCTATATTACACCTATGCTCAAGGTCATAAAACTGGTGGTTTCAGTGACCGCTTATCTATTAAATCAGGTAATAATGTTGAATTCAATTCTGAAGAATCAACTATGAATGAAATTGGCATTAAGACAGTATTATTTGATCAAAACTTAGATATCAATGTTGCTATGTTTCATATGCAAATGGATGATTTACAAGTAGCGCGTGTTGGCACTGATACTGAATGTGGTGAAGGTGCTTTTTGTTTTGTCGTTCAAAATGCCGCAGAGGTTACGAGTCAGGGTATTGAAATTGATTGGAATTGGTATGCGACAGGTGATTTGAGTTTTGGCGGAGCCTATGCATACACTGATGCAACTTATGACTCTTTTGGTTTAGCTGGTTGCAAAATAGGTGTTGGTGGTAACTGTGATATTAGTGGTCAGCCGTTAATCTTTGCACCTGAACATAAAGGTAATGTCTTTGCTCAATATATCATGGAACTTGACGGTGACTGGGAGCTATCTACATTAATTAATGTTGCATATTCTAGTGAATATTATGGCAGCCAAGAGCTCGATGAAGAGGTTAAACAGGATGCTTATACACTGGTGAACGCCTCATTGAAACTAAGTTCAGGTGATGACTACTCAATTAGCTTGATTGGACGTAATTTAACTGAAGAAGCGGTGTTAAGTTTTGGTATTCCCGTACCTGGTGGACAACCTTATGCATTTGGTAGCTCAGCCGCACCAAGAGAAATAGCATTAAGCTTTAGTTATAATTTTGAATAATCGTAAATTAGTTTTAATTATTAAAACTTGGCATATGCCAACTCTACAAAAGGTATCTGTTAATTTGGGTCTTGTACTCTAGTAGACATTTTACTTAACTGTCAACTTTAAATAAAATATTTCAAAAGGCCTTGAATAATAAAACGATTCAAGGCCTTTTTATGATTTTTTATAAGCTCTTTCTTTAATATAACCAATTCATATACTAAGTTATCAATGGCCATTAACGCTCTCTGGAGCATATTCAGATAACTCACCATTGTAAAAGTAAATATAAGCCTAATAATTACTCATATAACTAGCTTTTGCTGAAAAACACTATATGGATAATCTGATTTGGTATAATTCAGAAAACACCTAGTCTTTCAACTGATAAAAACAATTAGTACACTGCATTAATTGTTAAGTTATTAATAATGATGTATTTTCATGAGCACATAATTATTAATAACTTACATAAATACCAACATCAAGACAAAACGCTTGATTGAACAATGGCTGGATATTGTAAAGAGAATTAATGCCAAAATAAGTAAAAATTACGACTATGGAAAGGTTTATGAAATAGGACATCTGATTAGTTGGTGTCAGCTACTTAAAAAACAACTCAAATTAGTGTAATTAAAGGCGAGTTAAACATAAAAACCGATAGTGTTCAAAAACCTTTGTCATTTTAGTAAGCTAGTAAAAACAGGAATGACATGACAAATCAGAGACCGAAATTCAATTATGTATCGTTCATCAAATACAGAACTCAATGAAGTATGCCGCGTTTAAAAATCAAAAAGCATACATCCCGGGTTTAAAGACGATATATCGAGCACGAACAAGGAAAGCAGCAGAGTTAGCCTTTGATGAACTTGACGTTAGATGGGGTAACTCTTATCTATTGGTGATTAACTCCTAGCGTAATAAGTGGTATAATTTATCGGCTTACTTCAAGTACCCAGAGCATATTCGCAAAGTGATTTATACGAAAGACGCTGTTGAGGCCGTACGTCGGCAGTTTAGAAAACTGACGAAAGCGAAAGGTGTTTTCCCGAATGAAAATAGCTTGTTAAGCTGCTTTATGTTGGCATATTAAACGCCGCCGAGATATGGACAGTGCCAATATGCAATTGGAGCCTTTGTTTATCTCAACTAACGAATTGTTTTGAGTGGCGTTTAGACAGCGTACTTGATATTTAAGAATTTAAGCTGACACAGAATTTTGATCGCCCTCTAAAAAACATCAATCTACAACAGTAAATTGGTGTTACAAGCACGTTGTAAGGTCCAGAAATCAAAAAAACAAATTTTATAAATCATGAGCCAACCAACCCTCGAATTACCTCTGATATTAGATCCGAAATTTATTAACGCCATATGAGTTATGCCATGTCCCTGCCTTTTGTGTATACGCTTAATGGTGACCTTCCGATTAAGCGTATGATTATGACTTAACAACATGAAATATGCTTAAATGACAAGTTTATTTAGTAAAACCAAACTTACCGTTCTCATTTACCCATTGACTCTGTTCTGGAATCGTTTCGATAACATCCCAATGTTCAACAATTTTTCCCTTATTTAGTCTAAACAAATCGTAAAAGGCAACATGCTCACCTAAAAATTCACCTTCACTAACGGCTAAAACAAAGTTACCTTCACCTAACGTTATATGACGCCTGAAATAAACCATAGGTGTTCCCATATCTGCAAGGTTTTTTAATGCTGATGACAGCCCATCTAAATCATCAGCAACACTAGGATTATGCTGAATATAATCACCTACACCCGTTCCGATATATCCTGTTATATCACCAGTTCCATTAATTAAGATAGACTCAACAAATTCATTGACTATCATAATGTTTTCATCAGTATTACTTATATCTCTAACCTCTGTTTCACCATCGAACTGTGTGTGACCACTTGGGTTAGGTTCAGCTATAGGTTGAAGATTATCCCAATGCTCAACAATTAGATCATTTTCAAAACGAAAAATATCAAATCCAGCTTTAGGGCCAAAAAAGTTATATTCTGTATGGGCAAATACATAATCCCCAAATTCAAAAATACGTTTCACGTCAACTTTAGCGCTTCCTGCGGGTAAAGCAGCCAAAACTTCAGCAAACCCTGATAGCCCGTCTTTTACCGCTAAATTATGCTGAATATAGTGATTAGGATTAATTATTGAAGCGGGTTCCTGCTCACCTGTCTCAATGCTTTTTAATAACGCTAAAACACTTCTTTCTCGTTCTGATATAGTTGATTCCTTATTACCACCACACCCAGATAAAGATATTATTGATAGAGCGATGGTCGAAGTTAAAAGTACGTTTTTCAGTGTGCTTTTCATAAATATGTCCTTCAAAAAATAATAGATAAAATTATATGTGGAAGGATTAACAACTTGAAGGTGCATGCATGCCAATTTATGGTAAATATAGAACTTACTCTCTATTTAGAAGCAACATTTGTATAGAAGCAACATTTGTAATGTTTGTACATTCCAATAAAAAACCATCAACCTACAACAGTAAATTGGTGGTATAAACTTAACAATCAAGCTCAGCGTGTATCGGTTTAGAAAGAAACACGTATTAATAATCCGTAGAACGCTTTAGCGTCATTGGCTACACAGTAAGATGTGCCTGGCAAAGCAAACAAATCCCATTTATATGAACAAGTTTCATTTTTAGCTAAATCCCCACACAAAGCGACTTCGTGTTGAGCATTATCACCAAAGATATAGGTTATACATGCATTTACTCGATTTACTTCATCTTACTCATTAACGTAATCTACTTCTTTTGCATAAGCTTTAGGCGAAGAACTATATTGATAGCCCGCTCGAAACGTTCAATAGCTTTCTTCAAAATAAACATTTTTTGAAACAACTAAGTTAAACGAAATGGCTGAAGCAAATGGTAATCCATGACCTTTTTCATCATTATTGCTACCTCTGGCTTCAGTAATTTCAGTGGATTGTAAACCTAAACCACCTTGTATTAACAAATCATTCCCAGGAGCCCAAGTAAATTCAACTTCTAAAATGTATAATTCAGGGTGAACAAACAACGTTTGCTGATCTTGATCTATTGCTAACGTCACTTGTGGTGTTTTACTACCGTATAAAGCACTTACCGTTGACGGCGTGCTATTACCAATACCTCTCATCTCATAACACTACATCTGTTTCATCATATGAAGTGATAGGAGTAAAAGTAGCAAAACCAAAGGCATGATTAATTTAAGACACAACCTATACTATGTTTCCATAGTTGCTAGTATCTCCTCACTATAACGTAACCCTTTAACCCTATTTGGGTTAATCAAATAATCAAGCTTCTGCAAAATTTTTGCACTTAAGACTATTTCAGCCGCTTGCGCATTTTCAAAAGCAAACTCTTCGTGCTGAGTACCAGGAATAGGGATGATATGCTCACCTTGCGCCATCAGCCAAGCTAATGCGAGCTGCGCTGGCGTGCAGCTTCACTGGCAATAGCATTAAAACCAGTCAATAAACGCAGATTTGCAAGATAATTATCCCCTTGAAACCGCGGCATAGACGAACGTAAATCTTGTGTTGAAAAGTGTGTTTTAAAATTGAGTTTATTAGTTAAAAATCCGCGAGCAAGTGGGCTAAAAGCAATAAATTTAATGGATAACTCACGACAAGCCGCTAAAACACCTTGCTCAGGATTTCGTGTCCACAATGAATATTCTGACTGTAACGCAGTGATAGGGTACTCTTGTTGCGCCCTACGTAAAGTAGTAGTATTAACTTCAGATATACCAATGCCCCTAATTTTACCTTGTTTAACCAAATTAGCCAAAGCGCCAATAGACTCTTCTATAGGTACTTGTGGATCTACTCTATGCAAATAATATAAATCTATGCACTCTGTTTGTAAGTTTTTTAAACTTTCTTCACAGGTTTTTTGAATAATATCAGGACGGCCATTAACTGCTCGTTTACCATCAGTGCCTTTAATTAATCCACATTTACTCGCTAAAATTATTCTATTACGATGGGGTTTTAGTACCTTACCCAGTAGCTTTTCATTTTCACCAAAGCCATAAAGCGCCGCGGTGTCATAGAAATTATATCCATAATCTAATGCGGATAATAAGGTTTTCTGTGCAAACTTTTTATTCGACTCACCGTAGCCATGAGACATACTCATACAACCAAGGCCAATAGGTGAAACGTTAAACTCACCTAATTTTTGCGTATGTTGCATGGCTATTTTCTCTTAAATTAAAAGGGGTATTGTTGCTGGCCAGTTTGAATTGTTACCCATTTTATTTCGGTAAATTCATCCATAGAAAATTTCCCTCCTTCTCGGCCCAAACCACTGTTTTTTACACCACCAAAAGGCACAACGGGTTCATCACGAATACTTGGGCCATTCACATGCACCATGCCCGCTTCAAGCGAATCAACCATCAACATAGACTTTTGTAAGTCATTTGTCAGTACCGAAGCAGACAAGCCATACTCACTATTATTGGCAATTTCTATAGCATGATGATGATCATTGGCTTTAATAACACTAGCAACTGGCCCAAAACATTCTGTTGAAAAAATGCTCATTTTTTGAGTGACATCGACTAATAGCGTAGGTAAATAAACACTTCCCTCTGAGCTACCGCCCACTAGAAGCTTAGCTCCACTCGCCACAGCTAAGTCTATTTGCTCCTGAATAAACTCAGGCTGACTTGCTCGAATTAACGGGCCTACAATAACGTCGGCCTCTCGAGGGTTACCATATTTAATTCCATGAACTTTTTCAGCCAAACGATGAACAAACTCATCATAAATACCAGCTTCAACAATTATACGAGAGCCACTCATACACACTTGCCCTTGATGGAAGAAGTTACTAAATGCCGCCGTATTGACCGCATAATCGATATCTGCATCATTCAATACAATAAGGGGATTTTTCCCCCCCATCTCTAACGTCACTTTGGTATGATAATTTGCACAAGTTTTTGCAATGGTTTGTCCTACCATTGTTGAACCGGTGAAGCTTACTTTTTTCACTCGAGGGTCTGCAATCAAAACATCTCCTAGGTCTTCCCCTTGTGCAGGTAAAACATTAAGTACTCCTGCTGGCAAACCTGCTTCAGTAAATATTTCAGCAATCTTCAAGCCAACAACAGGAGTAACTTCTGATGGTTTGAGAATGACACAGTTACCCGCAGCAATCGCCCAACCAACTTTACGAACACCTATTAATAAGGGTAAGTTAAAAGGAGAAATTGCCAGCACAATGCCTAATGGCCGACGAACACTATAAGATTTAACCCCTGGGTAATCTGATGGATAAGTATCCCCAGTAACTCGACGACACTCTCCCGCCATACTACGTAAAAAGTTAGGTGTATGACTGGTTTCATACCCCGCTTTAAATATGGTAGAGCCCGATTCATCAATCAATAATTCTTTAAGTTCATCGGCTCTTTGGCTAATAATGTCAGCCGCTTTTAACAAGATCAATTCTCGCTGGGTTGGCCCCGTATTTTTCCAAGTTTCAAAAGCTTTGCTAGCACTATCCAGTGCCATTTTAGCATCCAATTTATTTGCTTGTTCCACACGAGCATAAACTTCACCAGTCATAGGGTTTAAACTGTCGGCTACTTTTCCTGACGAAGCTGTTTGATAACCACCATTTATATAAAGTTGATATATTTTCATTTTATTTCCCCTGTGAATTAATCTTTAATCTGCTAAACACATCTAGTGTATTGATTGAAAAAATCGCTTGTTTTTCAATCGCAGTTAACTCGGTATTACCATCAATATAGCGTTTAGTATCATCAAAATAATGTCCGGTTTCTGAATCTATGCCACGTACCGCACCAACCATTTCAGAAGCGAAAAGAATGTTTTTTACTGGAATAACTTTTAATAATAAGTCTATACCGGCTTGATGATAAACGCAGGTGTCAAAATAAATATTATTCATCACTAACTCATTTAACGGGGGCAATTTAAGCATATCAGCTAAACCACGAAATCGCCCCCAGTGATAAGGGACAGCCCCACCACCATGGGGGATAATAAACTTAATATTTGGAAAGTCTTTCATTACGTTAGACGTCATCAGTTGCATAAAAGCAACTGTATCTGCGCTTAAATAATATGAACCTGTGGTATGAAAAGCATGATTACAACAACCGCTAACATGGATCATGGCAGGAACATCTAATTCACACATTTTTTCATATATAGGGTACCAGTAACGATCTCCTAATGGCGGTGAATTCCAGTGACCACCGGATGGGTCTAAATTAAGATTGAAGCCAACAAAACCAAATTCGTTCACACATCGCTCAAGTTCAATAACACTACTAGCTAAATCGACACCTTGGGTTTGAGGTAATTGACAGCCACCAGCAAAATTATTCGGATACAACTCCGTGATTCGATGAATAAGTTCGTTACAATGTTCTGTCCAATATCTACTGGTTGATTCATTACCAATGTGATGTCCCATCCAACTGGCTCTTGGTGAGAAAATGGTTAGGTCTGTGCCACGTTCACGTTGTAATTTTAACTGCGCATTTTCCAAACTTTCGATTATTTGATCATCAGAAATATTGATAATGCCTTTTTGATGGGCAAAGTTTTTATTGCTTAATAAATCTTGTTTTTGTTGTTCTCGATAAACACCTAGCTCGTCAGGTGTGGTGGTATAATGCCCATGACAATCAATGATCATGATAAATTCTCCAAATCTTTAGCTGAATCTAAATAAACTAATCCTTCAGCTTCTAAACGACTGCGCATGTTATAAATATCTAGTCCCAAGATACCGGAAGCTAGTTGTTGACGCTTTTGTTCTTCATTATCTTCTCGTTGCTGTGCTGCAATTAAAACACGATCAACGTTAGTTCGCTCAACAACAACAACACCGTCGGAGTCTGCAACAATGAGATCTCCGGGATGAATTAACTGCCCAGCACAGACAACAGGAACGTTAACAGCTCCTAAAGTATTTTTAACCGTACCTTTTGCTGAAATTGCACGTGACCATACGGGGAAGTCGAGATCTTGTAATTCCTCAATATCTCGAACGCCCGCATCAATAACTAATGCACGCACACCTTTCGATTTTGCTGATGTTGCCAATAGGTCACCGAACATGCCATCGGTATTATCAGTTGTACAGGCAACCACGAGAATATCTCCGGGTTGGCACAACTCAATAGCAACATGTAACATCCAGTTATCGCCAGGCTGAGCCAGCACAGTAACGGCATTACCACAGGCTTTGGCTTTTGGGTATATAGGTCGAATATAAGATTTCAAAAGCCCTGTTCGTCCTTGTGACTCATGAATGGTAGCCACACCGAATTGGCCACAGATGGTAAGTTTATCTATTGGTGAGCGCTTTATATGGCGAATAGCGACATGTTTCATTTGATTACCTCCTAGTACGTGCTAAACACGCTTCCTCATATTTTCATTGTTTTATGAGTCATAAAATATGTTAATTACATATACGCTAGAGCTAACTAGTTTTTGTAAACTAACACTCAAAAGCTTACGCCTTTTCAATAATCGAATAATATGAATCGCGCTACCAATATGCCAATGTAAATAACTTTCCTAGCCATGCAAAAAAGTTATTCCCATATATATAACGCCTTTAAAAAGCAGAACACTTTCAGTTAATTATTTTTCATACCTATCAAATATTACTCATAGCAAAACACATTTTCATTAGGTATGAATAAAGCTAAACTCAGAGAATGAAAAACATTGATAGAACAATTCATAACTCTGTGACATTTGACGCAAATGGCATTCCTGAAATTAGCCTTCGTCAGCTGAAGTCTGTGCTATATATAAAGCAATGTAGTAACATGACCAAAGCGGCTATAGAACTTAATCGCTCCCAAACTGCTATAACTAAAGCTTTGATTTCTCTTGAAGAGTCTCTGAACAACCAGCTTTTCGATCGTTTTTCTACTGGCATGATGGCAACCGCATATGGAGAAGCACTTTATAAGCGGATTTTACTTGCCAGTAATGAATTTCAAAAAGCTGGCCAGATCTATGAACAATACTTTACAAATACTAGGAAATATCAAAATATTCCTATTTTCTCTATGGAGATAAGCTATAAACGGTTATCTGCTTTGATTGCCTTATATCAGGCCTTAAGCATTAATAGTGCAGCGGATCTTTTAGGAGTGACAAAAGCGGCTTTATACAGCTCAATAAGACAAATGGAACAATGGTTGCAAATAAAACTTTTTGATACTGGACCAAACGGTTTAACCCCAACTTCATACTGTATAATTTTAGTGAAACATGTAAAGTTAGCATTTACTGAAATTCGCCATGGTTTAGAAGACTTAAATAACATTGATGGTGTGACCACAGGCTCAGTAAAAGTAGGATCTTTGCCCTATACTCGTACTTTTTTGATCCCTAAAGCAGTTAATAATTTATTAATCGATTATCCTGAACTTGATGTTTCCACGCTAGAAAGCCCGTATGGAATTATGGAAGCCGCATTGAGGAGTGGTGAGATTGACTTTATTATTGGCGCGGTACGTTCATCAGAAGAAAGCAGTGATATTACCACTGAAATTCTTTTTGAAGATAAATTGTCGATTATTGCACGAAAAGATCATCCATTATCAGAAAAAAAACAAATATCTTTTAACGAATTATCCGATCAAAAATGGGTTTTACCTTCTTCACAAACCCCTGCATGGAAGTTACTTGAAGAAACGATGAATCGACATGGTTTATCAATGCCACAACATGCAATAAAAACTAGTTCTTTATCTATTGTCCGAGGTTTATTGATTGACAGCGATAGAGTCTCTTTACTCTCTGAGCATCAAATATATTATGATATAAAAAGCCAATTATTAACAATTTTGCCAGTAGCAATGACTGATACATATCGTCCCATAGGTATTACCATGAGAAAAAATACTCAACCTTCCCCTGCTGCCAAACTATTTCTTGATTGCATACGAAAAGTGGCAAGTAGTTTTAAGAGCTCAGTTTAAGACTAGATCTTAAAAACTAGAATTAAAAAAACTGCGCTATAAATTGTAAATTAGCGCAGTTACATGTCAAAATCTTTTTCTACTCATTAAGAGCATAGAGCTAATCTAAACATTGTTCTATTTTATCAAGTGTCGACATCGCAGACAGACATTGTGCCACGCTGGAATTAGGTTCTCTTCCTTGGGTAATAGCATCAATAAACTCACGATCTTGTAACTCAATACCGTTATTTGAGACTGCAATTTGGGATAAATCTATTTTATTTTCATTACCGTCATATAAATCATCATAACGTGCTAGATAGGTACCGTTGTCGCAAATATAACGGAAGAACGTACCAAACGGGCCATTATTATTAAATGATAAAGACAAGGTGCATAATGCACCTGATACAACTTTCAAACCAATACTCATATCCATAGCAATGCCTAAATCAGGATGGATGGGCCCTTGCATCGCTTGAACTTTATTTACCGTTTCACCTGTTTGATATTGAAATAAATCAACCGTGTGACAAGCATGATGCCAAAGAAGATGATCGGTCCATGAACGCGTTTCCCCTTTGGCATTGGTATTAGTTCTTCTGAAAAAATACGTTTGCACATCCATTTGTTGAACAGTGAGCTCTCCCGCTGTAACTTTATTTTTTATCCATTGATGGCTAGGATTAAAGCGACGAGTATGTCCTGCCATAGCAACTAAGCCCGTTCTTTTTTGTACTTCAACAAGTCGTTTAGCATCTTCAATATTATCTGCCATTGGAATTTCGACCATGACATGTTTTCCTGCTTCAAGGCATTGTATCGCTTGAGCCGCATGTATTTGAGTCGGTGTTGCGAGAATAATGGCATCAACATCATCACGTGCCAAGCTTTCGGCTAAGTCTGTAGTAAAATGCTCAATACCTCGTTGTTTGGCTAACGATTGAATTGACTCAATACTACTACCGACAATAGAAGTAACCACAACACCTTCAATACATTGCAATGCATCTAAATGTTTTATTCCAAAGGCACCTGCAGCACCGGCAACACATACGTTCATAATATTATCCTTTAATTTTTACATTTAATTTTATGCAAAATAGCATCTGCAAAATTATTAAATTTATGTTCATCAGTGGCTAAGGCCATTTCACCTATTTGCTGATGCCATTTCACTGAAGCATCTGTTAATTCATGAGGTAACCTTAATTCGTTCAATGTTAATGAAACCTCTTTCATTTCCTCAGCTCTTCTTTCACCATGCTGTATCATGCGCTCTAGCATGTAAGTTGACTTTTCTTCATATTCAGGAAAAATCGACGACAAAGAATCGAACAGTATACTTTCAACACCTGCTTTACGTGCAGCTAATAAACACTCAGCATTAAGGGCTTCTAATCCCTTGACCATGATACTACGAATCATTTTAATCACCGATGCTTGCCCCACACCTCCGGAAATAACAGATACATCCATTCCTAGTGAATTTAATATCGCCAATGCCTCTTGGTCGCGTGTTCCAGAAATAAGTATTGGTGTTTTGTGTAATTTAAGGTCAACAGGAGACATCACCGCGACATCAATGTAATAACCACCCATTTTTTCAATTATTTCGGCATTTGCTTTTTTAGTGTTCGGTGAACAAGAGTTACAATCAAAATAGTACTGTTTAGGCTGAATATACTGAGCTGCTGACACTGCTGCTGCTGAAGCTTTATTAGCTGTGACTAAAGAAAAAATGAACTCTTCCCCTAAAACTACTTTCTTTAAAGCATCCAAACCACGAACATTATATTTTTGATACTCATTATATTTTTTGTCGCGAGTTTCTACTTCAAGAGTTTTAATATCAAAGGCTCTAATGTCACACGATTGTTTACTGAGCCATCCTTGTGTAAAAGCTTTGCCCGCTTCCCCAAATCCTATTAAGGCTATCTGTGGTGATTTCTGCATAGTGCTACCTTAAATCGAGGGAGAAAATGATTACTTTTACTAAGTCAACAATCGTTGTAAAACTATTGTGTTTTAGAATATGTACCTTGAAGTAAAAACTCAAGCCTTAGTGCATTGTTTAAAGCCTTTTTCATTGCGATTAGCCTAATAGTAATCACATTCTTATGGCTGCAAAAAAACTCATCAAAATGTGATTTTAAGTGATTAGTAACTTCTTCTCATCATACTTACCCTGAAAGCCCAAAATCACTAATGTATTGAGTTAAAAATGAATAAAGTCAATCAATCAAAATTATGCTACTTGGTTATTCTACTTGTTAGTTTAATATCTGCAGGTACAATTTCAGCGAACGAAATCACATCAAAAAAAAACAATTCCACCTTCACTCTTACTGGTAAAACGGTAAAACATAAATGGGAAAAAGGCGCCTTTGCGGGTGCAGAGTTTACTACCTATATTTGTGATGATGGTTCTCTCGTTTGGAATCAAACACGTTACCCTGATGCCTTTGGTGGCGAATTTATAAGCCCACCTTTTTCATCGAAAGAACATTACGTTTCAGCGGATATATTCAAAGGCTTAAAACAAATTACTTGGCGTGAAAATGGCGCCAACTTTGGGGTTCAGTCGGTTTCATGGACATTAAATGAAAAATCAGGTGAAATTTTTGGCGTTTTAGTTTTTGAAGGCGACTTTGGCTTTGGTCTTGATATTAATAACGCCCCTTTAGACGAGGAAGGTAATCGTCAAAGCATTACAGTGTCAGGTACGTTCGAGTTCATTGAAGGCATAAATGAAATGGCGGGATTTGGTACTTGTGATTAACCCTGTAGTTAGTAAATGTAAATGACTAATCCTAGCTAGAAATATTAGCTTTAGCTATACAAAATATTATATTGGAGAAAATCCATGTTGTTAACAAGAAACAATATACGCTATTTAAAAAAAATAACTAAAAAGACAGTTGGATTAACCACTGCAATTTTATGTGCAACAATATTAAGCGCTTGCAATTCTGATGATTCAGATCAAAATGAACTAAGCGTTGAAGAACTATTACAAAACGCAGCAGTAGTTTCTTTTTCTGGTAATACTATCAAGCATACCTGGACTGAAGGTGCTTTTGCGGGTGCTGAGTTCATCACTTTTATTTGTGATGACAATACGCTTGTGTGGAATCAAACACGATACCCTGACGCGTTTGGTGGTGGTAAAATCACACCTCCATCTACCTCTAAAGAACAATATGCAATAGCTGATGTATATGCTGGTATACTACAAGTATCTTGGCGAGAAAACGGTACTAACCTTGGTATCCAATCAGTTATTTGGACATTAAACTTTGCTACCAATAAAATTTATGGTGCTTTAGTATTTGAAGGTGATTTTGGTTTTGGCGTTGACATTAACGATGCGCCATTAGATGCCGAAGGGAATCGTCAAAATTTTACGGTTTCAGGCACATTTGAAGTGATTGAAGGTATTAGTGAACCAGATGATTTTGGTCAATGTAATTAGTAATAATGTATTTATGAAAATACCTTAAAAATAGAACCTAAATACAGATCTAAAACAGCCATGATTAACACTGATGGCTGTTTAAATCACAAAGTTTTTTCCTTATTATTTAATTATTTAAGCCTTTTTTAAAGTAGATGACTGCCATTGCTCAGCTACCATTTTTCTAGCTACTTCTTTTATTTTGATAATAATTTCAGGGTGGTTTTTATAGAATACCTCAGACGCTCTTACCGTATTAATAACTGATTTTATCGGTATCGCATTGGGTAACATATCAGAGGTGTTAATACGTTGGGTATAATAATATTCAATAATAGTTTGTATACCATAAATAGCATCAACTCTACCTTTAATATACATATCAATTAAAGCCGAATATGAAACAACATTGGTAACTACAAAATTGTATTGTTGGCTTAATTCATAAACCCCTGATGCACCTATAATAGTACCAACATTTAAGCCTTTTATTTTTGCTAATTTAGTTTTCGAATGATCTCTATGATAAATAACAAAGCGTACTTCTTGATGTTCCAATAAATCTACCACACCTTTCTGCTCTATAGCTCCAGGTCCAAAAATAGCTAAATCAATTACGTTGTTAGTTAATGAGGCTCTTAAACGAGCCAAAGGATATACTTGAATATTAACGTCTAACCCGCTACGTTTGGCGACCTCCTTCCACCAGTCTACTTGTGTGCCTTCAGTTGAATCTATTGCAAAAGGAATAATGTTAGGTACGCCAATATGTATCTGTTTTGCGGCTAAATTTTTACTATAAAAAAATAAAATAACAAGGAGCATTGTCGGTAATTTCATTTACTTATTCATTCAATCATAATTATTATCTCTATTAATAATATAGTTGTTCGCTAATGAAAAACACCAACTTATGAGGATTAAGAACTAGTTTCCACAAAAAATAAAAAACGACTGCATATTCTGCAATCGTTCAATTAATATATTATTCACTTAAAATAATATATTAGCGCAATTTATTTTTGCTCTAATAATAAAGTTCCAGCTCCTGTATTTGAAATTGGTATCGTATAGTTATGATGAAGTTGCTTAATATCACCAAGTAAAGTGCCACGCATGCTTAACCACATATTTAACTCAGGCCCTTGAGCCCCAGCAATTTCCACTAAATCACGGATTGAATAACCTAATATATCTTGCGGATCATAAACCAACTTATCCATACACATAAGATCAAATTCTTTATTGATAAAACCGGCACGCTCACCTTCTAATTGATGAGATAAACCACCTGTGCCTAAAACAAGTACTTTTTGATCACTGTCATAGCTTTCAATAGCTTTACCAATAGAGCGGCCTAGATCAAAACAGCGCTTAGGTGATGGCATAGGATGTTGTTCACAATTTATTGCCACCGGTATTACTTTTAAATGACTATAATTGTTACCTGGCCACATTAGTTGTAGCGGTACAGTTAAACCATGATCTACACGTAACTCTTGGCAAATAGTAATATCAAATTCATCATCCACTAATTCATTACAAATGTGCCATGACATGTCTTCGTCACCTTTCGCTTCAGGAATGGTTTTAATACCCCAACCTTCATCTGAATTTTGATAACTTGCTGCAGCACCAATAGCAAATGTTGGTTTTTTATCAATAAAGAAATCAAGGCCATGATCATTATAAAAAACCACAACAACATCAGGTTGATTATTTTCAAGCCACTTATGAATTGGTTTATAACCATCAAAAAAATTTTTCCAGTACGGCGTTTCTTGTAAGTTTCCGGCGATGGCTTTACCTATTGCAGGGATATGAGAAGTGCCTATTGCACCAATTATTTTAGCCATTATTATTCTCCTGCTTTAGCTAACATTGCTTTAAACTCTTCAACCGTTTTACCTGTTTGCATTGCGCCGATATCTTGCATATTCAAACCAAGCATCCCAACAAATTTCGCCAAATAATAGATGTTTCCACCTAAGTCTATTAGACCTAATACATCACGTTCTTTAATGGCTAGCTTTTGTTTGACCGATAAACCAAACTTTTCACAATAAGCACCTTCGTTAGATAAGAATTCATCTCGAGCATTTTGCTCATTAAATGAAAAACACATTTTATTAAGGCTATAGCCTTTACGAGCGGCTTTACCATCAAACAGTGTGGTGCCAGCAATAGGCTTAGGATTATTTAAATAAGACATATTTCCCCTCATTCCGACCAATACAGTCTATTTGGATTATCTACTAATAGAGCTTGTTGTAGCTCTATTGTTGTGGCTATTTGTGGAATAATATCAACTAAATGACCGTCGTCAGGTACGTGCGACTTCATATTGGGATGAGGCCAATCTGTACCCCATAATACTCGTGCATGAAAACGCTCTACTAAGGTCTTAGCAAAAGGCACTACATCGCTATAATCAGGTGCATGCTGAGTAAGCCTTTCAGGGCAGCTAACTTTAGTCCAAATATTTTCATTATCTTGCATTAATTGAATAAAGCGTTGAAAGTCTTCGTGCTCAACTCCTTTACTAACATCAGGTCGCCCCATATGATCGACAACAATAATGGTATTAAGCTCTTTTAAAAACGGGATTAATTCAGCTAAATCTGGTGCTTCAAAGTACACCACAATATGCCAACCAAAGACTTTTATCTTTTCGGCTATTGCTAAAAACACTTCTTTCGGAGTGGTATCAACTAAGCGTTTTACAAAATTAAATCGTACCGCACGTACACCCGACAAATGCATTTGATAGAGTTCATCAGTTGTTATATCACCACTGACTACTGCAACCCCTCGGGCATTAATGCTCGCGGCTTTAAGAGCATCGATTAACGCTGAGTTATCTGTACCATGACACGAGGCTTGCACAATAACATTACGCTGAAAACCTAACTGATCACGCAAAGCGAATAGCTGATCTTTAGATGCATCACAAGGCGTATATTTACGGGCCGGATGGTAAGGAAAAACCTTTGCTGGGCCAAACACATGACAGTGAGCATCAACAGCACCCGTTGGTGGCTTAAACGTTGGTGTGCTTGGGTTGCTATGAAAAGGAAGATAATTTTTATCCATGAGAAAACCTATAAATTAACTAATTGAGAAGAAAAAACCTGACCATCAAATAATTTGCGAGAGGTTCGTAATATTGCTGCATGTGCTGGCATACCATCATCATCGAGATCAAGAATAATAGTCATTTCCCCTATTGGGTGCTCTATCGACATGGTTTTATGCTTACCTTTTGGCAACTTAGCCAAGTGATAAGCCGGTGAGTTAGGTAAAGTACACGCTGTCGCAACACTCACGGCACCGAACACACCAATAGATGCATGGCAACGATGAGGTATAAACGTTCGTGTAGCGATAACACCACCTTTATTTGCCATACTCACTAAAGTCATTTTTGGTACTGATTTGTTACTCACATCACCTAAATTCATTAACTTTCCAGCTTGCAATCGAATGGATTCAAGTTGCGCTTTTAACTCAGTATTTTGCTCCAACTGCTCTCGAGTTTCTTTGCCCGTACAGCCAAAGTCTTCCGCCTTCAAAACAACCACTGGCATACCATTATCAATGCAAGTCACGGCTACATTATTAATATAATCTACTTGTTTGCCAGTCGGTAACAATGCGCCACAACTTGCCCCTGCGATATCTTTAAACGTAATTGGTATTGGGCTAGCCGTACCTGGAACACCATCTATTTTAGCTTGGCCAACATAGCTTACTTTACCAGCAGGTGTTGCTACAGAGGCAACCGCTACTTGTTCAGTGTTCTTCATAAAAACCGTGACTGAAGTGATTCCATCTTGGGCAGTAACTAGACCACGTTCTATGGCAAATGGCCCAACACCTGCAAGTAAATTACCGCAATTTTGACCATCACTTACAATAATTTGATCGACAAATACTTGTAAAAAAAGATAGTCGACATCAACATCTTGGCGATCCGATTTATTAATAATCGCAACTTTTGAAGTTAAAGGGTCAGCGCCACCTATACCATCAATTTGCATAGGGTCGGGAGAGCCCATGATACTGAGTAAAAACTTATCTCTTGATTCTTTATTACTTGGCAAATCATCGGCAAGGAAATAAGCACCTTTTGACGTTCCACCTCGCATCCACATGCAAGATACAGCGTCAGTTTCCATTATGTTATTGTCTTGCATCACTACATCCTTCTTTTTAACCGCATCATTAGCCGCATAAATTCAAAGTAAGCTGATTACTTACGCTTTATTGGCCAAAAATTAAAGAACCCCGACACTACAAATATAATTGGAAAGGTTACTCCAAGCATAGCTGATGCTATCCAAATTTCTTGCGTATAACCACCAGCAGGTCCGGTAGCAAGCTCTTGCCCAGTATGTAACGATGAAGCAAAAGCATATAACTCATGCATTAGTAAGGCTGCAACAATACAACACCCAATCAAAGCAAGGCCTCGTATAGGTTGAGCGAGTTCTTTAAACAAGCCACCTTGCATCATATTATTAACTAGCAAAGTACCGAAAATCATACAAACAGGCACTCGAATCATGAAATCGACAACGTCCATACCAAAAACTGTAACGAATAGGTTATAGATCAACAATGAAAGCACTAGTACGTAAATAGTTGAAATAATACCTCGAAGTGGCTGAACTGCTTTGCCACATAATTTATTCATCGGCCAAAAATCAAACAGTACATGAACTATAACCACACCAGAGGTAGTTACCGCAAAGGTAATGGCTTGCCACATACCAAACATGCCTTTAGGGTCAATATCTGCATAGTAATTGGGGAAACCTATGGTTTGTAAAATGCTGTAATCAAAAAATATGGACCACAATAAATAGGCGATGGGATATACTGCAATTAACGTTAAGATGCCAAACACAGTGGGGTTTGATGACACCTTACTTAATGGCCAACATTCCCAAATAGGGATAATCCATAACGTTACAATAACCGTCATAATCGTGTATTGCACTAACATTGGCGTAATACCATGCCCGCCGCTAACAAAGTGCAAAAGGCCACTAAAGACAACCACTGAAGCAATCATGGTAATTGCGGTTAAAATAAGCCCCTTTACTGGCGGCGAAAATTTATTAACAAATTTTGGTGTTTCATTGTGCCAAAGCAGTCCTAAAAAAATTTGTGTCGGAGTAGCTGCCATAAACGCAGTTGCTACCCAATTAACAAAAAATTGCTGTTCAAAAGGGAAAATACATAACGTAGCAATAGCTAATACGACAACAATACCGATAATACCTGTTGGTAATATATTATCCGTTATAGGTGTAGATAGTATATCTGTAGTTGATTTAGTCATAACTCACTCTTAACTTCATGAAAAGTAGATAAAACTAATTGTTACTCTTTACTAGTTAAAAAGATAAAGAGTATTGTTTGATTTGTTATGAAATAAAATAAAAACTACGTATGAAGGGCAACAATCACTATTTCAATTTAAGATACAAGTACTCATAATATCTAAGGCGCAATTTGCCCCATAGCGAGATAGAAAGTTAATTTGTGATACCAATAATGCTCAACGATCGAATGTCTGCTTTCGAAGTTTTCAATCGAGTTTGAGTATTGTTTTTTTCTAGTGTGAAGATTAAGTTTATAAAAAACTTTTTATCTAATTTAGGGAAGTTTTGTCGATTCACTTGTTGCTAACTAAGCCAAGGCTAATGTCAGCTTTCGTATCAAAGTGAACATAAAACAGAAGGGTACTCGTAAATTTAGACCGCTGTGTGGCATAAGTGATATTACAGAGACAGCATGCTGTAGCTATCGATTACTTTTAATACTGATAACGAACCCTTAACCAAGCATTACTGTTATCTTGATGTTGCCCGAAGAATGAAA
>CAJXUN010000006.1 GCA_913061475.1 uncultured Colwellia sp. | reverse complement strand
ACTTGATACCGTGCGAAAAACTATCAGCTGTGATGCTGTGGCACTGTTATCGTATCATGGTGATATTCTGACCCCGATAGCCTTACAAGGTTTAAGTCGAGACACGATGGGAAGGAGATTTTATATTGCCGAACATCCTAGGTTTTCAGTGCTTTGCCAATCGAAACAGCCGATTCGCTTTCCTGCTGATTCAACGCTGCCAGACCCTTATGATGGTTTACTTATTGACCGAGAAGATGATCTACCTGTGCATTCTTGCATGGGTTTGCCGTTATATTATGAGGATAAATTGCTGGGTTTACTGACCATAGATAGTTTAACCCCTCATGAGTTTGAAGATATTCCAGAGCGCACATTGGTGGTGATTTCAGCCATGGCGTCGGCAACCTTGAATACGGCGTTTTTAATAGAGCAATTAGAGTCTCGCGCCGATCATTCACAAAAAGTTGTCGCAGAGCTCACGGAAGAAGCATGGAAACGTGATGGTGGCGAACTAATTGGCGAAAGCCCCATCATGCAACAACTCAAAGAAGAATTAATTATTGTCGCCAACTCAGATTTTAATATTTTAATTTATGGTGAAACCGGTGTCGGTAAAGAGTTAGTTGCTCGAACATTGCATCAGAAATCACCTCGTCAACATGGCCCTATGGTTTATGTTAATTGCGCCGCATTACCAGAAAACCTGATTGAAAGTGAATTGTTTGGCCATGTTAAAGGTGCCTTTACTGGCGCAGATAACGCTCGCGCCGGCAAGTTTTCATTAGCCGATGGCGGTACCTTATTCTTAGATGAAATTGGTGAATTGCCGTTAGCGGCACAAAGTAAAATATTACGTGCTATTCAAAGTAATGAAATCCAACCGGTCGGCCAAGACAGCGTTGAACAAGTGAATGTGCGTATTATTGCCGCGACCAATAGAGATTTAAAAGAAGAAGCCGAAGATGGCCGCTTTCGTGCTGATTTGTATCACCGCTTGAGTGTTTATCCCATTCGAGTCCCCGCGCTAAAAGAGCGCCTAGGCGATGTACAAATATTGAGTGGTTACTTTGTCGAGCAAACAAAACGTAAGTTGGGTGTTGTACAGTTAAAAATAACCGCTGAGGCAGTGTCGCATCTCGAACAATATAACTGGCCAGGTAACGTACGGGAGTTAGAACATGTGATCAGTAGGGCAGCGTTAAAAGCCCGCGCTAGGCAGCAAGGTAAAACCATTATCGCGATAGAAAAACCAGACTGTGGCTCGTTAGTCAATTTACAGGTTAATGAGCAAAATGATCAACAGACCTTAGAGCAGAGCGTTGATAAAAGCGCTGATATAACTGCTGAAGCTGCACTGTTGAACCTACGCGATGAAACCGAGCAATTTCAACGACAACTGATTCGAAACATTTTAACGCAAGAGCAGGGTAATTGGGCCGCAACCGCGAGAAGACTATCAACCGATAGAGCCAACTTAAACCGGATTGCGAAACGGTTAGATATTAAAGTAATTAAAAGCATTATGTAGTCATTAATTACCGTTGCTCAGACATTATCTGACGATGGAAAATTCCAGAACCCACTGACCTTGGTAGGCCGCTCATTGCTGCCCGTGAAGTGTTGTCTCTGTTCGATCCCTTTTGCCACATTGCCGACCTAATTTCGCCTTGAATTCACAGCAATAAATAGTTCGCTTCGCCACCAAAGCGGTCGTTCACTTAATTGTTTGGGTATGACTACACAGTGCATCTTTGATTGTATTTACCATGAGTTTTTTGAGTGATTTATGGTAAATGATAAATTCTATTATTTGATAAGCTTTAATACTTTCACAACACTTGGTAGAACAATATAAGAAGTTATCGGCACAATAATGGCAAGTAATATCATCAGCCTTAATAATTCATTTTCAGGCAAGTAGGTGGTTAACCACTTAGGTAGAAAATAAACCATAGGTAATAAAGATAAATATGTTGCTAGAGCCATGACATGCTTACTAGGCGTATATGAATTCATTTATACCTCCTTTCAATGAAAAATCATGCCGTAATGCTAAATAATAAAGAGGCAAAACGGCATTTAAATTACTAATGTAGCTTCGAAAGAATCTCTTCAAACAATACTTGAATTAGTTTACCACCGTTCTCTGAACTCCAGTCTTGTGCTAATTCGGCAATTAACTGGTTTGTCGAGGTAAGTGTCACTCCATGACTTTCCATTCTTCTTAATGCAGTTTCATCTGCAAGTGTGGTTGGAGAGCCAGAGCCATCAACGACAACCTGTACATTATATCCTTTGCTAATTGCTGTAATTGCTGGATAAACAACGCAAACATCGGTCGTGATACCTGCAATGATGATATTTTTTCGTCCTGCGGCTTCAACTGCTGCTGCAAAGTTTTCATCTTTCATGCTGTCAACGACACCAGCTCGAAGGATACGATTTCCGTAAGCTTCAGGCACCGCTTGAATTAACTCATCAAAAAGTGGTCCTTGTGCTTGATCTTCCATGCTTGAGGTTAAAATTAACGGCATACCCGTTTCTTTTGCTGCGCGGGCTAAAGCTACTGTATTCTTTTTAATTTCATCAAGCTCTAGTGAGCCAACCCAGCCCATAGTACCAACCTGATGATCAATAAGTAGCATCACGGAGTTTTCGGGTGTAAAAGTTGTAGTATTCATAATTGACCTCTCATTTTTAAATTTGGCTAATGCCATGTGAATGCAGTTGTTGTATTTTTTGTACACCTGCGATTAAATTTGTTTTGTTGCTATGAACAGATGCGCCGTTGCTAATAATTTCTTGGTCAAGTGGCGCACCTAAAACCAATAAAAATTCTGCCTTTTGTGTTGAGCTGTTCACGGCCAAAGCCTCAGTTCCTTTTTCAAATATGCCCAATTCGCCAGCCGATAAATGCACGCCCCCTGTATCAATCGAGCCATGTCGAACATAGATAAATGCTGTGGTTTGAGATTTATGGCTTAAGTGCTGCCATTCACTTTCAGCCTCTAGGTTGACGTGAAGATAGGTCATATCTACAGGAGGTTGTGCGGTACTTTTTTTATCTTGAAATTGGCCGATGACTACTTTAGTTTTTGCACCATCAGCCTCTAAAATCGGTATGTCTTGCTGCTTTAAAGTAGAATAAGTAACAGGTCCCATTTCTTGATTATTCGCAGGCAAAGCAACCCAAAGCTGGAATGCATCAGCAACGCGCTTTTCGGGATATACCGTTTCTTTATGCAAAACGCCTGCACCCGCTGACATAATCTGAACGCCGCCAGCTTTAAGCATACCTGAGTGACCACCAGTATCTTCATGGCCAATATCACCTATTTGCGGATAACTTATTGTGGCAACACCAGAGTGCCCATGAAAATCGAATCCTGCCGTACCTTCTACGTGTGGAAGATAAAAGTGATCCCATAGGACAAAAGGGTTCAGCTCTGTCACATTTGCAGAGTTCACAAAGCTACTCACTGGTCCATGCCTATTGCCGTTTCTAATTTCTTGAATTTGTCTTGTCATCTTTTTAAATCCCGTATTAATTGCTATTGATAAATATTAATACAAGATCTATTATTTGATTAGATGGTTTATTTGGTTTTTTTAATCCCATATTTGAAGGCAATGAAATGGATCTTAATGATATTAAGGTGTTCATTAGTGTTGTAGAGGCTGGTAGCTTTTCTGGAGCAAGTAAAAATTTAGCCATGCCTTCTACTACGGTTAGCCGTAAAGTAGTGCAATTAGAAGCGAGTCTTGGCGTGAAGCTACTGCATAGAAGTACACGGAAACTCTCAATGACCGAAGAAGGGCGTCATTATTTTCACTTATGTCAACAACACCTTATTGCCCTTGAAGAAGCTAATGATGCCGTGATGCAGGCACAATCAAAACCAGCAGGAAAAATTCGTATCTCATCGCCTTTTGATTTTGCCATGCTATATGCGCAACCTTGGATAACAGAGTTTTTAAAAGAATATCCTGAAATTAGCATTGAGTTAGATACTTCTGACAGCTATGTCAATATGGTGGAAAACCGTATTGATGTCGCATTTCGTTCAGGTCAGTTACAAGATTCCTCGTTAATTGCTAGAAGAATTGGTCCTAAGCATAGCGTTTGTTGCGCAAGTCCAGAGTTCTTAAAGACGACAAAAGAAATAAAACAGCCTGACGACCTTATAAAGAAAAATTGCCTTATCATGGGGAAGTCATTGTCACAAAACCATTGGCAATTCTTAAAAAATGGAAAACAGTATCAAACGACTGTTTCTGGAAGGTATGCAACCACAAGCATGCATTTAGTCATAGAGTCAGCTCTTAGCGGATTAGGAGTCGCCTATGTACCAATTGCATTAGTTAAAGACCAGCTTGAATCTGGACGCCTAGTACAGGTTCTGACAGATTATGAAACACCTAAATCAAATATGTTTGTGATTTATCAATCTCACAAATACATGACGAAATCCATCAGGCTTTTTATTGAACATGTTATTGATAAAGTATCACCTAATGCACCTTGGATGGTTTAAATCAGAGGGAAATATTTAATGCCTGCTAAAAATTCAGTTCCCATATAGAAATCAAGTGCCAACGGCAGCAATGAGCTTGAAGCGGACGTTAGGCTTTATGAGTTACTAACTTCCGCTAAGCGCACAAAGTGATCGTTAATATTTAAAACGTGAATGCCCATTTTGGTGAGTTTTTAGACCAACAGATGGAAATTAAACCGCTAAGCCAACGTGTCAGTTGGCGTTTGAACAACGACACGTTTGCTTAGCTTATATCTAAACGCTTGTTTCTTCTTTCGGTAAAATTAAGTTTAAGCCTATAGCAACCAGGGCGCATAAACTAATACCTTGAATACTATAACCGCCAAAATTCAATGCCATACCACCAATACCAAAAACTAGGACAATAGCAAAGATAATGAAGTTTCGAGGTTGGTCAAAGTCGACTTTAGCTTTGACTATGCTGCCTAAGCCAACACTGGCAATTAGGCCGAACAATAACAGCATAATACCGCCCATAACTGCACCCGGTATGGTTTGCAATAAAGCGCCTAATTTACCAACAAAAGCCATGATAATTGCCGCACAAGCTGCCCAAGTCATAATTCTTGGGTTAAAGGCTTTGGTCAGCATTACTGCGCCAGTAACCTCTGAATAAGTAGTATTTGGTGGTCCACCTAGCATTGACGCTGCCGTGGTAGCAATACCGTCACCGAGCAATGTGCGGTGTAAACCTGGCTTTTTAATATAGTCTTTGCCTGTAGCAGAGCTAATCGCTAAAACATCGCCTATGTGCTCAATGGCGGGGGCAATGGCAATGGGCAACATGTAGATAATGGCGTGCCAGTTAAATTCAGGCGCGGTGAATTTTGGTATGGCAAACCAAGCGGAATTTTGTACTGGCGTAAAGTCAATAATACCGTGATAAAGCGCGAGTAAATAACCAACCACAATACCGGACAATATTGGCATTAAACGCATAAAACCTTTGCTGAATGCAGAAACTAGCAAGGTGGTTAATAAAGCTGGTAATGAAATACTTAAAGCCAGTGACTGATCAATTAATTGCGCTGACCCATCGCCAGTGCGACCTAGTGCCATATGCACGGCAACTGGCGCCAACGACAAACCTATAACCATAATAATTGGCCCAGTCACAATGGGAGGTAAGTATTTGCTGATAAAACCAACACCACGCAGTTTAATTAAGCCACTAAAACACGCATAAACAACGCCAACCACTGCAAGTGCCCCCATAGTCGCTGGAATACCCCATGTTTGTGTGCCGTACATAATTGGGGCAATAAAAGCAAATGAAGAGGCTAAAAATACCGGCACTTGACCTTTTGTTACCAGTTGGAATAAAAGGGTGCCTATACCTGCCGTGCACAATGCTACGTTGGGGTCTAGTCCCGTCAGTAACGGCATTAATACCAAAGCACCAAAGGCAACAAATAACATTTGGGTGCCTGTGAGTATTTCTTTAAAAAGTGATAAGTTATTTTGCGCTAAATTATTCGACAGTGGGGTATTTGAACTCATATTTCACTCAATAAAACTGCCAGCAAGCCGGCAGTATTGTCATCATTTAAGTTATGGTTTGAATTATCGTTTAATTTCTCATGTTTGCTGTAAGCAACCAAAATGTCTATTGATAATTATTTTGTGCCGAAAATTTTATCGCCAGCATCACCTAAACCAGGCAATATGTAACCGGCGTCATCTAAGCAGTCATCAATGGAAGCCGTGTAAAGCTCTACATCAGGATGAGCTTTTTCCAGCGCTGCTATACCTTCTGGCGCAGCAACTAAAACTAAAGCTATAATATTTGTCGAGCCACGTTCTTTTAGTAAGTCGATGGTTGCTACCATAGAGCCACCAGTGGCAAGCATAGGGTCAATCACTAAGGCTAAGCGCTCTTCAATTTGCCCGGCTAATTTTTCAAAGTAAAATACTGGTTCAAGAGTTTCTTCGTTACGATACATGCCAACAACTGAGATACGCGCACTAGGAATGAGTTCTAATACGCCATCCATCATACCCAAACCTGCACGTAAAATAGGTACCACAGTAACTTTTTTACCTTTAATTTGTTCTACTTGAATTTCACCATTCCAGCTATTAATCGTGGTGGTTTCTACTTCAAGATTTTTTGTCGCTTCATAGGTTAATAGGCAGCCAACTTCAGAGGCAAGTTCGCGAAAACGCTTGGTACTTATATCAACTTCACGCATTAAGCCAAGTTTGTGTTTAATTAGGGGATGCTTTACTTCAATTACGCTCATCATTTACTCCAAAACTCGATGAAAAAACTATTTTTTGTATTATATGTGATCTATTGACTTAAGTACTTAATTGCGATGAAAAAACAATTTAGACTTATTGCTGATCAATAAATGGCTTTACTTCAGGTAGCGTGTGCATGTGCTCTATAGCCGATGAAAAATCAATGTTTAGCGATTTAATGTGCTGCTGATTTAATCTTATTAGCTGTATTTTATCAGGTAATGGCAATTTGCTGATAACAACAATGATATTTTTATAATCATTAAAATCAATTAATGAAACATGTAAATGCAAACTACGGAGTATGGTTAATAAGCTGGTTAGCTGTTGATCGTTGATATTAATGCTGACTAAAGCGCAGCCTGTTGGCGTTAACTTTTTTGCGATATTGACATAAAATGCTTGCTCAAATAACGTGCTTGGTGACTGTTCTTGTTGGTAAATATCAGAAAGAATAATATCAAATGTGTTTTTTGTGTGCGCCAAAAATGATTCCGCATTGTCGTTAATTGCTGCAACACGTGCAGGTAAATTAAAGTAGTTTTTTGCCATGGTTATAATTTCAGCTTGTTGCTCAATCGCCGTTATATCAAAAGTATGATAATGATGTAAGGCGCGCTCCAAACCACCTGCGCCTAAACCTAAATTTAAAATACGGCTAGTTTTAGGTTGCCACAAAAGAAATATCATCAGTGCTTGTGGGATAGCTAATAACGTTGTTTGTGGTTGAGCTTTTGCCATAATAGCTTGTACAGCGTTCCCGCCTAACGTGAACCAACGATATTGAGCATTTTCAAATACTCGTAATACTTGCGTATCGAGAGTTTGCTGAAAAATGCTCTCACCCTCTAAGTGAAGCAGTTGTGTAGCACTGAGCATAGTATTCAATATTTGGCTGATTGATGACACTTTCAGTGTAATTCAATGTTATTGAAAGGCAACGATTTATTGCGTGTGAGCTAGTATTGCTGAACGTTAATAAAATTTCAGGCGTTAAAATGTTGTTTAGCTATTTTATCTTTACACAACAATCAAGTATGCTTAAATTATCGGCACATTATCAGCACGTAAGTTAAGGCAGTTGTTAAATTCATGGTGACTCAATCATTATTATGGCAATCTGAGCAGCAGTCATCTGACTTTGCGGAGCTCTGTAATGCCCTTTATGAGCGAGAGTTAATGAGCTTAGCTCGTGATGAATATGTTGATATAATCGGCTTACAGGGACGAATAAAAAGCCTACCTCATTATGTTAAACGAACGGCATTTGCTTTGTTAAATGCACAAACGCCACTCGACCTTGATGTGCAAAATGCTAGTTGGTCAGCGAAGCAAGCCAATAGTGCTCCCTCTATCAGCCAATTGTCAGCTTATAATGAAAATGTTATTGCTTGGTATAAAAGCCAACAACTCATTCATGGCTTAGTTGTTCCTATTGCTTTAGATAGCCGAATTGTTCTTGATTGTATTGATAGAGTTGATATAGGACAGAAACGCTTTCGCACTAACGTTTACGGCTGGTTCAACTTAACTGAATGTGGCTCGGGTAATCAGGCAAATGCTAACAACGCTAGCCTACTCAAACCCACTAAAAAAGTAATGACGGCAGCGTGTGCAGGACATTGTTGGCAAAATAATCAAAAAATGCAGCCATCAATGCCATCACTTCGAGAATTGTTGCTGTCTTGCACAATTAATTGGCGTAATTTCAAACAACCAAGAGCAAATGTTAAGCACAATTGACTTTTAAATCTTGTTGGGTGTTTACAGCGAGCGGTACACATTTATAATAGCGTATTAAACTTATTTTTTTGTTATCAATTTTAGATACTTTATGCGGCTGATCACGGCAGTTTTACTACTTTTTTTCGTACTTTTACAATACCGACTTTGGTTTGGTAAAAACAGTGTGCCTGATTATCTCGCATTAGAAGAGGAAGTTACCCGACAACTGGCTAACAACAACAAGCTCAAGCAGCGTAATAAATTACTCTACGCAGATACCGATGATTTAAAATCAGGCACTGAAGCCATAGAAGAACGCGCTCGTCATGAATTAGGTATGATCAAACAGGGCGAAACATTTTTTCGTGTTATCCCTAATGATGATGAAGCCGAAAAAAAGGAACGATTGCGATAATGAGCAATTCACTTGGGCCATTTACTGTAGTAGTGCCCGCTGCAGGTGTTGGTAAACGTATGCTCTCCGCTTGCCCTAAACAATATCTCACCATCGAAAATAAAACCATTTTAGAACACACCGTTCAACGACTATTAAGCCACGAAGCTATTGGCCATGTTGTTATTGCCTTAGGTGAAAACGATGAATATTTTCCGACAAGTTCATTGGCGAACAATAAGAATGTTACTTGCGTTATTGGTGGTAAAGAACGAGTTGATTCAGTGTTAGCCGGTTTACAAAGCGCAAAGGTTGTCCAAGAACAATGGGTATTGGTACATGATGCCGCTAGACCATGTGTGCAGCACCAAGATTTAAATCAATTGATCAGTTATTGCCTTAAAAATAATCATGGTGGTATTTTAGCGAGCCCCGTGCGCGATACAATGAAACAAGCAACACCAACAGGCGTAGTCGATAAAACCTTAGATCGCAGCCTTATGTGGCATGCACTGACACCGCAAATGTACAAAACAGCTGAATTAACCACGGCAATTAGCACAGCGTTAACAAATGGCATAACCATAACCGATGAATCATCGGCAATGGAGGCGTTTGGCTACGATAGTGGTTTGGTCAGTGGTAGCAGTGACAATATAAAAATTACTCAGCCTGAAGATTTACAATTAGCTGAATTTATTTTGCAACAACAAAAAAAGAATTCCAATTAGAGGCATTATGAGAATAGGTCACGGTTTTGATGTACATAAGTTTGGTGGCGAAGGGCCACTGTTTTTAGCGGGTATTGCTATTCCTTATGATTTTGGCTTTATTGCACACTCTGATGGCGATGTTGCGATTCACGCATTATGTGATGCCATATTAGGAGCCTTATGTTTAGCTGATATTGGTAATCACTTTCCCGATACTGACGGGCAATATGAGAATATTTCTAGCCGTATACTATTACGTCATGTCGTTGGTTTAATGAAAGAAAAAGGTTATAGCTTAGGTAATGCTGATATTACTATTTGCGCGCAAGCACCAAAAATAGCGCCACACCTTATGGCAATGCGAAGCTGTTTAGCCGAAGATCTACAGGCCGATATAGAACAGGTCAATGTCAAAGCCACCACCACAGAAAAGCTCGGTTATGTTGGTCGTAAAGAAGGGGTTTCAGTGCACGCAGTGGTTTTGTTGATGAAATCTGATGACGCAATTGTCAGTGATGATACTGATAAAAAAATCTCAGTAAAACCTGCCATCGCCATTGAAAAAATGATAGCGCAAGTTAAAGAGCCCGTAACAAGTGCATTACCTGCATTCGCTTATTTATACGGAAAACCGGCTTCGAGCGGTTTATTGCGTAGTGAAAAATCTGATTTTAAAGTGTTTGAAAAACTGCCATTTTTGCCTTGTGGTGAAGGTGAACATCTGTTTATTCATATCCGTAAAACAGGTGCTAACACGGCATTTGTTGCTAAACAATTAGCGCAATATTTTTCGGTTAAAGAGTCACTGGTTTCTTATGCCGGTTTAAAAGACCGCTTTGCGGTGACTGAACAGTGGTTTGGTGTGCACCTGCCAGGTAAGCAAAGTTATGACTTAAGTGACTTAGCTATTGACGGTGTTGAAGTATTATCTTCTAAACGCCACAACAAAAAACTGCGTATTGGTGGCTTAGAAGGTAATCGGTTTGAAATTACCTTGCGTGACGTTTCTGAGCTTGACGAGTTAGTTCGACGCTGGCATGTGATAAGTAACCACGGCGTACCCAATTATTTTGGTGAGCAACGCTTTGGTATTAATGGCGGTAATATAGATAAAGCCTTGAGTTTATTTGCTGGTGGTAAAGTTAACGATAAGAAAAAACGTGGCATGTATTTATCAGCAGCGCGTTCATTAATCTTTAATCAAATGATCAGTCAACGTATTGAGCAAGAAAATTTTGATAATTTAATTGATGGCGATGTTCTAATGTTAGCTGGCACACAGTCAGTATTTTTAGCCGAAACCATTGACCAAAGTTTAACGGATAGGCATTTAAGTCACGATGTAGATATTACCGCACCTATGTGGGGCGCAGGGGAATTAATGACCACTGCGCAAGCGTTAGCTTTTGAACAGAGTGTTGCAGAGCAACAACCTGAATTTTGTTTAGGCTTACCACGTTTTGGCCTAAAACAAGAGCGCCGCCGCACACGGTTGGTAATGAAAGAGCCAAAAATTGATGTTGATAATGACGTAGTGACCTTATCTTTTTTTCTACCGCCTGGCGCTTATGCGACGACCATTATGCGAGAATTAATTCATTATACTGATCTGACTGAACGTGTTGATGTGTCTGCAAATCGACAATCTGATACGGATTCAGTGACAAAAGGTCAGTTATGAGAATATTGCTGAGTAATGATGATGGCGTTAATGCTGAAGGCATTAAGGTACTTTTTGACGAACTGTCAAAAGTATTCGACGTGACTGTCGTTGCCCCTGATAGAAACTGCAGTGGCGCAAGTCACTCTTTAACATTGTTAAACCCGTTACGGGCGCAAACCTTAGAAAATGGCTTTATTTCCGTCAATGGCACGCCGACTGATTCTGTACATTTAGGGGCAACCCAATTAATGCAAGGACAACTGGATTTGGTTGTTGCTGGTATTAATCACGGTGCTAATTTAGGCGATGACACTATATATTCTGGTACAGTAGCAGCGGCAACAGAAGGCCGACATCTGGGGATGCCTGCGATAGCGGTATCCTTGGTGTCTAAGAGTCCAAAGAACCTTCAAACGGCAGCGGTTGTTACGGCAAAGTTTATAGAGCGTTTACAACTACACCCGTTACCAAGCGATCAAATAATTAATATCAATGTACCTGATTTGCCTCTAAATGAATTAAAAGGAATTCAGGTCACTCGCTTAGGACACCGCCATAAAGCGGAAACCATGAAAAAGATGAAAGACCCATGGCAACGTGATATTTATTGGTACGGACCTCTTGGGCAAGAACTTGATGCGGGCGTTGGTACCGATTTTCATGCTGTTGCTAATGGTTATGCATCAATTACCCCGTTAACTATAGATATGACTGCTTATAAAAGCATGGCACAAATGACAGAATGGATTAATGAACTTTCACTATGAATCAACGTAATATCAATGCCAGAGTAGGCAACAGTATCGGCGGAAAGTCGAGTCGAAGTGGTGAGTTACTGGCACAAAAATTACTGGTTGAAGGTATTAAAAATCAACAAGTATTACAGGCTATTGCACGCTCGCCTCGACATATTTTTGTCCCAGAAATTTTAGCGCACAAAGCTTATGACAATACAGCGTTGCCTATAGGGCAGGGGCAAACTATATCGCAACCTTATATTGTCGCTAAAATGTCAGAGCTCTTACTGATTGATGGTGTACCCGACAGTATTTTAGAAATAGGTACCGGTTCTGGCTATCAAACCTCTATTTTAGCGCAACTAAGCTCTAAAGTGTTTTCTGTTGAGCGTATTAAGTCGTTACAATGGCAAGCAAAACGACGATTACGTAGCATGGATTTGCACAATGTTGCCATGAAGCATGGTGATGGCTGGCAGGGATGGCAAAGTAAAGCGCCGTTTCAAGCTATTATCGTTACTGCAGCACCAACAGAAGTGCCCGCTGCGTTATTAGAGCAACTGGCCGATGGTGGTCGCTTGATTATTCCCGTTGGCGAGCAAAGCCAAATTTTGAAGTTAATTACTCGCCATGGTGATGAATTTAAAGAGCAACAAATTGAAGCTGTTCGATTTGTTCCTCTTGTACCTGGCGCATTAGGATAATTTGTGAAAATATTTTCTGCATTATATGAATGGACACTTAAATGGGCTGAGCATAAGTTTGCCCCTAGAATTTTAGCGGTATTGACCTTTGCTGAGTCAGTTTTTTTTCCGATTCCACCTGATGTGCTGCTTGCTCCTATGGTGTTGGCACAGCGCGAAAAAGCTTGGAAATTTGCCACATTGACCACAGTTGCCTCTGTGCTAGGGGGGATCGTTGGTTATGGTTTAGGTTATATGATGTTTGAACCATGGATCCAACCCTTGATCACCGAATTTGGTTACCAAGCTCGATTTGATAAAGCCATGCTTTGGTTTAGTGAGTGGGGTGTGTGGGTGGTATTTATTGCTGGTTTCTCTCCTATTCCTTATAAATTATTCACCGTCAGTGCTGGGTTTTTACACATGGCTTTTCTGCCATTTTTACTGGCATCAGCGATTGGTCGCGGTATGCGATTTTTCTTAGTCGCTGGCGTTATTCGTTGGGGCGGAGCTCCGATGGAACAAAAAATAAGACAATGGGTAGATGTCTTAGGTTGGCTTGTTGTTAGCGCCATTGTCATTGCTTATATTGCCACACGATAAAGGATGAATCGCGGGTTATGACAAAATGCTTGCAAGGTAGCTTAATTAATAACAGCAATCTGTTAGTGCTAATAATGCTATTAGCACTTAACGGCTGTTCTAGTCGCAGTAAACCAGCCCCCGTAGTTGATGTTCAGGGCTCACTCCCGCTTAGCCAACGAATCAAAAACAGTGTTACTGGAAGTGAATATATAGTCAAAAAAGGTGAAACTTTATATTCAATTGCATGGCGCGCAGATATCGATATTCGTACCTTAGCTGCGCTTAATAATATTAAAGCACCTTACAACATTTATCCGCAACAAAAATTATTTTTAACGAAAAATTCAAGCCAGCCAAGTAAGAATAAGAGTAAGAGTAAAAGCTTTAACTCATCAAAACAAAAAGTTATAAAAAAACCTATTGCGCAGAAGAAAAAGCAGGAGTATGGTGGAAATGTAGCTGAGCAAAAAGTAAGCAAGAAAGTTCAGTCACAAGGCACTGCTTTTTCACAAAAAATAAGAAAATGGCGCTGGCCTGCTAAAGGAAAGGTTATTCATAAATTTTCCACGGCAAAACAAGGGAATAAAGGAATCGACATTGCGGGGCGACGCGGTGATTCGGTGAAAGCAACTGCAGACGGCAAGGTAGTTTATGCCGGTGATGCGTTACAAGGATACGGCCAGTTAGTCATAGTTAAACACAACGAAGACTACCTAAGTGCTTATGCCCATAACGATCGCATTCTAGTTAAAGAACAGCAAGTTGTAAAAGCCGGTCAAGTGATAGCCAGAATGGGTGATACAGACGCTGAAAGAGTCATGCTTCATTTTGAAGTTCGCTTTCGCGGAAAATCAGTTAATCCTATGAAGTATTTGCCGAAACAATAATAAAAAATTTATAGAAAATAAATTGGAGCCAACGTGAATATTTAGTCAGTATATTTAGCTATTGCTAATAGCGGGAGATATAACATGGGCATAAAAAAACAAATAGAGTGTTCTGATGTTGCAGTAAAAGAAAAACCACAAATTATGAAGGCTGAAATGCCGGATGAGGGCCCTTCGAGTTTAGATGCAACACAAATATATTTAAGTGAAATTGGTTTTTCTCCGCTATTAACTGCCGAAGAAGAAGTCTACTATTCTCGCCTAGCATTAAAAGGTGATGAACCTTCTCGTAAACGAATGATAGAAAGTAATCTTCGTTTAGTTGTAAAAATTGCTCGTCGTTACAATAACCGTGGTTTACCACTACTTGATCTCATCGAAGAAGGTAATTTAGGCCTTATTCGCGCCGTTGAAAAGTTTGATCCTGAGCGCGGTTTTAGATTTTCTACCTACGCGACCTGGTGGATTCGACAAACAATCGAACGTGCCATTATGAATCAAACCCGCACTATTCGATTACCTATTCATGTTGTCAAAGAACTTAATATTTATTTACGTACCGCTCGTGAGTTAGTGCAAAAACTTGATCACGAACCTACCGCTGAAGACATTGCTTTTGAACTTGATGTACCGGTAGAAGATGTCAGTAAAATGTTACGGTTGAATGAACGTATCGCCTCAGTTGACTCACCATTTGGTGGCGAAGGTGAAAAAGTTTTATTAGATGTTATTCCTGATGAAAAATCTGGCGGCCCTGAAACTAAACTACAAACTCATGATATTAAGCATAGTATTGTTGATTGGTTGAATGAGTTAAATTCTAAGCAACGTGAAGTGCTAGCAAGACGTTTTGGTTTGCTCGGCTATGAAGCGGCAACACTAGAGGATGTTGGTGTTGAAATCGGCTTAACGCGAGAGCGTGTTCGTCAAATCCAAGTTGAAGCATTAAAGCGTCTACGTGATATTTTGAGTCAACAAGATTTGTCTATTGAGGCACTATTTCAGGTCTAAGGATCAGCTCTAATTTTTAAGTAGCTTCAATTATTGATTAAATAAAAACCAGCAAATGCTGGTTTTTTTAGTACTATCATTTCTTTACTAAAGTTAACCCGAGTTGAGGTTAATTCACTACAGCATTTCTTTTAATTTATATAATAAATCCAGTGCCATTTTAGGGCTAAGATCATTAACCTCTACTGCGTTAAGTTGCTCAATGGCAGGGTGATTAGTTTCCATTAATGACAACTGCTCAAAAGCTTGTGGCGCTTGGCTCATAACCGACGGTGCTTGCATATTTTCCAGTTCAGATAAACGCTGCTTTGCCCGTTGAATAACGCTTTTAGGTATGCCGGCAAGTTGCGCAACCTGCAAGCCGAAACTCTTGCTGGCAGCTCCTTCTTGTACTGTGTGCATAAAAACTATACTGTCGCCATGTTCAACGGCATCTAAATGTACGTTCGCTAAGCTATCAATTTGTTCAGCCAATAATGTAAGTTCAAAATAATGGCTAGCAAATAAGGTAAAGGCTTGGGTTTTTATCGCCAGCATTTCAGCACAAGCCCATGCCAGTGATAAACCATCATAGGTACTCGTACCTCTGCCAATTTCATCTAATAGCACTAAGCTTTTATTGGTGGCATTATGCAAGATATTAGCGGTTTCGGTCATTTCTACCATAAAGGTTGAGCGGCCACTGGCTAAATCGTCTGAGGCACCTATTCGGGTGAAAATTCTATCCACCATACCAATTTGAGCCGCATTTGCTGGTACGTAACAACCAATATGGGCCAGTAATACGATTAAGGCTGTTTGGCGCATATAGGTAGATTTACCGCCCATATTAGGGCCAGTGATGATGAGCATTCTTCTACTGTCGGTCAGCACGACCGGGTTGGCAATAAAAGGCTCGGCTGTCATTTGTTCAACTACGACATGACGTCCAGCCTCAATATTAATACCGCTATCCTCATGCAGTACCGGTTTTACATAATTTAAGCTTTCTGCCCGTTCTGCAAATGTGTTGAGTACATCAACTTCCGATAACGCTTGTGCGAGTAGCTGTAATTTTTCTAATTCAGGTAATATTTGATCAAATAATGCTTCGTATAAGCGTTTCTCAAGTGCAAGGAACTTACTTTGTGCCGATAGCACTTTTTCTTCGTGCTGTTTTAATTCATTGGTAATGAAACGCTCGTTATTTTTTAAGGTTTGACGACGAATATAATCATCAGGCACATCCATTGCGGAGGTGCGACTCATTTCAATGAAGAAACCGTGTACTTTATTGTAACCTACCTTTAAAGAGTGAATACCGGTACGCGCTTTTTCACGCGCTTCAAGCTGAGCTAAAAACTCTGTTGCACCATCGCTTAAGTCGCGAAGTACATCTAACTCTTCATTATAGCCAGGGGCAATAACACCACCGTCACGAATTAATACTGGTGGATTTTCAACAATGGCACTTTCTAACAAAGCTTGTGTTGCAGGTAATGGCTGACACTGTTTTATGAGTGAAGTTAGATGAGTTTGAGTGCAGCTGGTCATCAGGGTTTGTAAATCAGGTAAATGCATTAAGGCATTACGTAAACGGGCAAAGTCACGAGGACGGGCGGAACGTAAAGCCACCCGCGCAACAATTCGCTCAATATCACCAAACTGCTTTAAGTTACTGTTGAGCTCATTTGATAAATCTTGCTGTAAAATTTCTTCAATGGCATTTTGACGACTATTTAAGGTACTAAGATCACGTAATGGGAAATGCAACCAACGCTTGAGCAGTCTTGATCCCATAGGTGTTGCGGCTTTATCAAGGATCGCAGCAAGGGTGTTTTCGCTACCACCTTGTAAGTTTTGTGTTAACTCTAAATTGCGTCGAGTCGCAGCGTCGAGGATCACCGCACTTGATGCACTCTCACCAATAATGGCTCTAATATGCGGTAAGGCCGTACGCTGACTGTCTTTAACATATTGAAATAAACAACCGGCCGCGGCAATGCCTAATGGCTTATCTTCAACGCCAAAGCCAGATAATGACTGTGTACCAAATTGCTTGTTGAGTAGGGCTTTACTGGTTTCTAAATCAAACTCCCAGTCAGGGCGTCGGCGTAAACCTTTACGGCCGGCAATAATACTATTAGCTGCTAATGATTCAGGGTATAACAATTCTGCCGGTGCTAAACGTTGTAATTCAGCTTGTACTTGTTCCTCGGTTCTCGGTTCTACTAATACAAATCGACCACTGGTCATATCTAAATAAGCCAGACCGAAGCCTTGTGGTGTTTGGTGCACGGCAACAATTAAGTTATCTTGTCTGTCGGTGAGTAGTGCTTCATCACTGACCGTGCCGGGAGTTACCACACGCACTACTTTTCGCTCAACCGGGCCTTTACTGGTCGCCGGATCGCCTATTTGCTCGCAGATAGCGACAGATTCCCCGAGTTGAACTAACTTCGCTAAATAACCTTCAACCGCATGATAGGGAACCCCCGCCATTGGAATTGCATTACCGCCGGTTTTTCCTCGGGCAGTTAATGAGATATCAAGCAAGTCGGATGCTTTTTTTGCATCATCAAAGAATAATTCATAAAAATCCCCCATACGATAAAAGATTAAAATATGTGGAAACTCTGCCTTTATAGTCAAGTACTGACGCATCATAGGGGTGTGAGTTGAAAGGTCTTGGGTAATTGTTGTCATTGAAGTGCCGGAACTCAAAAATTTATCAATAGATTCAGTGAATAGATTATGCCATAAGGCAGGTAATCAAATCTTTCTATTTTTTATAAAAAAGACCAATAAGTTAATGCTGTGAAAGTACTGTATAATCACAATTATCTACTAGAGTAACTTTTTCACGTTGAAATTTTAAAAGTTACTAAAGCAAATAAAGTCCTTTATTATCAATGGATAAAAAGTATAGGTTATTTAAAGTTAATTTAAAAATAAAATAAATTAATAAAAACCTTGATACTGTACGACTATACAGTATACTTTGCGTCATCAGAACGAATTACGCACCTAAATCATCGCGGAGCAACAAATGAACGATAACAAAGAAAAAGCATTATCAGCAGCCTTAAGCCAAATCGAACGTCAATTCGGTAAAGGTTCAATCATGAAGCTGGGTGATAATCGCAGCATGGATGTTGAAACTATTTCAACAGGTTCATTAGGTTTAGATATCGCACTCGGTGCTGGTGGTTTGCCTCTAGGCCGTGTTGTTGAAATCTATGGTCCAGAGTCAAGTGGTAAAACTACACTGACCTTGGAAGTTATTGCTGAAGCACAGCGTAACGGTAAAGTATGTGCCTTTGTTGATGCTGAGCATGCACTTGACCCAATCTATGCTGAAAAGCTCGGTGTAAACATTAACGAATTATTAGTTTCTCAGCCTGATACGGGTGAGCAAGCGTTGGAAATTTGTGACATGTTAACGCGCTCTGGTGCTATTGATATTATCGTGGTCGATTCAGTTGCGGCGCTAACACCCAAAGCTGAAATCGAAGGTGATATGGGCGATTCACACATGGGCTTACAAGCACGTATGCTTTCTCAAGCCATGCGTAAGCTGACGGGTAATTTAAAGCAATCAAATACCATGATCATTTTCATTAACCAAATTCGTATGAAAATTGGTGTTATGTTTGGTAGCCCAGAAACAACTACCGGTGGTAATGCATTAAAATTCTATGCCTCAGTACGTTTAGATATTCGCCGTATTGGTGCGGTTAAAAACGGCGATGAAATCGTCGGTAATGAAACGCGCGTTAAAGTGGTTAAAAACAAAATTGCGCCACCATTTAAACAAGTTGAATTTCAAATCTTGTATGGTGAAGGCATTAACAGTTTAGGTGAGTTGGTTGACCTAGGTGTTAAGCATGAAATGGTTGAAAAAGCCGGTGCTTGGTATAGCTATAAAGGCGATAAAATTGGCCAAGGTAAAGCTAATGCAGCTAAATTCTTGAAAGAAAACCCTGAAATAGCGAAAGAAATTGATACCCGTTTACGTGAATTGTTATTAACTAAGCCTAAGCCAGTAGATGAAGCTGAGAAAGTAGCAGCGCCAGCTAAATAAATATTAGTCTGTTAATTTATAATTAAGCCACTATTAAGTGGCTTTTTTTATGGTGTTTTTTCAATAATTTTCTATTTATGAAGCAGCAGACTAATTGACGTTTTTAAAGTTTGTTTAACTTGTTATGATAAATAAAAAGTTCATTATCTACTTTTAATAACGCTAAGGCCTAACATTGTTAAACAATCACTCTCATTTTTCCTTGCTAGAACGCTATCTCAGCCAATGCGATAAACTTGCTTGGGTAATTGCCACTATCGTGAATAAAGCAGGTTCGAGCTACCGTTCACCTGGGGCTATTATGTTGGTGAATAGTTTAGGGCAAACTCATGGTTTAGTCAGTGGCGGCTGTTTAGAGGCTAACATTGTTTTACACGCTAAAAAGGTTTTTGATAATCAACAAGCGCATTATGTTGAATACGATATGCTGGAAGAAGATGGCTATGCCGCAGAGCTAGGTGTTGGCTGCAAAGGAAAAATCGGCGTATTACTGCAATTTATTACGGCTGCACACCAAACACTGCTCACTAGCCTTTACCAACGTATGCATAATGGTGAATTGAGCTATCTGCAGCAAACATTTTCAGCGGGGGAGCAACACGCGTTAAATGAACTCAGTTTATTTGATCATCAAGGTCAACTATTACTCAGCACTGATGCGCAAAACCAGCAGGTAAAAAACGCCGAGCTTGAGCAAATGATAAAACGAGATAAAGCCCATATTAATTTCTCGCTTGCCCAAACCGAGATTTCATTAACAAAAATTTCTGCACCGATAAATTTTTGGATTTTTGGCGGTGGCTCCGATGCGGTGCCATTAGTGTTAATGGCGAGGCAGATGGGCTGGCGCGTTACTGTGGTTGATCATCGTTCTAGTTATGCTCGCCAAAGTATGTTTAAAGATGCCTCTGATATTTTTCGAGTACACCCTGATGATTTTTCGGCAATAGCCCAATTCAAACAACTTGATGCCGCTATATTGATGACCCATAACTTAAGGTTAGATGCCGCGTGGTTAAAATTATTGCATGAAAGCAACACAGCAAAATATATTGGCTTGTTAGGGCCACTTGAACGTCGTGGCAATGTTGAAGCAATAGCTGAGATAGCCGACAGAGCGTGGTTAACTAAAAATGTTAATGGTCCGGTAGGGCTTGATATTGGTGGTGAATTACCAGAATCAATTGCTTTATCTATTTTGGCGCAATGTCATAGTGTTTTACACCAACGCAGTGGCTTGGCGTTATCAGGTAAGTACATTAATGGTTAACACGTTTTGCGAATATCAACCTATTTTTGGCTTAGTCCTTTAGTCTAGTTTGAGCTTATTTTCATTGCAGTTTTCTCGAATACGGTTACCTTATTTAAGTTCATCAACGAACTAAAACATTGTTGGACTAAATAAAAAGATCATTAGGGGCTGTTGATCTTTGTTTATATTTTCAGCAATAGGTTACTTTTGATGTTAGCAAAGCAGAATGAACGGGGTTTGGTTGTTCCAAATAAGTGAAATTCTAATGCCGCTAGCGTTAAAAATAGCCATTGCCCAAAGGGCTGAGGCTAAAATCACCTTACTTTGCGTTGAAAATAGTTAATTTAGATGACTAAACTACACCATTTTCGCCTTAATTAAGGTGATTTTATCTCTCAGCTGAATTATTAAACAAAGATCAACAGCCCCTAATCTAAATATTAAGTTAGAAAATAAAATGACATCAAATACCAAACTCATCATTGCCGATGATCATCCACTATTTAGGCAAGCATTAGCACTAATGCTTAGGTCTAGTTTTGTTTGCTCTTCTTTGCTCGAAGCTGAAACCATAGCTGAATTAGAAGCAAAGCTCGCCAGCAACTCAGACATTGACTTGATCTTACTTGATCTTGATATTCCGGGTGCTCAAGGTTTTAATACCCTTGGCCGTATTCGCCAACTATATCCAGAAATTGGTGTGGTGATTATTTCAGGTTTTGAAGAGCTTGATACTATACGCAAGGCCATGAGTTTAGGGGCTGCTGGGTTTATTCCTAAATCGACCCCCGTGCCTGAAATGATTAAGGCGATTAATGACGTTATTCAAGGCAAGTTATGGACGCCTCATGGCGATTTTAATCCTGATGAAAACATGTCAGAACAAAAAGATAAACTCGCGTCGTTAACCCCTCAACAACACAAAATATTGTTAATGTTTGCAGAAGGCTTACTTAACAAGCAAATAGCGTATGAACTGAGCTTGTCAGAATCAACCATTAAAAGCCATGCAAGTACCATTTTTTTAAAGTTAGGAGTAAAAAACCGTACGCAAGCGGTGATTTTATTAAATGAGCGTCAGCAAGCCAATGCGTCATTTACTTAATACTTGCTGCCAAAGTGCTAATCTTATTCTTTGTTGATAAGGTTGAGAGCAGCAATCTTTGCTCAGCTTAGCTAACGGCTTGGTTAACGTCTCGCTTAATAAAAAGCTAGTTGTCTGATGTACCGACAATTTGACTACGCCTTTCCATAAAAACAGAGTCACGCCATACACCATTCATTTTCCCTATCTTCTCTCTAATACCGAGTTGACGAAAGCCATTCTTTTTATGAAGTGCAATACTGCCAATGTTCTCAGGGAATATCCCGGCTTGTAACATCCAAATATTATTACGTTCAGATGTAATAATTAATTGAGCAAGTAATTTTTGTCCAACACCATTGCCTTGTGCATGTTTTGCAACATAAACACTCACTTCGGCGACGCCAGAATATACTTCTCTACTTGAAACGGGCGAAAGAGCAGCCCAGCCGGATATTTGATTATTTTCAGTGGCGATCAGGCGACAGCAATTTAACATTGAATTATCCCATTCCTGCCAGTTCTTAGTCGTTTGCTGAAAAGTAGCGTTTCCGGTATCAATGCCTTGCTGATAAATATCTTTTACAGCAGGGAAGTCATCTTTCTTGAATTCTCGAATCTTCACTAAAGCTCCTGAGGGGCTGACATGTTAGGCGGTATTCAATGGCTAACTAAAAATAGTATGGTGCGAACGCAAGCCACCTTTAATACGTTCTATTGAGCAGCTTATACCATATGACACTTAGCTTGTGCCGAATTTTGGCTATTTTGGCTTGTCTTTGTTAACCAGCATATTGATGAACTTTACAAACCGTTTTTGTCTGGTTTCTGGTTTCTTTGCACTGGTCAATCCGTGGGCAATAACATATCGAGTTGATTTATTAAGGGTCTCAAAAAACTGCTTTGCATTTGGTTTACTCTCAAGTGCTGCTAAGAAATCGCTTGGCACTGTCATTTCACTAACCACGTAAGCGTTTTCCCAACGACCGTCAGCTTTCGCCGCACTAATATGTACTCGTCCTGAAGCCATCATTCTGCCTTCGCTTATCAAACGTTCCGCATGTTCTGTGTTGCGCTTAGACCAAATACTTCGTGCTTTTCTCGGCGTAATGCGCTGCAGGTAGGCTTGGGAATCAATTGACTTCTTAATACCGTCAATCCAGCCCCAGCACAAAACTTCAATAACTACATCTTGCCAAGTCACGCTCTCAATCTTAGTATTTTTTTTGTATATCTTGACCCATAGTTCAGTTTCAGTAGCGTGATTCACCTTGAGCCACTGGCCGAGTTCTTTTGGTGTTGAAAATGTCATGATTCTCGATGGCTCTGGTGTAGGCATTAACGTTAATTCTCGTTGGTAAAATACCCTGCTAATGGGGCGATTAATGTCGGTAAAATGTAAAAAAAGAAAACAGTGTTTTTAGCTTGCGTAGTGGCCTTACTTAGCGGTGATGTGGCCTTATCAATCAGCGATCTTGCGGCTCTATATGTTTAGTTTTTGCAGCGAACGCTTTCAGCTCTTCAATACTACATTGGGTATGCACTCTTTTGAGTGAAGCAGGCTGATGGCTAATACTCAAGCCAGAACGTCTCGCTACTTTCGGCCGAATAGGGCGAGGAACAAAACCACCACCACAATTTGGGCAGACATTTTCTAATATCTCATTGACACATGTCACGCAAAACGTGCATTCATATGTGCAGATCATTGCTTCTGTAGAATCTGGTGCTAAGTCTTTATCACAGCATTCACAGTTAGGTCTAATTTCTAGCATTGGTGTAATCTCCACTTTATTTGATATATCACGCAAATAATGCTCAACTAATAAACAAATATCAACTAGATAAAACTAAGCGATGCAGTGACAAAATAACGGTTATTGACATCATAGTTACTTGTTAGAGTTTTTATCGACGTATTGCTTTAAAATTAGTAACTCTATCGTTTTATTTACATCACTTTTAGAATGCTTCTTCAATGTTTTATTTGCTAGCAACAATGCTTTTTCTAACTCTCCTTTACATTCTAATAATGAGAATTTTAAAACAACTTGTTGTAATGAATTAAGACTTTTAGCAAAACTACCCTCGATTTTTTTCTCAAACTCCTCACACTTTTCTTCTGAGGCTAAAATTAAAATTTCTTGAAACTTTAGGTGTTTAAGAGTGACAGGATCAGATTTAGCATAACCAATTGCAATAATTAAATGCTTTCTTGCTTCATCAAATCGTTTGAGAGAGCTTAACGAAACAGAAATATTATTATGTGCTAAAGCCCAGTCACGTTGTTTTAAAGTTGATGTGTAACTATTAAAGAAGTTTAATCTAGCTTGATGAAATTTTAAGGAGCTTTTGAAATCTCCAGTGTTTTGGTAATACGCAGCGAATCCATATATTAAATTATCTATCCACAGAAAATATACATCATCTATATTACCTTCCTGTAGGCCAGCACCATATGCATTTATATGAAGTTCAAACCATTTATTCGCTTCGGTAACCTTTCCAGTATGAAGAGCAGCAAAAGCGATAAAATAGCTTGAATCAACCCATTGCTGAGTTCCTTCTTCACTTTCAGCTAATATTTTGGCAGTTATTTCATAAGCCTTTTGATATTCACTTAATTCAAATAATTCTCTCGCTTGATTTAAATCAGCCTCCCATTTGGGAAGGCTGCTTTGAGCATAGAGTGAACTAATAAATAAAAAACTCGCAAATATGATTGATAATTTCATAAAAACTCTAATGCCATAATAAGTGACTTGAATTTGTTGGCTAAAATGTTGAACGGAGTGAAAACAGCCAACCGCTCTTTTTTCCTATTTAATTGCTTGTTATATTTACATTATTTGACGTCGTGCCAATAGAAAACTTGTTTTCAAAATACTCAATTTTCATAGTATCAACGTTTATTCCAGCACAATTATTAATACCACAAGATACAACGTATATTTTGGATTTGTAACCTTTAATACTTATCACTTCGTGAGGTAAATAATCAGATTGTTGTATCTTTTCAATAAGCTCATAACCAGACTCTTTTCCTGTTTCTTCTGATTTAAGTAAACCACCAAAGAAAATTAAAGCTGCTAAAGCTATAGGAAACATAGACATGATAAATTTTTGAGAATTTATTTCAGCACGGCTTCGCTTTGTTTTTTTATTTTTGAGACTAAACTTGGCAATTTTCTTTTTCATCCAAAGCCAATCACGTAATACAGTGGTATATAAATTAGCTATGAAATATAAAGAAAAACATACTGTTATTCCCCAAATTGCAACTTTAAGTAGTGGAGTTAAAATGACAAATAATGAGTTATATAATATTTGATGGGAATTTCGAAGAATAAAGCCTGGCTCAATACCTATTGCAGTTAGATAGCCATTGTAATTAGCAACACTAAGAGTGAATAAAAATGCGGTTAAAATCGCAATTAAGATTCCGCTATCTAGAAAGCGGCTCATAAACTTCCTTGTAAATGTAACGCCCAAGTTAAGGGGCAAAAAATTGTTGGCTATAATTAGCGACGAAGCAAAAGCCAACTGATTTTTGTTCTTTAAACGACTTATACCTAAATTTCACCAAACAATTTTCTATTGATTCTTCATCAAATGTAGCCCCTTTAACACTTAGGGTTTGAATCAGCATAGAGTTCATTATCGTTGTATATTTAAAAGCTTGTTCAATACTAATTATTTTTCCAGTCTTTGAACCAAGTTGGATAATTCTATTCATTACGACCTAAGGTGGCAAATTATTTGGTGAATTTTAAATTTTAAACCTTAAACATTATGCATAGCCAACCATTCGGGCTATTACAGTGATGCAAGTAAAAAGCCGTGCGCTATAGGTTAAAGTTATCAGGTATATAGTTTCTTTCGAGTTCTTTGGTGAGTAAAGAACTCATTAGTGCCCGTAAAGCTATCGGTTTAACTATTTTTCTTAGGTAGCCCATATCGACTTGTTGAGCTTGTCCTAAAACGCTTTCGTCGGTTGTGGCGGTGATCAAAATCGCCGGTAAAGGGTAGTGGCTTATGGCGCGTAAATGCTTTATCAACTCAATGCCGTTGAAGTTAGCGATATCATGATTATTGTCTTTAGGTTGCTTAGGAATAAAAGCCGAATCGGATGATAATATGTTCGCGGTATTTTCTGAGACTAATTGATAGTCAACTAAGACTATATCGATTTCTTCTTCGTGTTTTTGATAAACTTCAATCGCTTGTTCAGCACTTATTGCGCTGTACACTTTACATTTCCATGCCGATAATAAGTCATTCATACCTGACAATACCGCCGCTTCGTTATCGATACATAAAACACTAACACCCTGTAAGGTGGTGCTTGCGCGTAAAGGTTTGGCTTGCTGCAATGTCGGTGCCGCCGCCATAGGAACACTGACGCTAAATAAACAGCCGTGGCCAGCTTTTGAGATTAAACCTAGCTGATGATTTAAAATTTCAGCTAGGCTTTGCGCGATATTCAAACCTAAACCTAGGCCCTTGGGGCCGACTAATTTTGTTGATAGCTGGGTGAATTGTTCAAATACTTGTTGCTGCTTATCTTCAGGTATACCGGGACCGTTGTCTAACACTTGTAAACAAAGGTACTGCCCTTTGCGGCGACAACCCAGTAATACCTTACCGTTACTCGCGTAGCGAAAGGCATTACTCAGGAAATTTTGAATAATGCGTGATAATAGCGTGAAGTCACTTTTAATATACAAGTCGCTTGAAAAGCAATGAAAGTCAATTTGGTAATCTTTGCTCAATGCACAGAACTCAGAATGCAGCATAGAAAACAGTTTTTTTACAGCAAATGTACTGATATCGGGGCTGATATTACCGCTTTCTATCCGCGCTATTTCGTTTAAATCTAACAATAAATTATTGGCAATTTCTAGCGAAGTATCAATTTGTTTGATTTGTTCGCGTTCTTGCTTGGTTACTTTTGCACTTAAACTGACCGCAGAGGAGAAAAGGCGAGCGGCCGATAATGGTTGTAATAAATCATGACTACAGGCGCGCAAGTATTGGCTCTTTTTTAAGTGCGCTTGTTCGGCTTTAAGTTGTGCATTGGCTAAGTCTTGATTGGCTTTTTCAAGTTCTAGGTTGGCTTGTTCAAGCTCTTTCGTTCGGCTTAACACTCGACTCTCCAGGTCGGTATTTTCTTCTTTTAGGTATTTTTCAGCGCGTCGGTATTCAGTAATATCGGAAAAAATCATCACAAAGCCGCCACCGGGAATTGGGTTTCCTTCTATGTTAATTATTTTGCCATTTGACAATTTACGTTCCGATTTGTGCTTGCTGCCTGCTCTTATGAACTGCAAACGCTTTTGTACTTGTGCGTCAATGTCATGAATGTAGCGCTTTTGATTACTGAGATTAAAGCGAATAACGTTACTAACATGGCAACCAATATAGATAAAGCCAGGCGGGTAATTGAAAATGTCTAAGTACTGTTTATTCCATGCGACTAAATTTAAATTGCCATCAATAACAGAAATACCTTCGCTAGTGTTTTCAATAGCTCCTTGTAGTACTGAACGGCTAAATTCTAATTGTTGGCTTGAGTTGTCTTCAACAATTTTAGCCACTTGATCAAAGGCGATATCACGACCACCAAGGGCAAAGGAAATAACCAGTTTTGCTGACGCTGAGCCGATAACGCTAGCAAGGGTATGCTCGGCATGAAAGATCAGGGCTTCATTGTAGCTTTTTTGTTTTTTATTTTTATGTACAGAATTAAAGCTCTCAAAACACTCCGATGACTTTTCCTGACCAATAAATCTGGCGACTAAATACTCTAGCTCTCGAATATCAATTCTGGGCTGTTTAGGTAAATGAGATTGCGGGTGCTGGTCTTGCTTGTAGAAAAACTTACTTTGCATTTCTTCGCGGATGCTTTGCCGCGTGAGCAAGGAAACAATCACTAATACGAGAATGTTAATGAGAAGACCTATCAGCGTGACAATGGTGGTAGCGGAGAATGCTGAATTTGCTAACGGATGGGTATAAAAACCTAATTGGGGTAACAAATTAAATATAATCCAGATAGAAAAACCACTGCCTATGCCCCAGAGTACGCCCTTATGAGTGGCGCGGCGCCAGAAAAAAGCCGCAATGAGTGCCGGTCCAATTTGCGCTATGGCACCAAAGGCAACTTCACCCAAAGAAGAAAGAGTATCGGGTGGTGATAACAAAAGCATGCCATAACTTAAGGTGATCACGGTGATCACTAAGGCTTTGCGAATACGCAATAATCGTGATTGAAAATGTAAAAAATCATGCTGTTTTTGCGGCGATAGCTTGAACATTAACGGAAAGACAATCTCGTTGCTTAACATAGTGCTTAAGGCAATTGTCGAGACAATAACCATAGAGCTTGCAGCTGAAACTGCGCCGAGGAAGGCAAATAATGACAGCCAAACTTGGCCATTATAAGCGGGTAAAAATAATACGTAAGCGTCTGGCTCTAAAGATTGGCCATAGTTTAAAGTGCCAGCAAGCCCGATAGGACCGGCAAAAAATGCAAATACTAAAATATATGCCGGCAACCACCAACGCGCCAAGTTACTATTTTTTTGTTCTTTAATTTCGACAAACATCACTTGAAACTGTCGCGGTAAACAAAGGAAGGCTGACATAACAATAATCAGTAGTCCTACCATGTTAATGATATTGGTACTTTCAAACTGTTGGCTAATTGAGACATGGTCTTGTGATAATCGCCAAATTTCTGCTGGTGAGTCATAGATAAAAAATGATACAAAAATGCCAACCATTAAAAAAGCAATAAGCTTTACTGCTGACTCGAAGGCGATGGCGATCATCACCCCCGGATGTCGTTCTGTAACATCAATGGTTCGAATGCCAAAAATAATACTAAACCCGGCCAAAATAGTACTGACAATTAAGCCTAACTGCCAAACAGGAAAGTCTTGATTTTGTTGCAGTATTTTATATGAATAAACAATCGCTTTTAGCTGCAAGGCAATATACGGCAGGGTGCCAATGAGCGCGACAACGGTAACAATGAAGGCTAGGCTTTGCGACTTACCGAAACGTGCTGAAAGCAGGTCAGCAATAGAGGTTATTTTTAGTTTTAAACAGGTCTTGATAATTCGCTGAATAAATGGCCAAGCAAAAACAAACAGTAATATAGGGGCTAAATACACCGAAATGTAGGTAAAAGAGCTTTTGGCTGCTTGTGCAGACGTGCCTAAAAAACCCCACGATGTACAGTACACACCTAACGATAGCGCATAAATAATTGCCGTTTGTTTCTCGGCTAATTTATGACGATATTTCCCGCCCAAATAGGCAATAAGAAACAATAGACTTATGTAGCCAATACTGACACTTACCAGTAACCAATTCGAAAACATATCGTCCTTATGGTGCGGGAAAATTATTATTTTTCTTCATCTTAGCTGTTGCCATTTGGTGTCACAAGTCAAACAACATCGCACTAGACTAAAGGACTAATTGCAAGGTGCTAGGTCTTATTTCCAATTGTTGATTTTTTCGACGTGTTTAGTATTGAACGTACAAAAAATACAAGGGGAATAGCTAGATGTTTAACTCAAAATATAAAAAATTATTACTCGCATCTTCGTTTATGGTGGCAACAAGTTCGGCATTTGCCGGTTATGAAATTGAATTAACAGACAATGATAAATTAACCTTTGGTGGTTACATCAAAATAGATGCTCGCTATGTAGACGGTGATGTAGCTTACCGTGATTTTTGGATCGGTGATGGCGCGGCGCTTTCAGAAAATGCTTCACAATTTAAGATTTTTGCCAATGAAACACGCTTTAATACCAAATATGTTCATGGTGACGTTATGGGCTTTATAGAAATGGATTTTTGGGGCGGTGGCGGTAATGAAATTGTGTCGAATTCGGCGCATCCGCGTATTCGTCATGCATTTGTTAAATACAAAGACTTAACCGTTGGTCAAACATGGTCAACCTTTATGAATACCAGTGCTATTCCTGAGTCAGCAGATTTTGCTGGTGCGACAACGGGGTTGGTTTTTATACGCCAAGGTCAAGTTCGTTACAACGTAGGTAACTTTCAAGTTGCCTTAGAAAACCCTGAAAGCTGGGGTGGTGATACCGCCAATGATAGCGTGCCTGATATTGTCGCGCGTTATAACTTTAAAGGCGACTGGGGCAGTGTTTCCGTATCGGGTTTAGCGCGAGAATTAAATACTACCTTAGGTAATAGTGAAAGGGCATTTGGCGCCTCAGTGGCTGGTCGTATTAAAACCAGCGGTAAAGATGATATTCGTTTTCAATTTCATAAAGGTGAATTAGGTCGTTACGTTGGTGTTGCTGCAGTTAAGGATCTTTATGGTGAAGAAGTTGAAGACCTGACCTCTGTATTAGTTGCTTATCGTCACTTCTGGAATGAGACCTTACGTTCAACGGTGCTGTACGGCAAAGTTGAAGGTGATGTTTCTGATCGCGAGCGCACACAGTGGGGCGTTAACTTATTCCAAGACTTAACCAAAGATCTCGCGGTAGGTATTGAGGTGGGTAACTTCTCTATTGATGAGCTAGATAAAGACTCCACCTATGTACAAGCAACAATGAGATACGCATTGTAATTTCCCCCTGTTCTAATGTTGAAGCTTACGTAACTTTCCCAATCGTTGTTACGTTTTGGGAGGGGGCTTGCCCCCTCTCTTTTTTTAAACGTGAGCTGCAACAGAACGTTATTTCCCCCACTTGAATTTAGGAGGTTGAGTATGACTGCGTCGATACTCAATATAGAGCAAATATCACTGGCGTTTGGTGGTGTTAAAGCCTTAACCGATGTTAGCTTTTCAGTAAAAAAAGGCTCAGTTTTTTCGATTATCGGGCCCAATGGTGCGGGCAAAACATCAATGCTCAATTGCATTTCTGGCCGCTATCAGCCTAACAGCGGCAGCATTACTTTCGATGGTAAGAACGTTACCGGTTTGCGCCCCAATGACCGCGCCGATCTAGGTATGGGTCGTACTTTTCAAAATCTAGCTTTGTTTGGTCATATGTCAGTACTCGATAATATTATGGTTGGACGTCATCACCTATTAAAAAATAACTGGCTGACTGGGCCATTATATTGGGCGTCAGGTGCTCAAAAAGAAGAACTAGAGCATCGCCGTAAAGTTGAAGAAGTTATCGACTTTCTGGAAATTTCTCATATTCGCAAATCTATTGCTGGCACTTTATCTTACGGATTGCGCAAACGTGTCGAGTTAGCGCGGGCAATGGCGTTAAACCCCAAGTTGATTCTGCTTGATGAGCCGATGGCTGGAATGAACTTAGAAGAGAAAGAGGATATGGCGAGATATATTCTCGATTTAAACGAAGAGTTTGGTATTACCGTGGTGATGATTGAGCATGATATGGGCGTGGTGATGGATATTTCACATGAAGTCATGGTGCTTGATTTTGGTAAAAAACTGATTTGTGGTTTACCTGAAGAAGTGATGGCAGATCCTTATGTTAAGCGCGCTTACTTAGGGCTTGAAGAAAGTGAAGAGACATCATCAGAACAACAAGCAAAATTAGCGGAGGTAAGCTGATGAATGCCGTAACCCAAACTAGTAATGATTTTGAAATGGGAACGTTAAATACCTTCCCAAAAATTTTACAGCACAATGCTGAAAATTGGCCAAATGCGATTGCGATGCGTGAAAAAGAATTTGGTATTTGGAACGAGTTCACTTGGAGCGATTATAACGATCGGGTGAAATGGTTGAGCTTGGGATTATTGGATATGGGCGTTAGCCAAGGTGATGCTATTGCCTTACTCGGCGATAACCGTCCTGAATGGATTTGGGGTGAAGTAGCCGCCCATGCGATGCGTTGTTATTCCATCGGCATTTATCAAGACTCAATGCATGAAGAAGTGGTTTATTTGCTTGAAAATAGTGGGGCAACAGTCGTTGTTGCTGAAAACGAAGAGCAATGCGACAAGCTACTTGAACTGGCGGATAATATTCCAAAGGTTAAGTTTATTGTTTATTGTGACCCTAGAGGCATGCGTAAATATTCAGACGCTAGGTTGGTTGATATAAATGCGGTTTATCAATTAGGTCAGAAGATAGACAAAGAAAATCCACAAGGTTATAAGCAATTAACTGCTGCCACAACGCCCGAAGATATTTCGATTTATTGTACGACTTCAGGCACCACATCAAAGCCTAAAATTGCCTTACTCAATGGTGGTGATTTTGTTAAACACTGCAGTTCATACCTTAGAGCTGATCCTCGACAACCCGGAGATAATTATGTTTCGGTATTGCCGCTGCCTTGGATCATGGAACAAGTGTATGCGTTAGGGCAAGCCTTGATTGCACGTCAGATTGTTAATTTTGTTGAAGAGCAAGAAACTTTAATGTCAGACCTACGGGAAATAGGGCCAAGTTTTGTGCTATTGGCTCCGCGTGTTTGGGAAGGTATTTTAGCTGACGTGCAAGCGCGCATGATGGACTCAACACCACTGAAGCGCAAACTATTCAATTATGCCATGAAACTCGCTGAAAAAAGCCAAGCGCAAGGTGAAAAGTCATGGCTTGCTGAGGTGTTATTAATGAAAGCATTACGAGATCGTCTCGGTTTTTCATTTTTAAAGTCAGCGGCCACAGGTGGTGCGGCAATGGGGCCAGATACCTTTAAATTCTTCCAAACTATCGGTGTGCCTTTACGCCAACTTTATGGCCAAACAGAAATGTGTGGTGCTTACACTATTCACCATGAAGATGATGTCGACTATGACAGTGTTGGTGTCGCGTTTGATAGCGCCGAAATTAAGGTGATTAATACCGATGAATCAGGTGTCGGCGAAATTATTGCCCGAACAGTGGGTATGTTTACCGGCTACTTAAATAACCAAAAAGCTTATGACGAAGATGTTATTGATGGCTGGATGCAAACCGGTGATGCCGGTTATTTTAAACCATCAGGGCATTTAGTGGTTATTGATCGTATTAAGGATCTTGCTTGTACTAGCAATGGTGCGCAGTACTCACCGCAATACATTGAAAACAAACTTAAGTTTTCATCTTTTATTGGTGAAGCGGTTATTTTAGGTAAAGACAAACCTTACTTATCGGCGATTATTTGTATTCGTTTTAGTATTGTTGCTAAGTGGGCTGAACAAAATGGTTTTGCTTTCACTAATTATACCAATCTGTCTACCTTACCTGAAGTTTACGCCAAGCTCGCCGAAGAAATTTCACGGGTGAATGAGACATTACCTGAAGCTCAAAAAATTCATAAATTTCTACTGCTTTACAAAGAATTAGACGCTGATGATGGCGAACTAACTCGGACACGTAAAGTACGTCGTGGTGTTATCGCTGATAAATATGGCGACATTATTTCAGCTATTTATGACAACAAAGATGTGGTTGATATTGATACCACGGTTGTTTTCCAAGATGGCACCAAAACCCGTATTCAAACCCAGCTTAACGTCACGTCATTGATTGCTAATGAACAATCAAGTAAAGCGGCTATTGAGCAAGCAAATATAGAACGGAGAGCATCATGAATTTTGAGCTATTAACGCAACTCATCGTCAATGGCCTTATTGTTGGCTTATTGTACGGTGTGGTAGGCATGTGTTTTGTCTTAGTTTATAAGTCGACTCAAATTGTAAACTTTGCCCAAGGTGAGTTTCTTTTGATTGGGGCCTGGGTGTGTTGGGCATTACTTATCTACTTAGAGTTGCCCTTTATTGTCGGATTTTTACTGACCATGGCATTTATGGCGGTATTTGGCGTTATGCTGCAAATGATCGTGTTACGACCCATGATCGGCGAGCCTATTATTTCGGTGATTATGGTGACTATTGGTTTATCGATATTTTTCCAAGCCCTGATGAAGTGGATTTTCGGTGTCTCAGCACAAAGTTTCCCTAAGGTGTTTGAAACTGAAAGCATTCAAATTTTGGGTTTGCATATCGAAACGGCCTACTTAATGAGTACGGTGATTGCGCTGATTATTATGGTCGCTTTCTACTTGTTCTTTAAACATTCGAAATATGGTTTAGCGATGCGTGCTACCGCTTTTGATCAGCAAATAGCACAAAGCTTGGGTATTTCTGTTAAGCAAGTGTTTGCCATGAGCTGGGGTATTGCTGCTACGGTTTCGGCAACGGCCGGTGTGGTTATTGCCATGGTTAGCGGGGTATCAAACTCATTATCTATTATTGGTATTAAAGTATTCCCAGCGGTTATTCTCGGCGGTTTAGATTCCATTATCGGCGCTATTGTTGGTGGCTTAATTATTGGGGTACTAGAAAATGTCGCTGAATTTTTCGACAGCCAATACTTACATGTCGGCAACATGTATGACATAGCCCCGTTTTACGTATTACTTATTATTCTTTGGTTCAAACCTTATGGTTTATTTGGCACCAAAGATATCGAACGAATTTAACCTTTCGCCATTGTAATGAAAATATTGTCGTCAAAATTGAGCGCGCTACTGATAAAGCGGTAGCGCCAATTTACAGCGAATAACCTCGAGTTTTTAGGAGTTAATTATGTCGAGTTTAACGATGCGACCGTGCGGTGATTTCCGTACTAGCTATAAACAAGATAACACCATTTTTGAAACCAGCACGATCAGAAATATCGCGATTATTGCTATCGCATTGCTATGCGCAGCACCATATTTGGTTGATGCCTACTACTTAACGTTATTTATTCAAATATCGTATTTAGGTATTGCCGCCTTAGGTTTAAATATTTTAGTGGGATATACCGGACAAATATCATTGGGACACGGGGCATTTTTTGGCTTTGGTGCTTTTGCCTCTGCCTGGATGAATGTCTCTTTTGGCATTCCCGTGGTCTTTTGTATTCCACTGGCGGGCTTTTTAACTATGGGGGTTGGTATGGTGTTTGGCTTACCGGCATCGCGTATTAAAGGCTTGTATTTGGCAATAGCGACATTAGCGGCGCAATTTATTTTAGAAGACTTTTTTGCCCGTGCTGATTGGTTCTCTGGTGGCTCAGCGGGTTCATCTGCTGATCCTATTAGTTTATTTGGTTTTGCTTTTGACACCGATGAAAGCTTTTTTTATGTCGCGTTGTTTGCCTTAGTATTTATGTATATCTGGGGTTGTAACTTAATGCGTAGTCGTGAAGGGCGGGCATTTATCGCGGTGCGAGACCATTACCTTTCAGCTGAAATTATGGGCATTAAATTAAACAAATACCGTTTATTGTCTTTTGGTGTTTCGTCTTTTTATGCAGGTATTGGTGGTGCTTTATATGCTCACTATTTAGGTTATGTTTCTGCCGAAGGATTCACACTTTTTATGTCGATTCAATTTTTAGCGATGATCATTATTGGTGGCTTAGGCTCAGTCAAAGGTACCTTGATGGGCGTGGTGTTTATGGTGTTTTTACCTGAAGTGCTTGAAGGTGGTGTTGGCTTAATGAAAATGACCGAATGGGGCAATATTCCTATGGTGGTTGACGGCTTAGCTTACATTAAAGAAATGGCGATAGGTTTAGTGATTATTTTATTCCTAATATTTGAACCTGAAGGGATGGCACACCGTTGGGCACAAATTAAAAACTATTGGAAATTCTATCCATTTTCATACTAATTTACTGAAATTTAACAACATATAACTATAAATAACAATTATTACAACAAGTCATTGGCAATATAGCCATTAAAAGAAGAAGGAAATAGTCATGCAACATATAGCAAAATTAAGTTCTCTATTCGTATGCTGTGCTTTGGGGATGAGCACTCAGGTATTAGCAAAAGATACCGTATTTGTTGGCCACTTAGCTGACATGTCGGGGCCAACCGCTTTTGTTGGTAAAAACTATGCTGATGGCGTACGCGATTCACTCGCTTATATTAATGCCAACGGCGGTATCAAAGGCACAACGCTAGAATATGAAACAATCGATTATGCCTACAAAGTTCCGCAAGCGATCGCATCATATAAAAAATGGCACTCGCGTAAAAAAATGGTTGCTATGCAAGGTTGGGGAACGGCGGATACTGAAGCACTTATTTCATTCGTTGCTAAAGATAAAGTGCCGGTTTTCTCTGCCTCATATTCAGGACATCTAACTGACCCAACAGGTAAGAACCCACACACCAAAAAGCCGGCGCCTTATAACTTTTTTTACGGGGCATCTTATTCAGATGCTTGTCGTGGTTTAGTGCAATGGGCTGCGCAAGATTGGCAAGATAAAGCAGGTAAAGGTAAGCCCAAATTTACTCACATAGGAGCTAATCATCCATTCCCTAACGCACCGAAAGAAGCCTGTGCAGAATATGCCACAGAATTAGGTTTTGACGTACAACCGGCTGTAGTCGTTTCAATGAAACCAGGTGACTTTAAGGCGCAATGTTTAAGCCTGAAAAGTTCAGGTTCAAACTATGGCTACATCGGTAACTTAGGTGGCTCAGTTTTATCCTTGGTTAAATCATGTAATACCGTCGGTACTGATATTCAGTTTATGTCGAATATTTGGGGCGGCGATAAGAAAATATTTAGTGCGGCAGGTGAAGGTATAAAAGATTATGTTTTTCCTACTATGACCCCGTTTTGGACTGACGATGTGCCGGGTATGAAGTTGGTACGTGAAATTTCTAAGCAATCGGATGAGTCAGGAACAGAAGAGCGTGTGCACCATTATATTCGTGGTGTTTGTTCTACGTTCTTCATGAAAGAAGCGATGGAGTGGGCAAAAGATAACGGTGGCATTACCGGTGAAAACATCAAAAAAGGCATGTATGCCCATAAAAATTGGGTGCCAAAGGGATTGGATGGCGTTTGTTTAGCTGCTAACTGGACTGATGAAGATCATCGTGGCATTAACCAAGTCAATATTTATAAGGGTAACTACAACGGTGGTGATATTACCGTAGAGAAGGTATCACAAGTTACCTTAGACCGTCGTGACGACTGGTTAGGTTATTAATAGTTAACTTCTGGAATGACAAGTTACTGGGCAAAGAGAATGCTTTGCTCAGTAACCTTTTAGTGATTAATAAATCGAGTAGCAAAGCATAATTTATACGGAGTATGTATGTCACAAGCAGCGACAAAATTACAAACTGCATCACCAATATTAACTGTAAACAATATTGAAGTCGTTTATGACGAAGTCATACAAGTACTTCGTGGCGTGAGTTTAGATGTACCAGAAGGCGAAGTTGTCACTTTGTTAGGACCTAATGGTGCGGGAAAATCGACGACGCTAAAAGCGATTTCAGGCTTATTGAAAACGGAAAATGGCGAAGTTACTAAAGGCGATATTACCTTTTTGGGTGAACGTATTGATAGTAAGAACGCCGAAGACGTTGTGCGTAGCGGCCTGTTTCAGGTGATGGAAGGTCGTCGAATTATCGAAGATATGACGTCATTAGAAAACTTAAAGTTGGGTGCGTACACTCGTAAAGATTCGCAAATAAACCAAGATATAGAAATGGTTTATCATTACTTTCCTCGCTTAAAAGAACGTACAGGTTTAGCGGGATATTTATCAGGTGGAGAGCAGCAAATGCTGGCCATTGGCCGAGCATTGATGGCACGACCCAAAATGATTTGCCTAGATGAGCCGTCAATGGGGTTATCACCATTGTTGGTGAAAGAAGTTTTTGGAATTATTAAAAAAATCAATCAAGATCAGGGGATTACTATGTTGTTGGTTGAGCAAAATGCTAACTATGCCTTAAGAGCTGCAAATTACGGCTACATTATGGAGTCAGGTAAGGTGGTGCTTGATGGTACACAGGAGCAGTTATTAAATAACGAAGATGTGAAAGAGTTTTATCTTGGGGGCGGTAATGAAGAGCGTAAAAGCTTTAAAGGTTTGAAGTCTTACAAGCGTCGTAAGCGTTGGTTGTAATTGCATTTCGTGAATGTGAGCCAGTACTCATATTTTTCCATCCATTTAATAACACAACTTTGAGCTATTATGACGACCTATTATCATCCAGACGAACATCAAGCTTGCGAAGCTAGAGAGCAGTCATTGTTCTCTCGATTACCGACATTTATTGCTAATGTGCAGCGCCATAGCCCTTATTATCAAAAGCTACTTGCCGAGATTAATGCCGACAGTATCAACTCACGAGCCGAGCTTGCACAATTACCTATTACGCGAAAATCAGATCTGATCACTTTGCAAAAGCGTCAACCTCCTTTGGCAGGTCTTAATACCAGTAATGGCCAGATTAGCCGAATTTTTCAATCTCCCGGACCTATTTATGATCCTGAAAGTTGTCAAGATGATTGGTGGCGCATGGGACAAGCTTTCCATGCTGCAGGCTTTGTTGCTGGTGACTTAGTGCAAAATTGCTTGTCGTATCATTTAACCCCAGGTGGCTTTATTCTCGACTCTGGCGCACGTGCCTGTGGTTGTACGGTAATTCCTGCTGGGCCAGGACAAACTGAGCAGCAACTCGATATTATTGAAGACCTAAAACCTCAGGGGTATTGCGGTACGCCATCGTTTTTAAATATTTTAGTCAATAAAGCAAAAGCGCAAAATCGCGACATTAGCAGCCTCAAAAAGGCCTTAGTAACAGGCGAAGCCTTACCCAAAGCTTTGCGCGATGAATTCACTCAGGCAGGAATTAATGTCTTACAAGCTTATGCCAGTGCCGATGTGGGGCTGATTGGTTATGAAAGTATCGCGGATGATGGATTAATTATTTCAGAAAACCTCATTGTTGAAATTGTTCGACCTGGCAGCTTAGCGCCTGTGGCGGATGGTGAAATAGGTGAGGTGGTCGTTACTAGCCTTAATGCTGACTATCCTTTAATTCGCTTTGCAACCGGTGATTTATCTGCCATTAAGTCAGGACAAAGTGCTTGTGGTCGCAGCAATATGCGTATTAAGGGCTGGCTAGGGCGAGCCGATCAAACCACAAAAGTAAAGGGCATGTTTGTGCATCCTGAGCAAATTGAACGGGTGCGCTTAAGCACAACATATTGTTCGAAAGTACGTTTAACGGTTACTCAGCAAGTTCATCAAGATAAAATGCACTTACAGTGTGAGTTTGATAATACACATAATGCGGATATCGACACTGAGTTATTACTAAGCCAACTTAGCGATAGCTTAAAGCAACTAACCAAACTCAATGGCAGTGTTGAACTTGTTGCTTTAGGTTGTTTACCTGATGATGGTAAAGTTATTGATGACCAAAGAGAGATTGCTTAGCTATAGCATAATGACCAACAACGATATAAAAAGGAGTTACCCGTGAGCAACATGGCCTTTCAAGACTGTTACCCAGAAGAACTTAGCCACTGTTATGGTTGTGGTAAAAATAACCATGATGGTCATCAACTAAAAAGTTATTGGCACACTGAACAAGGCAATGTGAATGAAAAAACCGCTGAAGAAACTGTTGCCCATTTTATGCCTGAGCAACGTCATACTGCTATTCCTGGCTTTGTTTACGGTGGCTTAATTGCTTCACTGATCGATTGTCATGGCACAGGCAGCGCTGCTGCTATGGCATATCGGCAAGCAGAGCGTGCTATGGGCACTTTACCTGCATTACGTTTTGTAACTGCTGCGCTAAATGTTAGTTATTTAGCGCCAACACCGATGGGTGTAGAGCTTGAACTTATCGGTACCTTTACTGAAATAAAAGCCAAAAAAGTGGTGGTAGAGATAACGGTATCAGCAAACAATGTTATTTGCGCTAAAGGTACGGTAATCGCAGTAAAAATGCCTGATTCCATGAGCCCGACCTAGCTGCTAATGCTGGCGCTTCTTGAGTATTAATATGCCGATAAAATAAATATCACCTGTCTGAGATCAAAGTAACTTTTTAAAGATACTGTAACACTAGCTTTAAAGTGCAATCGAGCTATAAAAGTGCAGTTATTAAAGAGGTTTTATGTGGTATTTATATTTAGGCTATATTGTTGCACAGTCATATGCCGTCATTGAGAAACTGATCTTTTCAAGTATTACGCCGTTAGCTATGTTTTTCTCGCTAGTGGTATTTTTTATTTGGTCGACCTTTCCCGTTGCCGGTTATCTATTGGCAAAAATATGCCGAGCGCCAGGGTATTTAAATAATAAAGTGTTGTTAGGCTGTGGCTTTGTGCTAGGTTTTGTCGAAAATATTTTATTTCACTTTAACCTATTAACTTATGGTCAGGAAACCTTAGGCACGTTTATTGTTTTTTGTTTGTCTTTTATCTTGGCTTTTATTTCGTCCAACAAACCAATTCAGCAGGTTTAGTTGATGACTGTTAGTGGGTAACAGATCGCTTTTTCTAATCGCCGCTTTTAACGGCTCGAAGTTGCTATTTCTCGCCGTGTTTTATTTCTTGCTGAGTTTGCTCAACAACTTCCGCAAGCATGTTAATGATTTTATGGACACTGCTTGGTAGTTGGTCAAGGTCAATAGCATCAATTAAGTTCTTTACTTCTAAACCGAGCTCAGTATCACCTTCAATTTGTAATCGTCGTTGGAAAAATAAGGTATCTGGGTCTTGTTTACGGCCGGCAATAAGTAATAAATCGTCACCTGCAGCTTTAAAACTAACATCTTCTTGTATGGCTTGGCTTGGCGCAGCCATAATCAGGCTATTGTTTTGAAAGCTTAACCACCAATGTAGATCAATATCGGTAATCGAGATTTTTAGCCATTTCTCCGTTAAAAACTCGAAATCGCCATCGTTAATCGCTTCTTTAAATACCGAACGTAGCGCAGGTATCAGCACAGACTTTTGGGCAAAAAATGGTACAAAACGTAAGCTGGGCTTTAATATCTTGGGCACAAATGACAAGGCATGCTGACGTACACTTAAAGGTATACTTGGTAAGTTTAATTGGCTGTTTAGTCGCTTACTGAGTTGGCTAATTCGTTGGCTGGTCACTGTTTGGTCCATTTTTATCGCGCTATTGCTGGCGGGTGCCAGACGACAATTATTGCTCGTTACAACACAGTAGCACAAGCATAGCAATGCTTTTATGAAGTAGATCAAAGTTGAATCATGGGCGTTATTAATATTTCATTATCGAAATAAAATAAAAATGTTATCAACGCTAAGTTAGTTATTTTATATCAAATAATGTTTTATCCAAGCTAGGTAAACTGCCTCGCGTAGTTAATTTAGCTTGAGATGTTATGGAACTTTTGTGTCCTGCGGGTAATTTGCCCGCACTTAAAAAGGCGATTGATAACGGTGCTGACGCGGTTTACATCGGAATGAAAGATGATACCAATGCGCGGCACTTTGCCGGTCTTAATTTTAATGATGGCAAATTGGCAAAAGCGGCTGACTATGTTCACCAACATGGTAAAAAGTTGCACGTAGCCATTAACACCTTTGCGCATCCCTGTGGCGAAGCACGCTGGCGAAAAGCGGTAGATAATGCTGTCGCTATTGGCTGTGATGCTTTGATCATTGCCGATTTAGGTATTCTAGATTATGCGGCAACAAAATATCCAGATGTTGGGCGTCATGTGTCTGTACAAGCATCAACCACTAATTTAGAAGCGATTAAGTTCTTCAAAAATAACTTTGCTGTTGAGCGTGTGGTATTGCCACGGGTTTTATCAGTACAACAAGTGCGTCAATTAGCAAAAACCAGTCCGGTTAAGCTGGAAGTATTTGCTTTTGGTAGCTTATGTATTATGTCAGAAGGGCGCTGCTACCTTTCATCTTACATGACAGGGGAGTCGCCTAATACCGCAGGTGCTTGTTCACCAGCAAAATATGTACGTTGGCAAGAAACTGACAAAGGCTTAGAAAGTCGGTTGAATAATGTACTTATTGACCGTTATCAAAGTGACGAAAATGCTGGTTATCCCACCCTATGTAAAGGCCGTTTTGAGGTTGACGACAATGTCTATCACGCGTTAGAAGAGCCAACCAGTTTAAATACCCTAGAGCTGATCCCTGAGTTAGTCAAAATGGGCATAGCTTCAGTGAAAATTGAGGGCCGCCAACGCAGTCCTGCTTATGTTGAACAAGTGGCGAAAACCTGGCGTATGGCGCTTGACCGTTGTGCTAAAAATCCAGAGCAATATCAAGTCGAACAGGCTTGGATGAATACCTTAGCCAACTTGTCTGAAGGCAGCCAAACCACCCTAGGTGCTTATCACCGTAAATGGCAATAGCCGCTGTAAAGCTAACAAGTGCTAATTAACCACTATGTTATCAACAATATAAGCCATGACTAAAATCTATCGGGTGAAAATGAGTGCGCAAATATTTACGTGATATTTTGATTCGTTACCCGGTATTTGGCAAATAATAATTGGAAGTGTTTATGAAATTATCCTTGGGTCCGAGTTTGTTTTTTTGGCCAAAAAACGATGTTGAAGCGTATTATCAGCAAGCATTAACCAGTAAAGCCGATATTATCTATTTAGGTGAAACTGTGTGTTCAAAGCGCCGTGAATTACGTGCGAAAGACTGGATAAACCTTGCGAAAGAACTTGCGAGTAACAGTAACAAGCAAATCGTGCTTTCAACCATGACCTTGTTGGAATCACCGGCAGAAATCCAAACCTTACGCCGACTGTGCGCTAATGGTGAGTTATTGATTGAAGCTAATGATTTAAGTGCCGTACAAATGATGCATGAGCAGCAGCTGCCTTTTGTCGCTGGGCCGGCGATTAATTGCTACAACATCGCAACCTTAAAAGTACTGCTTAAACAAGGCATGAGCCGCTGGGTGATGCCGGTGGAGCTTTCGGGAGATTGGTTAAGAACCTTATTGCAGCAAGCCGAACAAGAAAACATTCGCGACCAGTTTGAATGTGAAGTATTCGCTTGGGGCTATATGCCATTAGCGTACTCTGCTCGCTGCTTTACCGCTCGTTCAGAGGATCGACCCAAAGATGATTGCCAGTATTGTTGCATTAATTACCCGCAAGGGCGAAAAATGGATAGCCGTGAAGGCGAGCGAGTATTTATTTTAAATGGCATTCAAACCATGTCAGGTTATCAATATAATTTAGTGAATGAAGTACCTGAAATGGCCAGTATTGGCGTTGATATTGCGCGTATTAGCGCTGATAGTGAGCAAGCCTTTACTATGCTTGATAGATTTGGCAAACAGTTAGTACACGCAGAAAAATATCCGCTAGACGGGGTCGAAGAGTGTAATGGTTATTGGCATAAAATTGCCGGCATGTCAGTCGCTTAATGAGTTACTTTCAGGCGGAATGCTTTTAGTCAATCTGTATAGGCTATAGAAATTAATTGGCGAGCTGTTTTAACGTTGTTAAGCGCGTTAACCTTGCTAAACGTACTCAAATGTTGATAATAGCGTCGCCTTTATTTCATTAGTTGTTAGCGAAAAAATCACCATGCGCCTAGATAAATTTATTTGCAAAAGTACCGAACTGACCCGCACTGAAGCTAAAAAGTTGCTCAAAATGGGTAAGGTGACGGTGAATGATACGGTTATTAAAGATCCCGCAACACAGGTGCACGAAAATAACTGTATTTGTGTTGAAGGAAGCGAGCTGACAGCGCGCAGCTCTCGCTATGTCATTTTGCATAAACCCCTTGATACCATTTGCTCAAATGTTGATGAAATATATCCCTCGTTATTACATTTAATCGATGTTGATCGAGCTTTCGATATGCACATAGCCGGTCGTTTAGATGCTGACACGACCGGCCTAGTGTTAGTGACCGATGACGGGCGTTGGTCACATAATATTATTTCACCAAAAAAGCAGTGCGAAAAAGTCTATCGTGTCTGGTTACGAGATGCATTAAAGGCTGATACCGCTGAAAAATTTACCCATGGTGTGCAGTTACAAGGTGAAGAGGGGCTAACTCGACCCGCAAAGTTAGCGCAAGTTGAAGAACGTGAAGTGCTATTAACCATCACCGAAGGTAAGTACCATCAAGTGAAACGCATGTTTGCTGCCGTTGGTAATAAAGTTGTCGGTCTGCATCGTGAACAAATCGGTCCGATAAAGTTAGCTAACTTACCGTTAGGAGAGTGGCGTTACTTAAGCCAAGCAGAGGTTGATGCATTTTTATAATATCGGTATTTAACTTTTCTCTATTTTCGCAGTAAAAACAAAAAAATTACTAAACTTTTTATGATGCCTGCCGATTTAATGAACAATGAGTCATTATTTTAAGCATCTGAAAGAGAAAGGTAAATGGACGTTTTAGCTGAGTTATTACCACCCAATTATACGGCGAAAGCTGAGCCATCATCAAAGGACAGTCGTCGGCATCAGCCAGAGAAAAAAAAGCAAAGTAAAGGGCTCGGTTCAGAACCAGAGACCGAGCAGGCGTTACTAAAAGAAAAATTATCGGCTACACAATCATTATTACCTGATAGTGATCGTCGCATGGGGGAAGATCGTCGCCAACAACGGATGAAGCGCGGGCGTTGGTTAGAGTCTCGTGACCGAAACGATCGCAGAGCGACAGCCATGACGGTCTTTGTTAAGGTCTAGTTACTGCTGGCGATATCTTATAGTAATTAAAAATAATTCATCGCTCATTATAAGCTGGCTTAACTCCCCATCGCTGCGCTACTTTCAATAGCTCGCTTCTGTTCAACTAGGCAGCCTGATTATTGACAGTGCTGTGATTGCAATGTCGACTTTGAAAATGCTAATCCGCTAATATTTTAGAATTTTCTCTAGCGAGCTTAGACTCAGGCATGTATTTACTTAAAATAGCGTCAATTTCACCAGAAGATTTTAATTGCTCTATCGCACTACTGATATTGTCCACTCTCGATTTTTTCATGCTCGGTGCTAAAACACAGCGTATGTCATTATTATTCATAATGACCACAGAGTCGGTAACTTCTTTTATAAAAGGTGATGCTTCAATTTCAGGAATGACAAAGCCCGATATTTTGTTTTTACGATATTGCTTATAGCTGTCTTCAGGCGAAACGCTAGAAACGGGTAGTATGTTGTTGTTACTAATATAGTTGACAAGTTCAGGGTAGATATAACCCAATGAGGTACCAATTTTTAATTGCTGATAGTCAGCTAATTCAGTTAAAGTTGTTATGCCTTTGTTATTAATAAGAATATCTCTATTTTTATAAATGACACTGCTCCATTGTAAAGTGCTTAAGGTATACCAACTCTTATTAGCTGCACAGTGCATATCGATAATGTTTCTAACCAGAGTTTGTTCAATTCTTTTGCGGGGTATGGGCAACATTTCAAGCTCTAGGTCTAACTTGTCAGCAATAGCGTGGGTGATATCAAAGAGAATACCACTTGTAGGCTTGTTGTTTTCATCGAAAAATAGTTGTGGTGCCATATTTTGGCGATAGTATGAAGTACGAAGTTTTTTCTCGTCAGCCAAGACAATGTTTGATAATAAAGTGAGGATTACTATCAATAAACAAGTCTTCATATATCTACACTCCTTTGTGCTATTGCCAGAATAAAACTATTTTTTCGGGTTTAATTGGTTAAACTTTGCTAGCTGCTCCTCCGTTGCTGGCAGCTGATGCTTTTCTTTCCAATCACTATATGGCATACCATATACCTGTTGGCGCGCATCTTCGATATCAACAGTAACACCGATTTTTTCAGCTTCGGCGACCGTCCATTTAGAAAAACAGTTGCGACAAAAACCTGCAAGGTTCATTAATTCAATGTTTTGCACGTCTTTGCGGTTATCTAAATGCGCTAGTAAACGACGGAAGACTGCTGCTTGAATTTCAATTTCTTTATCCATAATGTCTCTAACTACCTATGTTTGAAAATGTTGTTTATGCCAGGGCTTGTTAAAGCTCTGCTTCAGGCTCTGGTTTTGTGTAAGGTCTAATTTGCACTATCATGCCCATGTAAGGGTGGTCAAAATAGTGTACTTCACCACTGATCACCCGTCGGTCTTGTTTAAAGCGAATAGCTTTCGCTTGCGTTGTTGGGGCAATAACCGTGTTGTTATCGGCTGCTGTTACCATCGAATTTGCCAATTCAGCGCTAGCAAGCTCCGATAAATTTTTATCTAACACCGTAAAATCAGCGGTAATAAATAAATAATGTTTTAAGTGAATATTAAAAAAGCCATCGAGAAACCATTGTTGAATAGGAGGCTGTGGTTGTGCCAACGCCAGTGGTGCTATAATGTTTTTGTTAGCAAGTTCTAGCGATAAGTCTTGCTTATCGATAGAGGTAAATAGTTCATCACTATCTTGGTTTACTTGTGATAGCTGGGAAATTATTTGCTCAATACGTGCTTGTTTTGCTAATTGTAGTTGCTCAACTTTGCTTTGCTCATTAGGTACTTTTTCAGCTAAAGAAGTAACTGAGTCTTGCTGATTAGTATATGCAAGTAATTGCCTTGTGTGTAGATTCTTTAGCGCATTGAAGTCAGCTAACTTCTTTTGGTGATCTGCCTCAAAATTTTCACCCGCATACACTTTCACCGGTACTGATTGCTTTTTAGGTCGAGCTACTTGTCGCCATCCCATATGTAGAAGTGGGCGAAAGTCCTTGCTATACCTTAAGTCTGTAATGATATCGCCAAGCTTTAATGAGGCATTACTGAGTAAATGTGTATTGTTGTTGCCGATTTCTTCTGGGGAATCTATGCGTAACGGGATTTTATCAACCGTAAAACCGTAGTAGTCAAATGTAGGATGGCTAGCTTGATAATCTGCAAAGTAAGACTGGTCAATTCGACAGAAAGATTTAGCCTCGGTTTTGGCGGTATATTGAAATTTTAGCTGTTGAAACTCTTCTTCGGCCGCCTGTACTGACTGTTGTATTTTTATGCGCTGCTCTTGTGATAGCTCGACAGATGAAGGCTCTAGCGGGTTATCAATAGCGTTACTTACAACTTCGGCACTTATTTTTCCGCTGCTCAATGCCTCATTTTCCGTCACTGGATTATTAGCTTGATCTGGCGTCGTTTTTCGGCTCACAAGCCGGTTGTCTATGGTCGCACTTGTAACATCATTACTAGCGTCGGAAAAGTTCTTATTTGGCGCTGTTAGGTCCGTTGAATTGTTTTTGCTTTCTGCAAATTGTAGGATTTGCTTTAATGACTTTTTAGCAAAAAGTGGTGGTAATTTTGCGTGTTGTTCTAGCAGGCTTTGCGGAGCTGCTGGTGAGTCACAACTCGGCAATAGTTGTTTTAAGCCGCGAATATCGGGGTTTAAATATTTGCCGAGTAAATCTTCAGCATATCGATATTTAGGAAGGTCAGTGGTGTCTGGGAAATTTTCTTTTAACTGCGTTTTATCACCTAATTGGCTAAAAAGGATTATTTCTACTTCAAACCATCGGTCATTACTTTTTTGCGAAGCGGCATGTGAAGATAGCGGTAACGCTATGGCTGCTGCACATAAAACAAGTTGCGTTAATTTCATTCAGTTTCCAATTAATGGTTGTCTTACCAATCGTTCCGACGGCTATAATAGCAAAGGTTGATCAATACTTAAATTATCAATCAGTTATCTGTTAACTATTATGTGATAAATCGTATCGTGGTAACTATTGCTCATTTTAATCATTATGCCCTTAAATGATTGGCCAATTCGTTCAACATGGTGGTGACCAAAATAAAACGTGATTTAGCATCTTCTGTCACGTGCTTAAATTTCAGTTTGTTAGCACCATCCATTTTATATATCTTAGGTTGTTGCTGAATTAAACCAATAATGAACATGGCATCTACTTTGGTATCGCTGCTAAATTCAATTGAACCACCTGCAGGGCCAACATCAATACGAGCAATGCCAATTTTTTCGGCTTTAATTTTAAGTTTTGCGATATGAATTAAATTTTTTGCCGGCTGCGGTAATAAACCAAAACGGTCAATCAATTCAACTTGCACGTCATCAAGGGCTTGTTTGTTTTTACAACTGGCAATACGCTTGTATAAACTTAATCGTACACTGACATCGAAAATATAATCATCAGGTAGTAGGGCTGCAACACGTAAATCGACTTCAGTTTGTGTTTTCATTACTTGTTCAAGTGATAATTGTTTACCGTCTTTGAGCGCTGCAACTGCAGCATCAAGCATTTCCATATAGAGTGTAAAACCAACTTGGCTCATTGAGCCACTTTGATCTTCGCCTAATAGTTCACCGGCACCACGAATTTCTAAATCATGCGTTGCCAAGGTAAAGCCTGCACCTAAGTCTTCTAATGATGCGATGGCTTCAAGGCGTTTTTTTGCATCTTTGGTCATGCGTTTTTCATGCGGTGTTAACAAATAGGCGTATGCTTGGTGATGCGAGCGGCCAACTCGACCACGTAATTGGTGCAACTGAGCTAAGCCTAAATGATCCGCTCGGTCCATAATAATAGTGTTGGCAGTCGGCACATCGATGCCGGTTTCAATAATGGTGGTACAAACTAAAACATTATACCGCTGGTGATAGAAGTCGCTCATAATGCGCTCGAGTTCACGTTCGCGCATTTGTCCGTGAGCTGTGGTGATTTTCGCTTCAGGTAATAACGCTTGAATGTCGGCGGCGGTTTTATCTATGGTATCAACATTGTTATGTAAGAAGTAAACTTGACCACCACGTAATATTTCCCTGAGAATTGATTCGCGAATTAAGGCGTCGTCACGCTGTCTAACAAAGGTTTTTACCGCCAAGCGTTTGGCTGGTGGTGTTGCTATAATAGACAAATCACGCATACCACCCATGGCCATATTTAAGGTCCTGGGAATAGGCGTAGCGGTGAGTGTTAAAATATCAACATTCGCGCGCAGCTGTTTTATTTTTTCTTTTTGTTTAACGCCGAACCTATGTTCTTCATCAACAACTAACAAGCCTAAATCTTTATATTTAATGCTGTTTTGTAAAAGTTTATGGGTGCCAATTAAAATATCTATTTGACCCGATTCAACATCTTTAATGATGGCATTTTGTTCTTTTGCGGTTTTAAAACGTGATAAAACTTCGATACTAATCGGCCAATTAGCAAAGCGATCACGGAAGTTTTCGTAGTGTTGTTGAGCCAGTAGGGTAGTGGGCACTAATATCGCCACTTGCTTACCATCATTGACTGCAATAAAAGCGGCGCGCATGGCCACTTCGGTTTTACCAAAGCCAACATCACCACACACTAACCTATCCATAGCTTGTGGCGATAACATATCGCTGATCACGGCATTAATAGCTTGTTCTTGATCTAAGGTTTCTTCAAAGCCAAAACTGTCAGAAAAGGCGCGGTAATCGTCTTTGTCACGTTTGAAACTATAACCATGATTACTGGCGCGCTTAGCGTAAATATCTAACAGCTCAGCCGCCACGTCTCGCACTTTTTCCGCGGCTTTTTGCTTGGCTTTGCTCCAAGTATCGTTACCTAGCTTGTGCAAAGGTGCGTGGTCAGCATCAGCACCGGAATAGCGACTAATCAGGTGTAGCGAGGCTACAGGCACATATAGTTTTGCTTCGCTGGCGTAACTTAGTACTAAAAACTCAGTGGTAATGCCACTATTTTCAATGGTTTGCAAACCCATGTAGCGACCAATGCCGTGGTCAATATGAACCACAGGTTGGCCGATACTAAGCTCGGCTAAATTTTTAAATATTGCGTCGTTTTGAATTTCTTGTTGTTTATTGCGACGACGTGTTTGACGAACTCTGTCACCGAGTAATTCAGCTTCGGTAATTAAGGCAATGGCATTTTTCTTCGCGCTGCCCTTGGCTTGAAAAATAAAACCGGCACTTAATGCGTTAACTGTAATACCGAGTGGCGCATCACTGTTGACAAAGTCTTCAATGGTTTCGAAAATATTGGGTTTTATTTTATTACGTTCTAATAACTCTAAAACACTTTCACGTCGGCCTTGGCTTTCAGCAACAAATAACAGTTTGTTCGGCGTTTCTTTACTGCTAATAAAGTTATTCAGTAATTCAAATGGCTGCTTTAATTTATGATCTATGGTTAGATCGGGCAAAGCATGAACATCAAACTGCACTTGTGATGTTTTAATGTCATCTTCGTTTATTTCTGGTTTTACATTAATACGATCAAAAGGTTTTAATGCACTGTAGAGTTCTTCATTATTTAGAAATAGTTGGCTCGGTGGTAACAGTGGTCGAGTTCGATCATAGCGCCTATCTTCGTAGCGGTACTCAATATCTGCCCAGTAATGAGCGCTAGCTTTGTCAATATCGCCGCTGATAATGACTAAAGTATTATCAGCAAGGTAGTCACAGAGAGTATTGGTGGTTTCAAAGAATAACGGTAAATAATATTCAATACCTGCCGGCATAATGCCATTACTGACTTGATGATAAATAGATTCTTTGTCAATAATGCTGGTAAATTGTTCGCGATATTGACTACGGAATAAGTTGGTACCGTCAGTGTCGGTTGGAAACTCATGAGCAGGTAACAAATTGATATTATCGACTTTGTCGCTCGAACGTTGATTTTCTGGATCAAATAAGCGAATTTCGTCGATTTCGTCATCAAAAAAATCTAAACGAAACGGCGTTTTACTGCCCATGGGAAATAAATCAAGGATCGCGCCACGAGCGGAAAACTCGCCGTGTTCCATCACTTGATCAACACAGCGATAGCCACTAGCTTCTAAGTTTTTTCTGAGCTGATGTAAATCTTTTTTGTCGCCTTTTTTAATGATTAAGCTATTGGCTTCTATGTATTGCTTTGGCGCTAAGCGCTGCATTAAGGTTGATACAGGTACAATAACAATACCTTTATCCATCCGTGACAATTGATATAAAGTCGCCAAACGCTGAGAAATAATATCTTGATGAGGCGAAAATGTGTCGTACGGTAAGGTTTCCCAATCAGGAAACAAGCAAATAGGTAATTTTTCTTGCTGATTTAAACTGGCTAATTCTTGCTCTAAGCGCAATGCTGACGGTGTATCATGAGTAAGCAATAGTATCGGTTGTTGTGTTGATAACGCACCATGAAAAATGGCGACAGTTGCGCTACTACCGGGTAAATTTTGCCAGATTTTTCTATCGGCATTTTTACCTCGGCTTTTAGCCAATACGGGACTGAATAGACTAACATTTTTACTCATGATTACTCTTTTATTACTTGAATGCTAAATGGGCGCTAAATAACTGTATCGACAGCTGAACTAACTATAATTTTCCGATATCTTAACATGAGTTTTACCTGATCTTTAACCGCTAAATTTAACGCGGTGACGCTTTTCATTCAATTAGCTCATGCAGCTAAAGATCTCGTTATTTAAAGCGTGTATAATACGGCATAATTGAATCACTATGGTATTGCCAGTCGCTAACAAACCGATTTAGCATAAGGCAATACTCACCAATGAAATATGTTGGTTTTTTGGAGAAGTTTGTGACAAATAACGATGTTTTACGTCGCCTGAGATATACCTTTAATTTTAATGATCAAAAGGTTATTGCTATTTTTGCGGCCGGTGATTTAACCGTGACTCGTGATCAAATTAGTAATTGGTTAAAAAAAGAAGAAGATCCAACTTATGTTAATTGCACCGACACTACGTTTGCCGCGTTTTTAAATGGCTTTATTAATGAGCGTCGTGGCAAAAAAGATGGAGAGCCAGCAAAGACTGAAAAGCGTTTAAATAATAATATTATTCTAACTAAACTTAAAATAGCGTTTAATTTAAAAGCGGAAGAAATTATTGAGATATTGGCGTTAGCAGATTTTAATTTAAACAAGCCAGAATTAAGCGCTTTTTCTCGCAAGCCAGATCATAAAAATTATCGTGAATGTAAAGATCAGGTACTACGTAATTTTTTGCAAGGTATTGATAAGAAATTTCACGTTCAACGTCGAGCTAAGGCACAAGTAAAAACTGCGGTAGTTGAAGAAACCAAAGATAAATTAGAAACAGTGTTAGCAAATAAGAACTATAATTCAGCGAAAGCCAATGCCAGTAAAATTTACGTCAACCCGAATAAAAGCAAAGTAGAGCGTAAACCGGGTGAGCGAAAAGTGTTAAAACTTAAACCTAAAGATATTTGGGGCGAATAGCCTAGGTTAAAAAGCTGACATTTGTACTATAACTAAGATATATTCCTAACTGATAAGTTCTTAATAATAAGAAGGAATGAATTATGTCGGATACAAAGCAAGCACCGGAAGTAACTGCTATACCTGGCTGGTTTAAGGTAGTGGCAATATTAGCACTGATATGGAATTTATTAGGTGTTATGGCATTTGTTGGCCAAATGCTGACGACGCCAGAGCAGATAGCTGAGTTGCCACTGGCAGAACAAAACTTATATGCCGCAACCCCGATTTGGGCAACGCTAGCTTTTGCCATTGCCGTATTTTCTGGCGCGTTAGGTAGTGTAGCTTTATTAATGAAAAAAGCATTTTGCTATCAATTATTTGTGCTTTCATTTATGGGTGTTGTTGTGCAAATGTTTCACGCATTTTTCATTAGCGACTCATATCAAGTGTATGGTCCGGGCGGCATGATAATGCCAATTATGGTGCTGGTTATCGCCCTGGTATTAGTGCGCTTTGCCGCTAAAGCTAACAATAATAACTGGTTTAGCTAACGCTTGTTTGTCGGTTAACGCTAGTGTTTGATCAGGGCACCGGTTTGTAGTTCCAGACAAAATCTAAGTACCTACATCCATTTAGGTACCGCATTGATTGAAGATAATAGTTATTCTCGACGACTGCTCCTGCGTTGTTTTAATGACTCACATCCCTGTGAGAACCTTATCAAAATCAATGACGCAGCATTTAAGTCTGTTAAAATAGCCCTCAGGGAACTTTCTCGATTACCTACTAACATCGTTAAATTTATTTGATTTAGAATGACTAAACCAAAAAAATTTACCTTCTTTGTGAACATCGAGAAACGCTCTGAATTAGGAAGAAATTTAATCAAATTGATATTTTTGCGTCAAAAGTCGTGAGGGAATTATAAAAACTTCACAAATCACCATAAAATAGAGACAAGTAAGTGCGAATTTGAGGGAGTTACAACATCATTATAGCTAACGTCCGCTAGAAGTTGCCGTTCATATTGAGTGCTTTGAAGTAAAAAATGAACTGGCAGAGAACAAGGACAGTAAAATAATTATTGTAATACGGAATATAATGAAACCATGACCCTAATATAATTAAGCTATAAAATCAGTTTTCCTCTTAGTCATAACATAGTGGAAAAGTACTTATTACAAAAGCTATAATTAATTCCATAAATCATAAAATAACTTATTTTTTAGTTGAGAGTAAAAAATGTTAATACGCATTTTGTTCGTCAGTTTTACTTGTTCCTTGATATTTGGTTGCGCTAGTTCAAATAACTCCAATAGAGCGTATAGCCTAGAAAGAATCAATGAATACTGGTTTACCAAGAACCTTAAACGGGATGGGGTGGTAGCCACTGACTCGGGGTTGCAGTACAAAGTTTTAGAGCAAAGTACTGGTTGTAAACCTGATCCTGATTATAAAGTTACAGTGCACTATAAAATGTTGTTAGCTAAATCGAAACAAATCATCGACAGTAGTTACCAACGTGGTCACCCTAGTGAGTTAATGCTATCTAAAATGATTGAAGGTTGGCGTGAAGGTGTACCTATGATGAAGATTGGTGAAACCTGGGAGCTTTATATACCAGCTGATTTAGCATACGGAAGCAGAGGCTTACCAGGATCCGTTGCGCCCAAGAGTGTGCTTATCTCTGAAATCACACTTGTTGATGCTCATTGTCAGGACTAATCACTTAATCAAGTAATAAACTGCGGCAGAGTAAACTTAAATTATTTGTCGCAGTAAAAAGGGGACAGCATACGTCTTATGTTCGTTATTCGAAAAATAAGCAATATAGCGACTACTGATGATACAATTTTATTTCCGCATTTTATGAAAAATCATTCCGGTTTAATGGCACAATGTTACTGAATTTAAAAGCTAAACTATTGGGGGCAATGTTTTGTTGCTTGATTGCAGTTATAGCGACAATGGTTGCGACACGCTATCAAGCCCCCATTATGCTATTTGCCTTATTAATCGGTTTGAGTCTGCACTCTTTTTACCAACAGGGTAATATTCAATCGGGTGTCGATTACTGTTCTAGGGAGCTCTTACGTTTCTGTGTTGGCTTGCTCGGTGTACGTATTGCGTTTTCTGATATTGTCTCGCTCGGTATTACACCGCCGTTAATTGTTATGATCAGTATGTTATTAACGATTATGTTTGGTGTTCTATTTGCACGAATCTTAGGCCTGCCAAAAGTTTTTGGTGTTTTGTCGGGCGGAGCTGTCGCCGTTTGCGGTGTGTCGGCGGCTGCAGCGATATCAACGGTATTGCCCAACAATAAATCCCAAGAAAAATATTTTGCCTTGACGGTTATAGGGATCACCACTTTCAGTACCTTATCGATGATTTTTTATCCTATCGTGGCGATTCATTTAGGTTTTTCAGATCAGTTAGCAGGTGTTTTTATTGGTGGTGCTATCCATGATGTTGCACAAGTGGTTGGCGCCGGTTATAGCATTTCTGAGGAAGCGGGCGACGTAGCTACATATATTAAACTGCTGAGAGTCGCGTTGTTAATGCCGATTGTGATGATGGTGTTTTTTGCTTATAGAGAAAAAGACAGTACGATGTCGGCGGGTGTTAGTGCTTTTATTCCTGGCTTTTTGATTATGTTTTTTATCTTGGCTTTCTTAAAAAATATCGGACTGTTACCGACTTGGTTAATTGATGTTATTCGCACTATGTCGAGTAATTTATTAGTTGTTGCTATTGCCGCGATAGGGGTTAAAACCTCATTAAAACAAGTGCTTTCTGTCGGCTGGCGACCGGTATTATTAATGGCCGGTGAAACCGTATTTTTGGCTAGTTTGATTATTGCTGGTATCTTATGCTTTTATTAACGGCCATGTTTATCAAGGCAACTTAGCTTTTAAGTTATACTAAAAACTAAGTTGCGTTAATTAAGCGTTAAATAGCTGGTTTTTGTCAGACTTGTTAGTAATCGCTATCAATAGCATTGGCTTCACTAATGCGTTCTATTCTTGCTTCTTCTTCTTCAAATGCGGCTTTAATCTCTTCTAATACTGTATCAACATCGGCGCTAGCGGTGTTTTCTTTAAATAAGCCGGTAAGGTCTGACTCAGGCGTTAATTCGCCACTTTCAAACAGTGCCCACATTTCTTCACCGTACTTGCTTGCTTTTAAATCAGGACTAAATTGCGCGTAATAATTGGTCATATTGGCAACATCACGCATCAGCATGGCTTTCGCATTATTATTTGCCGATGCATCGACAGCTTGTGGTAAGTCAATAATGACCGGGCCGTAATCATCAACGAGAACATTAAACTCTGATAAATCACCGTGAATAATGCCAGCACAGAGCATTAGCTTGACGTAATGCATTACTAGCGTGTGATCTTCTTGTGCTTGTTCTGCTGGCATAACCACGTCATTTAAACGCGGCGCAACATCGCCAGCATTATCGGTAACCAACTCCATAAGTAATACGCCATCAAAACAGCCAAAAGGTTGTGGTACACGTACGCCCACTTCGGCTAATTTATATAGTGCGTCAACCTCGGCATTTTGCCATGCAGATTCTTGTTGGTCGCGACCATATTTAGAGCCTTTTTCCATCGCACGCGCGCGACGGCTATTACGACTTTTTCTACCTTCTTGATATTGCGCAGCTTTTTTAAAGCTACGCTTAATGGCTTCTTTGTAAACTTTCGCGCAGCGAACATCGTCGCCGCAACGTACCATATAAACAGTGGCTTCTTTTCCACTCATTAATTGGCTTATTACTTCATCTATTAGGCCATCGTCAACGAGTGGCTGTATGCGTTTAGGTACTTTCATAGCGCCGTTATACCTTAGTTGGGCGTTGGAAGAAAGAACAAAATTATAAGTTTTTATTTATCAATAGATTAAAACATTGTCTCATTAAGGTAATATAATAAAATTTTCTTCAGTATGAGCGCATATCACATGATCCCCTTTATTAGTCAATTACCTGAGGCTGAGCAAACTATTTGGATAGCAGCACTTAATCGCGCACTGCCAGATGAAAGAGTTATTCATGTTAGTGAGGTTGAGCAAGTCGAAAAAAAACACTGTCAGTTAGCGATTGTTGCTAACCCCAAAGCCGAGTTGTTGGCTGAATTTGAAAATTTAACTTGGCTGCATAGTATTTGGGCTGGTGTCGAAAAACTGATGATATCATTGGCCGATTCGCCAATAGAGGTTGTACGCTTAATAGATCCTAGGTTAAGTTCAACCATGGCTGAGGCCGCCTTAGCCTGGACTTTATACTTACATCGAGATATGCCTCGTTACGCCAAACAACAGCAAAATAAACACTGGCAGCAACATCCGCATATCCTCGCAAGTGAACGACGTATTGGCATTTTGGGTTTAGGCGAACTAGGGCAAGCCAGTGCCAAGCAACTGCGAAAAAACGGTTTTCAGGTGTTGGGTTGGAGTCGGACGAAAAAGCATATCGCAAACGTTGTTACTTATAGTGATAACGATGGTTTAGCTGAAATGCTATCCAAAAGTGATATTTTATTGTGTTTATTGCCGTTAACGCCAGCAACTCAGGGTCTTGTAGATAAAGCGATATTAGCGAATTTACCGCAAGGCAGTGCGATTATTAACTTTGCTCGCGGCGGCTTAATTGATAACGATGCCCTTATCTGTGCATTAAATAGCAAGCATATCAGTCATGCCGTACTTGATGTTTTTGATCATGAACCTTTAGCGCCTGATAGTGTGTTTTGGCAACATCCCGATATTACGGTGTTACCTCATATATCAGCGCCAACTAATCAAGCCAGCGCCTGTGACATTGTTGCGAAAAATATTATGCAATATCGCCAAACAGGCATAATTCCAGTCTGTGTCGATAAGACCATAGGTTACTAGTGACTCTGTTATTGCATTGTTTGCAGAAAATCTTTGTAGTTTGCCAGTAGCTTATTATTGTTACTATTTGCCCGAGTAACTAAATAAATAGGTCGTTTAATTAACAGTGGACTGTCGATGATAAACAATTCCTTAGACTCAACTAGTGGGGTGATTAGCTCGATAGGAAGATAGGCAAATCCACCTTCTAGCAAGATCACTTCTAGCGCGATCATTGCGGTAGTGGTTCTTAATGCGGGTTGAAACTTGTGATGTAAAGTGTGCTCCTTTTGGAACGTTAAGCCCCAATCAACAAAGACATATTGCTCAATTAAGTCGTGATAATCTTTAGATGTTGAGACTAAAGCTAATTCAAAATAGCCAATGAGTACATTATTGAAATCGGTATTTTTAATCGGGTCTGTCAGTAAACCTATATCTAAAGTTCTTTCATCTAGCTTTCGTTGAATCGTTTCTCGAGCCGATATTTCCATGCCTAAAGATACCTGTTGAAAAAAAGCGATAGATTTATTAATCCGAGAGCTAAGAAATGCATCCCAAATATTAGGCGTAGCGGCGATATCAAATTTAATTTTTTGTTGTTTTGCTAAGGCAATGGATTGTTTAGATTGCTCCATTTGTTCAATCATTAAATTTGCATGTGCAATTAATGTTTCGCCCGCAGGGGTTAATTTTAAATTATTTTTATCACGAATAAATAAAGTCGAATCATAAAATTCTTCTAGTTGCTTTATTCTTGCGCTAACGGCTGCTTGCGTAATAAAAAGATTTTCTGCTGCATGACCAAAGTGTTTGGTCTTTGCAACTTGAAGGAATGTTTTAAATACCCGAATGTCCATAATATTCATCAATAAATTTCAACATGGCTAATGTATGAGATATTTATCAATACGACAAATTTTTTTTGTTTTTCTTCAATATTAATTTAAGATAAATTTGCCTCCAGTAAGTGTAGTGTTAACTAACGTTTGATTAATGATATTTTAAGGGGTAACTGCAATGGAAACGTCTATTCGTCAGGGAGTTAAGCCTTTTTATGGAGATGCTATTTTTTCACATGGTATTTCACGAAGTGGCTACTTTAATAAACGCGAATCAGAAGAGCTACAAGTATACGGGGCAACTTTTGAAGCATTATTATCAGGGGCATTAGCGCCTAAAAATGAAGAAGAGCTAGCTTTTATCTCAGGCATGCAAATTCAAAATGAATGTGATTTATATTCGGTTCGACTGTGGAATAAGTACCTACAAAGTGTCATTAAATCGAAATGCCATCATGGCTTTATGCTCAGTGAAGCAAACGCGAGATCACAAACCTTTGCACTAGAGGGCGCGGCGTAAATCCATGTTATGACTGGTTTATTCGGTTAGTGCATTAAACTCCCTTAGCTGACCCGTGCTTTTCACGCGGGAAAGCTAAAGTGGTGTCGCTGTAACGACATAGCGTTGCTCGGCGTTATTGCCTATACCTTCGAATGGGAAGCAAGTGATCAACACCAGACTGGCGTCATCTGCAGGCAATGCCAATTGCCCCGAGGATGCGTCAACTATATCGATACGTTCAACTTGATATAGTTGGGACCGCCCTTGTGCGTCAGTTAATGAAATAACATCTTTCATGGCTATATCCTGTAAAAAAGAAAAGTGGCTGTCACGATGGCCTGCAACCACAAAGGGCTTAGTTGTATTCGCTTGATTAAATGGCGCAATGGCGCCAGCAGAAAATGCGAGCGTTGTTGGGTCACCGCCATTTAATACCACAATGCTTTTGTCTATACGTTTAAACACCAATTCCGCAATGGGAAAGGTGTCAGCCCATGGCCAAGGTTTAGGCGCAATTGCTGTTTTTAGCGATGGTAATTTTGCATTTTTTGTTGCCATTGATTGTTGCCAACTATGATGAATTAGCTGCTGCGACAACCAAGCTTTAACCGGCAACCAGCTCGCATGAATGCACAGTAAGCTGCCAACAAGCAGTAGTGCTGTTGGGAGCCATTTAACCATGTGAATTTTCATATTGTTATCATTAGTCATCTTTAAAATTTTTCATGCTAAGGGCTAGTGGCGCAAGTAACATCAATAACAAACCGATGAGTAACTGTTGATGCCAGCCGAGCGCTGTTTTAGGCATAGCTACCATTAAACTTTCATGTGTTTTTGCTAATGCATTTGATGTGCTGTTACGGGCGGTTAATGGCTGTTTTTTTCGTGCTTTCTCTAACGCGATAAAACTCGTGTATGGTGACAAAGTTTGATGGATAATTGAGGTGGAAATTACCTCTGTTTTTACTTGTTCTTTATCGGCTCCTGTTACTAAACTGTCGAGTAAATCAGCAATTTTTCGTCGCGCCCAGAGCGTAGATATACCTTGAGATGATTGATTTTTGTCAACAATTAGTTGTTGGTACCAAGCCTCGCTAGCACTCTCTCCCATAATTTGGACACTTGTGATCGGTAGTTTTGATTTTATCGTTACTTGCATCGGCTCACCAAGATATAAGTCAGTGATTTTTTTCGGATAAGCTTCAACTTGTTGGTGAATTTGGTTATCAAACATTAACGAGATATTGCTGATAGCTGGGTGACTAATTTTTGCCATTAATGCTGACATTTGAGTTTGTACATCAGCACTGTTTTGGATAAATACATAGCTGCCACGACCAAACTGTGCGGCTTTTTTCATAAAGTAACCATTTGGCGCTGCGCCGATACCTACGGTAAATAGGCGGAAGTTTCGTTGTGCCCCGTCAAGCAATTGCATTAATTCAAATTCATTGGCAACTGCACCATCAGTAATAAACACCACTTGGCGAATTGCTTTCGTTGTTTGTTGCTGATCTTGCGCCATGACGAGTGCTTGGCTTAAAGGTCGGTACATTTCGGTGCCGCCATCAGCCTGTAAACGATTGATAAAATTTTGTGCCAGAATTATATTGTTTTTCGATGCCATATTCGTGATTGGAAATAGCAAGTCAACGGTATTATTAAACGCGATGATATTGAAACTGTCTTTTTCGTTTAACTGTAAAATGGCTTGCTGCAAACTTGCTTTCGCTTGTGTCATAGAATCTCCTTGCATTGAACCTGAGGTATCAATGATGAAGATAATGTCACGGGCAAAGCGGGTTGTTTTTTCAATTTGCGGCGGAAAAAATGTTAATAAAGTAAAATATTCATCTGCCACTTGCTCACTAAAGCTCGTTACTTGCGGTTGTTGACTGGGTTGCAGTTGCCAGTGCAAGGTAAAATCGCGATTTGCTATCGCTTGGGCAGGTGAGAGTGTGACCAAGTATGACGATTGGTCATTGGTTAATGCTTTTGCTTTTATTTTATGGCTATTGCTGGTAATAGCTGATATTGCCGTACCGGCATTAAGTTCGATGTTGATTGACGCTTGGCTGTCCGCTAGTGTCGAAGATCGTGGTGCAATTAAATTTGTTTCTTGCTGAGCCGGTGATTGTTGATAATTACCGCTATCATAGCGAGCGGTCATTGCTAAGGGCAGGATTAAACCTAGGCTATTGTCAGTAAAGCTAACCGGCATGATAAATTCTAAGGTTACAATAACCTTAGATTGCGCAGGAATGTTGGCGATACTGTTGGTGAACAAATTTGCTCGCTGCTGTTGAACTAAACTTGCTTTTTTCCCTTGCGCCTTGGCTTTTTTATAACTTGCTTTTGCTGCTTGCTTCTCCATTATTTGTCCGATGATCTCTTGCTCACCAAGCTTAATTTTTAAATGTTTAATGGCAGCATCTTCTGTCAGCGGGAATTGGTATTTCCCCTCGAGTGACATGTTATAAGGGTTGATAAACACCTGTTTTATTCGTGCGTACGCCACCAGACCATTAACTTCAATACTCGCGCTAATATCTATTGGTAGTGCAATTGCGTGTTTATCATCAGGATGATCGAATATTAATTGTGGTCCGTGAATTAAGCCATTTGCTTTTATTGTTTGGGCTTGTGCGTTTAACTCATTGTTGATACTAGCGGCTCGCGCTAAAGGCACAAGAACAGCAACTATTGTCGTTACAAGCACACAAGCAAGTGTTAACTTTAGCCATTTCCTTCGTTGTTTTTTGCGCTTTTGTTGATAATAGTAAGAGTCTTGATAGTCAATTAGGGCTAATTTTTTATTTGAATTAAACATTGTTGGCTCCATCATTTTGCTGATAGTGCTATTTCAACAAAACAAAAGGTGCTTATAACGGTAACAATGAGGCTATCTTGTGAGCAATTGTGGCGAAATTATGGCGCAGTCTCGATGTTACAGCGCCTAGTTCATTTGTCTTTTAATATGGCTAAAGTTTTTCTGTTGCAAATGCTTGATGTGCTTGCGACCAAAACTGGCTTGATATTTTGTTAATCACATTTGATTCAGCGTTAATCAATATCGCAAAGCCAATATCGAGCTCTGGTGAATAGCCAATATCAGCGCGAAATCCAGCAACCCAACCTGAATGATAAATAATAGGGTGACCATCAAATTGATAAATACGCCAACCGTAACCGTAGTGAGCATCCGTTAAGTGTTTGCGCCAATAACGTCGACGCAAATCTTTTTTGGTTTTAATGCGTGGTATGGTGAGTTCAGTTAGTAAGTCAGGAGCAAGTACATCAGGGTTATAGCCTAAATTGGCAATTAGCCATTTTGCTAAGTCACTAACGCTAGCGTTAACACCTGCTGCAGGAGCCACTTTATAATAATCTGGCGTTACGTCAACGGTACGCCAGATATAACGTTTAATATCTTTACCCGCTTTATTTTTTTTACCGGTTTTTATTCTTTTACGCAAAATGTGAGGTTTAGCGGTATTGTTTTGCTTTAAAAAAACCTCAATACCCACCGATGCATCGTCCATTTTTAAAGGTGTAAATATTCTCTCTTGTAATAAAACGGGATAACTTTTTGTTTGACTAGCTTCAATCGCCGGTTGTAAAAAACCGTAGGCAATATTTTGATAGCCATAGCATTTTGCGGGTTGGCAAATGGGGGTAACACGGTCAAAACGACCAATAATTTTATCCATACTCCAATTTTCGTGCAATAAATTGTCGTAAGCATTTGGCATTAAACCGCTGGAGTGGCTTAATAGATGTTTTAATTGAATTTTATTTGCGGCGCCTTGCGTGGCTAAAGCAAAATTGGGGAGATATTTAGTCACAGGGTCTGATAAATTTAGCTGTTGTTCTTGTGCTAGCATCGTAGTAATAGTGGCGGCGAAAGGCTTGGAAACCGACGCTAGACGAAATACGGTGTTATTATCAATTTTTTGATTTTTGGCGACATCAGTATAACCAAAATTCTCCATCGCAATGACTTGGTTGTTTTTAACAATGGCATAGGCGGCGCCGGGAATATCGTACTGTTTTAAATCATTACTAATGCGTGCGGATAACTTTTTATTAAAGCTATCAATGTCGACAGCATAGCCGGTAAAGGTAAAAAAAAATGTAATAAAAAGAAAGGTAAGGCGAAATATCATGCTGGAGACCATTTTGAAAAAGCGCCTAATTCTAGCGAGTAAAGCAGCAAATATACAGCAAAAGTTAATTGGTCCTGCTAAACGTCAATATGAGCGCCTTATTTTACTGCTAGATAGTGCTTTGTTAGTTGCCAGTAGAATGCCTATAAATTTAACACTACCCACTGCTGATATTAAATGAATATTAACCGGTGCTTTCAAACCTTCATAGTTTTGATTTATATCAAAGCTTTGATTTATCACTGCAATAAAATGGTAAGTTACGCTGCTCTTAACCTTATTGATGGGAGCTAATGCAGTAAATCGAAAAATTTGATGTGGATATTTAAATGAAAAATAGAAAACCGTTAGTGTTTGCTTGCTCTGGTTGCTCCAATTTCGCAACGATGGCAAATGACATTGCTTTAACATTAGATAGTGACGGTATTGCAGAAATGTCTTGCGTTTCATGGTTGATGGCAGCCAATAAAGCCCAAATTCAAGCGCGATTAGCAGGTCGAGATGTCATTCTAATTGAAGGCTGTACAGACTCATGTAGCCGCTATTGTTTAACACAAAACGGTGTCAATATAGCTGCCTATTTTAATATTGCAGAGTTAGGCTTTACTGCTCGCAGAGCCGGTGATTGCTCCCTGCAAGAAAATAGTATCGCTATTAAATACATCTACAGTGAGCTGGATAAGTTAGCTATTAATCAAATATCGTAGTCTATTGCAGAGACTACGATGAAAGATCACACTTATAAGATATGATTCTATTTATGACTTTTGGAACTAAACCAAAAGTTCATAAAATCAGCTGTCAGTTTGTTTTCAATTTCCATTGCGCGCTCTGTCGGACAGAAAATAGTGAAAATGACCTGAGTATCACCAATGTCTGATGTTGCAACTTCAATGTGTGGCTCTGGCCCTGCAATATTTATATCCAAGCGGTGTTCAATTACCTGATTGTATCTTACCGCGACGTCATTAAAATCCGCGCAATAACTGTTGGCATTAGTTTTTAGTGCATCAATAAATTCAAATGGATTGACGCTACCATCGCGGGTGATGGTAAAGTGATGAACGGCGTAACGTTTTAGAAAGTTTAAGTTTTTTATTGGCGTAGTGACCAATTGATTATTAGGAATGTATAACGTTTTGCCGGTAAATTGATAATTGCTGATATTAACTTCCAATAACGTTAAGTTAATCCAGTCAATTGAGTTTACTTCACCGCAATAGTTACCCACTTGGATCCAGTCACCAATGCGAAATGGACGATTTGAAATAACATAAATAAAACCAATAAAACACTGAATAAACTCTCGGGTTGCTAATACGATGGCAACAACAAAGGCTGCAATTGAAAAGGCAAACTTTTGAATTTCTATTGACCAAATGTTGAACACCATAAAAATAAGTGCAAAATTAAAAATATTATTCAGTAAGTTAACGGTAAAGCGCTTATCTACTTTTTTCTTTTTTGCACGTTTTTTAATAAAACGAGTAATCACTAATTTTACCGTAATAATAACGATAGCTAAAACAACAGTAACTAAGGTTTTATTTTCTATAAGGGATTGGATCATGTTTTACTCGACAACTTTAGTTATTGAAATGCACGGCTGATAAAAGGGGCAAGGTAGATGATTTTACAAAACAAATCGAGCTAAATATGATTTTAATTACCAATTACTGTTAAAGCCATAAAATATGGTTTGTTCAGCTACGGTTCACTTATGTTGACATAGAATAATAACATGCTATAAAAATTAACCATTATTGAGTGACTTAGCGATTGAGTTAAGTCATTAAAATCAAACTCAATCAACCCTCAATGAGGGTTTTTATAAAATATGTTAAATAGGAATAATGATGAAATTACTGACTTGTGCTGTTTTATTAACGATATCTAGTTACTCATTTGCGAATTCAAGTTTACCGGGAAATCGACATGTTACGGTAACCGGCAGTGCAGAAATGATGGCAATGCCTGATATTGCCGTGGTGAATTTTAGTGTTGAGAGTAACCAGAAAACGAGTTTAGATGCGAAAAAAGACGTCGATGAACGGGTAAATAACTTATTAGATGGCTTAGCAAACTTTGGTGTTGATGAAGATGCCGTTTCGGCGTCGAACATATCTACCGAGGTGCGTTATGCCTATAATCGTGGCGAACGCGATAAAGTAGAAGGATATGTCGCGCGCCGCAATCTAAAGGTAACATTGAACAATATCGATAAACTAAATGCATTTATGGACTTTGCGTTAAGTGTGAAAATCGATGCGATACGTAATATTGAATTAAAGTCTTCAGATGAAGCGCAACTGCAACAAGAAGTGAATGCGCTAGCGGTTAAAAATGCAAAAGTTAAAGGTAAGTCATTGGCGAATGCTTTTGACGCAAAGCTAGGTGCAATTTACAGTATTAATTCGAATTCCAATTCAAATCATCACCGGTATGGTGCTAATAATGAGGTTTATGCGACCAGTTCACGCATGGCTGATAGCACGGCAAAACCAGGACGTTATTTACAAGAGAATCTTGTTTTTTCTGCCTCAATCAGTGTGGTATTCGATCTTGAATTGTAAGTAAACGTGTTATTAATCCAAACATTTTTGCGATTGGTGTAAGTAAACACGCTTAATCCAAAAAAATATCATATTGAGGCTTAGCCGTGCCGTATGTGTTGATGTGGAGCTTCAACACTTACGGGTAAATGCGCTGCTAAGCTCAAATACGCACTTCGAGCCGTAAATGACTATTGACATTTAATAGTACTTGTTCATTTAAAATCAAAAACTTAGTTGAAATTATAGGGTTAATTAATTATGGTATTAATTAACCCTATTTGCTTCATACGCTAAGCCAAAACGTTGGCGCACAGCGTTATTCATCATAAGGACATGAGATGAACTTAGTTACCTCTTTTATTGCTATCTTGATATTCTCATCCTGCTTTTTACTTGTCCAAGAACAAACTAAACATAGCGAAGATGAAAAGTATTACCAGTGGGTTAAAGGTGTTTAGGAACCATTAGTTCTTTCTTTGGTTTATACCTTTAGTGCTTTGTTTAAGTGTGTTAATCATAGTGCTTTTAGCATGAAACGATAAATAAAATGGAAGTAAAACGAAGGTACTATTTTCAAGGATAAGGAAGAAGATATGGACAGTATTGATTGGCTCAAATATCTTACCATGGCACTTTGTGGTGTATTGTTGGTAATATTGTCAGTTAAAAAAATAACTGACAGCTATGGTTTTAAAATAAAGCTAAGCCATAGCTTTATTTTAATAATCCGTTATTTAGGCTTATTTATTATGGTTTATTCAATCTACTGCTTGCTCATCGACATGATTATCTATCGCTAATACGAGCATCCAATATTGGCTTTGGAGTGCAATAAATATTTTACTTTTTCACTGTCACTTAGTGCTATCAATCCCAGCGTTTGTTAATAAAACTATTAGCGCCTGCGTTCAATAACCAACTGACTACAAAGCATTAACTTTGGGTAAAGTATATATCATTGATAGCAATTACTCGTGACGCTATGGTACTAAGGTGCCAAATATTCACTGAGTCAAATACGATAATCTTAAGCATAACTCTATAATAAGGAATCGTTATGCTTAACGAAAAAGTAGCCCTAATTACGGGCTCAACAAGTGGTATTGGTTTAGCAACGGCACACGTCTTAGCAGCGCAAGGCATTAATCTTGTATTACATGGCTTAATGTCTTTAAGTGAAGGTCGGCAACTCGCTGATAAATTCTCACAGCAATACGGTATTGATGTTTTATTTGATAATGCCGACTTAAGAGATGTTGATAGCATTGAACGCTTTATTCAATTGGCTACCGAGAAAATGGGGAGCATTGATATTTTAATTAATAATGCCGGTATACAACATACTGAAAGTGCGGAAAATTTTCCATTAGATAAATGGAATGCGATTATTGCTATCAACTTATCTGCCGCCTTCCATGCTATTCAATACTCATTGCCAAGCATGAAGCGTAAAAGCTGGGGGCGAATTATTAATGTTGCTTCCGTACATGGCCTTGTTGGCTCAGTAAATAAATCTGCTTATTGCGCCGCGAAACATGGTTTGATTGGACTAACCAAAGTGCTTGCTTTGGAATGCGCCGAACAAGGCATTACAGTTAATGCTATTTGCCCTGGTTGGGTTGATACGCCACTGATTAATGATCAAATATCTACCATTGCGGAGCAACAAAATGTTCCATTTGAACAAGCTAAATATCAATTAGTGACAGCTAAGCAGCCATTGCCTGAAATGATGGCACCTGAGCAAATCGGTGAATTTATTCTTTTTCTTTGCAGCGATAGTGCTAGAAGTATAACCGGTTCGGCACTACCTATGGACGGTGCTTGGACTGCCCAATAACAGACTTAGTTTTACTTAACTTAACACGCTTACTTTAAGAAAAAAGGGCTACCTCAAAATCGATGAGAAGCCCATATAGGAAGATCTTTGATTTATTTACTAATTCACATCGTAATCAACATTCAGTCATAAACGTAGCTAAAAAAATTTTTTAAAAAATAAGTCTTATTGATGATTAATGAAATTTTCTATGATGTTATATGTTTGCCGGTATTGTGCAGGTATCAGTTTTGATAGCAGCATGTAAGCGTGTATCAAGTCGTCAAATTGATAGTGCTCTACGTTTACCCCTGCGAGTTTGGCTTTTTCAGCGTATAGCTTTCCCTCATCTCGCAACGGGTCGCAACCGGCAGTGATCACTAAGGTTTTAGGCATACGGCGATCAAAGGCATTGAACAAAGGTGATGCATTCTTTACCAATGTTGTTGAATTATGATCGTTGTCTATGCTGTCAACATTGAAGTATTGTTGAAAGTACCAGCGCATTTTATCAGCTTCTAACAGAAATCCCTGGCCATTCTCACTAATTGACGGGCAGCTCATGGTGTAATCGACACTAGGATAAAGCAATATTTGTTTATCTATGTGTATTTCGGGATTAGCAATGTTATTCATCACCAGACTTGTACAAATGGCGCCACCGGCGCTGTCACCAGCAATATACAGTTGTTGATTATGGCGATAGCCTTTAAGTATTTGACGATAGTTTTCTAATAAATATTGACAGTCATTTAAACCACTAGGGTAAGGGTGCTCAGGCGCTAGCCGGTAATCAAGGCATATCACCATCGCATGACTAGCAACGGCCAGTTCGCGGCTAATAGCGTCATATAAATTCACACTACCGCACATATGACCACCGCCATGGAAATGTAATAAAACCGGTAATGCTTGTTCTGGTGCTGGGTGGTAAATACGGGCCGAAACACTATGTTCTGGCATTGCTATAATAATATCGCTTACTGATTCGACATCAGGGCCGGGCAGCATGTAAGCCGATAGGTTTTCCAAATTTTGTCTTATTACACTAGGTTCAAATGCAGCACCACTGGCTTTAGCTTGCGCTAGCCCAGAGTTTACTTGTGTAAGCAATGGTATTAATTTTTTTGATACCGTTCCTCTCATGCTAAATTCCTTCTGGCTGCGTGCTATTTTTCTTACCCGTTTCAGGCAAAAAGTAACTACCAATGAATAAGGTTGAGCTTAGTGTTGTGATCAAAATGAATGACCAAGTGTAGTTCCCTTGATGTATATCGACTAAAGCGCCAAATATCCAAAGAATTAGCGTCGATATAATGTAACTGATCGAGTAAAACATGCTAAATATAATGGTGATGCGAGCGGCGGTCATTTTCGGTAATTCATGAGGGATAGAAACCAATGCTGTTACCGGTAGAAAGATGAAAAATCCTAAAGTAATAGCGGCAAGTGTTTGTAACCAATAGAGTTCACTAAAAGAAAATATTGCCGTACTAACGATTACAGCGAAACCAGACCAACGGATAACGGGTAAGCGTAATGGTCTTCTTTTACTATAAATAATACCAAATATAGTACCGACAATACCAAAACCGATCACCCACTTGCTTTGCACTATGCCCGCTTTGGGGTAGAAGGTGAATAAGCAAATATAAAACGCTAAAATACCAGAATACGCTAAGCCGTAAACCCAGTTAAAACGGTCTCTTAGCCCTTGACGGTAACTGTAATTTTCAGGTGATTCATTTTGCGTATGGCTTGCAGTCGATGGTTGCTCAAACTTTACCAGTAGCCACAGCAGAGCAACAATTAGGCTAAAAATTGAGAACAGCGTTAAGCTGTTTTGCCAGCTACCTGTCAGTTGGTTGATGCTTTGCATTTGCCACAAAATTATTGCGGTACCAATATTAAAGGCTACGGCATTAATACCATTAATGGTGGCGCGTTCTTCAGCCTTAAAAAACTGTAAAACGATAGGGTTAAAATATACCACCATAAAAGCGCCACCTAAGCCCATTAAAAACCGGCTTAATAGCAGTAATTCATAATTTGGTGCGTACGGCGTTAGTAAACCAATGGTAATAAGTAGGCTGGAAATAAAAAACGCATATTTAATACCGAGCTTTATCGCTATCCAGGCGGCAATGAAAGTACCGACAATTTTCGCTAAGGTGACCGCGCCACTAATAAAACTTGCTGAAGCTAAGCTGTGAACATCAAGTGAAAGCATAATGTTTTGCATGCTAGCAGTGCCACCGACCCAAGCCATGGCGAATAAAACATAACTAAAGAAAACAATAGCTTCAACTAAATATTTGTTAGTGATTTTCATCTATGATAACTTTTAAACTGATAAACAACGAATGGCTAGACTACCTTAGGACGTTAGGGAAATAAGTACTACCTTAGTGCACTACAACCGACAACCAGCCGTGATATGCTAGTCAATAAAAGCGTAAAATGCCGTTACATCGAACCGATCAAGACTCACTGAGTGAGTCATAGATGAGTCTGATGAGTTTTATACAAAGGAATAAATTTGTTAGCTTGGTTATCTATTGATACGTGGTTGGTTACCATTCTCTCCGTTGGTTATCTTTGTTTATTGTTTTTAGTCGCTTACAAAGGGCAAAATCAGTCACCAGAGCAATGGCGCTGTAAACCTTGGGTGTATAGTTTATCGTTAGCGGTAAGTTGCACGTCTTGGGCTTTTTATGGCACCGTCGGACAAGCAGCAACCACCGGCGCTTGGCTTGCTCCAATTTATATTGGCTCAATGCTGTGTCTAGTGTTGGCGTGGCCAATGCTGTTAAAAATGTTAAACATTATTAAACGGCAAAATCTGACTTCAATCGCGGACTTTATTGCATTTCGCTACGACCGCTCGCCTAAAATAGCGATTACCGTTGCGTTGATCGCTTTGGCAGGCACCGTTCCCTATATCGCCTTGCAGTTACGTGCGATCAGTACCAGTTTTGATTTACTTACCGGCACCTTTCAATCCGGTATAAGTACAGCATTCGTTGTTACCGTGGTACTGATTGTGTTTAGTATTTTATTTGGTACTCGACAAATAGCCGCTAGTAAGCAAAATCAGGGCTTAGTTTTAGCGATAGCGTTTAGTTCGGTGGTAAAGTTATTCGCATTAACCATTGTTGGTATCTTTGCGACATTTTTTGTTTTTGATGGTTTTGCCGACCTAGCGGCGCAGCAGCAAAGTCATCGATTATTTACCGAGGATAATTCTGTATATCTTGCGGTAGCACAAGCGATACTGGGTGCAATAACCATTTTTGTATTACCACAGCAATTCCATATGATGATGATTGAAAATCATCATCCCGATGAACTAAAAACTGCGCGTTGGCTATTTCCGCTGTATTTTATTCTCATTAATATTTTTGTTTTACCAATCGCTATTGCGGGTTTAGTCACTTTTCCGGGTGGCAGTGTTGATGCTGATACCTATGTCCTTACCTTACCATTATTTTTTCAGCAGGCTTGGCTGGGTATCATTGTTTATATTGGTGGTTTAGCTGCGGCAACTAGCATGGTGATTGTCTCAGCTATTGTGCTAAGTACCATGATTTCAACTGAAGTGATCACCCCGTTAACGTTGAAGTTTAAATGGTTCACTAAAGCGGGAGCCCCACAATTTTCGGGTTTACTGTTAAAGCAACGTCGTTTAGCGATTGCCGCTATTTTGTTATTTGCCTTTGCGTTTGAACGCAGCATTAATCAACAAAGCCACTTAGCTAGCATTGGTTTACTGTCGTTTGTTTTATTATCACAATTTTCTCCGGCGATTATTGGTGCACTATATTGGCGTAAAGCTAATGGTAAGGGGGCACTAACCGGTTTGATTGTTGGCAGCTTAGTATGGTTTTTTACTTTGCTGCTACCTATTATTGCGCCGAACTTAGCTTGGGTACAAGAGGGGGTCTTTGCTATTACCTGGCTTAAGCCCACCGCGCTTTTCGGTTTAGACTTCCTCGATTTAACCAGTCATGGTGTGTTTTATAGCTTAATCAGCAACATCGTTTGTTTTGTTGCAGTATCACTGTTAACACATCGTAGCGTTGGTGAAAAACTACAAGCCGATATTTTCATTCGTAAAAGTCAACATAAATTTGAACGCAAGCTCAGCACCGAAGATCTCTACAGTTTATTGTTGCGTTTTATTGATAAAGGCGCCGCTGATGCCTTTATGAAAGTTGCTAAATCTAACCCGATTAATCTAGATACTGAGCCGCTAAATTTAGTTGAATATACCCGTTTGCAACTTTCTGGTGTCTTGGGCTCGGCTTCAACACGTATGGTGATGAAAGCGGCTTCCACGTCAGAAAAAATGCCATTAGAAGATGTCGTCAGTATCGTTGATGAAGCAAATCAGATGTTTCGCTTTAACCGCGAATTATTGCAATCAGGTGTTGAAAATATCGAGCAAGGTATTAGTGTAGTTGATGCCGACATGAGATTAGTCGCGTGGAATCAGCGCTATATCCACTTACTAGATTATCCTGAAGGATTTGTTCAAGCGGGTTTGCCGATTGAAACCTTGCTAAAACACAATATAGCTCGAGGCATTATTTCTGGTCATTACAATAGCGAGCAGATGATCGCCAAACGTATTGCTCATATGAAAAATGGCGACAGTCATCACTTTCAGCGTAAAATGCCGAATGGTATGGTATTAGAAATTCGTGGTCAGTCGATGCCTGGTGGCGGCTTTGTTAGTACTTTTTCGGATATAACTGCTCATATTGAAGCAGAAAAAGCGTTACTCAAAGCCAATGAAAATCTTGAAAAACGTGTTGAGAGCAGAACCGAAGAATTGCAAAAAGCGAAAGCTGAAGCGGAAGCGGCTAATAGCAGTAAAAGTCGATTTTTAGCCGCCGCTAGTCATGATTTAATGCAACCTTTTAATGCGCTGTCGTTATTTACTTCGATGTTAAAAAAGAAGGTTCAAGGAGCTGAATTAGTTGCATTAGCTGAGCATATTGATGACTCGTTAAATGTGGTAGAGGCGCTATTGTCAGATTTAGTGGAAATTTCTCGCTTGGATAACAGCTCAGAAAAGATAGAAAAAAGCCAATTTGCTCTTGATGATTTGTTAAATCCACTTAAAAATGAATTTATCGCCTTAACTGAACAAGCTGATATCGACTTTTCTTATCAATTTAGTCAATGTGTGGTGCATTCTGATAAGCGCATGCTTAGGCGGATAATACAAAACTTTTTGTCGAACGCTGTGCATTATTGTGATGATAAACGTGGTGATAAAGCTGGTATGCGCAATCGTATTTTATTAGGTATACGACGCACTAAAACCATGATCCGCGTTGAAGTTTGGGATAACGGCCCAGGTATTGCCTTAGCACAACAAAAAGCTATCTTTCGTGAGTTTGAACGCTTAGAGCAAAACCGAGAAATACCGGGACTTGGTTTAGGTTTAGCTATATCTGAGCGCATAGCACAATTGTTAGGGCTTTCCATTGTGCTTAAATCAGAGGTAGGGAAGGGCACCTGTTTTAGCATTGAAATACCCAGGGTTAGTGCTACTGAAGTAGCAACCGTTAACTTGCCAACAAACAATAAGCTGAAAATAAATAAAGCCGTTGATGCTTTAGCTGAAACATCACCAGACAAACCGTTTAATAATGTTGTGGTATTACTGATCGATAATGATGAGTTAATGCTAACGGCTATGGCATCACAACTGATTGATTGGGGCTGTCGTGTGGTTACTGCCCATGACCAGCCCTCTTGCCAATTAGCATTAGCAGATGGAAAAACGTTACCCAATATTATTATTGCTGACTATCACCTAGATTATGGTCAAAATGGTGTCGATTTAGTGGTTGCTATGATGACAGCACAGCAATGGCGGCAACCGGCGATAATTTGTTCTGCAGATCCTTCCGAAAGTGTGCGTCAGCATACCAGCGATGCTGAGTTCCTATTTTTACGTAAACCCGTAAAGTCACTCGCTTTAAAGCGTATGATGCGTCAATTACTCAGCTGATTAAAATCAACTATAACCTATGTTTACACCTTTATAATATTTAGCGTTAACTCGCTATAAGTAAGCGCTACTCAACACGTAATACATGCATTTTTACGCGCAGTAATTCGCTATTGAATAGATAATTCTCCTTGGCACAAACACAGCTTTTAACGTTTATTACGGCACAATTTAGCTAATAATAGCGCGCCTTAGTGTTGGTAATCGACTAATTCTTTAGTTTGACATGTCACGTTATGCTCAATATACAAAATTCACTATTATCGCTTTAAATAAAAACTAAAAATATTTTTGCGTGCTGCCTAAGCTGTAACTATTGGAAATCCTTGTGGTAATGCCTTATGTTATTACCAATTTGTATTTGCAATCTTGTTTTTTGCTGTGTTTGGTAATGCCTATGTGTTGACTATGTGTTTTTAATTGGTTAGTTTACGGTGTCGTTAATTTAAAAAATAACAAAGGCTGACATAAAGCTTTGAATAATTATTAGACTTAAAATCCAAGGTGGGGAAGATGAAAAACATAATTACAATGAGAAAAACCAAGCTTGCTGCTACTGTTCAGCAATTATTCATGGCAAAAAATATTCGGACAAACTTATCTATTGCTTGCTTAGGTTTAGCATTACCATTTTCAGCTATGGCTGAAGAGCAAGTAAAAAACGATGATATCGAAGTCATCGAAGTTAAAGGTATGCTTGGTAGTCTTAAAGCAGCGGCACTACTCAAGCGTACTGATGGAAGAATTGTTGATGCAATTGTTGCCGAAGATATTGGCAAACTCCCTGATAACAACATCGCTGAGGCGCTTCAACGTATAACAGGTGTTTCAATCAATAGTGACTTTGGTGTTGGTGATAGCGTTTCAATTCGTGGTTTACCTCAAAACCGTGTTGAATTAAATGGTCGCTCAACTATCGGTGATTCTCGTGATGGTATCAGCCTGCAAGATTTTCCGTCAAGTTTCTTAAAGGCAGTAGAGGTTGTTAAATCGCCGACTGCTGACATGATTGAAGGTGCACTAGGTGGTACTGTTAGTCTTAAAACAGTGCGTCCGTTAGAGTTAGAAAAGCTAACAGCAGCATTTTCATTAGATGGGGAATTCGCTGATAAAACTGAGAATTGGGCACCTATATTTAGTGGCTCAGTTGGTAATAATTGGAATCTTGGCGATGCCGGCACATTCGGCGCACTAGCCATGCTTTCGTACCAAGATCGTGAAATTCGTCAAGACGAATTTTTTAGTCGTGTTAAGCCACAAGATATCGATGTTGATGGCATGACGGCAAATACCGAGAGCGGAAATTTTATTGTTAGAGATCAGCACACGGTAGAGCAATATGTTGAAAGCCGCAAGCGTACGGCATTAAACCTGTCGTTTCAGTGGGCACCTCAGTCTGGTGAAGGCATGTTATATCTTGACTTGAATGGCACAAAACGTTCGGGTACACAGAAAGGTAATTCAATTATAGCGGTTGGCGGCTCACTAGAAACTGATGCTAGCACAACTCAAGATGCAAATGGTCAGCTCAATAATTACACTTTAACCAATGACTTTGCGATTCCTAAAACCTATAGTGACTTTCGCGAAACAGATGCTTATTCTCATGCCTTTGGCGGTGAGTGGACTATTTCAGATGGGATAATAGTCTCAGGTGAAGTTGCGGTTGCATCTTCAGAAAGCTTTAGACCTGATTCTGAATTTACCTTACGACCTATTGAGCGTTCAACAGGTAATACGCATACTTATGATGGTGTTTTCTCTCAATCAGGCGATAGACTCCCAAGTATCATTCATTCAGATCCAAGTGCCTTTACGAGCGCAGATAACTTAGCATTGCGTACTTTTAAGACCGAAGAAAAAATTACTAATAATGACGAAACAGCCGTGCGATTTGATATCAGTATTGATGAGCCTTTAGGTGTTGGGTGGGTGTCTTCATTAAAAGCAGGTGTTCGTTTAACCGAACGTGAATATGTTTATGAAGAATATAAAGAAGAAATAAAAGACATTTACAAGAATGCATTCAATGATTCTGATGGCTCATTGGCGACATTATGGATTGATGATTACAATGCTGCATTTGCGAATAGTTTTACGACGCTTAGTCATAATAACTCATTTGAGCAACTTGGTTTGTCTGGCCAAAATGATTTACTCAGCTTTGCTAACTTCAACGGTTTAACTAACCCTGCAAATGCTTACGCGCAACTTCAGCAATTACTTGCTGGGACGAACTTAGCAACAACAGGTAGCTTAGCCGATAACTTAGTTGAAAACGAAGGTGCTTATCGCGATATCACTGAAGATACCAAGGCGATTTATCTATCAGCTCATTTAGATTTTGATGATATAACCGCTATTATTGGTGGTCGCTACATTCAAACTGATCTTGAATCTGCGGTCATTCGTGACGGCGCTAAAGTAAATGGCAAAAACGATTACAGTGACTTCTTACCGAGCTTAAACGTTACTTATAATGCGACAGACGACACGGTTGTTCGTTTCGCGGCAGCAAAAGTTATGCGTCGAGCCGATTTTGGCCAGTTAAGCCCCGCATTTGATATTGATAATTCAATTGTTACTGCTGATCAAGGGTCAATTGATTTAGAACCTTTCCGTGCTACTCAGTATGATTTGTCTTTAGAGCACTATTTTGGTCAAGGTAATATGCTATCGTTCGCGGTATTTTATAAAGACGTTGAATCATTCTTAAGTACTGAATCTACTTGTTTCGCTAATGCTGCAACATCAGGTCAAAATGTCACTGAATGGGAAAACGTTTGCCAGCTTGATGCCGCAGGCGTCAACAATAGCGATTTGATTTTCTCGAGCGCAGCAGATTTTGCAAACAATGCCGAAGGTGAAGCTCATGTTGCGTCATTACGAGATGCGGGTCTTACAGGTATTGATACTGAAAAAGATACCAATGGTGAAAATGGTAAAGTTAAAGGTTTCGAAATTGGTTATCAACAATTTTTTGACTTCTTACCTGGTGCCTTCTCTGGTTTAGGTGTTAGTGCGAACTATACCTATGCTGATAGTGAGCAACCTAACGGAAATCCACTACTTGATATCTCGAAAAACACCTACAACCTGCAAGTGTTTTGGGAATATGAAGGTGTATCAACTCGCTTAGCCTATAACTACCGTGATCGCTTCTTAGATACTGAAGACGAAAAACGCGTTGAGTCAATTGATTCAACAGGCGCTATCGGTGCTGATGACTCGGTATACGGTAACAACTATCGTGAAGATAGAGGGCAATTGGATTTTTCAGCAAGCTGGGACATCAATGAGCATTTCACTTTAGTCGGTAATGCAACTAACTTAACAGGCGAACCGTCAATATTTTCGTCTGAGCTTGGCAGTAGTTGGAAGTACACTGAAGCAGATCGCCGATACAGTATTGGTGTTCGTGCTAAGTTCTAGTAAGTGCTAGAGCAATAACCTAGCGATGTCTTTAGCGATTCATCATAGTGTTTTTAACATACTAAAAGTAACGCAGTATTTAACGTAAGTTAATACTGCGTTTTTTATTTTTTAGTAAAACATTTGCATTCATTATTAGCCAGTTTATAGCGTTATATTGGTCAGGCTGTTTTTCTGCTGTTTTTGAAGGGATCTGCACTTCGCCAAAAACATATTGACCTAATAATTTTCTTTTACTGTATTTAAAATGACTTTTATATGCTTATAGTTATTACCAGTATCGTCAAATTGGTTGACAGTCATATTTGTTTTGGTTAGTATCTTGAAGTCTTGTTATTCTAGGTTTTAACTAAGTCAGTCGTTCGTGCTACAGAACTATATAGCAAATTTATATGATATTTATTTGAGAGATAAAGCGCTCTTACTTAGGGTTTTAGCTGTTTAGTTATTACCAAAGGTATTATGTGGTTTGACAGTGTGTTGAGTGTTTAGTTTGTATATGGCAAAAGGCTTAAAAAATGCTAATCGGTGGCTTAATGAATGCGAATAAATATCATGTTTTGATAGCATGCTTCGTTTGACAGGCCGATAAAAGCGTAGGTAAACAGGTTACTTATTTCAGACAGTTGTTTGATCATTAAATGACTTTCTATCTTATTTAAATTTAATGGCACCGCCACCCGTAAGGTGAGCAGTTTCATACTCAGAACTACATACAGCAATATATTCAGGAGTTAGTTATGACAAAACCTATCATAGGTTTCATCGGCCTTGGCCTTATGGGCAGTAACATGGTTGAAAACTTACAAAAGAAAGGCTTTGAGCCGATTGTAATGGACCTTAATAAAGATGCTGTAGCGGCTGTTGTTGCTCGCGGCGCTACAGAAGCTAAATCGGCAGCTGAATTGGCTGCAGCAAGTGACATCGTGATGCTTTGCCTTACCACTTCAGCAGTTGTTGAAAAGTTAGTTTATGCTGAAGATGGTATTTTAGCCGGTATCAAGCCTGGCGCAGTATTAATAGACTTCGGCACATCTATTCCTGCTTCTACCCGTAAAATAGGTGCAGACCTTGCTAAGAAAGGCGCAGGTATGATCGATGCACCATTAGGTCGTACACCCGCTCATGCAAAAGATGGCTTACTAAACATTATGGCATCTGGCGATGCTGCTACGTTTGAAAAAATTAAGCCTATTCTTGAAATGCAAGGTGAAAACGTTTTCAATTTAGGCGCCTTAGGCGCAGGTCATACGACTAAGTTAATCAATAACTTTATGGGTATGACTACGGTTGCAGCTATGTCGCAGGCTTTTGCGGTTGCTGATAAAGCTGGCGTTGATCGCCAACAGCTGTTCGACATTATGTCGACGGGCCCATCTAACTCACCTTTTATGGGCTTTTGTAAAAACTATGCCGTAGATGGCGTAAGTGATTTAGGTTTCTCTATTGCTAATGCTAATAAAGATTTAGGCTATTTCATTGAAATGGTAAAAGATTTAGGTACTCGTGCGAAAATTGCAGAAGGCACTTCAGCTAATCTTCAAGCTGCAGTTGACGCGGGTATGGGTAACGGTAATGTGCCTGAAATTTTCGATTACTTTCTCAAGCTAGAAAAGTAATTCGATAATAATCCCACTACAGTATTATTGCTTAGCACTGTAGTGGGGTTACTTCCTTAATATAACCTGAACTCTGGATAACGGATATGCGCATAAAACATATAACCCTTTAATTTTCAAATATATAAAAAAATTTTTGCGATTATTGATATATTATCATTATCAATGTCATAAGTTTTGAATGAATCAAGGCAAGTTTGTGTACCTAATAGCGGGCTATTAGTAGCAAACTTAACGCCGATACGAGCAAAAATCGTGGCATTGACGTATATAGCTTATCCAGAGTTCAGGTTAATATAAGGTTTTATTAAGCGCTTTATTACTAAAGAGTCGTTGTGATAGTTCTATCATAGCTTTAAGTATTTACGGTTATATTCAAGCTCTGCTATTCCTAACTTTTTCCTTCACTTATTGCCATGATACTCATTCTGTTGACACTATTTGTTCATTTTATCTTAGCTATGCTGAGCCGAAAATAAGAGTTATGACGAAAATGATCACCGCTAAGTTTTATGAATGTCGTGATTACTTTTTCATGGCGTTTTTATCGGGTTTTATAGCAATGAAATTAATAGTTTATTTGATCGGGTGATGATGAAGAGTTAATAGGGTGTTAGGAGGCAGAAAATATTGTCTTATTTCTGGCCTAACTTTATTAGGCCAGAAACCTTTAACATGGCAAATAAAGCGTAGTTAAATGTTAGCGGAATTGGGGATTGAATATAGCCCGCGTTTTTCGCTATTTCTTTGCTTCACTTCTTCTAAAGCTCTTGACTCTACCGCATCAAATAAAGCATTTATCAAGCGATTAAAGTGACTATGCATGGCAAGTCTAGCTTGGGCTGCGTCGCCTGATTTAAGTGCGAGATAGATCTCTCTATGTTCAGCCAGTGTTTTCGAGTTATCTTTACTACAGACACTGTCATAATCTTTAATAATTTCAGGTGTTGAAGAGCGCAATTTCCAAAGATTTTGTGCCGAAAGCATTAAGGCACTATTGCGAGTGGAGTTGGCGATGATATGATGAAACTCTTTGTCTGCAGCATCAATAAATTCGCTGTTCTCCATATCAACTAAGGTTTGATGTAAGCGAGTTAATTCATCTTCAGTAATCGTGGTGGCTGCAATAGCGGCGACTTCACCCTCGATTAAAGCACGAGCCTGGGTCACTTCAAAGGCATTAACTTTTTTCTGTGCGCCAAGTTGGTCAACCGGTTTTAACACGTAAATACCAGAACCTGTTTTAACCTCTATTTTTTCTCGAACTTCTAAGGCTATGATAGCTTCGCGGATAGTAGGTCTGCTGACATTAAATTTTTCAGCTAACTCTCGCTCAGGTGGTAAGCGACTACCGGCAGAGTATGCGCCAGAGTCAATTAAGGCTTCTATTTTATCTACAATGCTCCAAAACAGCCTACGGTTGCTGCTCATAATATTTCCTTAACTATACTGGTTATTTATCATATCTATACAGAATAATTATCATATCGCTTTCTTTAAGCCTTAGCAAAATAATTAACTTTAATTAAGTGATATTTTGTTGTTTTGGTATGGTGAATGGTTAGGTTTTGGTATTAAGTGACGTACGCTTTACTTTACTTTGTTGTTACCAGTTGTCTTTTTTATCTTTTTATTGGTAATGTTATTTGGTTGACAATCCACTCGTGAGTTGGTTAAATCAGACTAGATTAAGTTCAAGAGATTGAAATAGGCACTGTCTAAAATATTCAGTGATGCACCGTGTAGGCATACTGTTTCGTTGAATACTTTGTTTTTAGTACCCTGTTTAGCAATAAAGTTGAACATAGTGTATCCGTTTAATTTGGCTAATTTAATGCTATCGAGCCGATTAGATTAATGTTCTTTTAAATATTACGTCATAGGTTAATTTATGAACCCAGCTAAAATATCTATACCATTAATGTCATGTATCATTTCACTAATGTGCTGCATATTAACAATGAAATCAGTAGCCGCAGAAGAATGGCTAGTAGCTGATCAGCAAAGCTATGAACAGGTATTAAGCAAAGTGAAGGCCGGTGACGATATCGTGCTCGCCAATGGCACGTGGCATAATTTTGAAATATTACTAAAAGGTGAGGGAACGAAACAACAGCCGATAACACTAAAAGCTCAAACTAAAGGCAAGGTTTTCCTTACTGGTCAATCAAATTTAAGGTTAGCAGGTAAGTATTTAGTTGTTTCAGGGCTAGTTTTTAAAGATGGCTACACACCGAGTAGTGCTGTAATAGCGTTTAGAAGTAATAAAGAAACTTTAGCTTATCATTCTCGGGTAACTGAAGTGGTTATTGATAATTACAATAACCCAGATAAACGCGAGTCAGATTATTGGGTTGCTATATATGGCCAGCATAATCGTTTTGATCATAATTACTTAGCAGGTAAGCGCAATAAAGGCGTTACCGTTGCTGTTCGTCTTGATAGTAAAAATAGCCAAGAAAATCATCATAAAATAGATCATAACTATTTTGGTCCTCGTCCTATTTTTGGCTCTAATGGTGGTGAAACACTACGTATTGGCACTAGCCATTATTCTTTATCTAATTCATACACTTTCGTTGAAAACAATTATTTTGATCGCTGTGATGGTGAAGTTGAAATAATTTCAGTTAAGTCAGGTAAAAATAACATTCGTAATAATGTCTTTTTTGAATCAAGAGGCACGCTGACGCTGCGTCATGGTAATGGTAACGTAATTTCTGAAAATATATTCTTTGGTAATGGCGTTGATCATACCGGTGGTATTCGTGTTATCAATAAAGATCAAATTGTTCGAAATAATTATATGGAAGGGTTAACCGGTTATCGTTTTGGCAGCGGCTTTACGGTGATGAATGGTGTGCCAAATTCAAAAATTAATCGCTATCATCAAGTTGAAAATGCGCTGATTGAAAACAATAGTTTAATCAATGTTGCCCATGTGCAATTAGCGGCAGGTAGTGACGAGGAAAGATCAGCGGTACCGATTAAATCAAGGATGCAAAATAACTTGATTTTCAATGATAATGGACAGCAACCTTTTACCTTATTTGATGATGTAAGTGGTCTTAAATTTCAAGGTAATGTGGCAAATACCAAAGTACATGAAAAATTATCATCAGGTATCAGCCAAAAAAAAATAGCACTTAAACGCGCTAAAAATGGTCTGCTTTACCCTATAGATAGCAAACTTGTTAATAAAGGTGCGCCAAAATCTCTTACACCTATTGCCAAGTCAGCAACCGGTCCTAGTTGGTATGCAAAAAATGATAGCTTGGTTGCCTTCGAATCTGGCAAAACTACGCACGTAACACCAACCGATGACGCTTTATTTAATGCCGTACTCGCAGCAAGCGAGGGTGATGTTTTAATTTTAGCTGATGGCAATTATGATGTGAGAAAAATGATTGATATTAATAAAACCTTATCAATTAAAGCTCACCATAAAGGAGAGGCAAAGGTTACTTTTCAACGCTCGACGTTATTTCAAATTTCAGATGGCGGTAGCTTAACCCTTGATGGTTTAGATTTTAGTGGCAGTAATAGCCCTGACTCTGCAGGTAATAGTTTAATTCGCTCACAAAAGTGGGGCATGGTTGATAACTATCGCTTGGTAATGCGTAACAGTAAGGTTAGTGCGCTTGATATTAATCATTCATTTCATTTCTTTGATTCAGGTAGTGGTGCCTTTGCTGATTATATTGAATTAACTCATAACCAGTTTACTCATATTACGGGTGACGTGTTGCGCTTGAATAAGGAAATTGAAGACCTCGGTATTTATAACGCAGAATACGTTATCTTAAAGGGTAATAATTTTGATGGCGTGCAAGGCGCCTTAGTGAACCTATATCGTGGTGGCAGTGACGAAAGCACCTTTGGTCCACATTTTGAAATGAGCAATAATACCGTTAAAAACAGTAGTAAAGGTAAGCGTAATAAAACTGCTTCAAGCCTTTATTTGCATGGAGTGCAAGTCACGCATATTGAAAATAATGTTTTTGATAATACGGCGGTTGTAATTATTGAACATACGGTTGGTGAGCCTAAAACGGTAGTTAAAAACAATACCTTTAATAAAACAGCAGCGCCAAGCATTGAAGAGTTATATGCGAAAGGTCCTCATACCGCTGTACTTTCAAATAACCAGCAATCTTTGTAAGAGATACTTATGAGCTTTTTTATGCCAACTAGAATCATTAAATCAATAAAGCCTTTGTCAAAAAAACTCACTGGCGTTTACAAGGCTGCAATGGGACTGACGTTTATTGCGCTCTTGACCGCGAGTCAAACAGTCATCGCTAAAACAAGTCCTAACCTAGTGATTACTTCTGCGGATGTAGCAAACATGCGTGCAGCTATTAATGTCGAAGGGCGATTCAAGACAACTTTTACTGCTAATAAAGCCGCTATTGATCAGCAAATGGCGGTGCCAATTGCCGTCCCTATGCCAAAAGATGGTGGCGGTGGTTATAGCCATGAGCAACATAAGAAAAATTATAAATTAATGTACGATACAGGTATTGTTTATCAGTTAACGCAAGATGGGCGTTATGCCCGTTATGTTCGTGATATGTTATTAACTTATGCTGAGCTATATCCGACATTACCTTTGCATCCTGCGAGAAAAATGGCCAAGCAAAATCCAGGTAAATTATTTTGGCAAAGCTTAAATGAAGCTGTGTGGTTAGTGTATACCAGTCAAGCTTATGATCTGATTTTAGCCTCATTAAGCTCAGTAGAAAAAACTAAAATAGAGGTAGGACTATTCCGTCCTATGGTTAAATTTTTATCGGTAGATTCACCCGAAACTTTTAACAAAGTGCATAATCACGGAACTTGGACAACCGCTGCGGTTGGTATGACCGGCTACGTGTTGGATGAGCCAGAATGGGTTGAACAAGCACTTTATGGTTTAGACAAATCAGGTCAAGGCGGCTTTCTAAAGCAATTAGATGAGTTGTTCTCGCCGCAAGGCTATTACAACGAAGGTCCATATTATCAACGTTATGCTTTAATGCCGTTTGTTACTTTTGCCAAAGCAATTGAAACAAATCAACCGGAACGTAAAGTCTTTCAATATCGCGATGGTATTGTTTTAAAAGCCATCGACACCACAATACAGTTGAGTTACAACCAGTTATTCTTTCCTATTAATGATGCGATTAAAGACAAAGGCATAGATACCATTGAATTAGTCAACGGCGTGGCTATTGCTTATGGTTTAACTGGCGATAAAGGCTTACTGGATATTGCTAAGCAACAAAAGCAAATTTTACTAACGGGTGATGGCTTAAAAGTAGCACAAGCATTAGATAAAAAACTCGCACAGCCTTATGATTTTAAATCAGTCGCTTTTGGCGATGGTAACGACGGTAAACAAGGCGCGTTAGTCATCATGCGTCAAAATGTAGCAGGTGAACAAGCCTTACTATTTAAACCCGCAGCTCAAGGGCTGGGGCACGGACATTTTGATAAATTAACCTGGCAATTTTATGATCAAGGCGAAGAGATAGTTTCAGACTATGGCGCAGCACGCTTTTTAAATGTCGAAGCGAAATACGGTGGTCGTTATTTACCTGAAAATAAAACCTGGGCTAAACAAACTATCGCCCATAATACGGTGGTTGTTGACGAAAAAACACATTTTAATGGTGATGTAGAAAAAGGTAATGCCAATTACCCTGAGCTGATCTTTTTTGCAAAAGATCAGCATGTATCTATTAGTGCAGCACATATTGATAGTGTTTATAACGGTGTTGAGTTAATGCGAACTATCGCACTGGTTAATTTACCCTCAAACTCAAACTCAAACTCAGAGCAAAAACAATCATTTGTTATTGATGTTTTTCAGGTTACATCAGCCGCGTCACATCAATACGATTTGCCTGTACATTATAAAGGTCAACTTATTAGCACTGATTTTCAACTTGATACCCAATTAACCAATTTACCGGTATTAGGTAAAGAAAATGGTTATCAACACTTATGGTTGAAAGCACAAGCGCAGCCCGATGCGGGCTTATCGCAAATTACTTGGTTAAATGAAAATGGTCGTTTTTACACGCATTCTGCCATTATGGATGGTGAAAGTTCGGTGATTTTTACTCAGATAGGTGCTAATGATCCGTTGTTTAATTTACGTAATGAAAATGCCTTTATTACCCGTAAAAGTGAGGTGAAAAATCATACCTTTGTCAGCGTTTTAGAACCTCATGGAGAATATAATCCATCAAAGGAATTCACCGTTTCAGCGGTCAGTAGCGTGAAAAATCTTTCACATCAAAAAATTAATAATATCGATGTTGTTGAGCTAGTTGTTAGTGGCGAACAGCGTTATTTATTAGCATTTAACGCCAGTCAAAACATTGCAGGCAATCAGTTAAGTACATTTTCATTTAATGGCTCTAAATATCATTTCGACGGCCGTTTTAAATTGTTCGACATTAAAGAGTAGAGGTCAATCATGAGTCAAAGTGAACATTTTTCATTGGGTAATGAAACAGAAATTGAAGATATCGGTGGCGGCTTAAAACGTCAAATGTTGGGTTACAACCACGAGTTGATGGCGGTTAAAATTTGGTTTGAAAAAGGCGCTATTGGTTATAATCATGCCCATCGACATTCACAAGTAACGTATGTTGTTGAAGGTGAATTTCATTTTAATATTGATGGCGTTACTAAAATATTAAAACCCGGTGACAGCTGTATGATACCTCCTCATGCTGACCACGGGGCCACGTGCCCAACCGGTGGTATTTTGATTGATACCTTTAGCCCCGCCCGAGAAGATTTTGTTGAAGCAGGAGCTTTCGACCATATTAACAATAAGGAAAGCAGCTCATGAAAATAAAAAATTTACGTTGGTGGGTGATCCTACTAATCGCTCTCGCCACGGTAATTAACTATATTGACCGTTCAGCACTTAGCGTCCTGTGGCCAGATATTGTTGAAGAATTATTTCCCGACGAGAGTGCGTTAGAACGTAAACAAATTTACGCTAATATCTCCATTGTGTTCATTTTATCTTATGCCTTTGGTCAGGCGATATTTGGCAAAATATTTGATTGGATAGGCACACGCTTAGGGTTTGTGCTGTCGATTGGTGTTTGGTCGCTAGCAACTGCTGCTCATGCCTTTGCTCAAGGCGTGCTTAGCTTTAGTATTTTTCGCGCTATTCTAGGTGTCGCAGAAGCCGGCAACTGGCCAGGTGCGGCAAAAAGTAATGCCGATTGGTTTCCAACTAAAGAGCGCGCATTAGCCCAAGGTATTTTCAACTCAGGGGCGGCTATCGGCGGTATTATTGCGATTCCACTCATTGCTTATCTAACGGTTTACTTTAGCTGGCAAATGGTTTTTGTGGTGATTGCTATGCTAGGGTTTTTATGGCTTATTCCTTGGATTATTCTTGTTAAAGCACCACCAAAATCACATCCGTGGATCACGGACGAAGAACGCGAATATATCTTAACCGGACAAAGAAATACCGAAGCTGAAACCGACTGCGACGAAGAAGAATATAACCCTTCAACGAAGGAATTACTTTCTCATAAACAAAGTTGGGGCGTTATTATTGCTTCTGCCGCGATTGACCCAATTTGGTGGTTATTTGTTTTCTGGATCCCAATTTACCTAAACGAAGTATATGCCATGGATGTTAAATCTATTGGTATCTACGGCTGGGTGCCTTACGTCGGTGCCATGTTTGGCGCTTGGTTTGGCGGACTTCTCGCGCAAAATCGCATTAAAGCGGGTTGGAACACAGATAAAACCCGTAAGTTAACCATTACGCTTGGTTGTCTTATTATGCTACCGGCATTATTAGCAATGGCTAATCCTGGTGGCCCAACAACTGCGGTACTTATTATGGCGGTTATTCTATTCGGTTTTCAAACGGCTATTGGTAATGTTCAAACCCTGCCAAGTGACTTATTTGGTAAAAAAGCCGTTGGTAGACTTGCTGGTTTTTCTGGGATGGCGGCTAAACTTGGCGCTTTAGGCTTAACGGCCTTAGTGCCGATATTAACGGCGGATGGAAATTATACCCCTGCATTCGTTATTGGTGCTTCGTTAGCAATTATTGCGATGGCAGCTGTTTGGCTTCTTATTCCGAAAGTTGAGCCACTAAAAGCTAAGTAGCGTTATGACATATTTTAGAAAATTTTTAATTACAGTTAATAGGGCTTGTTAATGAAAAACATTTTTTTATTCGGTGAGTGCATGATTGAATTGATGGCAACTTCGCAAGGTAAATCATCAAACACCATGCAGCAATCATTTGCTGGAGATGTTTTTAATACAGCTGTTTACCTAAAGCGCACTTTTGCTGAGCTGAATGTGCATTTAGTGACTGCCGTAGGTAAAGACCAATTTAGTCTTGATATGATTAAGTATTTTGACAACGAAAACATTAGTTCTGATTTTGTTTTTACTTCGGCGACAAAAATTCCAGGCTTGTATTCTATTCAACTAGACGCACAGGGTGAGCGCAGTTTCACTTATTGGCGTGAAAACTCTGCTGCTCGGCAAGTTATGCAGCATATTAGTGATGACGTTATAACGCAGTTATCGACCGGTGATATGTTCTTTTTCTCCGGAATTTCTTTAGCGGTTATCGAACCCGAAGCAAGAGCACAATTTTGGACGTTGATTGATAAATTAAAAGCCGCAGGCGTACAAATTGTTTTTGATCCTAATTATCGTCCACGCTTGTGGAGTGGCCCTAAAGAGGCGCAAGAACAGTTTGAGTTAGCATTTGAAAAATCTAATTTATCCTTGCCTGGTGTTGATGATTTTGAGCAATTATTTGGCATGAACAGCGTTGAGCAAGTTTATAATTATTGTCAGCATTTTGCTTTAAATGAGTTAATTATTAAAAATGGTGAACAAGGCATTTTAGTGGTTGTTAATGGTGTCAGCACTGAATTTTTGATAACACCGGTAGCAAACGTCGTCGACACCACGTCTGCTGGCGACTCTTTTAATGGCGTTTATCTTGGTGCCCGTATATACGGTTATGACATCAGCGATGCAATTGCCTTAGCGTCAAAAGCCGCGGGCTTCGTTATTCAGCATAAAGGTGCTATTGCACCAGCAGATGAGTTTGGCAGATTTATTAAAGCTCAACTGGCAGCCATTTAAAGTTTATTAAGGAACATTCATGAAGTCATTCTCCACCCTCATGGGCAAGCAAACATTGTTACCTATCATTCACGCAAACTCAGTGTCTGAAGGTTTAGCCATTGCGAAAGCGATGTTAGCCGCCGGTATATATCTGGTTGAAGTGGTACTAAGGACTCCAGCATCATTGGATGTTATCAAAGCGCTTAAGGCAAAGTTCCCTGAGTTAAAAGTCGGTGCCGGCACGGTAATCGATGCTGATATTTTAAAGCAAGCATTAGACGCAGGTAGTGATTTTATTATTACACCGACCATATCTAAAAGCTTATTAACGCATTTGTCAGACTGTACGGTGCCTGTTCTACCTGGTGTGTCTACTGCTTCAGACATTTTGCTAGCGAGGGAGTTTGGCTATAGCGAACTGAAACTCTTTCCTGCTTCATTATCTGGCGGTGCACCATTTTTAAAAGCTATGGCGGCAGTTTTTCAGGATATAGCTTTTTGTCCTACCGGTGGTATTAATAATCATAATCAACAAGAGTACTTGGCTTTAAAGAATGTTTTTGCTGTTGGTGGTACTTGGATTGCGACACCGGAGTGGGTGGCAAATCAACAATGGTCGCAGATCACACAAGCCTGCAAAGCGGCGCAAGTCTAAAGCTTTACTTAACCTTGAATTCAGCAGGGCTATTGACTGAGTTCAAGGTTAATAATTAACATGAGTTGATCGTAAGATAATAATACCGCTAACAACCCGCTAAATCGGTTTAGCCATTGACCAGTGCAAAAACCCGACTAAATGAATTGTTATCATTAAGCATGATCGGTAAATGAAGTTTTCTTGCGATGTCACTGGATGAAATAACCCCTCGAATTTGATGCTCAGTTCTATCGACAACCAAACAATGATTTAGGCCATTTTGTTCTAAGGCAAATATCACGTCGCATACTTTTGACCGTTCAAGCTCTTGGTAGTCAAATACTGATAAAGATTGACGCGGTATCATCATTTCTTCCACCAGTATTTCATCGCGAGGCGTACCTTTGGCAACCTCACTGACGATACGCTGCTCAGTTAATTCTTTTGTGCTAACGATTCCTAAAAACTCATCTGTTTTAGAGATCACAATTTTCATTTGCACATGTGATTTTATCATTAAGTTTAAAGCATCAATCGCTCGTGTATTGGCTTCGATTTTCAACGGGATATGTGCTTTGAAATCGGTAAATATAGTTGTTGCTGGTGAGTTTATTGTTGCTTGTTCGAAATACTCAGGGGAAATAATATTGTCGACTTTTTCGAGATCAAATAAATGTAAATTTTTCATAACTACCTCTAATCTTTTAAATAATGAGCTATTCATGCCGTAGTTTGAGAGACCGTTAAAGTATCTCCTGATTGATAATTACGCGCAGGTTAATAGCTAATTGATGTTGATTTAACAATGGCCGTTGAAAAACGGTATAACGTAAAATTTGAACGTTAAAAACCTAAAGTTAAACTTTTATTTAATTAGGTGATGATCAGGTAGGGCGGGGCTCTAATATTAAGTGTGCTGGGTGTATCGTTATCTAAACATGACGGTTCGAATGTACATTGCTCAGCTAATAATTTTAAGTATAAACGTGATTGTTGAGACGGTGTAATGACATCAAGAGGATCAACATCGTCTTTTGCTTCATTCTTCCCAAACAAGTCTACATCAACTAATGTGGCTTTATCCGCACTAGGTGTTTGATATATATCCTCAGTAACATGCCCTAAAAACGAGCAAGTTAAGATTAATAAAAGGATGTTTAAGAAATATTTTGCCAAAATGACTACTTAACGTTGGTTGATATAATTAACTATGATGTTGAATTGTATTTTTTCAAGCCTATATTGCATTAATTATAATACCGCCAGTGAGTGTTTATTTATCATGTAGAAAAATATTAGCGATAATTAGCACGTATAGTTACGGCTTTTCTTGATGAAATAATCAATAAAATCAGTTGCTTGTTTTTTCGTTTTTCGCTGATTGGTATTGACATTTTATTTGCTGAAAAACTACGGTTATGGTTATCGATTTTTAAACTAAATGATAAATATATGCGTTTTTCACCTCTGTCGATTTACTCGCTGTCTTTGTGTCGTTAAAGTGTCGTATTGTTGTCGCGATGATTTCGTTGAGTTGTCGTAGACTTTTTCATTATATCTGCGGATAGTTCAATGATCCGTATAATAATCGCTAATTAGGTCGTTATGAAAATTAATGCAAACTTAGTTGTTGAATTGAGAAAACAGAAGTTTTGGTCGCAAGATGAACTTGCGATAGCCTCAGGGTTAAACCTAAGAACAATACAGCGCATTGAAAACGAAGCATCCTCATCACTGCAATCTAAAAAAGCACTAGCCGCTGTTTTTGAACTCAATATTGCAGCGCTTGATTATGTCGAAATAGTAAAAATGAAAAAATACCAATATAAAATGCTAGAAATAGAAAATAAAGAAGGTTTTCTGACCGGCTTTAAAAAGCCAACGCTACCTGATTTTGTCGAAATATTTAATCAAGAAGGTCAGCAAGGTTGGCTTGTGGTGCAAATATTAACCCCAGAGTTAGCACAAGGTCAGTGGTCAACAAAAACCGGTAATATGGTCGCTATTTTGCAAAGGGAAGTACTTGAATAGCAAGTAAATAAGTTAGGCAGTAGATGCTGTAGGTCGTTAGCTTTTTACGCGTTCATAGTTTATTCTTGCCAGCTATATGTGCACTGTTATAGCTAGGCTATTAGGTTTGGTTTAATATATGTTATTGGTATTATGGAGAATTTGAATTCAGTGAAAGATCAAGCACGTAAGATTCAACGCAGTTCAAACTTAATCAAAGCTTTTATGGTGTTGGTTGTCGTTGTACAAGTAGTACAATTTTATCAATCTCATGTGATAGATTTTGGCGATGTAGCGGGGGCAGTCGGGGTTTTATCATTAATGCGTGGTATTTTATTATCGCCAAAAACATTAGCCATTCCCGTTAAATTGTGGCGCACATCTACCGATGTTTTTTCTCCTGCAAGTTATAAGTATTTCATAGTTGCTATCGTGTTAATTGTCGTAAGTGGCTTTTAACAATTTGTTAGCAAACATAATATAAATATCCGATCCCCTCGCTAAGTAGCCTTCTTTTGATCTGTCATTATGAAAATAGCCGTAAAATAAGTAACTCATGCTTTTGTACCGTTGACTCGGCTATGTCTAGCAATTATTCAATGATAAACAGGCGTTTTTTCTTAAAACTGGCAAAGTTTATGACATAAATGCTTACAGCCGTTATTTGTGAAAAAAATAATTTTGCAGTACATTCATATATCGAAGGTTTTTATTTAAATGGACGTAAACAATATGATTAAAAAATGGCTTATTCTTTTAGTGTTATTATTCGCTGCATTAGCGTCATACAGTTATGGATTTTCACAGGGGATAGTGTTATTTGTTGCCTTAGGCGTAATTTTAGAGCTTAGCTTTTGGTTTGGCGTTATTGGTAAAAAGAAGAGCAAGGCTGGTCGTTAAGTTGTGGTTTACTACTATTGACTAATTGAAGAAAAATGCCACTAGGTCGCATCAATGCACTGATACAGTTTTAAATTACGCATTGCTTACTTTAACAGGGCTTATTGTTACTAAGACCAGCTGCTCTCTAATGCTTCTTACCACCAGGCTTTAAACTCGCTCTACCTTCTCAACCTAAGGTAGCTGTCGACCTTTATCAACGCAATTAAGAAACGTTAAGGTGCTGTGTTGGCGTCAGCATAAGTTGTTGATAAGCAAGACCCGCCAATGTGCGATTATTCACTTCTAATTTTAGCAAAATTGCAGAAACATGCTTTTTGACCGTGGTTTCTTTGATATCCAAATCATAGGCAATTTGTTTATTTAACTGACCGTCAGCAATTTGCGTTAAAACTATATATTGTTGTGGCGTGAGTTGGCTTAACTGTTTAGCCAATTTTTGATGGGCAAAATCGATTTGTTGATCGGCATTAAATTCAATATGTTTTGGCAACCAAATACCACCGTCTAATACCGTATCAATAGCCTGCGAGATAGTGGCTAAATCTGCAGATTTCGGAATAAATGCCGCGGCGCCAAAGTTAATCGCTTTTTGCATGGTTTCTGAATTATCGTCTGACGACACCATGATCACCACGATATCGGGAAAATGATTTTGCAATTGGGTTAAGCCGGTAAAGCCATCGTTACCGGGCATATGTAAATCGAGAAATACAATTTCTAAGCTGTTGTTAGTGGTTACGGCTTTGAGTAAGTCGTGAAAGTTATCTACTTCTAAGGTTTCGTCATCATCGATACATTCCACTATGGCTTGTTTTAATGCGGTACGAAATAAGGGGTGATCGTCGGCGATGATCACTTTTGCTGTTGACATAGATAACTCCGATCTCATATCTAAATGAAAAAGAGCTGAGTAGTTCAGCTCTCTTTAGTGCTAAGGTTAAAACAATAACACAAGCAATTAAAATTGGTATCCGACGGTTAAAGATACTGTTCTTGGGTCACCGTAATAACCAATCAAAGTATTATCACCGCCTAATCCGGGAGCAAAGCCACCGTCTTCTAGTGGTGCAACGAACTGGTAGCCGCCGATCATATAATCTTCATCTGTTAAGTTTTTCACATGTAAGCCTGCATTCCAATTGCCGTCGTCACTGTACCAAACAACACTTACATTGGCTAAACCATAACCATCTTGTGTCAGTAAACTATTTTCTTCAAATAACACATAATCGTCACGATAGTAGTAACTAGCGTTAATAATAACGTCACCGACACTTGATTCAATGGTGTAATTCACCCCTAAGTTAAAGGTGTAATCAGGGGTATTTGAAATGGAGAATGAATCTGATTTATCAAACTGTTCACCGGTAACTGGATCAGTATCAAGGACATCTTTAAATTCAGAATCAATAAAGCCAAAGCTCGCTGATAGCATTAGATCTTCTGTGGCTAAATAAGTAAACTCGGCTTCAATGCCGGTAGCGTCTGAACTACCAATATTGCCTAAGCGTTGGTTTAGCTCAGTAGCATCAGCACTTGGCAGCACTGAAATATATTGACGATTTTTATGATCAAGAGAGAAAAGTGTGATGTTGGCGCGTAGACGATTGTTTATCCATTCACTTTTCATTCCTATTTCAAACGAGTCAACGTCTTCAGGATTTGCTGCTGGCTCTGCGGTGGTTGCTCTGGGGTTAAATGTGCCAGATTTAAAACCTTGGGAAAAACTTGTGAAGAACATTAAGTCATTGTTGGCTTGATATTCAACACCAATACGCGGGGTAAACTTAGACCAGTCATCTTCATCATCAAGCACAATCGGCACTAAATCACCTTCAGGGCGAACATAACCGTCAATCCAACCTGACTCAGGGTAAACCGTATCAAAGATTAGGCCGTTACGTACTAAGGCCGCTTTTTCATCTTTCGTGTAACGCGCTCCAGCCGTTACAGACCACTTTTCTGATAGGTCATAACTTAGCTGTGCATAAATTGCTTTACTCTTTGAGTTACTACAACCACTGACTTCACGCGTTAATCCTGGCGTACCAAACGCACTTTGTCCAAGCACTTCTAAAATCGCTTCAAACTGGCCACATGACTCACCGTCATAATAATATAAGCCAGAAACAAACTTATAATTATCGCCAATGTTATTCAGCTGAAGTTCGTGGGTTTTTTGCTTGTCGTCATAAATAGCCGGGACATCAAAAATTCTTAACGAGGTGTTATCAAAGTCGATATTAGTTGGCGAATAGCTGTCACGTGATGAAAAAACATATTTTAATGTTGTGGCGTCGCTGACATCCCATTTAGCGGTAAAACTGATGCCTTCTAACTCAACTTCATTCCAGGTTGGTAAGCTAGTGTACGAGTCAAAGGTGCTGTCTGGCACTGGCGCATCAGTCAATAAACTGGGCAGTAAGCGATAGCCGCCTTTCGAATTAGAGTCGTCTTGCGTTTTGTCCCAGTTGAAGCTAAAAAGCAAATCATCCGTGGCATGATATTCAAGGCTAATACGGCTAGCCATGACGTCTTTATTGTAATTTTCTTTATCTTGATTAGCTAAATCTGAGGTTAGAAATTCACCAAAGCCGTCACGTTGTAAATTAGCTAAACCAAAGCCGATATAAAGTTTGTCGGCAATCAACGGGTATTGTCCGGTGAGTTTAATGTCTTTTTGATTATACTGGCCGACAGTACCTTGAATTTTCAGTTCTGCATCGCCTGACATTTCTTTGGTAACATATTTTATCGCGCCACCTATGGTATTTTTACCATAAAGTGTGCCTTGTGGGCCACGCAACACTTCAACTCGCTCAATGTCGAGCAAATCGAGTACAGCACCTTGTGGTCTGGCAATGTAAACATCATCGATATAAATACCAACACCAGCTTCGTAACCCCATAATGGGTCTTGTTGGCCTACGCCACGAATGAATGCCGTAATAGTCGAGTTAGTACCACGGCTACGTTGTAAGGTCGTATTTGGAGAGAACTGTTGTACTTCGGTGATTATTTCAATGCCACGTTCAGCAAGTTCATCAGCGCTTAACGAGGTCATCGTTACCGGCACTTCTTGCAAATTCTCAACAGATTTTCGCGCGGTTACTTCAATACGCTCTAAGGTTGGATCATCTGCTTTCTGTTCATTGGTTTGTGCAGCCATAACATTTTGACTAGCAAGTACTGCTGAAATTGCTATCGCTAGATAACTCAGCTTTCCAGTATAAGGTTTCATAAGTTTCCCCGTATTATTATTTCTAATAAATTGCTAATTTACGCACTTTATTGTTTTTTATTGGTGTGCATAAAACTCTATAGTAAATTTGCTAGAAGATAATCTGTACTATAGTAGTATGCTGACTTTATTAGTTATTAAGTGACTGTAATTAAAGCTTATATATTAAATTTATATTGTATTTTTTATATTTTCCATGCATCGAGTAAATATAAAACGGTGCTAATTGGCGCCTTAATTACAAATGCTGCTTCACTGCCGCCATTCTCTAATGTCGGCGCTACGGCAATACCGTGATCCATATTGTCGATCTCTATCAGCTCGACATTTATTCGTTTATTTATCCCTTGCCATTGGCTAATTTTATAACCAGGGTAATTACTAATAATTGGCTGCTGTGATGATTGACTTAATTGCGCCCAATGGATAGCAAGTTGTTGGGAATTTTTAGGGTTCACTACCAAATCTTGACTACCAGTCCATATTGATAGGGGCGGCCATTGAGTTTGTACAGGGGTTATTTTTTTGACTAATTTTGTCAACTGAGCTGGCGCTTGTGAAGGACCGCTGCGCATGCAGGCAATTGCGGTGATGAGGTTATCAGCACAGGGGTAGGGTATACCTGCGACAATAGCGCCAGCGGTAAAAAGTTCAGGGTAGTTAACCAGCATCGAACTGGCCATTGCGCCACCTGCCGATAGGCCGATGATGTAGATATTGCTAAAATTATGTTCCGCATTCACGGTACTGATCATATTTTTTATCGACAGACTCTCTCCTTGGTTTCTTTCTATGTCTTGTTGAGAAAACCAATTGAAACAGCCTTTAATATTGTTGTTTGTGCTTTGCTGTGGCATGAGTAATGAGAATTTTTTTTGCTTTGCTAATGCCAGTAAGCCACTTTGTTGTGCAAGTAACTCACCTTGTTGGACACAACCATGGAGCAATACAATCAGATTTTTGTTACCTTTAGCTCCTTGCACGTAACTTGCGGTCAATTCGCCAGGGTTACTGCCAAAGTCAGTTAACGCGGACTGTGCCGCTACGCTACTAACACTGACAAAGGGAATAAGGGTGATAAGCAACACTGTTAAATATTTATACATGATAAATTTCCGTGAAGTAAAGTCGCTATAAAGCGCCATTTTAGTAACCTATAGCATGGCGTATCTGCCAAACTTATTGAATGGTACTTTAGTTCCAGAAGCTTTGTTAACTGTTTATTTTAAAAGATAAAATCAGTAGTTTTAATCTTTATGTTTTAGAGGTAATAGCATGACACTAAAAAACTTGGCGCAACGATTATTTATTTTGAAACCCATATTAAATTTTATATTTATTATGGGTTTGTTTGTGATAGTTTTGCTATTTATCAAGGGATCTATTGAACAGCAAAATAGTTATGCGCTTGCTAGTTTATTATTAGCCACCTGGAGTTTACTGTTAAGCGCGTTAATTGGTTTGCTGGTTAATACGCCAAGCCATGAACATACAACCAAAGGTTGGTTTTCAGGTCTCAAGCATCGTTTAGCAAAGGGCATATTTCGTTTAGTGGCGAGTGCGTTTGTTGTTATCAGTTTAGCGCTATTATATGCGACGATAAAGCTGTTGAATTTATAAATAATATTTATTAGGGGAAAAATTTAATGCGACACCCATTAGCATTTGCTGATATTGAACTGGTTTCGGATACCGTAACACTTCAGCCATTAATGTCGAATCACGCCAATGAATTAGTTCAATTAGCGGCATCTAGTAATATGTCGTCACTCTGGTTTACTCAAGTACCTAATAGCAACACGATCGATAGTTATATGGCAACTGCGATGGCACAAAAGCACGATGGTAGTGCATTGCCATTGGTTGTTGTTGACAATAAAACAGGTAAGCTACTCGGGATGACACGGCTGTGTAATGCCGACTTTACTCATCGACGTTTTGAAATTGGCTATACCTGGTACGGCGAAGCCTACCAAAGAACGTCAGTAAATACGGAGTGTAAATTGTTGTTGCTAGGTTATGCTTTTGAGCAATTAAATGCCATTGCTATTGAGTTTCGTACCCATTGGCATAATCATAAATCTCGTGCTGCTATTGCTAGGTTAGGTGCTAAGCAAGATGGTGTTTTGCGTAATCACAAAATACACCCAGATGGTGAGCTACGAGATACGGTGATATTTTCAATTATTGCAAGCGAATGGCCAGTCGTAAAAAAATCGCTGCACTACAAACAGCAGCAATATCGATAAGTAAATTTTTTAAAGCTAGGAGAGCGATGATACGGTATATTTGCATAACACACCTTGCATTACTTTCTAGGTTTATACGTTAATTATTTCGAACGTATATAAAAGAGAGGAAATAAAAAAGCCCTAGCTAACAGAATAGCGAGGGCTTAAGCATTACAATGTTAGTCAGAGCGTTAAAATTGCGCTTTACGGTACTCTTCACAAGCAACTTCATCTTCACATTCGCCGTACAAATATAAACTGTGATTGGTCAGTTTTACTTTATGTAACTTAGCAATATCTTCTTGGCGCTGTTCAATTACGTCATCTTCAAACTCAACAACTTTACCGCATTTTAGGCAAACTAAATGGTCATGATGCTTTTTATGACTTAATTCAAATACCGATTTACCGCCTTCAAAATGATGACGCGTAACAATACCCGCATCGTCAAATTGGTTTAATACCCGATAAACTGTCGCTAAACCAATTTCTTCATGCTGTTCAAGTAAAATCTTGTACACGTCTTCAGCACTGATGTGTTGGTTGTTTGGATTTTGTAAAATGGCCAATATTTTAATGCGCGGTAGGGTGATTTTTAATCCGGCTCTTTTTAATTCTTCATTTTGTTCAGGCATTTATTTAAATCTCTACATCGGGCTTTCAATTTATGGAAAATTATAGGGTGTTATGCGCTTGGTTGAAAGAGCTAGTTGTAAATGATTATTAGTTTTGCTGGTTTTATTGGCTTAAAAGGTCATAATACTTTTACTGGTCTGATGAGTCTTGAGGTATAAACCATACGGTTTATATGGTTACTCATATTTTTATATGGCTTTTGAAGGAAATCATATGTTTAAAAAAGCTTGGCAAATGAAATTATTATTAAATATTTGGCCGCCATTTCTATTTACAGGGATTCGAGTTGTTGAAATTTCTGACGATTTTCGCAAAGCACAAGTACGATTAAAATTGAGTGTTTTTAATAAAAACGCAGTCGGTGTGCATTTTGGTGGTTCATTGTACGCCATGACAGATCCTTTTTGCATGTTAATGGTGATGTCACGGTTAGGTAACGATTATATTGTTTGGGATAAGTCGGCAGATATTGATTATATCAAGCCGGGTAAAGGCACGGTAACGGCTGATTTTTTGATCACTGACGCCTTGATAGCAGATATTTTGCTGCATACCGCGCAAGGTGAGAAGTACCTGCCTGAAATTCCTGTTTATGTAAAAGATAGCGAAGGTGAAGTGGTCGCTAAACTTAATCGAAAATTATATATTCGCCGTAAAAATACGTCATACACCTAAAGTATTTAGCTCAATGTATGTGATAACTAACTCGAAAAGCTCAAAGTAGAGTTAGTAATATTTCCGTTATAAGTTACCAATCTAATCCGTCTTATTAGCCACTTTTTTTTAAAACTACCTTAACGTTTACAATAAGCTATAAATTTGCGCGCAAGTATTGCTTCGATAGGTTGGCTATTAGATAATCATGAATTACTTCAACTTGATGAAGTTAATAACTAAAAGGAATTTTTGTGTTCACTAATGTAATAAAAACTATTTTAATTCTGTTGTCTTTTACGACGTTTTATTCTTTAGCTGCTGAAAACAATGATAGCGCGATTAAACCAGAAAATAACACGGCCAATATACAAGCGTTTTTTCAAACCGATGACTATCGAAATGTCAGCCTATCCCCTGATGGTAAACACCTGGCATTAATTCGTAATCACAATGATTTACCGGTTATCGTTATTGTTGATACCAAAACGATGAAAGCGGTTAATCAAATTTATTTCGCAAAAAAAGATCGGGTAGGACGTTATTCATGGGCCAATAACGAACGTTTACTGATTTTCCTTTCCTCTAAGCAAAGAAATAAAGAGCGAAAGGCTTATTATGGCGAAATTTACAGTATTAACATCGATGAGGAAGAAGGCGAATTCATTTTTGGCCTGCGTTCGTTATTTCATCGAGGAAAACTCAGAAGCAATGTAACAGAAGCTGATTTTGAAAAGCATCTTGCTCATCCAAAAATAATTAATTTATTAAAAGATGATCCTCGTCATATTGTTATTGCTACATCACAATATGAAAGTGAAGGAATGTGGGCATATAAGTTAGATATATATAAAGGTAAATTAGAAACCTTAGCAAGAGTTGATGGTGATAGGCTTGACCATGACTCAACGCGTTTAAGTTATCTAGATAGCGCACAAGGTTTATGGCGCACGACAGTAGATGACGAAAATAGTGTCACCATAGCTCAGTACAGCTTTGCTGATAAATCATGGGTTAAGTATCCATTGGCTGATGCGACACCAAATTTTGCCATCATCGGGCAATATAAAGACAGCAAACAGCTGATGGTGAAAGACTATTGTGGCAATGATACTTTGTCGATTTGTCTTTTCGAACCAGAAAATAAAAAACTGACCCCTATATATAACATCGCAGGTACTGATGCCGGTTGGCTTTATTTCGATGACAAAAATATTCCGTTTGCACTGTCGTATTTTGATGAATATCCGCAATATAAAATACTAGATGATACTCATCTACAAGCCAAAGAGCTTGCTGAGCTATTGGCGCGTTTTAATGGCTATGAAATGCACGTAAGTTGGGATGATGAAGTTAACGGCAAAGCCCTTATTTCACTGACCAGTGATGTACAACCACAGGTGTGGTATTTATTTGATCGTAATACTCAACAACTTAGTTTTGTGGCAAAGAGTAAACAGTCACTTGATAGTAGTAGTTTACAGCCACAATATTCGTTTACATTTAATGCCCGTGATAATACGCCAGTACAGGGTTACTTGACCTTACCTCTTAGCAAAAATAATACAGCAAAACCGGCGGTAATATTAGTGCATGGCGGGCCGTCTAGTCGAGACTATTGGGGCTTTGATCCTGAAGTGCAGCTATTATCTTCGCAAGGTTACGCTGTGGTGCAAGTGAACTTTCGTGGTTCAAAAGGCTTCGGTCTGACATTTAAATCAGCTGGTGATAAGCAATGGGGCGAAAATATACAATACGATATTATTGACGGGGTAAATCATCTCGTCGAAAAAGGTTATATCGATAAGGATCGCCTTTGTATTATGGGTGCAGGCTTTGGTGGTTATAGTGCCCTGCAAAGCAATATTATTAAACCGGACTTATTTAAGTGTGTTATAGCATCATCAGGTATTTATGATTTAGAGCTGCTAACTGAAGATAGCGAACTTAAATACTCTCGTTATTTAACCAGAAGTGTTGGCGCGCAAAATATTCAAATATTACATTCTCCAGTTCATGCTATTGAAAAATTAAAATCGCCTTTATTATTGGCGCATGGCACAAAAGATGACAGAACGCCGCTTGAGCAGGCGGAGGTGTTAATTGAGCAATTAGATAAACATAATAAAACCTATCAGTGGCTTGAATATAAAAATGAAGGCCATGGTTTATTCAATAGCAGTAATCGCTATGAGTTTTATGAACAGGTGTTAGTGTTTTTAAATAAACATAATCCCGTTAGTAATAAGCAGTAATAAGTAACTTTAGGCTAGACATGAGGTTTTCGTTTTGTCATTGAGCAGCTACCAAATTAAATACAAGCGCCCGACCGTTGATGCTTTCATTGCTTTGCGTGCCTCAATAGGTTGGGGAAAAACCGATAAAAACCTCGCTAAAGTCAGCTTAGCTAATTCGCTATTTCATGTCACTGTTTATCGAGAAAACGAGCAAGAGCAACTCAATGAACTCATTGGTATGGGGCGCGTTGTCGGCGACGGAGCCATGTATTTTTATCTCCAAGACGTTGTTGTGGCCCCTGATTGTCAAGGGCAGGGTATTGGTGAGCTTGTGATGAAAGAACTTGAAATTTATTTAGCTAACACGGCAAGTAAGGGCGCTACTATCGGTTTATTGTCAGCAAAAGGAAAAGAGAACTTTTATCGTCGTTTTGGTTATCTAACAAGGCCCAATGATTCATTGGGCAATGGCATGTGTAAGTTCGTTCGATAAATAACAAGGGTATGGTATGTCGAGGATCTGCGGCTGAAAGAAAGTTTATTTGACTTATCCGTATAGATTAAAGGCAATAAAATGCTTGGAATCTATAGACAAAAAAGCCAGCGAGATGCTGGCTTTTCATTTCACTAACTATTATTTAGCAGTAAATTAATCTTCTAATTCAGCTAGGCAAAGCTCGTCGTAAATTTGTTTAACCCAAGCATCAACGCGTGCTTCAGTAAGTTCTGGTTGACGGTCTTCATCAACACATAAGCCGATAAAAGTATTTTCATCCACTAAGCCTTTTGACGCTTCGAATTCATAACCTTGGGTTGGCCAATGTCCAACAATAATCGCGCCTTTTGATTCAACTATATCGCGTAACGGCTCCATAGCATCACAAAAGTACTCAGAGTAATCTTCTTGATCGCCTAAACCGAAAATAGCCACTAATTTATCAGTGAAATCAATTTCTTCTAATTCAGGTAAAAAATCATCCCAATCACATTGGTTTTCACCGTAGTACCAAGTAGGTATACCTAAGATTAATAAATCGAACTCGGCGATTTCTTCTTTGGTACTTTTGGCGATGTCTTTTACATCGACCAGTTTTTTACCCAATTTCTTTTGGATCATTTTGCCTACGGCTTCGGTGTTACCTGTGTCACTTCCGAAAAATAAACCTACAATTGCCATGAATCTAACCTTTTATAGCTAACTAAACTTTAATATTCGTTAGCATCAAGCGATTGAATTAAGAGTGCTTCAATTAATTCACTTCTGCTGATGCCCTTATCTTTTGATAAAGCTTCTAAACGTTCAAATACACTTGAGTGTAATTTAAACTCGACTCGCTTTAAACCATTGTTCTTATCACGCTTAACCTGATTACGCTTGTTAATTTTAACTTGTACACTGCGTGAATGAGGATTGGTTTTTGGTCGACCGGGACGCTTTTCATCGCTAAATAAGTCAATGGTTGTTAAATCTGCTACTTCTTTTGCCATTTTATTACTTACTTATCCAACGCCTTGGCTTTCCCAAATAAACTGAATGATGCCTTTTGCGATAAAACCGGCACATCCTAAAAATAATACAAAATAAACAACTACTCTTCCCATTTTAGGAACATCGTTTTTAGTCATTACATCATGGATTGATAACCCAATGAAAATAAAGATAAAAGCAAAAAATAAATTCAACCCAATGGTTTCAATTAATTCGAAGTGTTCTGCTATCATAATTAACCCTAAAATTTTCAGGGCGCACTATAGCATATCGTTGCTTTTAAACACATTAATTTTGTCCCCTAGAATGTAATTCGTCAGTATTATTTTGTTAACTAGGCCAATATAAGGCAGGGCTAAAGGCAATTTCATGACACCGAGTATACAAAGTTTTACGGTTTAAAATTAGCCCTGGATCAACGAGACGCTAAAAAACTTATCACACTGCGATTAAAGGCAACGGTTTTTTCAGCATGTAGCCAATGACCAGCCCCTTGAATGACACGGGCACGACTTTGCGGAAATAAGCGGACAATTTCAGCTCTATGCTCTGGTAAAATATAATCTGAGTTTGCGCCTTTAATAAATAACGTAGGTGCGTTGTAGGTATTGTTGCCTTGATAGGTTTTCATGATGTTTGCGTAGTTTTTAGCGATATTTTCGATATTGCATTTAAAGGAAAATTGGCCATTGTTAGCACTTAAATTACCTAGTAAAAATTGTCGCACACCAACGTCGTCAACATATTGAGATAACTGGTTGTCGGCATCCTTACGTACTTTGACTGCGGCTAAGTCGATTGCTTGTAAACCGGCAATAATTTGCTTATGGTGTGGTGGGTACTCGACTGGCGCGATATCAGCAATAATCAGCTTTTCGACACATTCGGGAGAGGTTAGGGCTAATTCCATGGCTATTTTTCCGCCCATAGAGTGACCGAGCACTATCGCACTGTCGATAGCTAAATGCTGCATGACATTAACAACATCTTGCGCCATGGTTGGGTAATCCATCACGCTATCGTGAAATGAATCGCCATGGTTACGCACATCGACACTGGTGACACGATAATTTTCTGACAAGGTTTTTGCGACCATATTTAAGTTTTCTAAACGACCGAATAGGCCGTGTATCAATAGTATGTCTTTACCGCTGCCAAGTTGTTGATAGTGTAATTGCTTAGTCATGTCTCTCTCAATGTTGCCGTCGTGTTGTTTGGCTATATGCCCGAAATTGTGCGGGTTTTTAGCTTTTGATGCAATAATTTGCTTTAAAGGCGGGTTATTTCCTCGCGGCTAATATCGAATAAATGACTGGTTTTAGAAAACTATTTGCAAAAAAATAGCCATCAAATGTTAATCGCCACTAGAGACTTGCTATTAACGTAAGTATAATCTTGCCGCGATCTATAATAATTTCCCTAGGGTCATCAATGAAAAACATCGAAATAGATGAAGAGCTTTATCAGCATATTGCCTCAAATACTCAGTATATTGGCGAAAGTGCGTCGTCGATATTACGTCGTCTTATTAAGTTACCAACTGAAAGTACGGCTGATTTGGTAGTTTCTGCTGAACCAAAAATTGTTGAAGAGACTGCCAAAGAGGTTGTTGAAACGCAAAATTCTCCTGTAGCGTTAGACACGAATGGCTCGGTATTTAATTACATTAACAAAGAAGAACTGGCCATGCAGCGCGGTGCCGTTGGTCGATTTTTATTGATTTTAGCCGCCTTGTATCGTGTGCATAATCAGCAGTTTTCCACGGTTTGTCAGATTAGAGGCCGCGACCGTTTATATTTTGCCGCCAGTGAAGCTGAGCTCGCTGCCAGTGGCAGTAGCACCAAACCTCGCCAAATACCTGATAGCCCATTTTGGGTGATCACTAATTCAAATACGACCCGTAAAAAAATGATGTTAACTGAAGTTGGTCGTGCCTTGGGTTATAACGAACAAGATGTAGAAGATATTCGCGATTTACTGTAGTTATCTGGCTGTTCATCGAATAACAATACGGCTTAAGTTTTTATAAAGGACAAGGAATTTAAATGACAATTCATCATCATGCTGGTAAACCTGCAAGACCAGAAGACAGAATAAATATTGCTCGTTTGGTCAGTGATTACTTTTTACAAACGCCGGATGTGGCTATTGCTGAGCAAAAAGTAACCTTTGGTACGTCGGGTCACCGTGGTAACGCCAGTAAATTAAGTTTTAATGAATATCATATTGAAGCTATTTGTCAGGCGGTTGCAGAGTATCGTCAGGCACAAGGTTTTAAAGGACCTTTGTATTTAGGTAAAGATACTCATGCTTTATCTGAGCCAGCATTTGCTTCTGCTATTTCGGTATTAATTGCTAATAAAGTTCCTGTTGTTATTCAAGCGGATGATGGCTTTACGCCAACGCCGGTAATTTCGCGTTTAATCATTGCTCACAACAAAACTCAATCAGTTCAGGCTGATGGCCTTATTATTACGCCGTCACATAACCCACCAACGGATGGCGGCATTAAATATAATCCCCCTCACGGCGGTCCGGCTGAAGGTGAAATAACAAAAGTTATTGAGCAACGTGCGAACGACATTATTGCCAATGAAATGCTTGACGTTAAGCGCACTGATTATAGCCAAGCCTTGAAGTCGTCATTGTTATCTCGCGAAGATTTTATTGAATTTTATGTCAATGAATTAAGTCAAGTCATCGATATGGAAGCCATTGCTAAAGAGGGTGTTCATATTGGTGTTGATCCTCTTGGTGGCTCAGGTATTCATTACTGGCCAGTCATCGCGAAAAAATATGGCATTAAACTCGATGTTGTTAACCCAGTAGTTGATGCGAGCTTTGCGTTTATGCCGTTAGACAAAGACGGTAAAATTCGCATGGATTGCTCGTCACCTTACGCCATGTCTGGTTTGATTGCGTTAAAAGATAAATTTGATGTTGCGGTGGGTAATGATCCTGATTTTGATCGCCACGGCATTGTCACGAAATCAGGCGGGTTAATGAACCCAAATCATTACTTAGCGGTAGCTATTCACTATTTAATGACCCACAGAAATTGGCCGGCAAGCTGTAAAATTGGCAAAACCTTGGTTTCAAGTTCATTGATTGACCGTGTTGCTAAGCTGATTGACCGACCACTGTCAGAAGTACCGGTCGGTTTTAAATGGTTTGTTGATGGTTTACATGATTCAAGCTATGCCTTTGGCGGTGAAGAAAGTGCAGGCGCAACGTTTATTGCGCGTGACGGCAGTTGTTGGACAACCGATAAAGACGGCTTTGTAATGACCTTACTCGCCGCTGAAATGATTGCTGTAACCGGTAAAGACCCTTACCAGTTATACCAAGAACTTGCCAAACAATTAGGTGAACCCTGTTATGGCCGCGTTGAAGCGGTAGCAAACTTGCAGCAAAAGCAGGTGCTTACTTTATTAACGCCTGATGCCATTACTACTGATAGTTTAGCGGGCGAGAAAATCACGCAAATATTGTCACACGCGCCAGGTAACAATGCTGCGATTGGTGGCATTAAAGTGTGTACCGAAAATGGTTGGTTTGCTGCTCGCCCCTCTGGTACAGAAGATATTTACAAAATTTATGCTGAAAGCTTTATTGATGATGCTCATTTACAGTTAATTATTAGCGATGCGCAAAAATTAGTGAGCGATGCTTTTGTTGCAGCAGGGCTGTAAAGGTAAATATAGCGCTGAATGCTAGCTATTATTTTTAACGTTATAAAGCGCCGATTAAGGCGCTTTTTTTATCTTGTCGATTGACGTTTCATAGATTCTTATTGTTTTGTTAACCGCATTAGCACATGTTAGTTAACTCAACTTTTATGGCATTATAGTACGGTTAAATAATCTATTAATAGCCATATGTTTTAAGGGGTTAAGCTATGTTGTAGCTTACAACTTACAGACTGACTTTTTAATTGTATAAAGGATATAGCCTTTTTATGTATGGAAAAAAGCAAGACGCCAAACCACAAATCATCTCATATGAACGCGTAAAGTCATATATGCTATGGATGATTGAACGTTATGGTGATTACTCAGCTAAAAAATTGCTACAAAAAGCAAATTTGTTGTTTAAAGATGATACTCAATTTAATGAACCAGCATTAGCATATTTGATTGAGCGAGATATTGTTAACGATCTTCGCTATGCACAGCGTTTAACCTTGAGTTTTTCAGAGAAAAATATCGGGCCGAATAAAATAAAAGAAAAGCTCTATGCGAAAGGCTTTTCATCTCAGGTGATTAACGAGTGTGTGAGCGCTTTAGAAACAACAGACGAAGATTATTTTGATAAAGCGCTCATGCTAAAAATTAGAAAGTTTGGCGTCGAGCCAATTGAAGAATTAAAACTAAAACAAAAAGCGCTACGACATTTGATCAGCAAAGGTTTTTCATATGCTATCGCCAATAAAGCGATTAGCCATTCTGGTGCGGAAGATTATTAGCTTATTTGTAGTCGTTCAAACAGGCGTTAACTTAATTTAAAGTAAGCGGACTAATACAAGAACTAAACCTGACAGGCAGCTCATTGCTGCCGTTGGCATTACATTTAAGGATGCTGACTATGACAAATAATTTTCACTAATAAAACTTAGAAACTCTTGCTCATCTACCAATTTCAAACCTTGTTGCTCAAATGCGATTAAATCTTCGGTAGTAGGAAAGGAAAAGTAATAGTTTTCTTTAGGCTGTGGCGACTTCAATATTTGCTCATGTAGGGTGTAAGATGAAATTGTATCAAGTATATCTAAAACGCCTTGTTTATATAGCTCAAGGACATGCCACAGGTAGGATTTATTGAAATGAACTTCTAAAGTTGAAATTTTTATTATTTCCCCCGTATCTATATTTCCGTCATCAATCGTGTGAAGTGTTGTACCTATCTTTGAGTCGCCATTCAACATAGCCCAAAAAGTTGCCATAACACCACGATACAGAGGCAATATACCCGAATGAAGATTTAAAACTCCTTTAGCTGGAATATTGATAGATTCCTCTTTTAAAATGCCACCATAACGAATTGAAACTATTAAATCAGGATCAAGCTGTTTTATTCGTTCAATAGTTTCAGGCGAATTAATACTATTTTCTTCCACCAACTCAGAAGCTAAATCACATTGAAAATATTCAAACCCTTTTAACTTACCGATATTATTACCAGAAAAAGACGGACTTAATAATTTGTTAAACAAATCTTGTTCAAAAAATTTAAGCCTATTTAATTGACTAGGGAAATTGCTATTCCCACCAACTTTAGCAGACAACCAAAGGTGTATTTCATGGTCAGCGGTTAATTTTGGGACTAATAAATTTAATGCAAAATTACTTGCTAAGTCTTTGTTCGATAGGATTAGTATTTTCAATTATTGATGCCTAACTCAAGTGCTGCATATTTCAAGCAATTTATTCAAAGTAGACATTAATCTTTTCAAGTGTTCTGGTCAACGATATACATTTTGCAATAAGGCCAATTCAATTACATGAATGACCGCTGTGGTGACTTTGGTGCTATTCATATGCGAGCTTTAGATGTTAGATCAGTATCTTACTGATGAAGAGCTAATCGTAATTGATATTCCATTGGTTTGCTGTTTGAATTAGCGGGATTAATGATAAAATTTATCAGAATAACAATAATTTGCATTAACAATGTCTGTGAACAATACTCGATAGTGAATGATTTTTAGAATGGTGTCTTGGGTAATAGTTTCCCCCATGTTTTCTTTGTTTAATTTAATCAAGGAATAATAATGAATAATTCAATAAAGTTTGCGATCCCCTTAATGTTTATATTTAGTGTAAGTTGTTACGCTGAAAAGCATATTGTAGATGTTTGGCAATGTAAATTGAAAGAAAACAAGACGATGAAAGATGCAGGAGCATTAAACGAAAAATGGGTTAAATTCATGAACGCGAATGTTAAAGGGGGAGGGATTAACTCCTATGATATGGAGCCTAGAGTCGGCAATCAGGATGGTTTTATGTTTGTTGATGTCTATCCAAATATGCAATCTTGGGCGGCAGGAGAGAATGTAATGGAAAAAACAGAGGAAGGTAAAGCGTTACAGGAAGAGTTTAGAATGCTGTCGAAGTGCTCAAGTAATAGCTTGTATTCATCGACAAAACACTAATATTTTGTGTTAGATGTCAGCTAGTAATCGTTATATTTAACATGGCTGGCATTGCTCATGTGTGCTAAATGGTAATCAATGTGGCTAGCGCCGCTGTTAATATTGGGTAAAGCCTAATCATTCAAAATTTCAGTTTCGGTTAGATAGACAACTACAGCTTATCAGCTAGAATAATCTCCCTTCAGTAAATCTGCTCACGTTTACCTTCAGCTAAAGCCTAACTGATTGTTTATAGAAAAATTAACCTTTAGCCTTTGAGCTACTTGAGATTAAAGGTATTGAGTTAGTTTTAACACAGCCGACATCGTAATAGCTTTTAATTTATGCTAAATAGTGAATTCATTGCTTCAATGGGTATAATAGCGCGCAATTATTAATGAGTGCTATCGCAATGCGATCTGAGTTATTCAAATAAATTTAACTATTACAATAGGTGAAAACGCGTGAGTGACTTATCAAATTCAAGTAATGCAACTAATTCAACAAGTGCCTTCGCATCTGCTTTACAACAAAGTGGTGATTTCTTATCAATAACTCGTGCCAATGAATGGTCGTTGCCGGGTGGTGCTTTTAGTTTTGAAGTTAGTCATCAAGCATCACAAACAATGAGTAAAGTATCGGTATTAGACACCGGCTTAATTACTTTTGAACCTGTCGATCGCGCAAGCAAGCATGATATTGTCTTATCAAGTGCTGTGCATGGCAACGAAACTGCACCCATTGAAATTTGTAGTGATATTATCGGGCAGCTCATTCGTGGTGAATTAGCACTGGCTGAACGGGTGCTATTTATTTTCGGTAATCCGGCTTCAATGAATATTGCTCAGCGGTTTGTCGAAGAAAATATGAATCGCTTGTTTTCAGGTGGTCATTCACAAGATCAGGGGCAAGGGCCAGGTTTGATTAATAAAGAGCGTCATCGAGCCTTGTTATTAGAAAACACCGTTAGAGCTTTCTTTGAAGCGGGTAGTGAATTACCTAGCGCGAATGGTGGTGATCGTCAACGTAGTCATTACGATTTACATACCGCTATTCGTGGCTCCAAGTGTGACAAATTTGCCGTTTATCCTTTTTTACACGGTGCGCCTCGTAAGAAAAGCCAACTACAATTTTTAAATGCCTGTGGCGTAAGTACCGTGTTGCTATCGCACTCACCTACAACAACCTTTAGCTATTTTTCATCGAACGAGTTTGGCGCTGATGCATTTACCGTTGAATTAGGCAAAGTTCGTCCATTTGGCGAGAATGATATGAACCAGTTTGTACAAGTGCGCGAAACGTTAACTAAGTTTGTTTCAGGCCAAGATTTGGCATTAGCGCCATTTCAAGCGGAAGATTTTAACTTATATGAAATATCACAGGTAATTGATCGTCATCATGAAGATTTCTCGCTAACCTTTGATGATGATGTTGAAAACTTTACAGACTTTCCACAAGGCCATGTTTTAGCGATTGATGGTGGTAATGAAGTGAAAACACAGCAAGATGGCGAGGCAATTATATTCCCTAATGCCAATGTGGCGATTGGTCAACGCGCCATGTTAACCGTTATCCCCACCACACTTGCCTAAATGGCATATGTTTAGGTGAGTGCGTACTTAGATTTTGTCTGGAACTAATAGCCCGTGCCTAAAAGGACTTAGGTACTTAGATGTTGTCTAGAACAAAAAGTCTGTGCCTAAGTGGATTAAGTCATAGGTGAATAGTTACTTAGATTTTGTCTAGAACAAAGCATTTTGTCTAGACGAGTAGTAAGTACCTTAGATACTTAGCTATTTTTTATCACGTTAACTATCTGCATAACTAAGCAACTGGTCTGCTCTTTAATAGCGGGCATAGCTGTAAAGAATTATGCTCGGGTAGTGTTAAATAAAAGCGCTAACTTTGCTCACTAAACTTGTTTTTCAGTTTACGTAAAGGTAAAGTGCTTGCGATTATTACAACCAACAATTCATAACAACGACATAAATATTCATCTTGCCGTGAAAGCTTCTATACTTTCGGTGGTAAATAATGAGCGAATAGCAATGTCACCTTGTCATTCAAGGTTAATAACAAAGAGAAGGCTATGAACACTGACGTATATAACGAAAGCCCGGTAGTACACCAACCAGCTTTTATTGATGGTCATTCAGTTGAAATTCCAATCCTTAAAATATTGAAACAAGATGGCAGCATTTATGAAAATGCTTTCATGCCAGAAATTGATCAAGAACTTGCCACCAAAACTTACAAAACTCTCGCTTTTCATCGTGTTTTAGATGAACGTATGGTGGCAGCACAACGTCAAGGTCGCATCAGTTTCTATATGGCAGCACTCGGTGAAGAAGCTGCTAGTGTTGGTGGTGCTGCAGGCCTGAAAGATCAAGATATGATCATGGCGCAGTATCGTGAACAGGGCGCATTAATGTTTCGAGGTTTTAGCCTTGAAAACTTTATGAATCAAATGTTCAGTAATGAAAAAGATTTAGGTAAAGGTCGTCAAATGCCAATCCATTACGGTAGTAATGAATTGAACTATATGACGATTTCATCACCTCTAGGTACGCAAATCCCACAAGCTGCCGGTTATGCTTACGGACAAAAAATGCAGGGCTTAGACGCCGTGACTATTTGTTACTTTGGTGAAGGCGCTGCCTCTGAAGGTGATTTCCATGCCGGTTTAAATATGGCGGCTGTTCATCAAGCACCGGTTATTTTCTTCTGTCGTAACAATGGCTACGCCATTTCAACGCCATCAGATGAGCAATATGTTGGTAACGGCATTGCTTCTCGCGGTGTTGGTTACGGTATGAAAACCCTGCGTATTGACGGTAACGATATTTTAGCGGTCATTGCCGCTGTGCAGCTTGCACGTGAATATGCCGTTAAAGAAGGTAAGCCAGTGCTAATTGAAGCTATGTCTTATCGTTTAGGTGCTCACTCTACGTCTGATGATCCTTCAGGTTATCGTACACGTGAAGAAGAAGCCAAATGGCAAGAGCATGATCCAATTCTTCGCATGAAAAACTGGATGTTGGCGCAAGGTTGGTGGGACGAAGCTCAAGAAACTGCATTGTTTGAAAAACTACGTGACGAAGTGTTAGCGGCGGTTAAGGTATCAGAAAAAATTGATAAACCACCAGTTGAAGATTTAATTACTGATGTTTATGACCAAGTGCCACCATTATTGCAAAGTCAGTTTGAAGAGTTAAAAGCACATATCAAAAAATACCCTAAAGCTTACCCGTTTACGGCTGGGAGAATTAAGTAATGGCGCAAATGAATTTATTACAAGCGATTAATAACGCGCTTGATACCGTCATGGCTGAGAATGATCGTGCCGTGTGTTTTGGTGAAGATGTAGGTCACTTTGGTGGCGTGTTTCGCGCAACCAGTGGCTTACAAGATAAATACGGTAAAAGCCGTTGTTTTAACACGCCTCTAGTAGAGCAAGGCGTTATTGGCTTTGCCAATGGTTTGGCAGCTCAGGGCAGTACTGCGATTGCTGAAATTCAGTTTGCTGATTATATTTTCCCTGCTTTTGACCAAATTGTAAATGAATCAGCTAAATTCCGTTACCGCAGTGGTAACGAGTTTAATGTCGGTAAGTTAACTATTCGTACGCCATACGGCGGCGGTATTGCCGGTGGTTTATATCATAGTCAATCGCCAGAAGCTTATTTTGCGCATACCCCAGGTCTAAAAATTGTTGTGCCACGTAACCCTTATCAAGCTAAAGGTTTGTTATTGGCGTCAATTCGTGACGATAACCCAGTAATATTTTTCGAACCTAAGCGCTTATATCGTGCATCGGTTGGTGAAGTACCGGAAGAAGATTACCAATTACCCTTAGGTAAAGCGGAAGTTGTTCAACAGGGGACTGACATCACGTTATTAGCTTGGGGCGCACAAATGGAAATCGTTGAGAAGGCCGCTGAATTAGCTTCTGCTGATGGCATTTCATGTGAAATTATCGATTTGCGTACCATTTTACCTTGGGACATCGAAACAGTAGCAAACTCTGTCACTAAAACAGGCCGTTTTGTTGTTAGCCAAGAAGCACCATTAACAGCGGGTTTTGCTAGTGAAATTGCGGCAACTATTCAACAAGAATGTTTCTTGCATTTAGAAGCGCCAATTGCTCGCGTGTGTGGCATGGATACTCCATACCCATTAGCACTCGAAAAAGAATATGTTGCGGATCATTTAAAGATCTATGAAGCAATTAAAAACAGTATGACTTACTAGGATTTTAGAGCATGAGCATTGATTTTATATTACCAGATATTGGTGAAGGTATCGTTGAATGTGAACTGGTTGAATGGCTAGTAGCAGAAGGCGATGTCATTGCAGAAGATCAACCGGTTGCCGACGTAATGACCGATAAAGCTTTAGTGCAAATACCCGCTATGCATTCAGGCGTAGTTGATAAGCTTTATTACGCTAAAGGCGAAATTGCTAAAGTTCATCAACCTTTGTTTGCCATGACTCCTGCCGGCAGTTCGGCAAGTGATAATGCTGTTGAAACGACGATAGTTGAAGCACCTGTAGTTGATGAAATACCATTAGCTTCAGCGCCTGTTGCTGCAAGTGGCACACAAATCGAAGACTTTATTTTGCCTGATATTGGTGAAGGTATCGTTGAGTGTGAATTAGTTGAATGGCTAGTGGCTGAAGGCGATGTGATTGAAGAAGATCAACCGATTGCTGATGTAATGACTGATAAAGCTTTAGTGCAAATTCCAGCCATGCATAAAGGTACGGTTGTTAAGCTTTATTACGCTAAAGGTGAAATTGCGAAAGTACATTCACCTTTATTTGCCGTTGAAATTGCCGCTCAAGCTACCTCTAATGAGCAAGCAGTAGCTGCTGCTCCGGTAGTTGAAGCACCTAAAGCATCAGCACCTAAAGCATCAGCGCCTAATGCGGCTGCAACTCAAGCGCCAGTAGCAGCATCTGCAAAAGTAGTGAATGAAAAAGCTGTAGCAAGCCCTGCGGTACGCCGCGTCGCTCGTGAACTTAATGTCAATATTCACCAAGTTCCTGGTAGTGGTAAAAAGGGTCGTGTTTATAAAGAAGATGTTGTCGCCTTTAATGAAGCACCATCAGCTGCAACAGCGGCTACGATAGTGACTACTAAAGCCGTAATTGGTGGTACACGTGTTGAGCCAATTCGTGGTATTAAAGCGGTAATGGCAAAAGCCATGGTGAATTCTGTTTCGACTATTCCACATTTTACTTACTGTGAAGAAATCGATATGACTAATTTGATTAAATTGCGTGGTGAACTTAAAGAAGTTTACGCTAAGCAAGATATCAAATTAACCATGATGCCATTCTTTATGAAAGCGATGTCGTTAGCACTGAAACAATTCCCACTTGTCAATACGCAAGTTAATGATGACTGTACCGAGTTAACTTACTTTGACGATCATAATATTGGTATGGCCGTTGATTCGAAAGTAGGTTTATTAGTGCCGAATGTTAAACAGGTACAAATTAAATCTATTTTAGATTTAGCTGCTGATATTACTCGCTTAACCAATGATGCACGCTCTGGCCGTGTACCAGCTGCTGATTTGAAAGGTGGTACTATCACTATTTCAAATATTGGCGCTATTGGTGGTACTGTGGCGACACCTATCATCAATAAACCCGAGTCTGCGATTGTTGCGTTAGGTAAGTTACAAAAACTGCCTCGTTTTAATGACAAAGGTGAAGTGGAAGCTCGTTCAATTATGCAAGTAAGTTGGTCTGGCGATCACCGCACAATTGACGGCGGTACTATTGCGCGTTTTTGTAATTTATGGAAGTCATTCCTTGAAGAGCCAAGCAATATGCTAGTTCACATGTCTTAGCACTGACAAAGATTATAGTGATAAAAGCCTGCCACGCGCAGGCTTTTTTATGTACATGAAGTACGGTCAGGTTATTTGCTCCAGACATAACCTAAGTACTTACATCCATGTAAGCAATGTCTCGGTCACATGGATGTGAAAGAGCGACGATGTGTAGGCCTTTCTCAGGGACTCAGTTTTTCAGTGCTTGTTAAAGAGACAAAAAGGTATAAATAGCAAGATCACCTTTTGAGGCTGCAACATTTCCAGAGGTTGAAGTCGAAGAGTGGAACTTCCACCATACTTGTTGGCTTAACTCTTGAAATATATTCTGCCAAGCCCCCTCGACTTGCTGAATAACCAATAGCTCACATTGCTGCTGCTTACATAGTACCGAGGTTAAATTGATACCATCAGCATCATAATGGGTTAGCACAAAGTCACTGATATAATTTTGCATATTATATCCCCAGTCAGCATCATCATCAGTCTGATGGAAATTATAAATATTATTTCTCTCAACACCGCTAAAACTGCCGATATTGCTTTTAAATGGCTCTACGACCAGTGCTTCCATTTGTTCGGTAGAAATATCATTGTCGTCAAATTCATCTAACTTACGCTGCAGTGAGCTGATTTTTCTGGTCGATTCCAGGTATGCCTGTTCAAGTTTTTGGTAATCATCTTTGTCATTATTTTGCGATGAAATCGACATTTCTGTTAAATCAGTTCCTGAAGCCTCAGTTTGATTGACTAAGGTTGGAGCCATGTTTGTATCATCTTGTAGATTATCTTCGGATGCTAGATCAGGCTTTTTAACTGGCATTTTTGCGTCATGAGCATGATTTTCTATGGATGAACACGCCACGCTCTCTGTATAGCTAGCGGTGAGGTTAGTCATGATATATCCGATAAATATACCAATAAAGAGTGTCGCTAATAGCTTAATGTTATTCATATTTTCCTTTATGCTTTTACATTATTTATTATCGTTTGAGGTTATTTACTATTGCACAACGACTTTTAAAGGTGAAGTAGTTAGAAGGTAAAAAGCCCTTTATCAAAATGTTTAAACAGTTAATAAAGGGCGTAAGCAATAGGCTAAATGGAGCACGCTCGGAGTGTGAGTAGCTTCGAGAGAGTTAACAAAGACATAAGGGAGGTATTTGTTAGCGTTTAAAAGCATACCGAAAATTTATGACAACGCGATTACTAAATGATGACAGAACGATGATATTGCGTGATGTCGTTATCGTTCAGTAACGGCAACTAGTCGCTAGCAAGGTTACTTTAAAAGCGACGGTTTAATAAGACGTATCAATTAGCCTGAAATTGAATGATAATTTAATTGAGTTTAATTGAATTTATCCATTGTTGTTAAGGAAAGTGAGTGGCAGAAAAGAAACTCCAACATTTTTACATCGCTGAAGAGCAGTCGATTTATTTACTAAATCATAAAGACGCAACAAAATTAAAGCAGTGGGTTGAGCTCTGTCAGCAGCAGTTAACCTTATTGGGCTACCAAAATATCGCGTTAATAGGCAAAGGCGCTTATGGCTTTGTTTTTGGTGGTGAAGATGAGCATGGACAATCGCAAGTATTTAAATTTTCTCGCATTAATTTGCCACAGCACGTGCAAGACCGCCTCGCTGAAGAGGCAGACATCCAGCGGCAGTTGTCTCATCGTCGTATTCCGAAAATTATTGGTTACTATAAGATCAAACGTCAATCTATCGTTCATATGCAGCGCGCTCCAGGCATAGATTTAGAGCAATTATCATTTCAGAGAGGGCCTTTATCAAGTGAGTTAGTGGTAAAAATTGCCATACAACTTGTCGAGATCCTAAGCTATTTACGCGATATCAAACAGCATGAGAAAGGTAAACCGTATGTGCATGGTGATATAAAGCCTTCTAATGTTGTTTTTGATCCTGAAACAGAAAAAGTATACCTGGTTGATTGGGGATCTGCAGTACCGGCACAACTTGATGTGTACGGTCAAACAACAGCAAACAATATTATGGACCTGATGAGTAGTGACTTACAAAATAGTAATGCGCGCTTGGGGGATGTTTACTTTATTGGTCATGAGCAGATTAGTGGTGAAATGTCGTCACCTCGTTTTGACGAACAAGGACTAGCCGCAACTTTGTATGCTTTAGCTTCCGGACAATCTTGTCGTTACGGTAGCGGAGTGATCACGCCGTCCTCTCTAGGTTTACCTAAGTTATTGGCAAAAATATTATCAGGCATGCTCAGTAAAGATCGAAAAACACGAAATAAAGCTGGCGACTATTTTTTTCGTCACCTCGCGTTGTTAAAAAATACCGTAATGGCAGAGCCTCCTTTACCCATTGAAATTAAGCCGCTAGTGCCTGTTTGGTGTAAAAATTATAACCAAAGTATTGATACCGTTGTTTATGGCTCGCGTAAGTCGTTTTTACGAGAATCTTCAGATAAAGAGCAATTAAGCGATATTGATGATGTGCAATTAGAAAAGTACTTTAAGAATTTTTTAATGGGTATGGGAGATACAGAAAAAGCTTTTGTCGCAGCGGTCGGTCGCTTAGCTAATTTTCCTGTTGTCGGAGGCTTGGCGGTGCGCTGGGAAAAAGACGGTGTTTATATAGACTCAAATCTATCGTTATTTGATCCTGCTCTAAAGGCGTCATTTCAAAGTGCAGTGAATAATATGGTGCGCTTGGCTCAAGGAATATTTAGAGTCGGGGTATTCAAAAGTTGTCTATTTAATGCCCGTAATACCTTGCATGTTGAGCGCGAGAATGAGAATGAGCCATTCCAAGCTTTATCAACACAAGTGATCAATTATGATATTAGTGATGTTGCGGTTATTGATGATATTACTCGCTTACATTCTTATTTTGAAGACGGTAAAGACCCAGACGAATATTTATATTTACCTGATGAAATAATGGCAGTATTAGCACGTTTAAACCAAATTCATCACACTGGCTGTATTATTTTTGAAGTGTTACCTACGCATTTAAAAATTCACAGTTATTTAATGTTGTTAAATCACGATAAAGAGCGCGAATTTAAACAGTGTTTAACGGATATATTACAGTTACTGCCGACCATAACGGGTTTTGGTATTTCTGGTTTTATGAAGCTACCTTATAAAGACACGCGGTTCTTTGAACACATTAATGCTTTACCTGATAAGTTTTACCCAAGAAACCCAAAAATAAAACGGGAGAATAAAAATGAGTGATAATAAAATAGGCACTATGGCATGGCTTGATTTATCAGTTAACAACGCTGAAGTTGTCAAGTCATTCTATCAAGAGGTTATTGGCTGGAAGGTCGATAATATTTCAATGGGAGAATATGATGATTATGCCATGCTTGAGCCTATTAATAGTGAAGCGGTTGCCGGTGTTTGCCATGCTCAGGGGGTAAATAAAGATCTTCCGCCGGCTTGGTTACCGTATTTTTTAGTGGCAGATATAGAGCAATCTATTGCTGCTGTGCAAGCTAAGGGAGGAACTTTAATGACTGAGATTAAAGCTATGGGTAGTGATAAATATGCGGTAATTAAGGATCCTGCTGGTGCTGTTTGTGCAATTTATCAAAAAATATAGGCCCAATCATATTTATATCCAAGCGTGTAGAGAGAACAATTTTATTACTCGAGCGGCAATTGTGATTGTTACTAGCGTCATGTACAACTTGAAATATAAGTTACTCGTACAATAAATGGTTAATTTAATAGCTCTTTATAGATATTAGCTCAAGCTGGTTCACTATGTAGTCGAGCATTAATAATCGTGCTTACCAAAACCTGTTTGTCCAATGGGCAAGAATAAGGTTTGATAAAGTCTGGTGGCATATTCATCGGTCATGCCAGCGACATAATCAGCAATAACTCGGTGTGGGTTTTGATTATTTATCTTTGCTTGCTGCCAGCGAGTTACGGTAGTTTTAGGCAACAAACGTTCAGGGTCTGACGATAAAGCTTCAAATAATTCCATGACAATTTGCTGACCACGATATTCTAATTGTTGGATTGACGTTTGCTTGATGACATATTGATAAACAAAGTCTTTAAATATTTGTAGTGCTTGTGCGGCAACCAAGGGGTGTACGGCATTAAATCGTAACAGTGGCTCCTGAAATCCATCAGTTTCGGTGTCGTTAATATCAATTAATTCTATCGCTGTGATTAAATAGTTTACCAGGCCACCAATGGCTTCTTTTTGTTGATAACGTTGAGGACTAAATAAGTGTTCTGTTAAGCGTTTGCTATAGTTCTGTAGCCACTCATCTTCGATTTTTAGCAGTTTTTTAATTACCTGTTCATGAAAGTCTTGCTGATTAACCACGCCGGTGACAATGGCATCTTCTAAATCATGAATGCCGTAGGCGATATCATCCGCCAGCTCCATAATAGAACAATCTAAAGATTTATAAATAGTTTTGCTATGTCTATTTTTGTTAATCTTAATCTGCTGAAAAAGCGCCTTGTCTTGCTGAGATAAAGGCGCTAAAACCCAATTGATCATTTCAATATCGTCTAGGTATAAACCTTTTGGTGGATGCCATTTAGCGGCTTCTAGCTGGCGAAAGGAGGCGGGTAATATCTGTGGAATATTTTGTTGTAAATTATTCAACGTTTGTGGATATTTTATCAGTCCAAGCAGTGTTCGACGTGTTAAGTTCATACCGAAATGTTCACTAAAAGGTTCTAAATGAGCAACAATACGAAAGGTTTGTCCATTGCCTTCAAAACCGCCATGATCTCGCATCATATAATGTAGGGCAACTTCACCACCGTGCCCAAATGGGGGGTGACCAATATCGTGTGCTAAACATAGTGATTCGATTAAGCTGTCATCACTAGGAAATAACTCAGCACTGCGCTGGGGATACTTACTGCGAATTTGAGCAATGATACCGCTACCAATTTGTGACGCTTCTAAAGAATGGGTTAAGCGAGTGCGATGAAAATCACTTTGACCACTTCCCATTACTTGAGTTTTTGATTGTAATCGGCGAAATGCTGCTGAGTGAAGAATACGTGCTCTGTCTCGTTGAAATGGGCTGCGATGATCTTGGTGTCTTTTCGCGACGCGTTCTAACCGTCTTGCTAACCATGGATTTTCCATGTTACCTCTATTTTTAATGTGAATTAACAATATTGCAACAAATAGTATATTATTATTTACGAGAGCATCATTAGTGCTTAGTTATAGGTAATGGTATTGATGTTCATAGGTGAATACATTAACTAATTTTGTCTAGTAAGTGCAATAGCTTGGATGCTTTAAAATTCAAAAATGGAGTCATATTATTTGAACGTTTTTATCAAAACGGGCCATGCTTTTATTACCGTACTGTTTACTTTTTCTATGAGCTTGGTATGGGCAAACGATCTAGCTCTTGATAAGCATGGGCACGAAACTGATCATGTGCGACATAACATTGATATGTTGGCGGGGTTACCTAAACCCCCTTTTATTATCGAAAAAAATGGTGCGGGCTTACAGTTAGATATTATTCGCGAAGCATTTCTCAGTGTTAATCATACGGTTAGTTTTTCTCATCTGCCCTTAGGTCGCAGTATTACTGCTTTTAAACGTTATAATAGTGATGGTATTGCAATTTTACCGATGGATTATCAACATCCTAGCATTTATATTTCTAAGCCATATATTAAATACCAAAATGTGGCAGTGAGCTTATCGGATATGAGTTTGACGATAAATACCTTTAAAGACCTTTCTGGTAAAAGTATCATTGCGTTTCAAAATGCTAAAAAATTTCTCGGCGATGATTATAATGCCAATGTCAGTTTATCGACAGATTATCGCGAGTTAGCTGATCAAATACAACAAATCGAAATGCTATTTTCTCGTCGCACAGAAGTGATTATTCTTGATATTAATATTTTTAAGTTTTTTGTTAAGTCGCATGTAGGAGGGCGTTATAATCAAGAGTTTACCGTACACTATATTTTCGGCGAGCGTTATTACTCTGCAGGTTTTAGTAGCGGACAGCATCGCGATTTATTTGATCAAGGTGTTGCTTTGATTAAAGAACAAGGGGTTTATCAATTGGTGCTAGACCGTTATTTACAGTAAATAACGGTTGTTTACTTTGGCATAATTTATTTGTTGGCAATAAATATCGCCCGCTTTGGTGCAGGGTAACCTTCAATTGTTTTTGTTTTATCATTAGGATCAAGAAAGTCTTGCAATGATTCTGTATCAATCCAGTCAGTTTTACGTTGCTCATCTAAGGCAGTAATATCAGTGTTAACCACGCGAATATTTTTAAAACCACAGCGTTCAAGCCAAGCACACATTGCGTCACAACTTGGTAAAAACCAAACATTACGCATTTTAGCGTAGCGTTCACCAGGTACTAATACGGTATTTTCATCACCATCAACGACTAAGGTTTCAAGCACTAATTCGCCACCAGGAGCCAGTTGAGATTTTAGCTGATAAATAAAGTCGATAGGTGAGCGACGGTGATATAAAACCCCCATAGCAAATACGGTATCAAAGGCATTTAGCTCAGGAAGTTGTTCGACACCTAAAGGCAGTAGATTAACATTATCGTCTTGCACAAAATGCTGTACGGCTTGAAACTGGGATAAAAATAACTGTGTTGGATCAATACCAACAACAAACGCTGCCCCCGCACCACGCATACGCCATAAATGGTAGCCACTGCCACAGCCAATATCTAATACATAACGATTACTTAAGTCACTAATATGCGGTGCTAAACGGTCCCATTTAAAATCTGAACGCCATTCGGTATCAACGTGCAGTCCATGAATATGATACGGGCCTTTACGCCAAGGTTTAAACTTCTTCAGTAAGTTTTCAATACGCTTATATTCACCGTCATTAATATCAGCACGCTCGCCTGCACGAACGGTCGAATTTATATCAACACTTGAGGGAGTGGTCTTCGGTAGTGCTTTGATGGTTTTTTGCCATTGAGCAAACTCACCGTGTAAGTGGTTTTCTTGCCATTGAGTTAATTGCGCTGGCAAGGTATTAAGCCAGTGATTTAAACGGTTCCCGGCTATTTTTTGATAGAATTTATTAAATGAAATCATAAAGGTAAAAAGTCTAGTTATTTGATGGCGATTAGGGAAAAAAAGTTAAAACATTGAAACCATGGCGCATTATGTTTAAAGCCGGCTTGCTTTAATCGGTTTAAGTGGCTATCTAATGTATCAGTACGCATAACGTTTTCCAGCGCAGTACGCTTTTGGGCAATTTCTAATTCGCTGTAACCGTTGGCTCGCTTAAAGTCATGGTGTAAATCAATCAGCAGTTCGTTACATACTTGATCATTATGGGCTATTTTTTCTGATAACAATAATAGACCGCCAGGTTTTAAACCTCGGGCTATTTTGGTTAGTAGCTCTTGGCGTTGCTCAGGAGCAATAAATTGCAAGGTAAAGTTGAGTACCACCATGGAGGCATTTTCAATTTCAATATCGAGAATATTACCTTCAATTATTTCGACTGGGGTATCGCCTTTAAATGCATTAACATGCATTTTACAACGCTCAACCATAGCACTTGAACTATCTATACCGATGATTTTACAGTTTTTTGCTGTAATCGCTTTACGCATCGCTAAGGTTGCCGCGCCAAGTGAGCAACCGAGGTCATAAACTTGACTATTATCGGTAACATAGCGCTGACTTAGTCGACCTATGGTATCGATAATAGTACTATAGCCAGGTACTGAACGGCTGATCATATCAGGGAAAACTTCTACGACTTGAGCGTCGAATGCAAAGTCTTTGATTTTACTTTGTTTGTTAGAAAAAATTAAATCGGTATCTGATTCTTGCATGATGTTGAAACTGTACTAACGTTTAGGTTATATGAAGAAGTATTTTACCTGATATTTTCAACGATAAACATTGTAACGAGTAGATAATCTGTTTTTAGGGTGTTCGCTGTTATTCATTGCCTATTTTCCAAGGCGTTTTATTGGTCGAAATAAAAAATAATGAGAATTTAACTTGGTATTAAGATTTTTTACGCGATTATTAGCAAGCTTAGGCCTGATCGGAATATTGTTAGCATTACCTGTTCATGCACAGGATATTGCGAAAACGTATCAAATTGCGGTTAATAAAACGTCTTATCCTTATCACTTTATGGATAAGCAAGGTAATGTCGATGGCATGATGGTTGAGCTTTGGCGATTATGGGCAGAAAAACAAAATGTTAACGTTGAGTTTGTTGCACTTAGTTGGCAACAAACTATTGAACAAGTGCAAAGCGGCCATATAGATATTCATGCTGGCTTATCTAAAACTCCAACTCGCGCTGAAATATTCGATTTAAGTACAGCCTTTTTTCGTCAAAGCCGTCACCTGTTTTTACATCGCTCAATAGCAAACCTCAGAAAAATATCACAATTAACACCTTATGCTGTTGGTGTTGTTGCGGGTTCTAGCCACGAACTATCAATACGGAAAAAATACCCTAATTTAACGCTAAGAACATTTATCGATCGACATACTTTATATAATGCAGCAATTGAAAATGAAGTTTTGATTATTGCTGGTGTCGACAAGCTGTCAAAAAACTTTGCTGATTATGAATTGCTGAATCAAATGTATCCGGCCTTTGGCAGAATTCCGTATGATGTTAGTGATTACGGCACTGCAGTAACTAAAGGCAATAGGCAATTGCTAGATTTCATTCAGCAAGGCATGAATAAAATTTCAGAACATGAAAGGTCAGTAATCGAAAGAAAATGGTTGGGTATGGACAAGTCAGATAACCTTGTTACTTTGTCATATATTAATGATCAAATGCCTTTTTCTGACACCTCTTCGTCTGGTCATGCGCAAGGATTTTTTGTTGAACTGTGGCAAATGTGGGCGAAGTTTAGTGGCTTGAAAGTCGAATTTGTCGTTGCTGATTCGAATCAGTTTAACCAGCTCAATCAAGTAAGCCAAGAGCTTCCTGATATTCATATTATTAACGTGGCGAATGAAATAAATAATGAAACCGAGGCGCTGGGCCCTGCAATTTATAATCTTGAATATGGTCTGTTTTTGTCAAATGATATTGATAAAGTTAGCCATATATCTGAGATTCAGAATGAAAATATTGGTCTGGTATCAACGCCAAGTTTAGTGAAAGATATTCGACGTTATATCTCTAATGCTAATGTGATTAACTTTGAGAGTTATAAAGCATTATTTGAAGCAATCGAGCGCGGTGAGCTTAATATTATCGCCGGTCAAAGGGATGTGATTGAGCACTATTTAATCCAAAATAAATTACAGTCAACCTATTCTCATTTCCCAAATTATATCTTTAAACGTGATGTTTACGCGATTTTAAATAAAGCCAATCTTGAGCTAGGACAGTTAATTGAGGACGGCTTTCGCGAAATACCCTTAGATAAATTAGTTGCACTAGAAAAAAAATGGAATTTAGATAAATCATCGGGGTTTTATAAACGCCAATTAGCCCTACTGCAATTAACAGAACAAGAATCTCTGTGGGTTAAAGATCATAGTATCGTTAAATTTGGTATTACCAAAAGCTGGGGGCCAGTGGAGTTTGTTGATAAATATGGTGAATTTAAAGGTACTAATCCTGATCTTTTTCAATTGATAGCTCAACGACTTAATATCAACATTGAATATAAGGTTTATGATAATTTTGAAGCGCTTTATCAAGGGCTACTGGACGGTGAAATAGACGTGATTGGCAGTATAATGGCGACAGAAGCTCGTAAGTCGCAAGTGCTATTTACCGAATCATATTGGAGTATGCCTTGGGTCATCGTACATCCGCGAGAACAGGGAAAGCAATTAAACCTCGATAGCTTTAGTGGTAAGACGCTAGCCATTACGAAAGGCTATTACTTAGTGTCTATTATTCGTAATAAATTTCCAAAGATTGCTTTGAGGTTAGTAGACAATAGTGAGGAAGGGTTATTAGCCGTGCAAAAAGGTATAGTAGATGGATTTATTGATAGTTTGTCATCAGGAACCGAGTTACTCAAAAGAGAAAGTTTAGTAGGAATGGGGATGTCGGTACTTGATGAAGTGGAGAGAAATGGCAACCACTTGGCTGTTAATAAATCATTGCCAATTCTCGCTCAGGTGCTTAATAAAGCGGTATTAACCATTTCAGATGAAGAAAGCCAGCAAATATACGAAAAATGGTTTGATATCAGTATTGAAACCGGATTAGATAAAAATGTTGTTTTGCGAGTAGCTGCTCAAGTGGGTGTGCTCATTGTTATTATCATCATTATAATTATGGTTTGGAATCGACGTTTATATCTAGAGATAAAAAATCGCAGAAAATTAGAGAAGCAAATGAAATACATGGCGACGCATGATGACTTAACCGGTCTTGCTAATCGCGTATTATTAAAAGATAGGCTTAATACGGCGATTACATTTCATCAGCGACAAAAGTTACTTATAGCGGTACTATTTATTGATCTTGATGGCTTTAAAAATATTAATGATAACCATGGCCATGATGTAGGTGACGAGCTATTAATTGAAGTGGCGAATCGTTTAAAAGGTTGTGTTCGAGAATCTGACACTGTGGTACGTTTTGGTGGTGATGAATTTGTACTGCTACTTACTGGGTTGCATAATCAAGATGAAGCCGCCTATATTGCTGATAAAGTATTAAAGCTTATTCAACAGCCAATACAGCTGTCTGCGGTGAAGGCAACTATTGGTTGCAGTATTGGTATAGCGATGTATCCAGACGATGGTGATTCAGATAATGAATTATTAAAAGTTGCTGATTCACTTATGTATAAAGTTAAAGCTGCAGGTAAAAATCATTATGTCTTTAATCGTAAAGGCAATCCAGTGACTTAATCATAGAAAAATGTGCTAGCTGTTTTTGTCATATTAAGTAGGGCTATACACTGCTAATAAAGGATAATAGCGCGATATGAGTAACTTCATCTACGGCATAATAGTGCTGTTTTTGAGTACGCTTATTGCTTCAAGATCATAAATATAGGCAATATAGCTCGTACACTGTGCTTATTGGACGTTCACCACTCTCGTTATTAACCAGAAAATAAACTCATCAATTTTATCTAACTCGGACAATTGCAGCAATGACGGGTGACTTTGCGTTATATTGCTTTATAATGTCGGCAATTTTTTATCATAACGAGCTATAGAAATACCTCACTTTTGACGGGTTTCTGTCGCCAATTCGAACTTCAAGGTAAATACATGCGTGATCTTTATTGTGGTGAGGTGAATGAATCTCACATTGGCCAAGAAATAACTTTATGTGGTTGGGTAAACAAACGTCGAGATTTAGGCGCTGTTATATTTTTAGATTTGCGCGATCGTGAAGGTATTGTGCAAGTTGTTTACGATCCTGACTTACAAGAAGTATTGAAAAAAGCCAATACGTTACGCAATGAATTTTGTGTACAAATTAAAGGTAAAGTTAGAGCGCGTCCTGAAGGCCAAGTAAATAAAGATATGGCAACGGGCGGTATTGAAGTGTTGGGCTTAGAGCTCACTATTTTAAATAAGTCAGCACCATTACCCTTAGATCCAAATCAGAATAACTCAGAAGAACAACGTTTAAAATATCGTTACCTTGATTTACGTCGTCCAGAAATGACCGAGCGCATGCGTTTTCGTGCGAAAGTTACTTCAGCAGTACGAGAGTCACTTGAAACACAAGGTTTCTTAGATATTGAAACGCCAATTCTAACCGCTGCGACTCCTGAAGGCGCACGTGATTATTTAGTGCCAAGTCGTACCCATAAAGGTCAGTTTTTTGCCTTGCCGCAATCACCACAATTGTTCAAGCAATTGCTAATGATGTCAGGTATGGAACGTTACTATCAAATCGTGAAATGTTTCCGAGACGAAGATTTACGTGCTGACAGACAACCAGAATTTACTCAAATAGATATTGAAACATCATTCATGACCTCTGATCAGGTGATGGCTGTGACTGAAAAAATGATCCGTGAGTTATTCCAAAAATTACTTAATGTTGATTTAGGTGAATTCCCGCGTATGCCTTACTCTGAGGCCATGACACGTTTTGGTTCTGATAAGCCAGATTTACGTAATCCACTTGAAATTGTTGACGTTGATGACATATTAAAAGCAGTTGAGTTTAAAGTTTTCTCTGGCCCTGCTAATGATGAAAATGGTCGTGTTGCGGTTATTTGTGTACCACAAGGCGCTGCTAAATTTTCTCGTAAAGGCATTGATGAACTGACTAAGTTTGTTGGCATTTATGGCGCGAAAGGTATGCCATGGTTGAAAGTTAACGACCGTGATGCAGGCCTTGAAGGCTTACAATCACCGATTCTAAAATTCTTAACTGAAGATGCGGTTAATGCGCTATTAGATCGCGTTAATGCAAAAACGGGTGATATTATTTTCTTTGGTTCAGACACATACAATGTAGTGACTGAAGCCTTAGGTGCATTGCGACTTAAAATTGGTGAAGATCTTGAGTTATTACAAGGTGACTGGAAACCACTTTGGGTAGTTGACTTCCCAATGTTTGAAGAAGTTGATGGCGGCATGCACGCTATTCATCATCCGTTTACCGCACCAACTAACTTAACGGCTGAGCAATTAGAAGCAAACCCAGTCGGCGCATTATCTGATGCTTACGATATGGTATTGAATGGCTGTGAATTAGGCGGTGGCTCTGTGCGTATTCATAACCAAGATATGCAATCAGCCGTATTTAGAATTCTAGGTATTAGCGATGAAGAAGCACAAGAGAAATTTGGTTTCTTATTAGAAGCATTACAATACGGCGCGCCACCACATGCTGGCTTAGCGTTTGGTTTAGACCGTTTAGTGATGTTAATGACAGGTGCGAGTTCAATTCGTGATGTAATGGCCTTCCCGAAAACAAATACTGCAGCGTGTCCTTTAACTAATGCTCCAGGTACGCCAAATCCAGCACAACTTGTTGAATTAGGTATTACCCGTTTAGAAAAAGAGACAAATACTGACGAAGCAGCAGAATAGTTTTTCATTACAGTAGCTTTCACATTGGCTAAGCGCTAATGTGAAAGATAATTAAAACGCACGAATAATGCTAAATAGGCTTTGTTGGTGCGTTTTTTTTCAATAGCATTATTAATATATTCGGTATAGTACCAATAATAAGGTCAATCATTAGTGAGCATTATTTTAGGCATAGATCCGGGATCACGATTAACCGGCTATGGCGTTATTAAACAAAATGGCCGCAACTTCACCTATTTAGGTAGTGGTTGTATTAAAGCTATAGCGGCAGGTGATGACTTTAGTGATAGGTTACAAACCATTTTTTCTGGCGTTAGTGAGCTGATCGTACAATTTCAACCAGATATGTTCGCGATAGAGCAAGTGTTTATGGGCGTAAACCCTGGTGGCGCTTTAAAGTTAGGGCAAGCACGAGGAGCGGCAATTGTCGCTGCGACTAATACCGGATTGAGTGTTGCTGAATATTCTGCTCGGCAAATAAAACAATCAGTTGTTGGTACGGGAGCTGCGGATAAGGCTCAAGTGCAACATATGGTTAAAACTATTTTAAAACTTCCCGGTACACCACAAGCTGACGCCGCCGATGCGTTAGCGGTAGCCTTATGTCATGCGCATAGTCATGACACCATCAGTAAACTGTCAGGCCAAGCGAGTAAAACGGTACGTGGGCGACTACGCTAACGCTGTTTAGCATTTGATGATATTTGCCGGATAAAACTTTACTGTATAAATATCTAGTGGTATGGTGGCGACATCATATTTTTACGTTATAGGTTTACCCAGTGATAGGACGTTTACGCGGCATTTTAATCGAAAAAACAGCACCAGAAATTCTAATTGAATGCCACGGCATTGGTTATGAAGTTACCATGCCAATGACCAGTATTTATGCCTTACCTGAATTAAATCAAGAAACAACGTTATATACTCATTTTGTCGTGCGTGAAGATGCACAATTACTTTATGGTTTTGCCAATAAAGTTGAGCGAAAGTTATTCCGCTTATTAATCAAAGTTAACGGTGTTGGTCCAAAGTTAGGCTTGGCCATTTTATCCGGCATGTCAGCGGATCAATTTGTTAGCTGTGTTGTGCATGACGATTTAAGCACCATTGTTAAAATTCCAGGCGTGGGTAAAAAGACCGCTGAGCGGTTATTAATTGAAATGCGCGATAGATTAAAAGATTGGCAAACCGATAGCAGTGATGCGCTTGTCCATATGATGCCCATGGATGTTAAACAAGGCAGTAACTTTGTTCATGATAATAAAGCTGATGCTATTAACGCGTTAGTTTCTTTAGGGTATAGTCAGCAACAAGCAGATAAAGCGGTTAAAGCGATATTCGCTGCGGGTAAAAGTAGTGAAGACTTGATCCGTGATGCCTTAAAAGCCATGCTGTAAAGCGTAAATTTTCCCAAGAGTAAGCCATGATAGAAGCAGACCGATTAATTGAGCCAATAGCCAGCCGTGAAGATGAAACGGTTGATAGAGCTATTAGACCCAAAATGCTCGCTGATTACACAGGACAAGAGCATGTAAAGTCACAAATGGAGATTTTCATTGCCGCGGCGTTAAAGCGAGAAGAGCCACTTGATCATTTATTAATTTTCGGCCCGCCTGGACTAGGAAAAACAACGCTGGCTAATATCGTTGCTAATGAAATGGGGGTGAGTATTCGCACGACTTCAGGCCCAGTATTGGAAAAAGCAGGTGATTTAGCAGCATTGCTAACCAACCTCGAAGAAAATGATGTTTTATTTATTGATGAAATTCATCGCCTTAGTCCTGTTGTTGAAGAAATTCTCTATCCTGCCATGGAAGATTATCAGTTAGATATCATGATAGGAGAAGGGCCAGCTGCTCGCTCGATAAAATTAGACTTGCCGCCATTTACCTTAATTGGCGCAACGACCCGTGCCGGCGCATTAACCTCTCCACTGCGTGATCGTTTTGGTATTGTTCAGCGATTAGAATTTTACAATACCAAAGAGTTAACTGAAATTGTTATCCGTTCAGCGCATTTTTTAAATCTAGAAATTGATAAAGCAGGCGCGTTTGAAGTGGCGAAACGCTCTCGTGGTACGCCTCGTATTGCTAACCGATTATTGCGCCGTGTCAGAGATTACGCCGATGTAAAAACTGGCGGTATCGTCAGTCAATCAACGGCAGCAAGTGCGTTAGATATGTTAGAGGTTGATAACGAAGGCTTTGATTTAATGGATCGCAAGCTACTTGAAGCCATCATTGATAAATTTGGCGGAGGACCTGTTGGTTTAGATAATGTCGCGGCAGCCATCGGTGAAGAACGAGAAACCATAGAAGATGTGTTAGAGCCGTTTTTAATTCAACAAGGATTTCTTCAACGTACACCTAGAGGACGAATTGCGACCAATCGTGCTTATTTACATTTTGGTTTAGATTTTCCCGAAAAATAGCCAAACAATACAATTTTTTAAAAGCATAAAGCATCTTCTGGTGCTTTATGTTTTTAAAAAGCTGAACGTTTTAGTTTGTATCACAGGCTTTAAACGACAAATTTTAGACAAAAAAAAGCCCACATCAATGATGTGGGCCAACTTAGAATCTTAAGTTGATAGAAGGAAATATGGTTCCTAAGGAATATGTCAAAGGGAGTTAACAATACCTAGATAAAACTTAATGAGCGTGTCGAATAATTGTCAGCGAAACAACATTCAGCATTTTTCTCAGAAAACAGAAGTATTCTAGTGTCAATAATTAAAATCGACAAACGAAAAAAATTTATATTACTCATTAGAAAAACTAATGCGAATATTTAATTAAAAAAAATAACTAACTACGCAATTATGTCGCCAAATGGTGACAAATTATGCGTGTTTTTCAAAAGTAATGCGGTAATTTAAATTTTTGTTCAATTTGTCGCAAAGAAAGTTGCTTAGCGCTTGTCGTACGTGAGCTTTATCTATTAAGATAGGCGAACAAAATTCTGATTAAAACATTCGAAGTTATTAATGTCGTTAAATAGTTATCAGCACACCGTTCGTGTTTATTATGAAGATACCGATGCTGGTGGTATTGTTTACTATGCTAATTATCTAAAGTTTTTTGAACGTGCCCGAACAGAATGGTTACGTGCACTTGATATTAATCAGTCAATATTTTTAGAACAAAACATCGGCTTTGTGGTCACAAAGGTAGTCATGGACAACAAGGCACCAGCAAAGCTTGATGACTTACTAACCATTACTACAACAATAAACCGATTAAAGTCTGCCAGTGTGGTATTTTCACAGCAGCTTGTAAACCAGAACGAAATAACGTTATGCACAGCTGAAATTAAAGTCGCTTGTGTTGATTTATCGATTGTTAAACCTTGTATTATCCCGAAAAGCATATTAGGAGCATTAAAACGTGTCAGCTGAACTCTCATTTTTCGATTTATTTTTAGAAGCTAGTTTATTAGTTCAATTGGTGATGTTGACCTTACTTGGTTTTTCCATTGCTTGTTGGGCGATGATTTTTCAACGTCGTAAAGTGTTGATGGCAGCTCGAATTCAACTGCAAACATTTGAAGATAAATTTTGGAGCGGTGCGGATTTAAGTAAACTATATAGTGAGGTTTCTGCCAAAGAACATGTTGATGGCATAGAAAGCCTTTTCGTTTCTGGTTTTCGTGAGTTTGCACGCTTACGAAAAACTCATGCCTACGCTCCACAAGTTATTGTTGATGGCACACATCGTGCGATGCGTGTTGCGCTTTCACGTGAAGTCGATAGTTTAGAAACACATTTACCTTTTATGGCCACGGTGGGATCGATTAGTCCTTATATTGGCTTGTTTGGTACGGTATGGGGCATCATGAATTCGTTTATTGCCTTAGGTGCTGTTGAGCAGGCAACACTCGCTATGGTTGCACCGGGTATTGCTGAAGCCTTGATTGCAACGGCAATGGGATTGTTTGCTGCTATTCCTGCCGTTATGGCCTTTAACCGTTTTAGTCACAATGTTGAAAAATTGGAAAACAGTTACGGTAATTTTATGGAAGAATTTGCCAGTATTTTACAGCGACAAACAGCGACAGAGCAACACGGCTAAGGTAGGGGGTAACTATGTATAATCGTGTTAGGCGCCGTAAGGTTGCTGAGATAAATGTCGTGCCTTATATTGACGTAATGTTAGTGTTGTTGATTATCTTTATGGTGACAGCGCCACTGATAACACAGGGCGTTAAAGTCGATTTGCCTCAGGCCGATGCCGAGCCATTAAGTAAAGATATGAAGCCACCGCTAGTGGCAACTGTGGATGCAGAGGGTAAATATTACTTAGCCGTTGGTGCTAGTAAAAATCAGCCCATGTCAGCTGAGCAGTTGGCTACTTTAGTTGCTGAGCATTTAAAAAAGGCACCCGACACACCTGTGGTGGTTAATGGCGATGGAGCTGTCTCTTACGATGCTGTTATTCAATTAATGGTGCTGTTGCAAAAAGTGGCAGGTGTACCATCGGTTGGTTTAATGACTGATACTCCGGAGAGTAAGTAGTGCCATCGAAGTATTCGAACTCAGTTGCATTAAGCTTTGCCATACACATAGTTTTAGCGGCTATTTTATTATTTGGTGACTTTTCCCCGCCCCTTAAACCGACACCAATAGCTGCAAAAATGGAACCTATTCAGGCGGTTATTGTGGAAAAAAGCGCAGTAGATACGCAAATTAATAAGATTAAAAAGCAACAAGCTGATGAAGCTAAAAAGCTAAAAGATCTAGAAGAAAGTATCGCGGCTGCAAAAGCCAAGCGCAAAAATGAAGAACAACGCATTAAAAATCTTGAGCGTGAGCGTAAGAAAAAAGCACAAGAAAAAAGAGCGGCTGATAGTGCAGCGAAAAAAGCTAAAGCCAATGCCGCAGATAAGTTGCGTAAACAAAAAGAGCTGGAAAGGCAGCAGGCAGATAAAGCCGCATCAGATGCTCGTGCTAAGCGATTAAAGGAAGAAGTTGCCGCTAAAAAAGCAGAAAATTTACGTAAAAAGAAAGCAGCAGAGCGTAAGCGTAAAGAACAAGAAGCGAGAGAACGAGCAGCTCAGCAAAAGCTATTGGCAGAGCAAATGGCTGAAGACATGGCGAATCGTCAACAAGCTCGCCGACAGCAAATGATGACGGAAGTTGAAAAATATACCGGGATCTTTTACGGTCTTATCTTGAGAAATTTACAAGGAGAGCATAAAGGAAACTCCTGTAGTGTTACTGTTCATCTTACATTGGAAGGCAGTATTAAATATGTTGTGGTTAATTCTGGAGGAAAAATTATTTGTGATGCGACAGAGAATGCGGTTTATCGTGTAAACAAGTTCCCCATGTCGAAAGATGTAGATGTAAACAAAGAACTAGTAGAAGTTAAATTAACCTTTGCCCCCGTGGAATAAATAACTTTAAGAGACTTATGAAAATTTTTAAGACGATATTATTAGCTTTATTAACAACAGTTGCTTTCTCAAGTTCCGCTGTTATTGAGATTATTATTACTGAAGGTATTAACACGGCAAGGCCAATAGCCGTTGTGCCTTTTAAATGGACCGGTACAGGTGTGATGCCAGAACGCTTATCTAAAGTGATCAGTGATGACTTATTGCGCAGTGGTAAATTTAGTCCGATAGATGACTTACGCTTTCCCCAGTCTCCTAGCGATGATAGTGAAATTGATTATTCAGCCTGGGCCAGTGAAGGCGTTGAAGCTGTGGTTATTGGTGAAGTGAGTGAAACCTCGATAGGGCGTTATCAAATTAAATATCAGCTCGTTGATGTCATTCGTGGTCAAGTGACCGGTGGTGAAACACAAATGTTGAGTAATGGTGAGCTAGTTCGGACCTCAGATCATATTTTAGATGAAAGCACAGTCGAAATTGGTGCCGATCAATTTCGTCGTTATGCTCACCGTATTAGTGACGTTGTTTATGAAAAGCTAACCGGAACTCGTGGCGCATTTTTAACAAAAATCGCTTATGTTATCGTTCGTGATGAAGGTGAATATCCGTATCAACTTGCGGTAGCTGATTATGACGGCTTTAACGAGCATGTGCTATTAAGCTCAAAGGAACCATTAATGTCTCCTGCGTGGCATCCAAATGGTAACCAATTAGCTTATGTCACATTTGAAAACCGTCAAGCGCAAATTCATATTATTGATATTTATTCAGGGCAACGTAATTTAATTAGCTCTTTTGAGGGAATTAATAGTGCGCCGAAATGGTCACCAGATGGCAAGAAACTTGCGATGGTACTTTCTAAAGATGGTAATCCTGAGTTATACGTGATGACAGTAGCGACTAAAAAGTTACGTCGAGTAACCCGCCATCGCGCAATTGATACCGAGCCAAGTTGGACACCTGATGGTAAATCATTGATATTTAGTTCAGAACGAGGTGGAAAAGCGCAGCTATATCGCGTAAATTTAGTCGACGGCAAAGTTAGAAGGTTAACTTTTGATGGTGAAATGAACCTAGGTGGCTCATTAACACCAGATGGTCGCCAATTAGTGATGGTAAATAGAACACGTGGCAAGTATCATTTAGCTAAACAAGAATTTGATTCAGGGGTTTTCCAAGTATTAACAACAACCCGCTTGGATGAATCGCCAAGCATCTCGCCAAATGGTGGGATGATAATTTATAGTACTTTACACAATAACCGTCAGGTATTAAGTTTAGTTTCTGTAGATGGAAGATTTAAGGCAAGATTGCCAGCACTTAATGGTGAAGTGAAGTCGCCTTCATGGTCACCATTTTTATAATAATTATTAGTAATTTAATTTGTAAATAATAAGGACACATAAAATGCG
>CAJXUN010000005.1 GCA_913061475.1 uncultured Colwellia sp. | reverse complement strand
CTTTTGATAAATAAAAACTTCTTGCGAAATTAAACCATCTAAAATCACCGTGTTTTCGTCTTCCCAGATTTCATTGAGCCTTAATCATGTAATTGTTAGCACGACTGTTATAGAAGAACATTCTACCCAAAGTACCTTATTTTTCAGCGGATAACGACTGGCTTTGAGTTCGGTTGAGCAATTCTCTAATTACACGAGGCAATTAAATACTAGTAAGCTATAATCAGTCATGCAATATGCAGCGAGTAATCAACAGGACATTTAGATGCGGGCGATATTACTATCTTTATTGGTATCTTTTAATGTGATAGCTGAAGAGTTACCGTTAACAGTACTAGTGACACACTTTCCTCCTTTCATTAATCAAGAAACACCATATCAAGGCTTATCTTGGAATTTATTACATGATTTTGCCGCCAGTAAAGGTGTTGCCATTCAACCTGAGTATTTACCAACGGCAAGATTAATGACACAGGTAGAAAGTGGGAATTGGCATGCCACTATAACTCCTATTCCTGAAGAAACTATTGGATTGGTTAAAGTTAACTATGCAAAAAACATAGTGCGATATGGGTTGTTAGTAAAGGGTGACACCCTCCTTAACTTAGCCGGATTGCATATTGCAGCCATTAGAACAGCAGGGTTTAGTGCTGTACAAAAACACTTGTTAGAACAAGGCGTAAAAATATCAGAGGTAAATAACCTTCGGCAAGGTTACCTCATGTATGAAGCTGGACGCGTTGATGCTGTGCTTGGGATTGTAATGGATGGAAAAGCCATAGGAGCAACAGATGATGAGTTTGTGATGGCACTTAAGTTAGCAGAATTTACCTTTACTCTTTCATTGAACAATAAAAGCCCTATCGCGTCAGCTGCTTACGATAAATTAATATCGCCATGAACACCACCCCATACGAATTATCTATCATGCGTTCGCTTTTAATAAATAAAAAGTGCCTCTAGGGATTACACCATCTAATATTACCGTATTCCATTGGGCTTTAATCATCTCCCTCTTAGCGCTGCTAACAATACTTAAGAAACTTGCGCATGGAAAGTAAATCATTAACGCTATTATTTTGATCCTAAACTCAGTTATCTGCGTATTAAGTAGTCAAATATGCCAAAAATATTGAGATGATATTGCACCACTTAACACGTGACGACATTAAGTCTTTAAATCAACGCTATAAAGCACAACTGATCAATAGCTTATCTGGATTTAAAAGTGTAAACCTAATCGGTACACAGGATACTGCTGATAAAAGTAATCTAGCGATTATTAGTTCGGTTGTCCACTTAGGTGCTTCTCCAGCACTTGTTGGGTTTGTTATGCGACCTGACAATGGTGAGCGACATACCCTTGATAATATAATCAATTCAAAATATTACACCATCAATCAAGTATCAATTGATATCTACCAAAAGGCTCATCAATGCTCGGCTCGTTATCCAAGACAAGAAAGTGAGTTTCTTCATTCGGGGTTATCTGCACACTATATTAGCGGTGTAAGCGCGCCATTTGTTAAAGAAAGTCGATTAAAATATGCAGTACAGCTAAAGGAAATAGTCCCAATAGCACTGAATAATACGCAATTTATTATTGGTGAAATTATCCACATAATGTGTGATGAGAAAGTCATTCAACGTGATGGTTATATTGATATTGAAGCACTCAATACGGTTACTGTATCAGGCTTAGATAGTTATCATGCCAGCACACGCCTTTCACGCTTGAGTTATGCAAAACCCAACATATTAGTAGAAAAACTGAGCGTTTCAGGTTCAACGATAGAGACACTAGAGGGAGAAGAATAGAATGAAAATATGGCAATGGCTCGGATATTTAGGCCTAGCCCCTTTTGTTATATGGCTATTTTTTCCGTGGTTAATTACAAGCCGATGGGATATCTCTGCAGAACAAGGGTTTATTTTTTATAGTGTCATTATCTTAAGTTTTTTGTCGGGCACCTTATGGAGAAAAGATACCTTGGCGCCTAATGCTTGTTCACAACTTGCTAGTAATGCGTTTTGTTTATTTGCCTACCTGTGTTTATTTATACCCGTTAATTTTTCAATAATTATTCTACCTTTTGGCTACTTAGGATTACTAATCACAGAATATTCACTATGCCATAACAAGGAACAGGCCTTTTCATCTCAGTATTTTAAAATGCGTATTTTTCTAACTTTACTCATCAGCTTACTGCACAGTATCGCTTTTATTCGTGGTTTTTCATAAGGAGAACATAATGACAGATAATACACTCACTATTTTTTATGATGGCCATTGCCCTCTCTGCACGTTGGAAATGGAGAAACTCAAACGTTATGACACGAAAAACCTTATTAAGCTTGAAAATTTACATCAAAAGAACTTTGCCACCCTACACCCTGATATAAATTTAGATAAAGCTATGCAGATATTACATGGTAGATACCAAGGCACTACATTGCTGGCGCTAGATGTTACACACAGGGCATGGACTCTCGTTGGCAAAGGCGCTTTCGTGGCTCCGTTAAAATTTCCGATTATTAAGCAGCTTGCTCACCAAGGATATTTATTGCTAGCAAAGTATCGTCAGCCTATTTCTCAGTGTCTTTATCAGCGGTTTGGTATAGGCAGAAAAACGTGCGATCAAGGAACTTGTTATGAAAAGCCGAAAAACACTCATCATGGGCGTAAATAGAGGCGATAGCTGAGCCCCCTGACTAAAGTATTTGCTTGCCAAGGTGTAATAAATTAGGCGGTTGGTATTGCTATCATGGCTCAAAAGCAGCACTGCATATATTGGTAAAATCAGCCCGTAAATTACAAATGCACCAAGAGCGACTGCTGATCTTTCTTGGTCATTTTACTGACCACTAACATATACGAATTATCTATCATGCGTTCAATTTCGCCTTGTGGAATTGAACCATCTAAAATCACGGTATTCCAATTTGATTTATTCATATGATAGCCGGGGATAACTGATGGGAAGATATCGCGTAATATAATAGCTTCATTAGGTTCACATTTAAGGTTAATACAATAATGCCCTGCCATTTTACCATCAGTACCTTTTTCATTACCTTTACCTAAAGATAAGGTCGCAAACATTTTATTTTTCACTTTAAATACAATAACATCTGGCCCAAAAGGATGATAAATGCATGCTTCAATTTTAGCACGTAAATAACGCTCGGCTTGTATATTATCCATAATTTTAATATCCTTTTTAAGATTATAATGAGACAAAAGCAATTAATAATTTTACTAATAACCTACCTTAACACTATGCTGTTTAGTGTTATAGAAAAAGGATAAAACGCTAGCCAATTTATAGATAGCGCTAACCTAGACCCGAACCTAACGATAAGAAACTAAAGTCGGTATGGTTAATATTTTTCCACCTGCATGTTTTAATCCACTGTAGATTGCAAAAAACATCGCCATGACAATCGCAAGAATCATCAAGGAATGAGCAGGCTGTGAGAGCAACATAGCGATTTGGTAACTTGCCGTTGCCGCTAAGTATGCAAGCGTAAAGCTCCATGATGCGGCGAAAATTGCCCAACGTGTACCCACTTCATTTTTAATTGCCCCCATGGCAGCAGCACAAGGTGTATAGAGTAAAATGAAGAGTAAATAACTGAATGCACCAATTTTACCGGCAAATGCCGCTTGCATAATAGTAATCGTACTTTCCGAAACACCTTGCTCTTGTGCCGCAACTTCGATACTAGAGACATCACCAATATTAGTACCGAGTGGATCATCAGCCTCTATACCTTGTAAATTATTGCTAATGCTTGTCACTGCTTGCAGCCATAAGTCGTGCATTGAATCTGGTTCTGTAGCCTCTGCAGAAGCAGGAGAGTACAAGCTATTAAACGTAGCAACCAAGGCTTCTTTCGCAAATAGTCCGGTTATAATACCGACACTGGCCTGCCAATTATCTTCCTTAACGCCCATGGGTGCGAGTAATGGTGTAAGCACTTGTGCGCTTTTACTCAGCAGTGAGTCTTGGCTGTCATGATGGCCAAATTCTCCGTCTGTTCCCAACGAATTAAAGAAATTTAAAATACAAACAACCAGCACAATCGTTTTACCCGCGCCGACCACAAATGAACGTGTGCGTTGCCATACTCGTTTAAATAAATACGACGGTTTGGGCCATTCATACAGAGGTAATTCCATAATATTTATCGAATTTTTTCCCATTAAAATGGTTTTCTTTAACAATAACCCGGTAAATAACGCGGCTGCAATACCAATGAGATATAACAAAAACACTAAGTTTTGTCCTGACTCAGGAAAAAATGCCGCGGCAAATAAAGCATAAACAGGTAACCGCGCACCGCATGACATAAATGGTGACATCATCACGGTGGTAATACGCTCTCGCTCATTATCTAAAATACGAGCTGACATTACCGCCGGCACGGTGCAACCAAAACCAACAATAAGCGGCACAAAGGCTTTACCGGGCAAACCAATTTTTTGCATAGCGGTATCAACAACAAACGCCGCTCTGGCTAAATAACCACTACTTTCAAGCAATGATAAACCAATAAACAAACAAGCAATAACAGGAATAAAGGTGGCTACGGTTTGAATACCTAAACCGATGCCACTTAAAATAGTAGTTAACCAGGCCGGTAAATTAAAATCAGATAATAGATGTAAAGGGTAATCAACAAAGATTGCACCGGCTAAAATATCGAAAAAATCGATAAAAGCGCTGCCAATATTAATCGCGAACATGAAGAGTAAATACATCATGACTAAAAAAATCGGAATGCCCAAAACAGGATGTAACATCCAATGGTCTAATTTATCACTAAATCGGTGATTATTATCGGGAGCAGTTACTACGCAAGCTATCAACTGATGAATAAAGTCATATCTTGCCTGCATAACGGCTAGAGCATTTTTGTCACTTGCTTGGCATGCTTGGCTTTTACTGCAAGCTTGGCGCTCTAGGGCTAACGGAACACCTTCGTGATCAGCAAGCTCTGCAGGTAATGTTAATAGGTGCGCTTTAGTATTGGCCTTAGGTATATTTTTTAAAGCCTTAAGTATCGCCTGACCTGCCTTTTTGCCAATACTGTTTTCAGCAACAACCGGACAACCTAATTGCTCAGCTAGCTTCTGCAGATCTATAGTAGCGGCTTCTTTACGATCAACTTTATTCAGCACCACAATCATCGGCAAACCAAGTTCAATAAGCTGTGTGGTTAAATATAATTGTCGCTTAAGTTGGGTAGCATCAACCACATTAATTAAGCAATCAATCTTATTTTGGCTAAGAAAATCTTGGCTAATTGACAGATCTTTACCTTGTTGATTACGCTGCGCTAACGAACTAATGCCGGGTAAGTCAGTAAGCAATGTCAGCTTTTTATTCAATTGACATTGCTGTTGCTTGGCTGAAACCGTGACGCCAGTCCAGTTGCCAGTTTTTTGTTTTGCGCCAGCTAAGGCATTAAAAAGAGTGCTTTTTCCAGAGTTGGCAAAACCAACTAAGGCAAAATTTTGTTCGATCATTAGCTTAATAACTCAATGTTAATTTGCTGAGCAATTGCCACTGGCAAACATATTTTTGTGCCATGTAAATGAAAAGCAAGTGGACCATTAAATGGTGCTCTATGCGCTAATGAAATTTCACTTTTCAACGCAAAACCCTGCTCAATAAGCTGCGCACTTAACACAAAATTGCTTGGTAAATAGCTAATACGGGCTTGCTGGTTTGCGGTTAATTCAGATAAGGTCATAACAAAACACTACAAATGATAACGATTATCATTTAATAGTACTAGAATGATGTCCAAGCAACAAGATAATAAAGCGACATTTTGATGCTATCTTGATCTAACACAGTGTTCAGTTCCTTTACCTGCCCAAATAGACCCAATAATTAATTTGAACAATGCATTATTTTAATACTCGAATACCATGAGCCAGCGTAATGATAAATATAGCATGTTGAGTCGCGCTGTATTTAACGGGCTAATAGCTATGCTCCTCAATAAACAAAGTAAGTATAATGTCGGATAAAAGATGACAAATTCGAATACGATGGCACAATGGCTAAGTAATAATAAAAAAGGATATTCAATGAAAGTTATTTTTGCTCTACTACTTATATGCTTTAGCACATTAAGTAACGCAGTTGAGCAGGCTGAAGAAATTTTTAAACAATTGGCCCCGTCACTTTATCAAATTCGCTTAATCGACAAAGCCAGTGGTGAAAAATCATCAATAGGCTCCGGTTTTCAAATTAGCAGTGATGGACTTATCGCGACTAATTATCATGTTATTTCCGGTTTTGCTCGTCACCCTCATAAATACACCATTGAGTATTTAGATAACCAAGGTAATAAAGCGGCGCTAACCTTAAAAAGTGTTGACGTTATTAATGATTTAGCGATAGTGCAACGCGAAGTCAGTACCGCAATGCCATTTTTTAACATTGCCAAACAAGCACCCACGAAAGGCGAAGAACTGTATTCATTAGGTAACCCGCATGACTTAGGTATGATTGTTGTACCTGGAACCTATAACGGTTTGAAGAATGAATCATTTAATGACCGCATTCATTTTACCGGCTCAGTTAACTCAGGTATGAGTGGCGGCCCAGTGGTTAATAAAAATACCGAAGTTGTCGGTATTAATGTTGCTACCTCAGGTAATCAAATCGGTTTTTTAGTGCCTCATGACAAATTACTCTCGCTTTACCTCAACTATAAAAAAAGCCCGCCAGCAACTATTGAGCAACAAATGGCTGCGCAACTTATGCAGAACCAAAATAAGTTGATCAGCACTATTATGGATAGCGATTGGCAGCTAAAACAGCTAGGTAGAGGTTTAATTCCCACTATTGATGTGCCTTTCGTGCGCTGTTGGGGTGAGTCAAATTCAGATAAAAGCGATGCCCAAATTATGGCGGCCGTTGCCAATTGTGATTTAGATGAAAACACCTATATTTCTTCTGATTTTTTTACCGGTTCGCTAGAAATGGAATACCGCTATATGGAATCAGATAAAATCGGTAGCACTAAGTTTTACCATATATTCGAGCGCCAACTGAACCAAGTTGCTCCGGGCAATCAAGCTGGTAAAGACGATGTGACTGAATACCAATGTCATCATGATATTGTCATGCCAGAAACCAGTAACATTAAAAATAAAGCGGTATTTTGTACTCGCGCTTATAAAGACTTTCCTGATTTGTACGACGTGCTTTATATTGGAATATCGGTTGATCATGAGCAATATGCCTTACTCAGCCACTTCACTATTTCTGGTGTTGCCCAAGAAACCTCACTCGCCTTTTTAGCTAAATTTATGGAGTCGGTTTCATGGAAATAATTATTGAAGAAATCAGTCATGGCCACAAATTATTGGGTCGTCATAAATTTGCCTCAAGCAACATTACCATTGGCCGCGGTTACGATAACGACATCATTATTAGTGACCCACATGTTTGTGCCGATCACCTACAACTGCATTTTAACGGCGAGCATTGGTTGGTTAATGACCAAGGCTCAATCAATGGTAGTTACCTCGAAGACAGTAAAGAAAATGTGATTCAGCACCAAGTGCGCTCGGGCGACATTATCACGATTGGCAAAAGCCAAGTGCGCTTTGTATTTCCAAGTCATCCGGTAGAAGTCAGCATCGCCATTAGCCCATTTGAAAGCTTAATTAATTTAGCTCGCCACCCTGTTGCCCTTGCATTAAGCATGAGCTTATTTGCCCTTATTGCGGGTTGGATCATTAATTTAAACAATGCTAACGAAGTATCACTTACCCAAATGTTAGTACCAACCATTGGCTTAACCCTTGGCTTTGCCTTGTGGCCAGCAGGTATTGCCTTAGTATCGCATTTAACCAAGCACGATGCCCGTTTTTGGACACAAATGGGTATTAGTTTCATCTTTTTCAACTTGATGTGGCTGAGCGATATTTTTGAAAACATTGTGCACTTTAATACCTCAAGCAACTTTTCAATGGTATGGACCATATCCATCATTCCGTTGCTGCTCGCCTTTTGCTTGTTCTGGCTCAATTGTTATGTTGGTTTTCATATGACGTTACGTCGTAGAAATCTGGTTTCTTTGAGTTTAATCGTGTTGTTATTTGGTGGCAGTTTTTTAATACAAATGAGTAAGCAGCCTGAGTTTAATCCACGACCACAGTTTGACACCACCATAATGTCGCCAGCCTTTTTGTTTGCACCAAGCAGCAATGTTGAAAGCTTTGTGAGCGATAGCACTAAGCTGTTTGAAAAAGTATCGAAGCAAGCTGAAGAAGATAACAAAGACTAACAATTAACGTAAAAATCATGCGACACAAAAAAGCCTGAATTAATTCAGGCTTTTTTATCAACTTAACATTCTATCAACTATGGCTTGGCAATAAAGCCTATTGCTTGATAAACCTCAGCAAGTAACTTGCTCGCACGAGCAGAAGCTTTTTCAGCCCCTTTACGCATCACTTCATCTAAGTAGGCTTGGTTATTACGAATATCATGATAACGCTGTTGAATTGGCGCCAGCAAGGCAACTACCGCTTCAGCAACATCACCTTTTAAGTGGCCATACATTTTATCTTCATATTCAGGTACCAATTCTTCAACCGTTTTACCGGTAGTACAGGATAATAATGACAACAAGTTTGATACACCCGGCTTTTCAGCAATATCAAAATAAATATTCGCTTGCTCGTCAGAGTCAGTGACCGCACGTTTAATTTTCTTGGTAATTTTCTTGGTATCTTCTAACAAACCAATGAAATTACCTGGGTTAGTGTCAGACTTAGACATTTTCTTCGTTGGCTCTAACAAGCTCATAACCCGCGCGCCAAACTCTGGAATATAAGGTTCAGGTACTTTAAAGGTTTCACCGTGTAAGTTATTAAAACGCGTCGCAATATCACGGGCTAATTCTAAATGTTGCTTTTGGTCATCACCAACAGGCACTTTGTTAGCGCCGTACAATAAAATGTCAGCCGCCATTAATACCGGATAAGTAAATAAACCAGAGTTCATATTCGCTTCAGATTTCGCCGACTTATCTTTATATTGCGTCATACGATTTAGCTCACCCATTTGGGTGTAACAGTTTAAAACCCAACTTAACTGCGCGTGCTCTGGCACATGTGATTGGATAAAAATAGTGCTTTTTTCAGGATCAACACCACAAGCTAAATACAGGGCTAAACCATCTAATGTCGCTTTACGTAACTCTTCTGGTTTAGGGCGCACGGTAATCGCATGTTGATCAACCAACATGTAATAGCATTCATGGCTGTCTTGCATGCTTACCCATTGCTTTAACGCACCGAGGTAATTACCAATAGTTAACTCACCTGATGGCTGGCAGCCACTTAATACAATAGGTTTACTCATTTCTTATCCTTCAATTTCTTTCAATTATATAATTTTTTATTATTTATTTACTGTTGCCAGTTCTGCACGCATTTCATCAATAGCCACTTTGTAATCAGGCTTGGAGAAAATAGCCGAACCAGCAACAAACATATCTGCGCCCGCTTTTGCGATGTCAGCAATATTGTCAGCTTTAACGCCGCCATCAACTTGCAAACGAATATCAAAACCACTGGCATCGATTCTTTCGCGTACTAAACGCAGTTTGTCTAAGGTAGTTGGAATAAAAGACTGTCCGCCAAAACCAGGATTAACTGACATTAATAAAATCACGTCAAGTTTATCCATGACGAAATCTAACACGTGCAAAGGCGTTGCTGGGTTTAATACTAAACCGGCTTTACAGCCATGATCTTTAATCAGCTGTAAAGTTCTATCAATATGGTCACTGGCTTCAGGATGAAAAGTGATAATATCGGCGCCAGCTTTAGCAAAATCAGGGATCAAGCTATCAACAGGTTTCACCATTAAATGCACATCAATCGGTGCAGTAATGCCGTAGTCCCGTAATGACTTACATATCATAGAGCCAAAGGTAAGGTTCGGTACGAAATGGTTATCCATCACATCAAAATGAACAACATCAGCACCAGCGCTAAGTACGTTTGCCACATCTTCGCCCAAACGAGCAAAGTCAGCAGATAAAATTGATGGAGCAATTAAAAAATCAGACATAGTGATACCCTCGATAAAATCTGCGCTACTTTACCTTAATTGCAGTAAATTTGCGACTGGCATCACACACAAAAAGTGATAATAAAAAGCGATTTAAACAATGATAATAAAAAGCTTAAGGTACACTATTTTTCTTGCAGCTATCATTGCCCTTACTAGCATAAACACCATCACTAAAGTTTAGCATTCACGCCAAGCAGAGTATTTATGTTCAATTAGGAGCTAATTGCCGAAATATATTGGTTATAAGTTGCTAATAGGAAGGTAATGATTGGCTAAAATATGCAGCAATGTGGAGCTAACCAATTAGTGTTAGCTCATTAATTATTTTTTTAGCGTTTTATAAACATTAGGATTCCATAGCTCCATAAAAGTATCAGGTTTTGAGAGTTGTTTAAAACCAAACTTTTCATATAATGTATGCGCGTCATAAGTTGCTAAAACCATCCTTCTCAAACCTTGTAATTGAGGATTAGCTATGATGGTTTGCATTAATTTCTGACTTAGACCTTTGCCTCGATGCTCTTCCAAAATATAGACATCTGCTAAATAGGCAAATGTTGCAGAATCAGTTATTAACCTAGCAAACCCAATTTGTGACTTATTATAAAACACACCAAAACATAAAGAGTTTTCTACCGCTTTCCTCACAATTTCATGCGGCACATTTTCAGCCCAATAAGAGCGTGATAAGTAAGCATGAATCGCGTCTATATCCATGATGTTTTTATCTGAACTAAAGACATAATCTTGAATCAATTTCATTCTCCGTATTGGAATAACGCTATAACACCTTACTAATTTTAATTAATGGTTAGCTTGATATAAGCTTACTAAAAACCTTCCTACGTTATTACCTTATTAGACTTTTTTACGCCAATTTCTATACTTTGAATGAACTCCGCGAGTAAATTTAGTAGAGCGGTCTTCAAGTATGTCAACGCCATATAATATGGCTACCACGACAACAGATAGTTTTATTGCAACGAATATATCCACTACCGCAATGCAGACCCCTATTGATGCTAATACCCAAATAGTAGCGGCAGAGGTTACACCGACAACAACACCTTCTTTTGCCAACATGACCCCAGCACCAATAAAGCCGATTCCGGTAACTACTTGCCCAATAATTCTCGATGGATCTGTTATATCAGCGGCTATAAGCATTGATGTTGTAATAAAAATGTAAGTCCCAAGCACTATCAGAGCTGATGTTCTTATCCCTACTGGTTTCCCTCTTAGTTGTCGCTCTAATCCAACAATAGCACCACAAAAAATAGAGGTTCCGATAGATGCCCAACTATAGGGATAAATTGAGAATAAGGAAATAGAAAACATAAATATTCCTAAAAGGTTAATGCCTTAGGTAAGAGGCAAAAAATTGTTGGCTAAAATGTTGAACGGAGTGAAAACAGCCAGCTGTATCTTCCCGTTTGAAGCGCTTGTATGTAATCACTCTGACCAAACCGCAAATTCATTGCCATTAGGGTCACTAAAGTGAAATCTTCTTCCACCCGGAAATGAGAAAATAGGCTTAATTGTTTTACCACCAGCTTTCTCAACTTGATCTTGGCTTGCTTCTAGTGAATCACTATAAAGAACAATGAGCGGGCTGCCATTTTTAGTAGAAACAACTAATTCTGATTTAAAAAAGCCACCATCGACTCCCTGGGCAGTAAAGCTAGAATAGTCTGGGCCATAGTCCACAAAAGACCAGCCGAACACTTCGGTAAAGAAGGCTTTTGTTGCTGCAATATTTTTTGCTGGAATTTCAATATAGTTAATTTTATTATTTTTAGTCATATCGGTGCTTGCATCCTTGATCTCACTTAAATTATTTGCACTTGTGCTAGCAATAAATAAAGATAGCGCCAATGCTAGAATATATTTCATAAACCTTCCTGATTACTTAACAGCTTATCATGGAGACTTCTCAGTACTGTCCGTTCCATAATTATGATGAATTAATAGCTAATATTCCATAATTTCAACCCTTTAGAAAGCATAAATTTATCTAAAGCTGTTTTACTTGGATATTACTGAGAAGCCTCAGTAATACGCCATAAAAAATTCATTTGAAAAAATATCAAAAACACCTTTAAACTAACGTGAACTTTGCGTACATCTTTGCCATTAAACTACTTTCTTAGCAACATTCATTTACACTGAAATATAACATGTTCTTACTATCTTGAATGTACAATACGCACTTCATTCGGGTCAAAAAAGAGAAACTAAATGAAAGCTTTTTTCTATCTTATAGTTATGTCTGTATTGTTTAATAGCAAAGCGTTCGCAAGCGATTTAGATAAAATTACCTTAACTGATTTTAGCTCCAACAAAGTCATTAACCTATCAAACTTTGATAACACTAAGCCTACTTACATAAAGCTATGGGCCACTTGGTGCCAACCATGTATGGAACAAATGCCGCACTTTCAGCGTATCAATGAAAAATACAGTGATAAGATCAATATTTTAGCCGTTAATATCAATATAAATGAGAACACTAAATTTATAGCCGATGTTATCGCTAAATTTGGCTTAACCATGCCTGTACTGTTAGATAATGAAGGTAAATTAAGTGAGGCTCTTGGTTTAGTGGGTACGCCATTTAGCGTGCTGATCAATACCAATCATCAGATTGTCTACACCACTCATGATTCAAATAATATCCTTGATACCTTAATTGATAGACTGGCAAAGAGAGAGAAGCTGACAAGTGAGGGAGACAAAGCACTTACCGCCAAAGAAAAAAAGAACATTATTCAGCCTTGGCAAAAAGGCAATCATACGTTGTTTTTTACCGCCACGTGGTGTGATTGGTACTTAAAAGATTCAAGACCTGAAATGGCAAATGCTTGTGAGAAAATTCAGTCAAATATTTCTCAGTTTTATGAGCAATCGGAGAATAAACAGTGGCATGGTTTTGTTAATCATTTATGGACTGATCAAAAAGCACTGAGCGATTTTATTACCCTTTATGATATTAGCTTGCCAGTTGATATTGATAATGGCGGTGTACTATTTACTCATTTCAATATCAGAAGCCTTCCAACCATCATCAAAATTAACAATGGTCAAGTGATTGAAAGATTAACCGGTGATGAAATACTGACACTTAAAGCAGAATAAATAGCCGCTATTGCTAGTTATTCGTTATGGTCCGCAGCTCCCCCTTTGAAGAACTGCTCTCAATAAAAGCTATCGAGCGATTAAAGACCAGTTCTCCTTTGGTTAAAAACAATAACCCTAGCTCATAACAGACAAGAATTTATCAATTTGTATCTGCCAACCTTGTGCACCTATCTCTCACTACTGCTGAAAACGATAAACTGAGCCCAACGATAATATTTCTGTAAGCTCATCTAATGCGGTGCGCGACTCTATTAACAATTGAGGATCTCTCAAATCGTCTATCATTAATTTATCTCGGTAATGAGCATTTACCCAAACAACTAATTGCTCATACAACTTATTTGATAACAAACAAGCAGGGTTAACAGCCTGCAGTTCAGCTTCGTTGAGCGCCACTCTTAAGCGCAAGCATGCAGGTCCGCCGCCATTTTTCATGCTTTCATTAACATCAAAAAATTTAACATCATTGATCGGATTATTATCAGCAATTAATGATTGTAAAAAGTCATAAACCCTTTTATTTTCACGACAATGCATAGGTGCAATAATGGCCATCGAATTATCGTTCAGTGTCACTATCTGGGTGTTAAACAAATAGGTATTCACCGCTTCTTTAATAGCAACTTGCTCTGTCGTCACTTTGAGAAAATGAAGTTGCTCACCAGTAAACTTACTTCTAACTTCTTCAACAAAAGCATCGGTATTTAAATAGGCTTGCTCATGATAAAGCAGCACATTTTGATTACCTACCGCTATTACGTCATTATGAAAAACACCTTGATCAATCACCGCTGGATTTTGTTGTACAAAAACAGCTTTTTCCGTTGATAAGCCATGTAACCTTGCAATTGCTTGGCTAGCTTCAAAGGTTTGCCGAGCAGGAAACTTTATTGGGGCAGGCATATTTCGATTAAAGGCAAAACGGCCATAGGTAAAAATTTCCACACCATTTTCACCATAGCTTTGGCATAAACGCGTATGGTTAGCAGCGCCTTCATCACCAAAATGTTCATTATCATTGAGGTGTTGGTGATGTTTAAAATATTTCTCATCTGCAAACATAGCTTGGAGAATATTACTGGTGGTTTTGGGCTCTAACGAGCGATGAAATTTATTCGCTAGGTTTGCAGCGGTAAAATGCACTTTTTGGTCTGATGTATCAGCTGATGGCGATACGGTGGCCGCATTTGCTGTCCACATGGTTGAGGCTGAGCAACATGAGGCTAATATTGAGGGCGACGCTTTATAGGCTGCGGCCAAAATTTGTGCGTCTGAGCCTTGGAAACCTAATCGCTTTAATGTGTAAATATCAGGGCGTTCCTGTGGAGCAAAAACTCCTTGAGTGAGTCCCATATCGTGTAAAGCTTTCATTTTCTTCAACCCCTGCAAAGCAGCCTGTTTCGGGTTTGAACTGTTTTGAGCGTTGGACAATGAGGCCATGTTGCCCTCGGATAGACCCGCGTAGTTATGGGTTGGTCCAACAAGCCCATCAAAATTCACTTCAACACTTTTCATTTATAGCTCGCTATTTATATTGTTTAATTACAGAAGCAGCAAATTTTATACCACTAAAAATACCTCATATACCGATACTGCGTTAGCAGCGCTGAGTTGTTATGTAAAACCATGGCTCTGATGTACGCGTTGTCGCTTTACTTAGGTGGCTTTACACATAAACAGACCGCCCAGACAAATAGCCTATTTGTTAATATAGTGGTTATGGTCTTGATGAAGAGTATATCTACCGAGATCTATTGTGCTGATGGTTTTCGGGCCTTTCGCCCCCTAGTTCAAATTAAATGAAGCTTGCTGTGATTGCTTAACTTAAATGGCTACTTATCATTCAGGTGCGCACTTTTTTTGTACACAAAGCAATATTATTGCACCAATATCGTACAAATCATGTATTGACTACAGTGAAAAAATTCAAACAAATGTAATTAACCAACTGACAAATAATAAGTTTTCAGAATAAGTCTTACTCGGGCATTGTCTTTGCAATGCTATTAGCAATTATAAAAACTTACGGGACTTAAGATGAAAAAATCAATTACCTCACTATCAATTTCAATGATACTAATGGCATCAGCATTAACAGCAACTTCAGCACACGCGGTTGAAGGTTTGTCAGCAAATGCAGCAGCATCAAGCAACTACTTGTGGCGCGGTGTTACCCAAACCACTAATGCTGCGGCAGTGTCTGGTGGCATTGATTACGAAAACGCTTCAGGCTTTTCGGTGGGTACTTGGGCATCTAACGCTGATTGGGCTGAAAACATGACCTACGAGCTTGATGTTTATGCCGCCTACGCCAACGAATTAGACAATGGCATCGGTTATAGCGTTGGTTATATTTATTACGCTTATGACAGTGATGCTGAGGCTGATTTTAGTGAAGTAAATTTTTCACTCTCGTACGACGCCTATTCAATTACTTACAATACCTTAGTTGACTCAGACGGTGGCGGCGATTTTGGTGATGATACGTACATATCTGCAGATGCTGCTTTTGAAGTATCTGAAGGTTTAGAATTAGCACTGCATATTGGCCGTTACGACTTTGACGCTGGCGGCGATTATGTTGATTATGGCGTAAGTTTAAGTAAAAACGGTTTTACCTTTGCGATTTCTGATACCGACATTGACGGTGCTGACGGTGATTTAAACTTTGTGGTCAGTTATAGCGTTGATTTTGATTTATAAAACGCTGATTATACGAAGCTAAGGCTTTTACAGTAGTTGGCGCGGGAAAAGCACCGCGCCAACGCTTCACTAACATTTGCTATGCATGCATTTCCAATCCAAACTAATCCTCTTTTTTACATATCGACTACGCAAACCGGCTATTATTTTTAATTTCAATCATTACCAACACTGTCTTTGTCGACCGTCTACAGCGCTTGTTCGCTAGCAAACGAGAAACATGGCTAATTTACTCAAAACATAAAATGACTGATATAACGGTAAGTTAGCAGTGGTAATAGTTTTTTAGATTTGCTATTAATGGCTTAAGTAGGATGGAAAGTTTCAGGTATGAAAAGAGGAAAGTTTTATCTAATTAAGTTCTTAGGTAAAATATAGACTCCAATTATGATTAAACTTTTTAAATGGATTTTTATTAAAGCGTGGCCTGTCTTTTCTCTGATCCCAATAATTGCTATTCATTTTCTACTCCTAAATACGGAGTGTTTTAATAATAACTATTTATGTTACAACTATGCAGAAGTAAATGAGTTTGTCTCACTCTTGATGCAATTAACTGGTGGCTTGCTTATTTTAATTTCAATTAATTCCAATATAGGGTTATTTAAAAATAACACATTGTTAGGATTAATATCTGGCTGGTATAAGCAAAGACCTTGGAAAAAACAAGAGTGCAAAAACATTAATGGTAGTGCTTCAATAGTGTTACCTCCGATAGAAATTAGCGGCCGAGGGTATGTAGTTCCAACTACATTGGAAGAAAAAATTGAACTATTAGAAACAAAAATAAGCTGGCTCAACGATGATGTTAAGAGAAATAAAAAAGAACTTGGTGAAAAATTACAAACTTTAGAGTCTAGGGTAAGCCAAAATAATAATGCCTATAGTGAACAAATAAGTAATTTACAAAAAAACTTGATTCAATCTTCAATTGGAGGCTTAAAACTGCAAGTCTTTGGTGTCCTTTTAGTTTTCTATAGTTCAGTTTTGAGTTATTTTACCTAACACATAAGAAGTAGAAGACATCCCCTACTCAAAAGTAGGTAAATTCTGGTGCATATTTAAGTTCTCTGCTTTGTTTTATTATTGTCGCCGTGGCGACTACACCCAAAGGGAGGCTGACGCCGACCTCCCTCTGGACTCCCTCGGCGCTGCTGAAAAATGTATTCTTCATAAAATAATAATGTATCGAGCTAACGCTCAGAACGCACATCCATGTGCTACTTCGCTTTGCTGGCGTCCTGCCAGCAATAGCTGAACATTAATATTTTATTCAGCATTTTACCCAAGCAGATCAGAGTGATCGCTTATCTTCCGTAACCCTTTCGAGCGATTTACTTTCACGGACGTTTAACGATCGTTAATTCCCATCTCAGCGTTGAAATATTAATTTTTTAGCGCCGTTAATCGATGACAGCCATGACCATTCTTAGGCATCACTGCCTTCACGGCATTAGTACATCCTTGTACGTCGATGGCTGGACCTGACGTCGCGCAGGGACGAGCATTCGTCAGGAATCGATAACGGTAAAAATTACTATTTCAGTTTTAGCTGAGTGGGCGCCACGGGGAGTCCAGAGGCCGAAGTTAAAAAAAGCGGCGTGTAACGCCCTTCTGGGTGTAGTCGGCACCCCGACACCAAGCAGTAAATCAAACGCCGATTTTTTACCCTACAAAACACACGGTATTGTTAGTGTGTCGAATTAAAGATAGAAGCTAGAAGATAAGAAATCGCCGGCATAACAGGGCTGGGCCTATTCACTTTTTAATCAATGTTCGAGCGCTTTATATTCTATCCCACTCTTTAGCCCACAAGTTTGATTATCTGTATTTTTAAAGGTGATCGGTACCGTTTGACCACAAGGTAAAGCATTATAATTGGGTGGCAAATTTGGCCCACACTTTTGCACATCAAAGTGCAAATGAGGGCCACCACTTTGTCCCGTATTGCCACTTAAACCTATAATATCTCCCGCTTTGACTTTAGTGCCTTTTTCTACCAAAGCGCCATTTTGTGTAAGATGGAAGTATCTTGCGACTGTGCCATCATCATGCTGAATAAAGATATAGTTTTCTGCCAAATCTTTATTATTTCCATCTTGAAAAACTTCCCGGACACTGACCACTTCGCCATCTCTAGACGCAAGCACTATTGTGCCAATAGGCATAATAAAATCTATTGCAAACGTACCCACCCCTTTATTTGCAGCTCGATAATGTTCTGTTGAGGCATAAACAGTTCGAGCAGTTCCCACTTCATATGGCAATATATAAAGTGAACTTTCTTGAGCTGGAAATACAGTGCAATCGACGACCTGCTTGGAGCAAGCGGCTAACGAGATAGGCAAGAATAACGCGCTAAGCAAAAATTTCTTCATGACATTTCCTCCTTTAAACCTTCTAAGTAACTGCAAATGTAGAAAAGGTTTAAAGGCTATAAAAAATAAAAGCTTTGAGTGTATTATCAATAAAATTAAGCCAAAGGCTACAGCAATGGTGTCACTGGGTGTACAGACTATAACTTTCAATTGGTAAATTACCTTCCAACCTAAGCCAATGACTTTTGAGGTGGTTGGTTAAAAACTCCAACTGGAACTGACGTCGCGCAGTGACGAGCATTCGGCAGGAATCGATAATGGCAAACATTACTATTTCAGCTTTTGCTGAGTTTGGCGCTATGGGGAATCCAGAGGTCGAGGTTAATAATAGAGGCGTGTAACGCCCCTCTGGGTGTAGTCGACCCCGACACCAAGCAGTAAATCAAACTCCAAGTGATAGATAACTAAAACATCGAAAAAATCAGCTCCACATGCTAAAAAAACGCGTAATGCCTTTCGATATTTTAAACCTATTTGTTACATTGTTAACCACAGTTGAATCGCGCCAAGCTTGCTGATAACTTATGACTTTTATTGTTGGATAATATATTAAATTTACGCCCATCAAGGAATTTATCGATGATTTCATATCGACCTACTGACGATTTATTAACATCCGCGGCAATTACCTACGCAAACATGCACCCGTTTTACGCTCACTACAGTGTTGATTGGCAGCAACCTAAAATACTAGAACAAATCGTGGCGCTAGATAATTGGGATATATTATTTAATGGCGAGCTAATAGGCGCGCTTCGTTTGTCATTTGATAGTGACGGATGCAACTTGCGAGATGTACAAGTTAACGGGCCATTTCAAAATAAAGGCATCGGCGCACAAGCTTTGGCAGAGTCGTTGCGATTAGCAAAACAGTCAAACGCGAAAAAGTTATCATTAAAAGTGTTTAAAATTAGTCCTGCACAGCGGCTCTATAAACGAGAAGGTTTTATATTAGTAAGTGAGGATGAAAGGTTTTATTACATGGAAAAAGAAATAACCTAACAAACATAATTCTTTACCCGCCTTGACGAACAAACTTCAGGAATCGATAACGACAAAAATCACTATGTCAAATTTAGCTGAGTTGGGCGTCAGACTGCCGACGCCAAACAGATAATCAAACGCTAATCTGAGCTTAATATATTATTCAGAATGTTAACCATCCACAGACTAAATCCCTTTAATTTTCACTCGCTGCTGGCGATGGTTAAGTTGCTGACAAATAGTCACTAAATCAGCATGAATACCACCGGCGGTAACATCACGACCAGCGCCCGGACCACGGATGATTAATGGGTTTTCTTGATACCACTGACTCTTAATTTGAAAAACATTATCGCACGGCGTTAACTGGGTAAATGCATCATCATTAGTCAGTACTTCCAAACTTACTTTTGCACTAATTTGGTTATTTTCACTCGCAAAGCGTGCCACATAACGTATGCCACTGTTTTGTGCTTTTGCTTGCTTTAAACGCTGTAGAAACAACTCATCAAGTTCATCAGTACGTTGCAAAAACTCAGCTAACGGTATATCACGCAGTGTTTCAGGTACTAAACTCTGGCAATCAATATCGGCTAACGATAATTCAAAACCAGCCATTCTAGCCAAAATAAGTAGTTTTCGTTGGACATCTCTGCCAGATAAGTCTTCGCGCGGGTCAGGCTCTGTTAAGCCTTGCGCTAAGGCGTCGGCTAACAACTGAGAAAACGGCGTCACGCCATCATAATATTGAAATAACCAAGACAAAGTGCCAGAAAATATACCAGAAATTTCACTGATGACATCGCCACTATTAATTAATTCAGCAATCGTTGAGTTAATCGGCAAACCTGCGCCGACCGTCGTATTACCAAGCCATAAACTATTATGCTGTTTTGCGCTATTGAGCAGTTGTTGATAATGTTCACTTGCTGACGACGCCGCCCACTTATTCGCACCAATAACATGAATGCCTTGATCAAAAAATTGCTGATATAACAAGCTAAAATCTTCACTGGGGGTGATATCTACCACCACTAACTCATCATAAGGATGGTTACTTAGCCACTCGACTAACTCCGCACTTTTATAAGCTTTTGCCCTTTTTTGATAACTTGCCATGGCATTATTCACCTCAATGCCATCAGTATTAATTAGCGCTTTACTAGCGCCCACTAATGCCACTAAATGGACATTCTCTAGTACAGGTAGCCGTGTTAATTGCTTGGGTAACATGGCTAAAAATCGTTGGCCAATATTGCCAACGCCAGCCACAACAAGCGCGATATTTCTCGCATCTTTGGTCATGTCGGCATGAATATTATTCAGCCATTCGCTAGTACAAGGCTCAGGTAATACCGCAATATAACTATGTTGGTTTTCCGCATGCGCAAAATGTAATGTCCGTTGATGACGCAATGCTCTTTTAAAGCGTGCGCGCATATCACCTTGCTTTGCCACCTGATAACCGACAACGGCAATAATCGCCACAGGGGTAAATGCAACTTGGTTACCTTGACTGGCCAACCATTGACTAAGGGCCTTTTGCTGGGCCTGTGTTACCACTAAATAACCTTCGTCTAGGTTGTAGCATACGGGTGAAAATTCTTTTATTGCTTTGCGCCCTGACGACCCTTGTAGGCTAAGCGACTGGGCTAAGATCAAATCATTTAAATGCGTAACTGAGAGTTCTTGCTTCGCTATTTGGCCAAATTTACCTATTTCCGTGCCACTGATCTCGGGTGCAAAACTGCTAGCGACATGTAAATTAGTATTATGATTGGTTAATGGCTGTAAGGTTTTGGCATGTAATACCGGATTACCCAAACGACCAAGCTCATTAGCAACAGCATTAGGTAAACGGTGTAATTTTCTTGCCTGTGGTACCACACGCGGATCAGCACTATAAATACCGTCTACATCTGTCCAAAGCGTAACATTTCGTGCACCAGTAAGCGCCGCCATGATAGTTGCTGAATAATCACTGCCGTTACGCCCAAGCGTACAAGTTTCATGTTTTTGGTTGCGGGCAATATAACCGGTAACTACCACTATTTGCTCAGCTTGTTTAAGCTCGATAAAGTTATGTTGACTGGCGTTATAGTCAATGGTGCAAGTTTTTTCATTTTCCAACAAAAGAAAATCTCTGGCGTCTAACATATAACTCGGACAAACACGCTCACTTAATAGTGCTGACAGTAAACGTGCTGACCATACTTCGCCAAAGGCGAGCAAGTCATTTTGATATTTAGTCGGGTTAACTCGTAAATTTAGCGATATGTCTGCAATATCATCGGCAAGCAAACCTTGTAGTCGCGCAGCATTCGCTTTATTTAGCAAGGTGTTAATTAAGGTTAATTGAGCAATATCTAAGGCATTAATGGCCTGGCTTAGTTGCGTTTTTAAGCTATCAATTTCACTATTTTTAACCGCGTTTCCAGCACTGAGCTGTATAAGCTCTTCAAGTTCACTAGCAAGCTGATAAGTGCTAAATAGCGAGTCAGTGGTATTGCCATTAGCTGATACCACGATCACATCGTTTAACTGACAATGTTGACGAATTATATCGATAACGCGTTCAATACACGCGGCGGTGGCTAAGCTACTACCACCAAATTTATGTACGTTACTGGCCGTTTTGGCCAATTTATTATTCGACTGCGTAGGCTTTACCGCTACATTTGAATCTATCATTTTATTACCAAGGGACATTAAACTATCCGCACTATTAAATTTTTATGTCATTGACCATTGAGCTAAATATATGCATTAAACTACAGTTGACTAGCATCAAGCGCCTGAGCCAGATCGGCAAGAATATCGTCAACATCTTCAATTCCGACAGAAAGTCGCACTAATGACTGAGTAATACCGGCGGCAAGTTGTGCTTCAATTTCCATTCCGGCGTGGGTCATGGTTGACGGATGACTGATCAAGCTTTCAACACCACCCAACGATTGTGCTAGGGTGAACAGTTCAAGTTTGTCGAACAGTACTTTCACCGCCTCAACACCCCCTTTAAGTTCAAAGCTGATCATAGCGCCAAAGTCAGCCTGCTGTTTTTTTGCCAAGGCATGTTGTGGATGAGCAACTAAGCCCGGAAAGTACACCTGTTCAATAGCCTGATGCTGAACAAGAAACTGCGCTACGGCATTGGCGTTTATTTGATGCTGCTTCATGCGTATTGGCAGGGTTTTCAAACCTCTTAACGCCAAATAACTATCAAATGCTGATCCTGTGATGCCAATACAATTTGCCCACCATGCTAGCTCTTCACCCAAGCTTTGATCTTTCGTCACCAAAACACCGCCGACAACATCACTGTGACCATTGATGTATTTAGTGGTGGAATGAAAAACAATATCTGCACCTAGCACTAATGGCTGCTGTAATGCGGGTGATAAAAAGGTGTTATCAACCGCAACTAGTGCGCCAGCAGCATGTGCTTGTGCGGTAACAGCAGCAATATCGACTAAACGTAAGAGTGGATTACTCGGTGTTTCGATTAACACCAGTTTTGGTTTTGTTGCTAATGCCTGAGACAAGGCTTTTTGATCATTTTGATCAACCACCACTAGATTAAATTGTCCACGTTTAGCTAAATGGGTAAATAATCGAAAACTGCCACCGTAACAATCGTGTGGAATAACCACAGTGTCTTCAGTTGATAACAATTGGCAAATTAGGTGTACTGCCGACATGCCGGTGCTGGTGACAATACCGACAGCACCTTGTTCTAAATCAGCAATGGCTTGAGCAAACGTTGCGCGTGTTGGGTTGCCGGTGCGCGAATAGTCGAACTGACGTTTTTTATTAAAGCCCTTGAGTGCATAGGTACTTGAGAGGTGAATAGCAGGGATCACACCACCGTGCTGTTGGTCGCTATTTATACCTGCTCTAACCGCAATAGTGGCAATTTTTTTTTCGCTCATGTCTGCTCCAGAATAGACGTTCTTCTATATAGATGTTTGGACGTCTATAAATCTAAACGGTTTAACGCTTGCGGTCAAGAACTTTAGACATCTAAACTTCTACACATTCGTTATTGACTCACGCCCCACAACCAGTAAAATCAGCAGCTAAGAATAAACTTATAAATAGCCTATTTAGCGGCTAGATTTAACCATATAGGTTTATCGCAATTAATTAAGCATTGAGGAATATTCATGGCAGAGTGGAATGGCGAATATATTAACCCATACGCCGAACACGGGAAGAAAAGTGAACAAGTAAAAAAGATCACCGTGTCTATCCCTTTACGTGTGTTAAAAGTGCTAACCGATGAAAGAACGCGACGCCAGGTCAACAACCTACGTCATGCGACTAACAGCGAACTATTATGTGAAGCATTTTTACATGCTTTTACTGGTCAACCATTGCCAGACGATGGTGACTTAGCAAAAGATAACACACAAAAATTACCTGCGAGTGTTCGCAGAGCTTTAGAGGCACAAGGCATTACTGACTTTAGTGAATACGAAGCTGAAATTGAAGATGAGTAAATGTAACGACGAAAATAGAAAAGGCGCTGATTAGCGCCTTTTTTATGTTTCTATTTTATTTTGCTTTAACTTTATTGCTTAATATCTTTCTGCCATGTTTATAGTCGTTTTAACTGCTAGCTGACAACTATAAGTTAAGCGTTGAGCAATAGTGAAACACTACCAACTAGTGTCCTTCAACTCCAGTAAATCCCATTTAGTGCCATATAAATCTTTAAATACCACTACGGTGCCATATGCTTCCTCGCGTGGCTCTTCGGTAAACTCAACGCCTTGAGTTTTCATCTCGTGATAGTCCCGCCAAAAGTCATTGCTTTGCAAAAATAAAAATACTCGCCCACCGGCTTGGTTACCCACTGATTGGCTTTGCTGCTCGTTACTCGCCTTAGCAAGTAATATGTTGGTACCGTTAGCATTTGGTGGTGATATTTGCACCCAACGTTTTCCGCCGCCTAAATCAGTATCGTCGATCAGTTGAAAGTTTAATTTTTCGGTATAGAAGGCAATCGCGTCATCGTAGTCTTCAACTACAAGGGCAATATTCGATATTCTTTGTTTGATGGTTTTGGTCATTGCTCATCCACTCTTATTTCGCGCCTGCTTCGCCTATCGTTCAATGGAATGCATTGGCATTTCATACGTAGAAAAACGCTATTTTAGCTTAAATAGATAAAAGACGTCCAATTGGCGTCTTTTATCTTTTGTCATGCTGAATGCTAACATAACCAACTGTTTATATTATTTTTATTAATGAAAATAAACGGGCTAATTTGCAAAGAACTTAGTTACGGTTACCCGTTTTACCTCAGGCATATCGCTAACACTTACCTGCAATGATACTTCACTTACCCGCTCTTTAATGGCATCAGACGTCATGGTTAAATGTACTGGCACACTGACGATTTCACCGCCTTTAATGAATATATTATTATCGACACTTAAACTGACATTATTATTTAGTACGCTGATGTTAAATTTTCGATCGATTTGCGATTTGTTGGTAATTTTTAATAGGTAACTATTGGTAACATTATCTTTAAAGTCGAGTTGAAATAATGCACCGCGGTCTCGTAAAACAGAAAACTCAATGGGCACCCGTGCTTCAATGGTATAAACCATAAACAACATCGCTAATATTGATAGGATGCCATAACCGATAATTTTCGCTCTAAACAATTTTGTTTTTTTGCCTAACAAGGCATTTTCACTGGTATAACTGATGAGTCCTTTAGCATAATTAAATTTGCTCATGGTTTGATCACAGGCGTCAACACAAGCACCACAATTAATGCACTCATATTGCAAACCATTACGAATATCAATGCCAACTGGGCACACTTCTACACACAGGTTGCAGTCAACACAATCACCTAAACCTAGAGCTTTTGGATCATCTTTACGCTTGCGAGCGCCGCGGTTTTCGCCACGTAATTTGTTATAGGCAACCAACAAAGTATTTTTATCAAACATGGCCGATTGAAAACGCGAATAGGGACACATGTAAATACACATTTTTTCGCGTAGCCAACCCGCATTGCCATAAGTGCAAACAGCAAAAAATAATACCCACAGTGTTGTTAAACTGTCCCACTGCCACTGTAATAAATCGAGATATAGCGCTCGAGCGGGTAGAAAATAGCTAATAAAAGTGGTGGCTGTAAGAAACGCCATTAGCCCCCAAATAAGGTGCTTAGCAGATTTTCTTGCCAAGGTGTCTAAGGTTATCGGCTGTTTATCGCGCTTAATGCGTTGATTTCGACTGCCCTCTAACCATTCTTCGACCCAAATATAAGCGAAGGTCCATACCGTTTGCGGACAGGTATAACCACACCAAATTCGGCCAAGCCAAGTGGTAACAAAAAATAGTAAGTAGCAGCTAACAATTAACGCCCCCGCTAAGAGGGTAAAATCTTGTGGGAAAAATGTTTGCGAGAAAATATGGAACTGTTGCTTGCCAATGTCTAACAGTATCGCTTGATGACCTTGAAAGTTAAGCCAAGGCACCAGAACAAACAATAACACGAAGGCTAAGCCGGTGAATTGTCGAATACGTTGATAACGACCTTTTTGCTTACGTACATAGACCGCGGATTCAGTCTTGTAAGGCTTAATAATTAAATCTTCTTCTTTAAAATCAAACTTCATGGTTTACTACTAGCACTAACCTTAGGATAGTTGCCAATAGCAAAATATAAACCATGTCACAAAAAAATCATAACGCACTGTTTAATAAGTTTATTTCAACAAAAAAACAAAAAGCTAATACTAGCGTAAACCACGGCATATCGCACAGCCGCGATATATCGCGCATTCTGTATGTATATTACTCAGGCTTTTAGTTAGGGCGAGTAATGTTGAGTTTTTTCATTCGAGAGCGCAAAGTACTCTCAGGCAAACCTAATTGCTTTGCAGCGCCTGTGTCACCACCAATACGCCATTTACAGGCTTTTAAAATACTTAAGATATAACGCGCCTCAACTTGTACTAAGGTTTCAACTATCTCCGGAGTAGCTGTTTTCGCAGTATTTTTAAAATTAAAGTTTAAAATCGACGAGCTTGTTAAAATCATTTCCCGTTCGAGTAAATTTTGTAATTCGCGAATATTACCCGGCCATTGGTATTGCATTAATTGCGTTAAACTGCGATTACTAATAGCACTGATACTTTTACCTAACTTTTTGTTCAATGTACTAATAATTACCTGTGATAATAGTGGAATATCTTCTTGGCGTTCACGCAACGGCGGCACAGTAATTGGGAAAACATTCAAGCGATAAAATAAATCGATTCTAAATGTGCCATTAGCAATCATTGCCGATAAATCACGGTTAGTGGCGGCAATAACCCGTATATTGACCCTTATTGTTTCGCTGCCCCCTACTCTTTCAAATTCTTGTTCTTGTAGCACACGCAGTAATTTTCCTTGTGCCTCCATTGACAACTCGCCAATTTCATCCAAAAATAACGTGCCCTTATTGGCCAATTCAAAGCGACCTTTACGGCGCTCCATTGCGCCAGTAAATGCCCCTTTCTCATGACCGAATAACTCAGACTCAAGTAAACTCGGTGTAAAGGCAGCACAATTAACCTTTACCATGGTTGAATTTTTTCGTTGGCTTAAAGCGTGAATATTACGGGCAACAAGTTCTTTGCCGGTGCCGTTTTCACCTAAGATCAAGACCGTGCTGTCGGTTTGCGCCACTAGTTCAACTTGCGCTAACATTTTAATAATTATGGCGCTATTACCGACAATGCCAGCTGATGACCACTCTTGTGCTAACTCATTCTGTAAATAGGTGTTTTCTGCTTTCAATTGTTCGGTAAGTGTTTGCACATTTTCTAAGGCGCTACGCAATGCTAGTTCAATTTGTTGTTGCTGGCTGACATCACGAAATACCGCAACAGCACCGATAAGACAATTGTTTTTGTAAACCGCTTGTGTGGTGTATTCCACCGGAAAGCTACTACCATCTTTTCGCCAAAATACCTCACCACTCACTTGTCGAGATATACCATCAATGGCGGTATTAAATATTTTACAATCGCAAGCGGGGTAGGGCTCTCCATTGCTATAACTGTGATGATGAAATTGGTGAATGTTTTGACCTAACAACTCTGCACAAGTCCAACCGGTCATCGCTTCGGCAGCTGGGTTGATAAAAATGGCACGCCCTTGAGCATCTAATCCATAAATACCCTCGCCGACAGCATTGAGCAATAATTCTGAGTCAGCAAGATAGGCTTTAATTTCTTTATTCATTTGTTTAACTCATCAATTCATTAATAATTAAAAACATAACCACGATATTTCGAGGGTATTATGATGGATATATTATCAATATAAAAGTATCGGCTTAACTTTAGCTTTCGAAACTTTTGTTGACCTAGTCGACAATTTTATTGCCCTCGACGTTTCACATGAATGCGAATAGCCAGTAAGCTATATTTTGTACAATAGTTAAACGGAATAAAATCATGAAAAAACACTTAATTGCTTTGCTTTTGGCGATGCGCTTACCATTTTTATTGCTGACTTGTTCAGTAGTTTTACTGGCGATAGCATCAGCAATAGCGACCGGTCATGATATAAATGCTAGCCATGCGGTACTTTTGATAACTGGCGCTTTAACGGCGCATATTAGTGTTAACTTACTCAATGAATATCAAGACTTTCATAGTGGACTAGATGCCGTAACAACCAAAACGCCCTTTAGTGGTGGCAGTGGTGCGTTAATCACCACGCCATTAGCGACTAAGTTGATTGCTAAAATGACGATATTGTTCTTAATAATCACCATCGCTATTGGATTATATTTTACCCTAACTGTTGGTTTGCCGATACTTGCTATTGGCCTTGTTGGTGTCAGCATCATTACTTTATATACTCAATGGATAAATAAAAAAGCTATTTTATGCCTGACCGCTTGCGGATTTTCCTTTGGACCATTAATCGTTTTGGGCAGTTATTTTGTTTTAGCTGGTGAGATAAACTGGGGGATTTTCTTAATTTCTTTACTACCATTTTTCCTGACAAATAACTTACTACTCATCAATCAATTTCCCGATATTGAGCCGGATAAAAGCGTTGGCCGCAATAATTTCCCCATAAAATACGGTATAAAACTGAGTCTTTATGTTTATTTGATGTTCTCACTATTCGCGCTTATCAATACCATGGCTATTGTGCACTATTACCATTTATCAGTTTTATCTTATATTGCCCTCGCTCCGATATTTTTGTCGTTAATCAAGGTTGCGGTCCTGATGAAGCAAAAGAAAGTTATGGCTAACATAGTGACCGCGATGTTGTTCTCGGTGATAAGTGCGATAATTACGCCGTTAATTTTAGCGCTGGCGATTGTCGTTAACTGATAGCAAAATCAGTCACATTAAACAAAAAGGGAAGCGTCGCGCTTCCCTTTAATTTAATTTCCAAGATAACAGCTATGAAAGCGCACTTGCCTGCTAGCGTTAGCCATTATAGTTTTCTGGCATGTCTAACGCCGCGACACCTGAATCTACTGCAGCTTGTGCAACCGCAATAGCCACCGCGGAGCGTAAACGTGAATCCATGGGCTTGGGAATAATATAATCTTTACCAAATACTAAGCTTTCACTACCACTAGCTGCTAACACCTCAGCAGGCACTTCTTCTTTTGCTAAGGTGCGAATAGCATGTACAGCTGCTATTTTCATTTCGTCATTAATGGTACGTGCACGTACATCCAAAGCTCCACGGAAAATAAATGGAAAGCAAAGCACATTATTTACTTGGTTCGGGTAGTCTGAACGCCCAGTAGCAATGATTAAGTCATCACGTGTTGCAAGTGCTAGTTCGGGTTTAATCTCTGGATCGGGGTTTGAACAAGCAAAAATCACTGGCTTAGGGGCCATCAGTTTTACATTTGCTGCTGATAGTACATTAGGTCCAGAAACACCAACAAACACGTCAGCGCCATCAATAGCTTCTTCTAATGTACGTTTATCAGTGTTATTGGCGAATAATTTTTTGTATTCATTAAGATCATCACGGCGGGTGTGAATAACACCTTTAGTGTCGAGCATGTAGATTTTTTCGCGTTGTGCGCCACATTTAATCAACAATTCCATACAAGCAATGGCTGCTGCACCTGCGCCCATACACACGATATTGGCATGACGAAGCTCTTTGCCTTGAATTTCTAGGGCATTAATCATGCCTGCGGCAGTAACAATTGCCGTACCGTGTTGATCATCATGAAATACCGGTACTTTACAACGTTCAATTAACGCTTTTTCAATAGCAAAACACTCAGGCGCTTTAATATCTTCTAAGTTTATGCCACCAAAGCTATCCGCGATATTCGCCACGGTATTAACAAAATCTTCAACTGTTCTATGTTTAACTTCAATATCGAAAGAGTTGATGCCAGCAAAACGTTTGAACAATAAAGCTTTGCCTTCCATGACAGGCTTAGCAGCCATTGGTCCTAAGTTACCTAACCCCAAAATAGCGGTACCATTGGTAATCACCGCAACGGTATTACCTTTGCCGGTATATTTGTAAACATCATCAGGATTTTCAGCAATAGCACGAACAGGCTCAGCAACACCAGGACTATAAGCAAGCGAGAGATCTTCACTCGTTTCAGCTGCGGTGGTTAATTCAACACTTATTTTCCCTGGTGTTGGGTAAGCGTGATAATCAAGTGCTTGTTGGCGAAAATCTGTCATATCTGTTCCTAATCGGTGAGTGTAATGCGTGAGTTAGTTGCACTAAATGTTGCATCTGCAACAATTCATGGTGTTTATATTCATTATCATTGTTTTATATGGTATTGCAATGCGCCTGCTAATTTCAAGCTGTTTTGTATATATTAATTCGCTACAAGCTATAAATAATATAGCGTTAGCTGTTTCATATTTCACATTACTTAGCTGAATATTCAGCATAATGTATTAAGTATTCATTTGGAAATGAGCCTTGGAAGCGATTGTTCTCTCTTGCCTCGCCTAATTATAAAACTTTAGTTTAAAACGGCCGTTTTACTTATCAAAGTAGCCCTCTTTGGTTCATTTCATTGCAGATAACAGAATTTCGCCGCAGTTCACTTAATGTTAGTTATACCAGCTTAATTTAGGCATAAGAAATAACACGGGTAGTATCTATTTTTTTGAATTATTTTTGATAAAATTTAGAGAACTTCGTCTTGAATAATCAAGCAATTTTAGAAATAAAAAAACCACCGTAAAAGGTGGTTTTTAAAACGTTATGAAAACGGTGAAATTTAGTTATTCGTCAAACGGGTTAACTAAGATCATAGTTTCAACACGATCGGGGCCAGTTGATATAATATCAACTGGAACACCGGTTACTTCTTCAATACGTTTGATGTAAGCAATTGCGTTCGCTGGTAAAGCGTCAACAGAAGTAGCACCAACGGTTGTTTCGCTCCAACCTGGCATTTCTTCATATACTGGCGTAATTTTTTCGTAGCCTTCAGCTGCTGTTGGTGGCACAGTGATCACGTCACCTTCTGCCGTTTTATAGCCAATACAGATTTTTAAGGTTTCTAAGCCATCTAAAACATCAAGCTTAGTTAAACAAAAGCCACTGATACTATTGACTTGCACTGCACGATGCATTGCAACGGCATCAAACCAGCCACAACGACGTTCACGACCCGTTGTAGCACCAAATTCATGGCCTACAGTACCTAGGTGATGACCAACTTCGTCGTCTAGCTCTGTTGGAAACGGACCAGAACCAACACGTGTCGTGTATGCTTTAGTGATACCTAAAACATAATCTAAATAAAGTGGACCAAAACCACTACCCGTAGCAACGCCACCAACAGTAGTATTAGACGACGTTACGTATGGGTATGTACCGTGATCAATATCAAGCAATGTACCTTGTGCACCTTCAAACATGATAGATTCACCCGCTTTACGCGCTTGATCTAACATTTCAGAGATATCAGCAACCATGCCTTTGATTGTTTCTGCAACAGCCATAGCGTCAGCCAAAACTTCTTCGTAGCTTACTGGTTCAGCTTTATAATACTGTGTTAATACGAAGTTATGGTATTCCATAATTTCTTTTAACTTTGCAGCAAATGACTCTGCGCAAAATAAATCACCAACACGTAAACCACGGCGAGCTGCTTTATCTTCGTAAGCTGGACCAATACCACGACCTGTAGTACCGATAGCTTTACTACCACGTGCTTTTTCACGAGCTGCATCTAAGGCATTGTGATAAGGAAGAATTAACGGACATGCATCGCTAATTAAAAGACGCTCACGTACTGGGACGCCACGCTCTTCTAACATTGCCATTTCGGTCATAAGTGCTTTAGGACAAAGAACAACACCATTACCGATTAAACATTTTACGTTATCACGTAATACGCCAGATGGAATAAGGTGTAAAACGGTTTTTTCACCGTTAATGACTAGTGTATGACCTGCATTATGGCCACCTTGATAGCGCACTACATATTTTGCTTTATCAGTAAGTAAGTCGACGACTTTACCTTTACCTTCGTCACCCCATTGGGTGCCTAGAACTACGACGTTTTTACCCATGTTCACATATTGGTAAGAAAATTAGGCGGGGATTCTATCAAATATCAATATTGAGTCCAAGCAATAATTGTTGATTTTTAGCGCGATAAAAAAAAAGTGAGTAATAGTGCAGAGTTAGCAAAGGAATTAATTTACCAGCCAAAACAGTAAGAGGCCGATGAATACCAAAAAAATCCCAATTTGACGAATAGCACTAACCGGCTCATTGGCCAATTTTAAAACATAAGCTCGCCATTTATTCGGAAACAGCGCGGGAATTAAACCTTCAATGATAAGGGCAATAGCTACTGCCATAAGTAATGTAGATAACATTTTTCACCTGATATTTTTTGCCAATCAACGTCGATATATTTGATTTTAAAAATAAAAAAGCCATGACAGTGTCATGGCTTTTCAATATACCGACCTAACACTAAAGACTATTTAGCTTTCTTAGCATCTTTTAAGTAATTAAAAAAGTCGCTGTCAGGCTTAACCACTAAGATATCACTCTTAGAGCTAAAGCTTTTCTCATAAGCTTCTAAACTACGATAAAAGTTATAGAATTCTGCATCTTGGCTATATGAATCAGCATAAACTTTTGCTGCAGACGCATCACCTTCACCACGAATTTCTTGTGCATTTTTCTGCGCTGTTGCTAGCATCACGGTAACTTTCGCATCTATGGTAGCGCGAATAATTTCCGCTTGCTCTTGACCTTTAGAACGATGTTCTTTCGCCACAGCAGTACGTTCAGCACGCATACGCTCGTATATTGAGTTACTCACTTCGGTAGGCAGGTTAATCGCTTTAATACGGACATCAATGACATCAATACCTAAGTCTTCACGGCTACTTGCCGCACTTTCTAAGGCTTGTGCCATGATCTCGTCTCGATCACCTGAAACGATTTCTTTTATCGTGCGATTACCAAATTCAGTACGTAAACCATTATTGACTTTCTGCTTCAATAACGCTCGAGCATTTTCAATTGAACCTGACGTACGAAGGTAGTAAGTAGAAAAATCAACGATACGCCATTTAACAAATGAATCGACCATTAAATCTTTCTTTTCAGAGGTTACGAAACGATCGGGCGCTTCATCCAAGGTCTGAATACGAGCATCAATTTTACGAACCGTGTTAATAAATGGAAACTTAAAATGTAAACCCGGCTCATACACTTTCATGTTACCCGTTTCACTATCACGGGTAATTTTTGAAAATTGAAAAACGATACCACGTTGGCCTTCAAAAACCACAAAAACAGAAGAAACTGTCAGCACAAGTAATAGGGCAATTACTGCCAATAGAAAATTTTTCATGGCTTAACCTCTCCCATTATTGAAACGATCACTACGGCCGCCGGATAACGTTGGTGACGTATTGTTATTCGTTGACGGTTGATTCATCGTTGGTGATTGCTGCTGAGTGCTGCGTTGACCGCCAGATTGTTGTTGCATAATTTTGTCTAACGGTAGGTAAATCATATTATTACCGCCGTCTACATCCACCATAACTTTACTGGTGTTACTATAAACGTTTTCCATTGACTTAATATACATACGCTGACGAGTTACTGCAGGCGCTGCTTGATACTCAGGTAGCAACTTGTTAAAACGTGCTACATCACCTTCTGCATCGAGCAATATTTGTGACTTATACGCCAAAGCTTCTTGCTCTAAACGTTTAACACGTCCACGAGCACGCGGTTCAATGCCTCTGGCATAAGCTTCAGCTTCACGTAAGAAGCGTACTTCATCTTCTTGTGCTGCAATCGCATCATCGAAAGCATCTTTTACTTCTTCAGGAGGACGAGCATCCTTGAAGTTAACATCGACGATGATCAAACCTAGGTTATAAGGTTCAATGATTTTTTCTAGCTCTTGCCAGACCGATTGGCGCACTTCTTCACGGCCACTGGTTAAAATAGCATCCATGTTTTCGTGACCAATGACATAACGTAAAGCACTATCAAGCGATTCACTTAAACTTTCGTCAGCATTAGTGACACTAAAAATGTAGTTACGGGCATCAACAACACGGTATTGAATTTCCATCTCTACGCGCACCACGTTCTCATCTTTCGTAAGCATAAAGCCTGACGAAGGAAGGTTACGTGTAGTTTGCATATCAACGGGAATAATACGGTCAACGAATGTCCATTTCCAGCTTAAGCCCGGTTCAATCATGCCGGCATATTGACCAAAGCGTAAAACGATGCCTTTCTCAGCCTCTTTAATGGTATAAAAACCGTTAAAGGCGTAGACCAAAATAGCAACAACAAGCAATACCATGATGCCGATACTAGAAAAACTTTTTCCAGAGCCGCCTCCTGAATTTTTGCCGCCAAAAATACCGCCAAATTTATTGCCAATATCTTTTAATAAATCGTCTAAGTCAGGTGGACCTTGGTTTTTGCCACCTTTATTTTTCCAGGGATCTTTTTCGTTATTCCCCGGTTCATTCCACGCCATGGTAATCTCCGCTATAAAAAAATGAATGCGCTAACTGCTATATAAACAATCTAATATATCAGTCTGTTAAGTTTGAATAAAGTGCTCTATTTCTGTTTCGTCTTGTTTTAATAACTGATTCCACTCTCTAATGGGTAATTTTATCTCCATTAAACAGTTTCCCTGTTCATCATAACGTTCGTTTGTTATACAATTTAACTGATAAAGTTGACCACGCAGCTTACCTGCGCTGGGCGGTAAGCAAAGTAGATGCTTAACTATTTGTTTACCTAATCGCTCTGCAAGTGCTTGAAATAATAGTTCAATACCAATACCCTGTTGTGCTGACAGCCAAACACGAATCGGCAAACCTTGGTCGTCACGATCAATTCTTGGTTCAACATCATCTAATAGGTCGATTTTATTGCAAATGAGTAATTGTGGTACATCGCCCGCTTCAATTTCTTTCAGTACTTCTTCCACTTGTTCAATATTTTCACTTCGTCGCTCATCAGAAATATCAATAACATGTAGTAATAACTCTGCTTCTCTTGTTTCAGTCAGCGTTGCTTTAAACGCGGCAACTAAATCATGAGGTAAATGTCGAATAAAACCGACAGTATCTGCAAGAATTACACGGCCAACGTCATCCACCTCTATTTTTCGTAACGTAGGATCTAAAGTAGCAAATAATTGGTCAGCTGCATAAACGTCAGCTTGTGTAATTTTATTGAATAGTGTTGATTTACCAGCATTGGTATAGCCAACTAAAGAAACAGTTGGGATCTCGGCGCGATTTCTCGCACGACGCCCCTGCTGTCTTTGCTTTTCAACTTTTGCTAAACGTTTGCGAATATTAACCATACGCTCACGCAATAACCGTCTATCGGTTTCAAGTTGAGTTTCACCGGGTCCGCGTAAGCCGATACCACCTTTTTGACGCTCTAAGTGTGTCCAACCACGTATTAGCCGCGTACTAATATGACGTAACTGTGCCAGCTCAACTTGTAATTTGCCCTCGTGCGTTCGTGCCCGTTGGGCAAAAATATCTAAAATAAGTGTTGTGCGATCAACTACTCTACATTCACAGAGTGCTTCAATATTTTTTTCCTGTGATGGCGATAAGCTATGATTAAATAAGACAATATTTGCATCAAACATACGTACAGCATCTGCAACTTCTTGCGCTTTACCTGTACCTGCAAAATATTTAGGGTGCGGGGTATCGCGTTTACCTGTAATCGTATTTAACGCGGTTATCCCAGCAGAATCTACAAGCATTTCGAACTCTTGTAGGTCCTCTCGGGTGTTATCATCTGGGAAATCTAAATGAACAAGTATCGCCTGCTCACCTGCTTGATACCTATCAAACAAATGAGCGACTCCATACAATACTAGCTTTTGCCATTAATCTTCTGAATCCTGATTGTAGCCGGGTTGATTGGCTTGTGGGGCTGGCATAGTAGATACTGCTCGCGCTGGCACGACTGTAGAAATAGCGTGCTTATAAACCATTTGGCTAACGGTATTTTTAAGTAAAATTACAAATTGATCAAATGACTCTACTTGCCCTTGTAGTTTAATGCCATTAACTAAGTAAATTGCTACTGGAATACGATCACGACGTAACGCATTCAAAAATGGGTCTTGTAAAGATTGCCCCTTTGCCATTATTTGGCCCCTTTTGTTATTTTTAGGTAAAGTTAAATATTCAATTATTTTATTAAAATTATTCAATAAAACTAGTTGGTTAATGCACAACTATTTTAATTATACATCAATGTTTAAAGTTTGCTTACTGTCGATAAAATAACTTGCAAATTATTTTCATCTTCCATGTGCAACCAATGTAAATTTTGCCAATTTCGTAACCAGGTTAATTGTCGTTTTGCTAGTTGACGGGTAGCACAAACACCTTTAAAAATCATTTCATCATGATCATAGTCACCCGCTAAATGCTGCCACATTTGACGATAGCCGACACAGCGAATTGCCGGTAGGTCAAGATGTAAATCATCTCTTTGCTTTAAAGCAATAACTTCCTGTTTAAAGTCTTGCGCTATCATTTGATTAAAGCGTAACTCAATACGTGCATGCAAATCACTGCGATTTTTTGGTGCTATTGCAAACTGTAAAACATTTCCGTCAACTTTATCACCTTTTATTTCAGTCAATTGTGTCAAAGTATTACCTGTGATCCGGTATACCTCTATTGCACGGGCAAGTCGCTGCGGATCATTAGGATGAATACGCTGGGCTGAAACCGGGTCAAAAGCTTGTAACTCTTCATGCATCGCTAGCCAGCCTTTATCGGCGGCCTCTAATGCTATTGCTTGACGAATATTTTGATCAGCCTCTGGTAGTGGCGAAATCCCATCAATCAAGCTCTTAAAGTACATCATGGTGCCACCAACCAATAAAGGTATACGGCCATTTGCACGACTTTTTGCTATAGCTTTGAGGGCATCTTGACAAAAATCGGCAGCAGAATAACTCTCACTTGGATCTCTAATATCGATCAATTGATGAGGGTATGCTGCTAGCTCTTTAGCTGTTGGCTTCGCTGTCCCTATATCCATACCTTTAAAAACTAACGCCGAATCAACACTGATAATATCGCACGGTAATGCATCATATAACGCCATTGCTAACGCTGTTTTTCCTGAGGCTGTTGGCCCCATTAAACAAATAACTGGCGGCTGTTTCGCGTCGATGTGTTGTTTGTTTACCACGTTAGTCATTATCGCAATAGGTTACTTTAACTGATTTATAGAAGATGTGAGGTCTATCGCGACAGAATTCAAGCGTAGTTGCTGTTCAAATTGACAATTAAAATAACTTTGAGCGTTTCGCCATACTTGTAATGCATGTGCTTGACTCGTTTCCTCACTTAACATCAGTTCTGCTAAGGCCATTTGCCAATCAATTTCTGAATGTACACCTTTATAATTTTCGACATTTAACTGCTTAATTAATCTATCAAAACTGTTAGCTACGTCTTTATTTCTCAATAAAGCTGGAAACTGTCGCGCTTGTATTTGGCGGTTATTTAATTGTCGGATCTCCATCCCCATATGTTGAAACTGATGAGTATTCATTTCGACAAATTGCGCCACTTTTTCACTGACACTAATTTTTATCGGCAATAATAACGGCTGACTCACAAGCTTTTCATGCCAACGTTGCTTAACGGTCTGCAGCCTGAGCATGAGATCAATTTTCTTTACTGACAATAAACGCAATGTTTGTTGTTGTTGAAACACCAGGTAATTTGGCGCCTGCCAATACAATACTTTTGTATAATTGGCCTCTTCATCTTGCATTACCGATGCATCAGTTGTCGGTATTGATGATGCCAAGATATGCTCTGAAGTTTGTGCTACTTGAGGTTCTGTTATTTGAGCATCAATGGCTAATGGCGTCATTAAATCGCTATAAGCTTTGCTCGCTTGCGGATTAATTTTTGCTGAATAATGTTGTGCTCGGCTTTGGCCAGTATAATGAACTGAACGCTGCTCACCTTGATTAGCTGACGCAACGCGGTCTGCGGGATAATTTTGCTGAGTGCTAATTGTATTGGTTTTTAACGGCGTTACAAAATCGCTATTTTGATTATCAGCTGACTGATGAGTTTCATCATCATGCGCCGAGGTTAATACTTCACCGGTGCTATTATCGATATTAAGAGATAACTCATTTTGCAAAGCACGGTTGCACACTGAGTAGATGAAATCATGGACATAGCGTCCTTGATGAAATCGTACTTCATGCTTGGCCGGATGAACATTAACATCCACATCACGAAAATCGAGCTTTAAAAATAACACAAATGCAGGATAACCATCACTGGGCAGTAGATCAGCATAAGCTTGACGAATAGCATGATTAATCAACTTGTCACGCATCATTCTTTCATTAACATAACTGTAACTTAAGTCATTTTGATTACGGTAAAAACTGGGCTGAGCAATCCAACCATGTAAATGCAGCCCTTCGTGCTCGCAGTCCACTTCAATGGCATGATCAATAAATTTTTGGCCACACACTTGTGCAACACGTTTACTGCGTTGAATTGACGAATTCGCGACACGAAATTGTTTAACCACTTTATGGTTATGCGTCAGCACAAAGCTGATATCGAAATGTGCTAAAGCAATTCGTTTGATCACTTCTTCAATATGAGCAAATTCTGTTTTTTCCGTGCGTAAAAATTTTCGGCGCGCCGGCGTATTAAAAAATAAATCGCTAACATCAATAGTGGTACCATCAGGATGGGCAGCCGGCTTAATCGCAACAGCCATATCGCGACCATCAGCACTGGCTTGCCATGCAGAACTTTGTTCTTCTGGTTTAGATGTTAAGGTTAAACGCGCAACAGAACTAATACTGGCTAACGCCTCACCACGAAACCCTAAACTACTGATCGCTTCAAGATCATCAAGGTCTTTAATTTTACTCGTGGCATGTCGACTCAATGCTAAAGCTAACTCGTCTTTTACGATCCCCTTACCATTATCAATAATACGAATACGCTTGGCACCACCCTTTTCTATATCAACCCTAATCGTTGTGGCGCCAGCATCAATGCTATTTTCAACTAATTCTTTTACAACGGAAGCTGGTCGTTCAACCACTTCACCTGCGGCTATTTGGTTCGCCAGGCGAGCGGGTAATATTGCTATGCTCATGCGTAGATTAATCTGCTTGTGGTATTTTTAGTGTTTGGCCAATTCTAACAACATTGGACTTAAGATTATTGGCTGACTTTAACTGACGAACAGAAACTTTATAGCGTTGAGCGACAACAGATAGTGACTCCCCGCGGCTAATTTTATGTTCGCGAACACGCATCGCTGCGATTAATGTCCCATCAGGTGGGTTGCCAGAAAAGTAATCATCAACTGCGGTGTATATTGCTTTAGCTAATTTATCTTGATGCCGAGCATTGTTTAAGCGTTTTTCTTCTTGCGGATTAGAAATAAAGCCAGTTTCGATTAACACTGACGGTATATCTGAAGACTTCAAAACAGCTAAACTCAAACGTTCAGGGCGTTTTTTATGTAACTTTGTTACTTTTTTTAATTGTTTAACAACATGCTCAGCAAAGTCATAACTACTTGCCATAGTATATTCTTTCTTCATATCAGCAAGGGCGATGGCTAAGTTGTCATCCTTAGTTTTTCTAATGGTTTCGCCTGCACCGCCTAAAAGTTCTGAATTTTTTTCCCGGTTTTGTATCCACCGAGTAAATTCTGAGTCAGCTCGGCGCGTAGCTTGTACTAATACAGAAGCGCCATTGGGCTTTGGCGAGGTAAAGGCATCGGCGTGAATGGAAATAAGTAAATCGGCTTTAGATTTTCTGGCTAATTCAGTTTTACGATTTAGATCAACATAATAATCGCCACTGCGGATCATTACCGCTTTTAATCCCGCTTTGTTATCAATAAGCTTAGCGAGTTTTTGCGCAATCTTTAAAGTAACCCGTTTTTCATAGGTTCCAGTTGGGCCGATGGAACCAGGGTCTTCTCCGCCATGACCGGCGACAATCGCAATAACGATATCACGCTTACCTTGACTATTATCGTGTGTTGCAATGGGTTGACTTTTTTTATCATAAAGATCAATAACAAGCCGATCACCATATTGGCCAGCAGGCGCCAATGGAAATACTGAGATTCGATAATCATCAGCCAACTCAAGCACTAGGCGAGTTGCACCTTTTTCTTTAGCCGTGCTGGTGCGAATTTTTTTTACTCTGCGGTCTGCTTTTATCGCCGACATTAAGGCAGCATTATTTTTACTATTTTTAAAATCTATCACCAAGCGTTGCGGTGATTGTAAAGAAAAATACTTAAAATCAGCTTTTTGGCTTAAGTCAAAAACAATACGGGTATTTTCAGGTGCAGGCCATACCCGCACACTGTCAATACTGTTACTGGCGTTAGCAACACTTGCTAAGCACAGCCAAAGCATTAATACAGTCACTAATTTATTTGCAAAACTTGCTAACCGCATCGAATCTCGTACCCCTAAAATAACTTATATTATCGGTTATTTTGATTATTATTATATTGTTTAACGCTATGCTGAAATGAGCAGAGATAATTACTTTATCTATTGCTCTATATAGGACAATAAGCGCTCACCTAAAGCACTTTTAGCCTGCAGTGAAATTTGACGCTGCTCATCAAGATAAGCTAAATCTATACTGACGTCAGGTTCAGGTAGCATACCCTGACCTTTTTCTGGCCACTCAATAAAGCTACAGCTATTACTGTTAAAATAATCTCTGATGCCCATATATTCTAATTCTTCGGGGTCTGCCAGACGATACAAGTCAAAATGATAGACTTGCCAATCAGGTAAATCATAAGGTTCAACTAGGGTATAGGTTGGGCTTTTAACATGACCTATATGCCCCATTCCTTGAACAAACCCACGCGTTAATGTGGTTTTTCCTGCGCCAAGGTCACCATTGAGAAAAACAACAACACCTTGTTTTAGCTCTTTTTTTACAATATCAGCAAGTTGCTTTCCCATGGCTATTGTTGCCAGTTCATCTGCTAATATATAATTTTTTTTCGTTGTAAAATCATTCATTATATCGTTATTACTTCTAAAGTATCGCATCTATAGCGTAATTACCATTGGTTAATTAGCCGTTGAATTTCGGGCGATAAATCACTCGCCAACAAACCTATTTGACCGTATTTTTGAGTAATAATATCAGCTGCAAGGCCATGAATATAGACACCTAAGCGTGCAGCACTCAATATATCACTTGTTTGTAAAATTAGCGCACCAATGATACCACTGAGTACATCCCCCATACCACCACTTGCCATTCCCGGATTACCGGTACTGTTAACCCAAGTGATTTTCCCATTAGATATCAATGTACCCGCGCCTTTAAGCACGCATACACCACCATATTGGAGAGCAATTTTTTTCACGGCTGAAAAACGGTCCGCTTCGATCTCAGCGATCGAACAAGCAAGTAGATCTGCTGCTTCTCCCGGATGAGGAGTTAATACCCATTGGTTATTTTTTATTGGTTTTTTGGCCAGCAACCTTAGGGCATCAGCATCAATAATTTTAGGCTGCGGCAATTGCATCACAAAATCAAATAAAGCTAACGACCAACTATCTTGCCCTAAACCAGGTCCAAGTATAATACTTTTGGCTTTCTCTATCGTTGAAGAGCGGCTCAAGGCTTTTGCTGAATTCGCCGCTATCATCAACTCAGGTCGTCGGGTCAATAAGGTTGTTCTAGACATTTCATGACAACAAACACTAACCAGAGAGGCACCGGAACGCAAGGCGGCTTCGGCTGCTAAACAAATTGCGCCAGTATAAGCATGGTTGCCACCTACCGCTAATAACAGTCCAACATGGCCTTTATGACTACAAGGTTGACGTTTTATTACTACCGGTAGATTTTGCGCATTTTGAAAAAAAACAACTGCTTTAGTTAACTGAGCTAATGCTTGATTAGTACCTAATGTTTCCAGTTGTAGATTGCCGACATAATTCGCTGCTTGTCCGCTTAATAAACCTTGTTTATAGGCAATTAATGTTACCGTCAACGTGGCTTCGACCGCTACTGTCGATACCGTACCTAAATCAGCATTAAGCCCGGAAGGTACATCAACAGATACCCGAGGACATAACGTATTGTTGATCTCTGTTATTAATTGCACATATGACGGAGATAAAGACCCGTTGAAACCAATACCAAATAAACAATCAACGAGTAGATCTCCACGAAAACGTTTAATAGCCTGCTGAATTAATTCAACATCCTGAAAAAAAGTAACATTTACCTGTAACTCGTCAAGTTGATTAAGTGCTTGTTGAGCATTACCAACAATTGATGCCCGCGTTCCATTGACAACAACCGTTACCGACAAACCCGCTTGATGCGCTAATGCCGCAATAATATAGCCATCGCCGCCATTATTGCCTTTACCACAAATAATTTTTAGCTCGCGCGCATCAGGGAATTTATCTAGTATCTGCTGAAAAACAGCGGCTCCTGCTCGTTGCATCAACGCCCACAAGCTAATGCCGATAACTTGCGCTGCATCGGCTTCGTAGCGCTGCAGTTGATTAACCTTATAAACATGATGTGTTAAACTTGTCGACACTTGCAATACCACCATTATCATTTAAATATTCAGCAGCCATGACTAAAGCCACTATTAACTATCAAGAATTAACCAAACAAATCAAGCTTTGGGGTCTAGAACTTGGTTTTTCACAAGTCGGTATCAGCGATATTGATCTGTCCGAGCACGAAGCAGCACTAACTCATTGGTTAGAGAATGATTATCACGGCAACATGGATTATATGGCGCGCCATGGTTTAATGCGAGCACGAGCACGAGAGTTAGTAGCAGGTACACTTAATGTTATTAGTGTTCGTATGGACTACTTACCTACCGATGCAAAATTTGCCACAATTTTAAAAAATAAAGATCATGCCTATATCAGTCGCTATGCCTTAGGCCGAGATTATCACAAATTAATGCGTAAACGCCTGAAACAACTGGGTGAGAATATTAAAGCACATTGTGAACACTTTAATTATCGCCCTTTTGTGGATTCCGCGCCAATACTTGAAAGACCGCTCGCAGAAAAAGCAGGCTTAGGTTGGGTAGGTAAACACTCCTTGCTGATTAACAAACAAGCTGGCTCATGGTTTTTTCTCGGAGAACTACTCGTTGATTTACCTTTAATACCTGATACTAAACCAGAAAACGATTGCGGTACTTGCGTTGCTTGTATAAAAATTTGTCCAACACAGGCAATTGTAGAACCTTACGTTGTTGACGCTAGACGTTGTATTTCGTACCTAACAATAGAACTGCGTGATGCCATCCCGTTAGAATTTCGGCCATTAATTGGCAATAGAATTTATGGCTGTGATGACTGCCAACTGATTTGTCCATGGAATAAATTTGCAACTCTTGGTAGCGAAGATGATTTTAAACCTAGACAAAACTTAGATAATATTGCTTTGCTGACTTTATTTTCTTGGGATGAAGCTAAATTTTTAAATAAAACCGAAGGCTCGCCTATTCGCCGAATTGGCTTCCAATGTTGGCAACGTAATATTGCCGTGGCACTCGGCAATGCTGATTTTTCCAAACATAATGTCGAGGCGTTAACCCAAAAGCTAACGAAAGCAGAGCCTATGGTTGCCGAACATATTGAATGGGCATTAGCTCAGCAAACATTAAAACAACAAGCATTGAATACAGATAAAAATTTACGTTTAACCGCGCGCTTAATTCGCTCTGTTGAAAAAGGGATGCCGCGTGATGCATAGTAAAGCGCTAGCTAAGCGTTGCACCTTAACTGGCTAATTTACCTGTTGCCATTTTAGCGCTAACTCTTCAAAAGCTGTTGAATTTTTGCTTTCAAGTTCAAGCTGACCAAGCTGACCAATGATTTCATTAGCCAACGTCATATTGGCTTGAGTTTCCTGGTTTTCTTGCTTAATTTTTATCAAAATCTTTAACTGGCTAAACAATAACTTTATATTATCGGGACTCAGTTTTAATGCCTGTTCAATAGCGTCAAGCGCTGGTAATAATCGATTTTTCTGAAAATGCTCAACAGCCATAGTGTTGAGCTCTTTAGCAGTAAAATGTATTTCTTCTCGCTGTTGGCTTTCTTGTGCAATATAACGCCTGACAACTTCGCTATTCAGCGAATCACCGGCTATTTGGTTTTTAATGGCTTCAAGCAATTGAAGGGCATCTTCGCGCATGCCTAACTCATGTAAAACTTTAACGCGATCTAAATTATCTTCTACGACCGTGCTTGGCTTAAGTGACATATGATTTTCAACCAACCTGGTTGCTTTATCACGTTCGTTGCGAACATTGTGTAATCGAGCTTTTACCACCAACAATTGCTGTTTAAAAAAGTTAGCATCGTCACGATCACGCTCTAATTGACTAATATAACGATCGGTCTGTTGCAATATCGCGTTAGCACTTTCATCTGGCGTTGCGCAAACTAAATCAATGCCTGCTCTAATAACATTGAGTATAAGTTCAGGGGAATCATGGATAGAATTTTTTGCTTGTTGGGCAATATTTCGCGTCGCAAAATATTGCCCTTTATGATCATGATTTAACCGGGCTAAATCCCATGACTTTTTATTACGTTCAATATTTCTTGGCGACAGCGCCATCGCTTTTTTGATTTCTTCATAAGCTTGCAAGTATTGTTCTTGCTCAATGAAGTACTGAGCCATCATGTCGTGAGCACCAAAACGCGTTTCGGGCTTTCCAATTAAGGTTTTTAACATATCGCTAATTTCATCTAAACGACCTTGTTTTAACAAGGCTTTTGCATAGCCTAAATAAACCCAAGAATATTGGTATGTTTTTAACAATTGCTGATAAAAACGTTCTGCCTCTTCAAATTCAAGCAAGGCGAGGTATGACTCACCTTTAATACGGTTAATATTTGGGTAGTAGTGTGCGAGTTTCTCATTTTGAAGATGTCGGTCAGCGAAATAAATAGCTTTAGCATAGGCTTTTTTATCGATTGCACTATTAATATTAAACAGCACTTGCTTGGCCTTTAATGTCGCGACAAAACGAGTTCTAACTTTATTTATTGCTAGGGGTTTTGTCCAAAAATCATCAGGTTGCAACTCAATAATGGAGTTAACTAATGACTCATTTGTTTCTGTGCTTAGAAAAATTAATACCGTGGTTTTAGTGACATGGCCTTTAAATTTAAGTTCTTCTAAAAGATGAAAACCATCTTTATCACTTTTAACGTTAAATGCACAAATAATGATATGAAAGTGCATTTCATCGCATAACCTAAGTCCGTAGTAGGAGTTTTGTGCGCAACGTATTTGCTTAATACCAAGCGCAAACAGGCTTTCCTTTAAAACGCTATGCACTAAAAGATTATCATCAATAATCAAGACATTGAGTTCGTCTAGTTGTGCTAAGGTATTTTTGTCAACATCTTCCATTATTTACCCTACCGACTGTGGCCCTAGTTCGCTATATCCCTAGCTGTTGCTTACGTTCCTGGCATTGGGCAAGTACTGCCCGCTTCCCAGTATCGTCAAGTTGTCGCCATGCCATAATTTCATCTATATGACGAAAACAGCCTAGGCAAATGTCGACTTCATTTAAGCAACAATTACGCACACAAGGGCTGGCAATATCTTCCACATTGCTTATTGGTTGCTGGTATTTAACACTCATATCGATTCTGCAAAATCAGTTAACTGCTCTAGACATAGTTTGAGATGATTTAGCTGTTGTTGCAATTGTTCTTTTTGCGCTATCGAAAAAGCGCCATTGGCATCTTGCTCGCTTAACAGCTGACTTAATTGTCGGCATGCCGCTAAGAAAGGTGCAGCAGAAATAACGCTTACCGTTGCTATCAATGACTTTAGCAATTGTATAGCCAAATGATAGTCTTGTTGTTGCAACGCGTCATCCAATGCGCGCGTGCTGGCAATGATATCCGTCATATATTCGTCTAACATAAAGGCTGCTAACTCAGCAGAACCTTGATTACTGGCATAATTAACCAGATCAAAAGCCTCAACTGCCGAATCATTGGTTTGCGCAAGGTTTAGCGTAAAATCTAGCGATTGCTCAATATCGATTATCTCCATGCCAGCAGCAAAGTCTGCATCATCAGACACAGAGCTTACTTTAGCAGTTTCATGCTCACTTGCCTTACCGCACTGCGACTTTGAAACTGGCTCGACTTTGTTCTCGCAAATGCTCTTATCTACCTTTAACCAAGGCAATAGTTGTTGCGTTAGCTGTTCGATGTCCAGCGCCGACGCTAAACGGCCATTATGCCATGCTTTTGGTAACTCTAATTGACTAAAAAAGTCTTGTTTGGTGTTATCTTCGTTCAGAGAAAAAACACCACGCAGACAGTTTATCGCTGTTTTTAACTTGGCCTTAAACGGCAAAAACTCTGTAATTACCACGGTGTAACGCGCTGATTGCCACAAGCTTTCAAGGCGTTCTTGTTGGGAAACCACCGTAACTTTCAGTCCAAGCCACTGCAATACTTGGATTAAGCTTTGGTATTTACTTACCATTTCGACAGCGAGTAAAACTTCAACCTGAGTAGGCAAAAACTTATACGGTAAAAAAACTTCCGGTTCGACTAATATATTGGTTTTATGTGTTTTATTTTTAAGTACAGCCAAGTTTTCAACTAACGCACTAGTAAACCAAGGAAAATTATTTGCAGAGAATAATCCTTTTCTTGATAATCCAGCACTGTAAAACGGTTGAATAACTAATATTTTAGGCTGGAGCTTAGCAGGTAAACTAGCCAGGTGCTGGCTGATCAAATCATAATCTGAAAAATATACTTCTGGTGACAAAACAACGACATCTAAGCGGTTTTTCGTCAGGTGTTTAATACTTATTTGTCGTTGGAATAATGACAAGTCTTGCATTGTTTCAACTGTCACTTTGCTATTACTAAACTGTTGGCAAATTCGTTGACGACTAGCCTTGTTTGTTGCAATCACTAAAATACAACATTTCGCTAATTTAACCGGGTTTTCTTTACTCGATTTATCACTGTCTTCAGCAATAGTTAACGGCAAGTCAAAAGAGAATTTACCCGCTTTATCTAATTGCTGAGCTTCTTTGTTACTGACATTAAAAACTAACTGTAAATCTCGTAAAAATTGATGACTAGTGCTATCACAAACCGTGCTGTTTTCATCATCAATCACTAATCGATTAATGGTTTGAGATAATTTTTTGCTCGATACTGGGTTACTAAGTTTAAAACTGATACGGACAATTTGCTGAGCACTATTAACATCAATAACCTGAACATCTATGCTAAGTTCCACATTACGCTGCGCAGCCAACATCCTTTGACATGTGGTTGTAATCATAGCTTGAAACAGCTCACTTTCCAGTGTCACAAAGGCCGTTAAATTGTTTGCAAGATTAAGATAAATAAAATTATTGTTCGGCGCTTGTTCTAGGCTGATATTAAGCAATGCTGTATGCATTTCATTGGCAAAATTTACCGTTGATAAGGATAAAATAAAATCATCTCGGCGTAATTGCGCGCTAATTTTTTGTTGCTCCCCCCAACAGAACAGCTGTCGTATATGTTGATATGCCACATCTTCATCGCCCGCCGCTAACGACAGCAATTGTCGCTGCTGCATAGCAGCGCTGGCTAAAGCAATAGTGCTTTCACTATGAGTAATAACAGCCAATTTATCTGCTTGACTTTGCTGCTTAAGCTGTTGCTGCAACTGTATATTTTCATCGTTTAGTGCCCGATATTCTTCAGCACTTGATAGGCTGCCGCACCAAACACCATCAATATACTCAACCGTAAGAGCAACAGCCTTTTGTTGATGAGTTATTAAAGAAATTTTTTCTACACTACTCTGCTTTTTAGCTTTGCGTGCGAGTGATAAAATTGCATGTACATCGCTTCGATTAAAACAATGACGCCAATGTTGATTATGGCTATCGCCACCCAATAAGCGCTGCAGTTGTTGCTTTTGTATCGACGCCACTGGCATTTGCCAAAAAACAAAACCACTATGGCGCGACATAGCTTTAGCATGTATTTGATAATGCTGTTGCTGCGCTTTAAAGTCAGCTTCACTGTGCTCAGGTCGAGCCAGCTGATTGATACTATTAATTATGGTCGTTATTTCAAGACCGGGCACCACTGAAGCAATTTCACCTTGTGTCACTAGCTCTTCAATTACTGCTGCACTTTGGACACCAAAGGACTTTATTTTTCGCTGAATACTAACCAACACACTGATAAAAACAATAACCAGTAGCACAAAGAAAACCAAAATAAACCAGAGGGTGTCTTTAGCTTGTAATGAAATATTGGCTTTAGCTAACCAGTGGATGATCTGCTGTTCAACTGCCGAAGACTGCAATGGCCGAATGACAAGTTTCTTATCAAGCAAGGGTAACAGTTCAGTTTTTTGATTGATGAGTTCAGCTTGAAAATCATTGACTCTACGAAGTTGACCGCGCCATTTCGCGAAGGTATTTTGCTCACTAAAAAGTAAAGCGTTTAACACACTAACTTGTTCAAATAGCCCATTCTCTTCAATATTGTTGTCCGCCATATTGGCGCCTTCGGCTAGCCAATGATTTATCTCTTGGTGGATTTTCTGTTGTATATAGTCAAAATTTATTAAGTCATATTGTAAATCAAGCTGATTAAACATCACTAAGGTGTCAATGAGAGCTTGGTATAATTCACGATTGCGATTAATGTTATTGACTAAATTACTTAACGCCTTAGCGCGAGTCGCAGTAACTCGGTCAGTTAAATTGTCTTGAGTGAGTTGACGATATAAATCTTTTTGTTGATTCGTTTGTCTGGTGATTAAATCCGATAAACTATCTGCCACTATGGTCAATTGGATAATGACATTATCTTTGAGTTGAATATTTCGGCGGTCACTTTCGCTCAAACGCATGATATTTTCAGTTTGCATTTGCAAGCGCTGTGCTAATTGTTCTAACAAGCGTCTGTTATTGCGACTTAACCCTGAAATGCTTTGTAAGTTTTCATTAAGTACTTGATGATAATCACTAAATTGCCCGGCATACTTGCTACTAATAATTTCACTTAGTAAACGATCGTTTTTAATCAAAAGTAATTGTCGTTGAGCATACTTTTCTATCGCAGGTAATTGTTGATATTTCAGCGCAGCAATATCTTCTTCATGTTGAAAATACAGCGAAAAACTCATAAAACAAAGTAAAAAAAAGCTCAAGGCTAAGATGAAAAATCGACTTGCGAGCTGTCGATATAGCGGCAGTGTTGAATCCATGTACGAAGTAATATCCTAACGAGTCAAATACATAATGAAGTAGTTATAAAGCAAATCAAGCCTATCAGTATATTTCAACATACGGGTGAGACTTACCTACTAACAGTGTATGGATTTAACATCAATTAGCAACGATTAATCAGCTGAAATGCTCATTTACGGTTTGCACTACGTATATGACCAATTCTGACTATTGTTATCAATAATTTTTATTCAAGCGCTTAAAACAATGCTTAAAGAGCAAATTATTAGTGTCTGTGATTTCAAACAAGGATTATTTTTTCGATTTTTTTGTTATCCACGCCCATGTCATTAAGCATTCGATTGGCTGCTCTCCTGATTCATCTGTGATCACAACAGCAATCTCCATATTACCTTTTTCTTGCGTCAGTAATGCAATCTGCTCAGCCGAGATAGTTGCAACAGCGGTTAAATCGCCTTGCATACGGCGCTGATAGTTAATCGTCATTGACTTTAATAACGGCAAACCGCTATCTGGTAAATTCATCCCAAAGACAATACCGGTAGCTGATTCCGCCAATAATGCAGCGGCAATAGCATGAACGCCGCCAATATGGTTTTGTACTCTTTTGCTATTTTTCATCAGCAACTTAACTTCTGTCTGCTTAACATCAACGAGAATAACCTTAGACGTACTGGCATACTTCACTTGTGAGCAAAATAATTTCGTTAAGAAAAACGAATGTGTGCCTTTTGGTAACTTTTTAATGTTATTAACAATCCGACTAAAACGATTGGCCATAAATACCCTTGATGAACGTTCAATATAGTTATCTCTTGATTGTCATTCAAGCTGGTCAGACCTGCAAGTTTTTTTGTAAAAAAAAGACGCCGCAGCGTCTTATTTATTTAATCTGTTGCTCAATAAAAGCTAAATTTTAAAAAAATGTTGCTGATAAACTTTCAACTCGGCGATAGACTCACGAATATCGTCTAGCGCTAAATGTGCGCCGGTTTTTACCACTTTATCTAAAACTTCTGGTTTCCAGCGACGCGCTAACTCTTTCACCGTACTTACATCCAAATTACGGTAATGAAAATAATCTTCAAACTCTGGCATGTACTTATTAATAAAGCGTCTATCTTGCCCAATGCTATTACCACACATCGGCGACTTGCCTTTAGCAATGTATTGCTGAAAAAATGCCAAGCTTTCAGTACTTGCTTGCCCTAACGAGATCACACTTTCGCGACATCTTTGTGTTAAACCCGATTGTCCATGATGTTCTATACACCATTGGCTCATATTATTTAGTGTTTCATCACTTTGATGAATCGCAAACACCGGTCCTTCCGCTAAAATATTCAACTGGCTATCGGTGACGATCGTGGCGATCTCTAAAATAACATCCGTACTTGGCTCTAGGCCGGTCATTTCTAAATCTAACCAAATTAAATTGCTATCGTTAGCGCTCATTGTCGTTCCTATATCAATTAGTCTTCATCATGCTAACCTATTGAAGCAAACAAATCTTGTAAGCTGTTGTCAGTAAGGCGCGATTACGCATGCATTTAAGCCGTGCTTAAGTATATAATACGTTAGAATGCAGCACGATTAAATTTATTTGTAATTTGCATAAGCAAGTTATCAAAGCAATATAGAGTCGATATAAAATGAGAATAATTTGTGGCTAAAGCCAAAAAACTAACTAAAGGTCAAGCGCGACAGATCAAAGCTAACCAAAGCAAAAAACTACGTAAATCTACTGAAAAAGTACAATGGCAAGATGATGAACTTGCTGCCGCTGAAACCGGTACTGTCATTAGTCGTTTTGGCCAACACGCTGACGTCGAAGATGCTGAAGGTGAAATTTTTCGTTGTAATTTACGTCGCAGTATTACGTCTTTAGTTTGTGGTGATAAAGTGCTGTGGCGCAAAGGCAAAGAAACCCAACATAGCATTTCTGGCGTGATTGAAGCCTTACACGAACGTAACTCGGTACTCAGCCGACCTGATGTTTATGATGGTGTAAAACCTATTGCTGCCAATATTAGTCAAATACTGATTGTTTCATCGGTTTTACCGGCCTTTAATGCCGATATCATCGATCGCTATTTAGTGGCTGCTGAGCAAACGGGCATTACGCCGGTCATTTTGTTAAATAAAGTCGATTTACTCGATGACAGCAATCGAGATGAAATCGAAAATCAACTGAATATATACCGAAAAATTGGTTATCAAGTCACTTATGTCAGTAACGAAACGGGTGAAGGCATTGCTGAATTAAAGTTGCAGCTTAGCCAACACACTAGCATATTTGTCGGTCAATCTGGCGTTGGTAAGTCAACACTCACTAACACCTTAATGCCGGAACTAGGCGTAGTGACTAAAATAGTTTCGGAGAACTCTGGGCTTGGTCAACATACAACAACCGTTGCTCGTTTGTATCATTTTGAGCAAGGTGGCGATCTTATTGACTCGCCTGGCATTCGCGAATTCGGTCTATGGCATCTATCGCCAGCACAAGTGAGTAATGGTTTTATCGAATTTGACGAGTATTTAGGGTCATGTAAATTTCGAGACTGTAAACACCAAAATGATCCCGGCTGTGCATTAATAGCGGCAAAAGATGAAGGGAAAATATTCCCTGAGCGCTTAACGAGCTTCCAAAAAATATTAGCCAGTTTAGGTGATAACACCCTAACCTCGCGCTTTAATGATTAAAACCGTAAACGAAAATTAAGGAAAAATAGTGTTAGTTAATAAATTAAAAATCGCCTTGCAATACATGATGCCAAAACATGGAATTTCAAGACTTGTAGGAAAGTTTGCCGCCGCCGAAGCGGGTTGGCTCACAACGAAAGCCATTAGTTACTTCATTAAAGCTTATGATATTAATATGGCTGAAGCTAAGTTGAAAAATGCCACTGATTTTAAAACCTTTAATGACTTTTTTACCCGTGAACTTGAAGACGGCGCCCGCACGATTCTCCAAGATAAAAATACCGTATGTTACCCCGTAGATGGTGCTATTAGTCAGCAAGGTCCGATCGAGCAAGGGCAGCTTATTCAAGCAAAAGGCTTTAATTACAGCCTGGAAACCTTACTTGGTGGCGATAAAGACACTGCAGCGCCATTTCAAGACGGTGAATTTTCGTGTATTTACTTAGCACCAAAGGACTATCATCGTATTCATATGCCAATGACAGGTACTTTACGTGAAATGATCTACGTACCGGGCGATTTATTCTCCGTCAATCCATTAACAGCAAATAACGTCCCGAACTTGTTTGCCCGCAATGAACGTGTTGTCGCTATCTTTGATACCACGCAAGGCGCTATGGCTATGGTATTGGTTGGAGCAACTATTGTTGCCAGTATTGAAACCGTTTGGGCAGGCACAGTGACGCCACCAGCAGGTAAAGACGTGTTTCGTTGGCAATACCCTGAAAATGGCGCAAGTGCAATAACCTTGGAAAAAGGCGCAGAAATGGGCCGCTTTAAATTAGGCTCGACGGTTGTCACCACATTTGCCCCTAATATGGTGAAATTTAATCAACAAGCAGGACCTGAAACGGTCACTCGCCTTGGCGAACATTATGCCGATTTGCTAAAATCTGCTTCTAAGGATTAAGTTTTCAGAATGAACATTATGTTTAATTATCTATCTGGTGAGTAATGCAAATAATTGCCCATAGAGGTGCTAGCGGTGAGTTTCCTGAAAACTCACTTTTAGCATTTGAACAAGCAATATTACAAGGTTGTGATGGTATTGAATTTGATGTTCAATACCATCAAGCTAGCGGTGAGTTTATTCTCCTGCATGATAGCTACCTTAGCTACGGTAATAAAAAAGTTCATTTTAACCAATTACCACTTGCAGCAATGCTAAATCCGTCACCATATTTAGCTCATCACCTTTGTACCCTGCTTGACGCGTTGCAATGCATTAACAAGCAGTGCCTTATAAATATTGAATTAAAATCTCCTTCACAAGGCCCGCTACTATTAAATGAAATAAACATGCTCAAACAATTAATTGAGCAAGCTAAATACGATAATTTAATTACTTACCAACAAATTATTATTTCCTCCTTCAATCATCATGCGCTTGCCTGTTTGGCCGAGCAATTTCCTCAAGTAGCGACAGCAGCATTAATTGCTAGTTGCCCGCTAAATTACGCTGAGTTTTGTTTAGGTTTAAAGGTAACCAAGCTGAACCTTTCAATTGAGTGCCTTAACATAGAGATTATCAAGGACGCTCATCGTCGTGGCCTAAAAGTTTGGGTTTATACGGTTGATCACCCTGAACAAATCCAACAATGTATAAATTATCAAGTTGACGGTATCTTCACTAACTTTCCTAAACGCTCGTCTCAGGTGATATTGTCAGCAAAATAATTTTTTCAACTCATTGAAAAAATATGTTTTTATGAAAAAAACATTAATTGAGGAAAACAATCTAGCAATAGCTATTGCTCATTTATTCGTCTCAGGCTAGGATGGGTCGTATAACATACGATTATATTCGTATAATAATTCTACAAACATTTGCTTTAAGGAATCTCAATGTCACGAGATAAATCAGATATAAAGCCAACAGAAGCTGAGCTGACGTTACTTAATATCCTTTGGAAAATGGGACCGGCTACGGTTCGACAAATTCATGAAACCGTTAGCCAAACTCAAAAGACTGGCTATACTACAGTACTGAAAATACTACAAATAATGCACGAGAAAGCGTTAGTTATTCGTGATGAAAGTAACCGAGCCCATGTTTACGCTCCTGCTAATAGTGAAATGGTCACTCAATCATCTTTATTAAAAGATTTAATCTTAAAAGCATTTGGCGGTTCAACGTCAAAGTTGGTAATGCGTGCTTTAGATACCTCAACAAGTAAAGAAGAAATTGAGGATATAAGACAATTACTCAATGAGTTAGAGCAACAATCATAATTAACTAAGGTTCAAAAGGTAATTGAAATAATCAATGATGCAAGAAAGCTTAATAAATAGTCCATTATTAGCTGCTTTAGCAATAACTCTTATCCACTTTTTGTGGCAAGGAGCTTTAGTTGCGTTGGTATTAAAAACTTTGTTGTCATTAATTTCTTTTCAAAAATCCCAATTGCGCTATGCGTTAAGCTCATTAGCGATGATAGGCTGTTTACTTCTACCTGCCATCACATTTTTTGTCATTTACGATATTGAACTCCGCCAAACAACAAGTTTAGTACATGCCCTGCCCTTACTCGATCAACACTTTTACCTTGAGCAAATGCAAGCAAATACATGGTATATGGAATGGTTAGAATTTTTACCCGCACTATCCATCGTTTGGCTTACTATTGTTTGTGTACTTGCACTTAAGTTAATCATAGAACTTTACAACGTCAATAAACTACCAATGCAAGGCTGTATCGCTGCTGACAAGGCATTGCAAACTCGCTTTGATATGCTAATAAAAAAAGTTGGTTTATCAAGAAAAGTGGTTTTATTATTATCGAGTAAAACCAATGTTCCTATGGCGATAGGATGGTTAAAACCGGTTGTACTGATTCCGTTTAGCATGCTTTCGGGCTTATCACCGCAACAATTAGATATGTTATTGCTGCATGAATTAGCGCATATTCGACGCCATGACTACTTAGTTAATTTTTTACAAACCTTAGTAGAGATTTTATTGTTTTTCCATCCAGCTGTGCGCTGGGTTTCAAAACAAATGCGTAATGAACGAGAATATTGTAGTGATGATATTGCGGTACAACATAGTGGTAGCTCAGTTGCGTATGCTCATACATTGGCTGATACGGCATCTTTGTGTCAACAACATCGTCACCATCATAGCATTCCAAATATGGCAATGGCAGCTTCGGGTGGTGATTTGAAGCAACGAGTTGTGCGTTTATTAGATCAACAACATTGTACAAAAAGTACAGATTCAGGCAAGTGGTTAGCGTCTTTTACAATATTAATCAGTATTATTTTTGTTTTCTCTAAATACTCACCCACCTTGCCAATTATTGATTTACAGTCCGGTAGTATTTCAATTCAAAACGCACCTAAAGCATTAAACAAAAGTACCATAACCTATGTGCCTTTGGCGTTTGAAAGCGTCAATAACAATACCTCACTTGCTAGTCAGTTATTAGCCATTGATGGCCCAAAGGTGAATCATTCACAAGTAAACGAAGAAGACATTAGCTTACGACCTGAGGCGATAAAACAAAATCGCACTTTGCAGGTAAAAGCTCGTTTACTTAAGCGTAATACCGCCAGTGAAAATTTGTCGACGCCTTACTATAATGAATTACCGATTGTAACGGTAAGTTCTAGTAGTAAGAAAAATGTCGCGCAACATCATGCAGAGTTAAAAACGCAAACACAAGTTAGTCAAAATATTAATATGACTACGACTAAATCAAAGTCAGAATTAGCTTTGGAACGCACAGACTCTGCACAAAATTCCGCGAAATTAAATTCTTACTCACAGCAGCTTGCTTCATTATTAAATGAGCCAGAGGTATCTAAAGACATTAAAACTGCGTCGTTAAACCAAACCCATTATGGTTTGCGCAACCAACTAAATTCATCCAATAATACCGCGCTGAGAGCCGCACCATTTAGTCGAGATAGTAGCAACAAAGCAGTCAGTAATGTTAAAGATATGCAAGCGAAAAATTTTGCTGCAAAACTTATAAACTCTGTTGAACCAAAATATCCCTCTTCGGCTAAAAGAAAAGGCATAGAGTTGGAGATAATGGTCGAGTTTAATATAGATAAAAATGGCTTAGTAAAAAACATTCAATTTGAAAGTAAGAGTAAAGTAAGCTATTTTCGCAATACCATCCGTAATGCTATGCAAAAATGGCGCTTTCTACCTGCCAAAGAAAATGGCCGTGCAGTAGAAAGCAAAATGTCAAAAATATTTTCCTTTAGTCTATTAACGTAAGTCCTTACGATGTGCTTTCATTGTTAAAAATTTCTCTTGTTGCTCTGGCGTTAATACTTGCATAATTTGATGTTGAACTTTAGCTCTTGCCATCGCATTTTGTTGAAAAACCGGCTGATACTCCATATAAATAGCAGTAAAATTATTCTCATCAAACTCACCGGTTTTCATCAGTGATCTCACTTGGTCTTTAAAGCCCGCTAATGAGCCTTTGCTCTCCTGGTGCTTAGTTTTGATATTAGCCAAAATTGCTTTAACTTTACTGCGTTGCTCTGACGTTAACGCTAATTTTTTAGCTAAACGATGAAAGCGCTTTTTCATCTTCTTATCTTGTTTACCGTTGCCATCAGCCTCTTGATAGCTAGTAACGGCATTGGTTTGCTCGATGCTTTTCTCGATGGCATTAACGTTCATACTTGTCATTGTTAGTAGCATTACACTCGTGGCAACATAGGGTTTTATTGTTGAATATACTTTTTGCATTTTCATAACTTTGCTCCTCAATTAATTCAACATCAGTATAAATTGCCGAACGAAAAGAAACGCAAACCAACGTAAATGTTATGTAAAGATACTAAATGACAATTAATTTATAGGTTACTATAGCGACAGGTAATGAGCGATAAACGAGAGCAAAAGTGAAAAAGCATAAACTTTTATTAATAGATGATGATAAGGAACTTGCTGAGTTATTATCTGATTACCTAGCCACTGAAGGCTTCGAATTAATTTGTTGCTATGACGGAATATCCGGTTTAGAAAGTGCATTCGATAATAGTATTTCGCTAATAATGTTAGATGTGATGATGCCTGGCTTAACTGGCTTTGAAGTATTGAAAGCACTCGGTGGTAATCACAAAACGCCAATATTAATGCTGACCGCTAAAGGCGATAATGCTGACCGAATATTAGGCCTAGAACTGGGGGCTGATGATTATTTACCGAAACCCTTTCAGCACCGAGAATTACTCGCACGTATAAACGCTATCCTGCGTCGGATAAAAATAGTACAAAATAGTAAAGAGCAGAGCACAGCATTAGAAGTCAATGGGGTTGTGTTAAATCATGCAACACGTCAGGTAACTTGCCATGAACAGCATGTCGAACTTACCGGCACTGAATATCAAATCATTGAGTATTTGATGTCAAAGCCTGGCGGGATTGTCAGTAAGGAAGAAATATCAGAACAAGTGCTAAAACGTAAGCTAAGTGCTTTTGACCGTAGCATTGATATGCATGTCAGTAATATTCGTCGTAAATTGCTACCGTTTAGCCCAAATGATAAATTCAAAACTATTCGCGGTGCCGGCTATATTTTCTTGGCTGGTGAAATTGCCTGATGTTGAGTATTTCGGGAAAATTCAGCTCAATTGGCGCAAAATTATTTATCTGCTTTTGGCTAATTGTCGTATTAACCATTGGCATCACTAGGTTGGTGTCTGAGCAATTTAGAACAAAAAGTTTTATTGCGCCTAGCCATCACTCTGATATATCCCGCGTCAAACGAATCGACCGACTCATAAAACGTAATACACCAAAAACTCCACAAGCCGTGCTGTCAATTTTATCGAGAAATGCCGAGCAAGAACTACTATTAAAAAATATGCTAACCAATGAAGTGCTATCTTCAGAAATATGGCAAATTGCTAGTTTGCGCAACTTTTTAGTCGAAAACAATTTAGAGAGCCTGACAACGGTAAAGTCAGAGTTTTACCGCATGACCGGACCGCTAGCTATTGACGTTGCAGGGACTTCCTATCAACTATTTGTTGCGACTCGCGACCGTAAGCCACATTTCGGCAACTTTATACGCCATATACCGGCATGGGTACGCTTAGCAATACCCGTGATCATCAGCTCGATTTTACTCTGGCTACTGACTCGCTCATTCACCAAGCCACTGATAGCAATGCAAAAGGCCGCTGCTCGTTTTGGCGATGGTGAGTTTAGTGCACGTGTACCGTTAAAAGCCCAGCGTAACGATGAAATCGGCGCTTGTGCGATGAGCTTCAACCTGATGGCAGAAAAATTAGAACAAAACATTGATGCTCACCAAAGGCTTATGGCGGATGTTTCGCATGAACTGCGTTCACCCATGACCCGATTACAAATCGCACTCGGACTTGCTCAACAAGCTAATATCGATGAGTCCCTATTACACAAACACTTACAGCGCTGTGAGTTAGAGGTCGCTAGGCTCGACGAGATGATTTCCAATGTTTTATCGTTATCACGCATGGAAAATACCATCAGTCAGATGGAGCTGATGTCTGTTGATCTCAAACAGTTACTGGTACTTTGTATTGAAGATGCACAATATATCGCTAATGAAAAATCTATTAGCATTGTTTTCCATAATGAGGGAACAGCAATGTTGCAAGCTGATCCGTCATTATTGTCTAGTGCTATCAATAATATTTTAGTTAATGCGATAAAATATAGCCGAGTGAACGATGAGCTCAATGTCCATATCAAGAAAACAAACAACCATTATGTCATTGATATTATTGATACAGGAACCGGCGTTCCTAACGACGACTTAGCTAAATTATTTGAACCTTTTTATCGGGTTGCTCAAGCCCGTGATCGTGCAACCGGAGGTACAGGTTTAGGCTTAGCAATCGCTAAACAAGCAGTTGGTGCTCATCATGGCAGTATCAGTGCTAGAAACAATACCAACAATGGCCTTACTATTACTATTGAATTACCTGTCGAGATCAGCAAAAATAGCGCCAATGAATAACAACACTTTTATTTCTTAGTTTTCTGTTTTATTTGGAACTGCTGCAATGACCCATGCCAAAAGCTTGAAGAGTAAACGGGCGCTTACACTTGAAAAAATTGCTGCTATTGAAGCATTTTGGCAATCTGTTGAGCAAACTTCATTTCAAACAACTGATGATATTAATATTGCTTATGCCACAAATTTTAAGCGCCCAGAAAAGCCTTACATTGTTATTGTGCCAGGCCGCTCTGAAGCTTACCTAAAATATCAGGAATTAGCATTTGACTTAGATATACTAGGCTTTGATAGTGTGATCATCGATCATCGTGGCCAAGGGCTTTCTGGCCGTTTAGCTACCAATAGCTTACAAGGTCATGTTGATATTTTTGATGATTATGCCGCAGATTTACATCAATTACTCAAGCAAGTATTACCCAAGAAGTATCCACAACATCAAAAAAGCTCATTTATGCTAGCGCACTCAATGGGCGGCGCTATTGCATTAAGATATTTGCAACTTTACCAACACAATGTCAAAGCATTAAGTTTGAGTTCACCGATGATAGCCATCGCAAGTGCAGGTATTCCTAAATGGCTAGCAACATCACTGATCAAAACCGGTGCCACGCTAAATAAGTGCTTCTCCGCTACGCCATGGTATTTCGTAGGGCAAAATGATGTTAATGAAACGTCATTTGCTGACAACCGTTTAATGCACTCGCAACAACGCTTTCAACGTTTTAGAGATCTATACCATGAACGATCAGAATTAAAACTTGGAGGGGTAACATTTAACTGGTTAGCGCAAGCGATAAAAACATCTGAGAGCCTTTTCATAGACCTTAAAAAGTTATCATTGCCTATTCAAATGCTGCAAGCTGGAGATGAGTATATTGTGGATAATGATGCTCAAAATAATTTTTGCCAACAATTTAATCATCATAATCAACGCTATTGCCCTGAGCCTGAGCCAATAGCGATAGCCGGTGCATATCACGAGCTTTTCTTCGAGATAGATCAATACCGAGATATCGCCATTAACCATGCCATCACATGGTTTTCTCAACATCAATAAGCGCTGTTTCAGTCGCGTTGAGTAACGTTATTTCTCGCTTGAAGGTCAACCACAGACAAGGGATCGTGATGAATAAAGACTTCGCATGGTGCCAGTGCTTGTATTATTTCAGCCTCAATAGCCTCACCAATACTATGCGCCTCTAACAATGATAACTTTTCATCTAACTCTAAGTGAAACTGAATAAAACGATCCGGCCCTGCTTGTCGTGTTCTTAATTCATGCATTCCATGAGCGCCTTGATGGTTTAAGATGATTTTTTTTATCATCGACAACTCAGTTTCGGTTAGCTCATGATCCATCAAATGATGAACACTGGTCCACATTATTTTTCCTGCCCCCATCAATAAAAATATACCAACTGCCACCGTAAAAACACCATCAGCCTGTAGCCAATAGCCTTGGCTTAAAAACAGTGCTGCAAGCACACCTAAATTGAGCAACAGGTCAGATTGATAATGTAATGCGTCGGCGCTAATTGCCACCGAGCGTGTGCGGCTGATAACATATTTTTGTAGCATCACCAGCATTAACGTCATCGCAATGGCAATAACGGAAACGCCAATCCCGACTTCTGTTCGTACCACCTGTTGAGGATTAATAATACGGTCAACACCATTAAAAACCAGTAATAAAGCAGAGCCGAGCACAAACGCCGCTTGTACCAACCCCGCAAGGCTTTCCGCTTTACCGTGGCCAAATTTATGCTCTTTATCAGCCGGAGCCAAAGCGAAGCGTAAAATAACGACATTCATAATTGAGGCAAATAAATCTAAAATAGAATCAGTTGCCGAAGCTAACATGGCGCTAGCATCAGTAACAAACCAAGCGTAAAGTTTTAACAGCACTAATATTAACGCTGTTGCTGTCGCTGCAAACGCCGCTAATTTAACGAGATAAGCATATTGGTTAGAATTTATCTTATTTGCTTGCACAGCACAGTTCTCCATTGACTAAATATTCGCTTAAGCATTCTCTTCAAGCACGGTATAATGTCTTAATTATACAATTTAATAAGCACTTGATATGTTAGATGTCGTTTTATTTCAACCTCAAATTCCTCCCAATACTGGCAATATCATTCGACTATGTGCTAATACCGGTTTCAGATTACACCTTATTGAACCGCTAGGCTTTGATCTAGAAGATAAAAAATTGCGTAGAGCGGGCTTAGACTACCATGAGTTTGCGGCACTTAAACGTCATGCAAATTATCAAAGTTTTATAGCTTCAGAACAACCTAAGCGTGTATTGGCAGTGACTACAAAGTCGACTGGCTACTATGGCGATGTTAATTTTCAAACAGGTGATTACCTTTTATTTGGTTCAGAAACCGGTGGATTACCCGAAGATGTTAGGCAACAAATTCCCGATCAAGATAAAATCAGGATCCCAATGTTAAAAGATAGTCGTAGTATGAACTTATCAAATGCCACTGCCGTGATTGTCTATGAAGCATGGCGTCAATTAGGCTTTGCAAACTCAATTTAAAAGCTAACTAAACGGATTAATAAAATCGGTCACTTCAATAATATTAGCTAGAGAATACTAACAATACATATAAAAAAGGCATGTTGCGCTAACGCAATATGCCTTTTTAAATTATCTTTTTATTAACTATTATTCAAATTTACGTTCACGAGAAAGTAAATCTGCGGCGGCTAATTTTGCATCTTTACCACAGTAAAGTACCTGATAAACTTGTTCAACAATTGGCATTTCAACACCCATGCGCTGTGCAAGCATATAGACTTCTTTAGTATTGCGATAACCTTCTACAACTTGGCCAATATCTGCCATGGCTTGTTCAACTTCTGCTCCACCACCTAAGGCTAGACCAAAACGTCGATTACGCGATTGATTATCCGTGCAAGTTAACACTAAATCACCCAAGCCTGCCATGCCCATAAATGTTGAAGGCTCAGCCTTTAACGCACAGCCTAAACGAGTCATTTCTGCTAAGCCACGAGTGATCAACGCAGTACGAGCATTTGCGCCAAAACCTATACCATCGGCCATGCCGGCGCCAATAGCAATAACATTTTTCACCGCGCCACCTAATTGCACACCGATAAAATCGCTGTTGCTATAGACACGAAAAGTGCGTTCACAGTGTAGTAAGTTAGAAATATCACTAACAAATTCTTCATCAGTAGAAGATAAAGATATAGCGGTTGGTAATCCTGCTGCCATTTCCCTTGCAAAGGTCGGCCCAGAAAGCACGGCTAAAGATATTTTGTTACCTAAAGCTTCTCGAGCAACGTCTTGTAATAACCGTCCTGAGTCGTGCTCTAAACCTTTAGTAGCCCAAACTAAGCGTGCGTCTTTTCGCAAATACGGTTTTATTTGCGCCAGCATTTCACCAAAGGCGTGACTGGGTACAACGAGTAAAATATTTTTACTCGCTGCAACAACATTCGCTAAATCATCACTAACCACCAATGCGTTTGGAAACTTACTGCCGGGTAGGTATTTTTCATTTGCACGAGTACTCGCCATCTCAGCAACGTGACTAGCATCACGTCCCCAAAGCAAAGTTTTATGACCGTTACGCGCTAAACAGATTGCCAGTGCTGTGCCATACGAACCAGCACCGATAACTGAAATTGCAGCAGTATTATCGCTCATCAATTAATGTGTTTCAGTGCTTGCTGGCACTTGCTCTGCTTGTGCAGCGCGTTGTTGAACATAGTTAGCGAACAAAGCTTCAAAGTTTACTGGTGCTAAGTTAATTTGTGGGAATGAACCACGGCTAACCAAGTTTGCTACAGCTTCACGTGCATATGGAAATAACGTTGTCGGACAGAATGCACCAATCGTATGTGCTAATTGAGCTTCAGGAAGATTGCCAATAGTAAAAATACCTGCTTGTTGTACTTCAGCTAGAAAAGCAGTTTGCTCTTCAACTTTAGCTGTTACTGTTAGCGACAATGTCACTTCATAAGTATCATCAGCAAGTTTAGTCGATTTAGTATCGATATCTAATTGTACTTCTGGCTTCCAATCTTTTTGAAAAATACCTGGAGAGTTAGGGGTTTCAAAAGAGATATCTTTAGTATAAACGCGTTGAATAGCAAATTGTGGAGCCGGTTGTTCGCTTGTTGCTTCTGCGCCGTTTTGAATTTCGTCAGCCATGTTGTTACTTCCTATATATTTACGCCATTATCTAATGGCTTTTTATGCTAAGTTTTTCACTCATATTATTGTGCTAAAAGTGAAGCTAATGTGCCTTGCGCATGCAATGCAAATAAATCATCACAACCACCAATGTGCTGGTTGTTAATAAAAATTTGAGGTACCGTTGAGGCCCCCTGACTACGTGTGATCATTTTTTCACGTAATAGTGCATCGCCGTCAATTTTTATTTCATGGTAACTAATGCCCATATCATCAAGTAAAGCTTTCGCTCTCATACAATAAAAACAAGTTACTTTAGTATATATCTCAACTGCCATCATGATCATCCGTTGTTGGTGTCTATTACTTGGTTACAGGTAAACCCGCACTTAACCAAGCATTCATACCACCTTTAAGTAAATTTACCCGAGTAAAACCCGCTTTTGCTAGTTGATTTGCTACTTTACCGGCACTAAGACCAGCACTGCATACTACAATGATGGGATTATCTTTGTGCTTTTCAAGACTAACGAAGTCATTTTTACTGACTTTTTCATTGCTAAGGTGAACTGCGTCAACAATATGTCCTGCTTTAAAATCCTTTTCACTACGGCTATCAACTACGACACCTGACTCTCTATTAACTAAAAAAGTCATTTGTTGTGTGCTTAGTTGCTTGATAGGTGACATTTGAATTTTGATAGTAATGACAATAATCATTAAAACAATAACCAACCAAGCTGCGCTAAGTAACGGTTGGCTCATTGCGAAAGTAATAAATTGATCCATAAGTTTTACATTCTAATTAACTAAAAATTGGCAATAGTATACAGGCTAATAAACTAAACCCAAACGGAACTTTTCATCGCTGAACAAATAACTAAAATAACTTTGGCACGATGAAGTAAATTTGATCTTCGCACAGAAACATTTTCTCTAAACAGACACAAGATATTCACTTCGTGTCTTGATATACTCAGCTTGAAAAATTAATTTTATCTGTCGTTGTTCTTATAAAGGAAGCCGTGATGCCAAACAAGAAGTCTACCGTTCTTATTATTTTAGATGGTTGGGGATATCGAGAAAATCCAGAATCAAATGCCATCTATCATGCCAAAACACCGGTGTTGGACGACTTAATGGCAAATAGACCTAACATGTTAATTGAAACATCCGGTATGGCGGTGGGTTTACCCGACGGGCAAATGGGCAACTCTGAGGTTGGTCATGTTAACCTAGGTGCCGGACGCATTGTTTATCAAGATTTTACCCGCATAACCAAAGCGATAGCAGATAAAGAGTTTCAGCAAAACCCTGCTTTAGTCAATACAGTTGAAAATGCAGTCAGCAACAATAAAGCTATTCATGTATTTGGCTTATTATCACCAGGCGGCGTACATAGCCACGAAGAACATATTTTTGCCATGTTAACAATGGCAGCCGAAAAGGGAGCGAAAAGAGTTTATTTACATGCCTTTTTGGATGGCCGTGATACACCACCGCGCAGTGCAGAAGCTTCATTGATAAAAGCACAAGAAAAGTTTGCCGAGCTAGGCTGTGGGCAAGTTGCTTCTGTTATTGGTCGCTATTATGCAATGGATAGAGATCAACGTTGGGACCGAGTTGAACTAGCTTACAACTTAATGGTTTCAGGCCGAGCACAGTTTCAATATAGTAATGCCACAGATGCCTTACATGCGGCATACGCACGTGACGAAAATGACGAATTTGTACAAGCTTCAGCCATCACCAAAGGAAATGGCGACACTATTCAGGTAGAAGATGGTGATGCCATGATCTTTATGAACTTTCGAGCAGATCGTGCTCGCCAGTTTACTCGTTGTTTCACCGAAACAGCATTTGCAGGCTTTGTACGCGACAAGCAGCCTAAACTCAGTAATTTTGTTATGCTAACAGAATATGCCGCCGATATTGACGCGCCATGTGCCTTCCCCACCGTCAAGCTCGATAATGTGTTGGGTGAATGGTTAGAAAAACATAACAAAACCCAACTGCGGATATCTGAAACAGAAAAATATGCTCACGTTACTTTTTTCTTTAGTGGTGGTAAAGAAGACACATTCAACGGTGAAGAACGTATCCTCGTTCCTTCACCACAAGTGGCAACTTATGACCTACAACCTGAAATGAACTCCACCTTGCTAACCGATAAACTTGTCGCCGCGATTGAAAGTGGCGCGCATGATTTTATTGTTTGTAACTATCCCAATGGTGATATGGTCGGTCATACAGGTGATTTTGATGCTGCAATCAAAGCTTGCGAAGCAGTAGATACCTGTATAGGCCGTGTACTAGTGGCTTTAGAAAAAACCAACAGTGAATGTTTAATTACGGCCGATCATGGTAATGCAGAACAAATGATGGACAATGTTTCAGGACAAGCACACACTGCGCATACCTGTGAACCTGTACCGTTAATTTATGTTGGCCGAAAAGCAAAAACAGCCTCAACAGGCGCGCTCAGCGATATAGCGCCAACTGTTTTAGCGTTAATGGATATGTCTCAACCCGAAGAAATGACCGGTAGTAATTTATTAGAACTAACCTAAGAAAACGCGAACTTTAACGTGCACATAAGTAATAATAACTCGCAACTTAACCAATTTGGCTCAGGCCTTATTGGTTTGTTGCTATTGTTTTTCTCCACGGCTATCTTTGCTCAATCTGATTCTAGTGCACAAACGAATAAACAACTGAATGATATCCAGCGAGCCATTAATCAGCAAAAGCAGAACTTATCTAGCACCAATGTAAAAATTAGCGACTTAGAACAGCAATTAAAAACAGATGATGTTGCGATTGGCAAAATCGCCAAGAGTTTACTTGATACCAGCACAAATTTAACCGTTGTGCGCAAAAAGCTTACTGAACTTACGGAAGAGAAAAAGCAACTCGACATAGCAAAGAAACAACAAGAGCAAATTTTAGCTAAACAACTCAGAGCCGCCTACTCTGCAGGTCATCATGACTATTTAAAATTGATTCTTAATCAAGAACATCCAAGTAGTGTGCAGCGTACAATCACGCATTATCAATATCTGAATGCCGCTCGTATAAAAGAAATTGAAACATTCAAAGTAACCATCAAAAAATTAAATGATGTCGAGCTGCAACAGCAATTAAAAGCTGAGCAATTAGCAAAATTAACCCAAACTCAAAATCAACAAAAGCAAATTCTCGAATTATCAAAAACTAAGCAAAAACAGACTCTCAATGCGCTGAATAAAAAAGTACTTACTGGCCAACAAAAACTGGTAAAACTAGAGCGCGAAGAAAAAGATCTTGTTGCCTTACTGAAAAAAATGGCCGCCGCCGCACAAGCTGCTGAGAACTTAGTCGGTTTAAGTAAATTAAAGCGAAAACTAAATTGGCCAGTGAAAGGAAAAATCAGCCACAGCTTTGGTTCAAGCAAACAGGGCTACCTAAAATGGAAAGGGGTATTTCTCTCTGCGCCTATTGGACGACAAGTAAAGACCATACATAATGGCACCATTTTATTTTCTGATTGGCTTAATGGCTACGGTTTAGTTTCAGTTGTTGATCATGGTGATGGTTACATGAGTTTATATGGTCATAACCAAGCACTACTTAAATCGGTGGGTGATCGTGTTGAAGCAGGTGAACCGATAGCTCTTGTTGGACAAAGTGGTGGCCAAGATAAATCAGGCCTTTATTTTGAAATTAGACATACCGGTAAAGCGGTAAATCCTAAACTCTGGTGTCAGTAACCTCAACTCGAGTTAATTAATTTATATCAGCTGACATCATCGATTTTAATTATCTGAACTGTTACCCTAAAACGGTTATTTACCACGAGAATTACTTATAGTGCTTCGATTATTACTGACATTATGCCTACTCGCCTCTTCTGTCATTTATGCCAAACCAGCCCAAATTGCTATTATTATTGATGATATTGGTTATCGAAAAAGTGACATTCAAGCACTTTATTTACCGGGTAATATTAGTTACGCCATCCTTCCTCATACGCCTTACGGTAAAAGGTTAGCGCTAAAAGCCAATGCGAACAAAAACGATGTGATATTGCATATTCCAATGGAAGCAAAAAATGGTAAAAAACTCGGGCCCGGTGCATTAACTAGTACTATGAATGAAACGAGTATACGCAATAATTTATCGAATGCTTTCGCAGAAATCCCCTTTGCTTTAGGTATCAATAATCATATGGGCAGCAAGCTCACCGAGCTCTATCAACCCATGGCTTGGACAATGAATTTTCTGCGAGAAAGAAACTTAATGTTTATTGATAGTATGACGAGCGGTGCCAGCCAAGCCGAACAAGTGGCGCTGGATTTTGGCGTGCCGAGCTTACATCGGCATATATTTCTCGATAATAAATTAGAGCACAGCTATATTCGAAGCCAGTTTAACCAATTAATGCGAGACGCCAAGCGCTATCAAAGTGTTGTTGCTATTGCCCACCCTCACCCTGAAACAATTACCTCGTTGCTTAAGCTTTTACCATTACTTAAAAAGAACAACATCCAATTAGTGCCAATATCCGCGCTTTTAATGAATAAAGTAAGAGAAGATAAGCAGCAACTTAACGCCGACGATTAATAACTAAAAATCCCGCACTATGCCATAGTTGCTAACCGTTACAGCGTTATATTATGTTGTTTTAATAATTCATGTAGGTATTTCACCGGGATCGCATAAGTTATACCGCTAGGCTTACTGATCACTGTTTCTTTACTTTGCTGAACAAAAACTTTATTAATAATGCCAACCACTTCACCTGTTTTAACGTCATACATAGCACTGCCACTATTGCCGGGGTAAGCCGTGGCATCTAATTGATAGACTAAATAGGGATCCCTTAAGCGCCTTAACATAGCGACGCTAATTTGCCGTGAGTCATCAACTGGCGTAATTGTTGGGGTGACTGCAGCAATAATCCCCTGATGCGTAACAGGGTAGAGCCCTAAAACCGCACCAATTGGGAAACCGGTAAACGCAATTGCACTGCCTTCACGACGAAAATCATTTTTTGCTAGTTTCAACGCAGATAATGGCGCACCCGTAATTTTAAGAATCGCGAGATCATGCTCTTTATCACTAGCGATCAGTTTGGCAATATTGACTTTCGCCGCCACCCCTTTACCAGTAAAAACAGCCAATTCCTGCAGCAGACTTGCATCAAGATCTTGAGCAATAACATGCCTATTCGTGACAACATACGTGCCATCACCGATCACAAAGCCACTACCATAAAGTTGATTTTTAGGCTGTCCGATGGGGGTATAAACACCAATACCTACCACCGAAGGTTTAACTAAACTTACCGTATCGGCCAAATTACTATAGGCCACCGTACTGAATACCATAAGAGAAAACACTAATAATTGTAATACGTAGCTCATACTTCACTCATTTTTTAAAAAATTCACACTTTACCTCAACTTAGCATACTTTTTTGCTAGCGAATTTGAAATTTTTAACCATAATTAAATAATCTCATACACGGAGGAAACCATGTGGCAAGTATAGTGCCTATTTTAGCTGGCGGAGGAACACGCCTACCTGCTCATATTGGAGTGCTACAAGCATTAACAGATTTGCACATCGACTTTTCTCATATTGTTGGTGTGTCTGGGGGCAGTATTATCGCGAGCCTATACGCTACAGGCCTATCGATTGAAGAGATAAAACATATTGCAATAACCACCAATTATAACCAATTCAAAGGTTTCTCATTAGTCAGCTTGATACGTAATGGCGGCTTAAGCTCTGGTGATGTATTCGAGCAATGGGTAGACCACCATTTAAAGGGCAAAACCTTTGTTGACCTCAAATACAACTTAAACATAGTAGCTACTGACGTTAAAACAGGCCGCCCGGTTATCTTTAATCGCGAAAGAACACCCGGAATGAAGGTTTCACTTGCGGTTCGTTTTTCCATGTCGATTCCCTTAGTCTTTAGCTTCAAAACCTTTGGTAAACACCTAATGGTTGATGGCAGTATACTATCAGAAGATGCCTTACACCGAGACTGGGCTATGGATGGCACACCCGTATTATGCTTTCGCCTACGCGGTGAACATGAATATGATGACCTAAAAACTAACGGTATGTTTCCTATTATTAACTACGTCACGTTACTGATTAGAACCTTTATGACAACTATTTCACGCGAATATATCAATGACGCTTTCTGGCACAATACCATTATTATCAACACTGGCTTATGCTCAGCAGTTGACTTTGGCATGAGTGAAGACAAAAAGATTTCACTCTTTAACATCGGCTACCAGACGGCGATGGAAATAGTCCCTATTAAAGCTAAACTCAGCACCTAAGCTTGTAAAAGCAATTAAACTTTCAATACATTTAGTAAGCACATAACAAATATATTCTATAATCACGATATAAAATGGTAAATTAATTATACAACTAGCTTAAAAACAAGTAATAATGGTAACAATATCTAACCTTTTATATACACCAGAAAGCTGAGGTCATAATGAGTTGGAGCAAGAAATTGCTAAATGCACCGGTAATTGGGAATATCACTAAACGAATCGCATCAATGAAAGTTAATCATGACGCGATGAATATTGCTGAGCATTTTACTCAATTCTTACAACCTGAAGTGGCAATTAATGACGCACTGCGCGATGAAGTTTTCCGTATTCGTCATAATGTTTACTGTGAAGAACTCGCTTTTGAAAAGATAAAAGATGAGGGCAAAGAGCATGATGAATTTGACGCCCAATCAATTTTTTCCATGATTAAACACAAACCTACTGATACCTACACAAGTTGCGTGAGAGTGGTCAGGTCGGCAGATGCCTCTGAAATGTTGCCAATCGAAAAGTACTGTCTAGAATCAATCCAAAATACTGAGCTACATCCCCGTAACTTTGCCCGCCACGAAATTGCTGAAATTTCTCGATTAGCGGTAAAGTCTGACTTTAGACGACGTAGAACAGATAAATTTAAAGGCTCTGCCATTGGTGCTATTAGTGAGTCCAGCTATTCAGAAACAGAACTACGCTGCTTTCCATTTATTGCCATAGGCCTGTATATGGCTGCAGCCACTATGAGTATAGAAACGGGTGTCAAACATGTTTATGTCATGATGGAGCCACGATTAGCTCGTAGCATGAAGTTTGTTGGAATTAACTTTATTCAATTAGGTGATGCCATTGATTACCATGGTATGCGAGCGCCTTATTACATCAACCCAACAATTTTTATGGAGAACTTATCTCCTGGATTTAAATGTCTATATGTAGCTATAGCAAAAGATATTCGCGAACATTTAGCGTTAGTCGAATAATACACTTTTCATCGCCTTAGTTTATATGACATAAAAATTTCAAATTACAATAAGCAGGAATACAAATGTTTGATTACCAGAAAGCATTTTCCAGAAATATAGGCTGGGTTACGGAAGAAGAACAACAAATCCTGAAAAATAAGAAGGTGGCCATTGCCGGTGCAGGAGGTGTTGGCGGCATTCATTTAGTTACGTTAGCACGTTTGGGTATTAGCAATTTCAATATTTCAGATTTTGATGATTTTGAAGTTCACAATTTCAACCGTCAATCTGGCGCATTTATGTCTACCTTAGGTCAACAAAAAGTTGATGTCATGGAAAGCATAGCTAAAGACATTAACCCGGAATCTACGATCAAATCTTTTCCTGAAGGTATATTTGCCCATAATGTCGATGAGTTCCTTGCAGGAGTTGATATTTACGTTGATGCCCTTGATTTTTTTGCCTTAGAAGCGCGCAAAATTGTCTTCCAAAAATGCTATGAAAAAAACATCCCTGTTGTCACTGCTGCGCCTTTAGGCATGGGCTGTGCTTTTCTTTGTTTTATGCCTGGAAAAATGTCCTATGAACAGTACTTTCGCTTTTCAGGTAAATCAGAAGACGAACAATTAATTCAGTTTTTAATTGGCTTATCCCCTGCCATGTTGCAGCGTCCATACCTTGTTGATAACTCAAAAGTCAGTTTTATCGAAAAGCGCGGCCCATCAACACCAATGGCTGTCAACTTATGTGCCGGCATTGCTGGTACCTATGTCCTGAAAATACTATTAAACAGAGGCCCGGTATTAGCAGCACCATACGGATTACATTTTGATGCTTATCGTAATAAATTTATTAAAACGTGGCGGCCTTTTGGTAATAACGGATTGGGGCAGCGGGTTATGTTTCATATTGCGAAAAAAATTGTTGCTAAGTAATGTCAAATTTCTTTACACCTAATTCAAGCCACGTAATAACGATAAACATAACCACCTGTTAAACAACAAAAAAAACAACATGGCACACATGGTGCATTATTACATTCAATTAAAAGCACAACTCAAATACCATGGACAGTAATAAGGTGATAACAATGAACTTAATAAAAAAATTCTCAATCGGTTTGGCAGTAGCAACAATGTCACTTGCGGCTAACGCTTCATTTTTGACAATTGAAGGCGCAGGTGGTTTTACTACTGCTTTAGATGGCAACAGTAACGGTATTGCAATCTCAGATGTAGGACCTGTTTCATCGATTTCGTGGGGTGTTTCGACTGGTGATGGTCAAAGTAGCTTACGTTTAACAGATGAAGCGGCTCAAAATATTGATTTGCTAAATACTAACTATCTACTTTCTACCTTAACGCATTTGAATAATGACATTGATGCTCAAGGTGGCGATAAAAACACTTGGTTAAAGAGCGCTGTCATCAACGGTTCATTAGAAATAACTAATCTACCAGGTGCATTAACAATACCAACAGAATTTGATATTGATTTCGAAGAAACTCGAAATATACCAGGACCATTAGGTTATTGTAACTTAGATGCATCTGTTGACAATGGCGAAAGTTTTGCAGGTGATGCAAATCAACATGCACACGGTACTAACTGTGATGATCGCTTTGACTATACAGTAGATGGTGGTTCATTCCCGGTAGTTATTCCATTAACAATTGCCGGTCTTGATTACTACTTAACAGTATTTGCAGCAACTGATTTAGCGGGTACTAACCCAATTACAGCAAACCGTTTTTGGACACCTGAAAATGCTGATACAAATGTTTATACATTTGCTCGTCTAGCACGTGTTCCAGAGCCAGCTTCTATTGCTATTTTAGGACTTGGTCTTTTAGGCTTAGCTTCTTCAAGAAAACGTAAAGCTAAATAAAAGCATTAAATTAAGCGGGGTTTTCACCGCAATATAAAAAAGCCAATTGATCTATCAATTGGCTTTTTGTTTATGGTTGTTTAATAAAAATCATGTATTATATCCGCATTAGGCTTTATCTTTTTAAAGGGATTGAAATGAAAAACGTTACTGGAAGTATTGCTATCTTTATCGGGCTACTCTTTATTGTAGGCTGTAATAAAATCTCTCCTAACGCACAACTCGATAACGCAACTCAGGAATATAACGCCAAAAACTATAATACAGCTATCATTCAACTTAAAAATTTAATCCGAGATGAACCTGCAAATAAAAATGCTCGATTATTAATGGCAAATAGTCAATACCAACTAGGTAACTTTCTGGATGCAGAAAAAGAATACACTAAGGCTATTGAGCTAGGTGTCACTAATGACAATGTTGCACATTTTTATACAAATACGCTATATGCGCTTGATGATTATGTCGGCGTTACCCGTTATTGGGAAGATGCATCACTGCAACTAAGTCCAGAGAATCAAACTAAACTCGCGCCAGTAGTGTCGTTAGCTTATTTAAACCAAACTAAAACCCAAGAAAGCTTTGAAACTGCTCAAACAGGAAAAGAGCAAGCTATAGAGCTAGCAATACCTGAGTTAGTGACAATAAATACTGCCATCGCAAACAGTTTTAAACAACCTACTGATATTAAGACCACAATCAAAGAGCTATCAACAGCTTGTGAGAGCTACCCTGATCGCTGGATTGTCTGTAACTTGCTCGCTAATGCATTATTTTCAGAACAAAGATTTAGTGAGGCCGCCGAAATACTTGAAGGCATTTTAAGCAAAAAACCTAACCATACCTTACTGGTGGTGAAATTAGCAGACAGCTATGTCAAAGCTGAAAATGATGAGAAGGCTGAGTTATATGTTAATGCACTGTTAAAGCTATATCCAAGCCAGCCATATGTTAACTTACTTGCAGCAACACTCGAATTGAAAAAAGAAAATTTTGAAAGTGCTTTAAATCATATCAATTCTACGCTGAACTCCGGACTGACCAGCCCACAAGCGAAATTAGTCGCTAGTATCGCTCATTACCACTTAGGCAATGATGAACAAGCCTTATATAACCTGCAAAGCTTAAAATTGGCCTTTCCAGATAATCCACTAATCACAAAATTATACGTTGCGCTTCAATTACGACTTGGCAATACAGACTCTTTAGGTGAAGCATACTCACAAGCAACTCCATCAGAAGTAAACTCAGAATTATTTGCGCTCGCAAGTTTAGAGTTACTCAAAACAGGCGCAGCAGAAAAAACCACAGAGCTGTTGCAAAAAATTGATACTAGCTTGATTAAAAATCAAAAAATACTGAATAGTGTTAGCTTAATTAAATTGGCATCAGGTGATAATAGTGGCATTAAAGATCTTGAAGCATCTTTTAATACACTGATTGCAAACCAAGCGGATAAAAAAGAAATTTCTAAAGTGAAAATGTTACTTATTTCTTCATTAGTAGCAAACAAAGAGCTCACTAAAGCCGAGGAATATGTCAATACCTGGGCAATTAAATCCCCAAATGACATAGAAAATAAATTTTTGCTAATAGAAATTGAAAAGAAACAAGCCGACATAGACCAAAACAAAATCATAAAGTTATATAACGATATTTTAGCCCTTGCGCCAAATAATGAATTGGCAAATATTTACTTTGCTAGAGATAGCTTTATCAATCAAAATTTTGAAAAAGCATTAAGTGCATTCAATAAAGTGCTTGAGGTGAATAAATTTAACTTTAGTGCATTGCAAGGCTATTTACTTTCACAAGAAAAACTTAATAAGTTATCAGAGGCCTTACCCAAGTTCGAAAAACTATACTCAAATTATGAAAAGAACATGCAAGAAAGACTGATGCTTGCGCAATCGTATTTACTTGTAAAACAGCCGGAGCAAGCGATTAAGCTCTTGCAAGGTGTTAATTCACCAGAGCATGACACTAAGTTGAAATTATTAATTGCTGAAGCTTACATGCAAAATAAGACTTATGAACGTGCAATAGATGTTTACGAAGAGCAGCTAGCCAAAGGGGCTCCGAATAAGCGCTTAATTGAAAGATTAGCGCTAGCATTGGAAAAATCAGGCAATATTAAAGCATCAGTTGCGGCATTTGAAAAATTAAAACAAGCTAATCCTGATAACACTCAAATAGGCCTGATATTAGCCAACTTTCATTTATTCGATAATAAAGCGTTAGAGACTATTTCATATATAGAATCGCTGTCAGCGGAGCAACAACAACATCCGATAGTGCAAGGCATTAAAGGTAAAGCGTACTATTTCTCGAAGCAATATGTAAAAGCCCTACCATTATTGACTGAAAGCTTTAATAAAACAGCAAACGGAAAATTAATATCATTCATTTTTGAGAGTAAATTAAAACTTAATCAAGTCGATGATGCATTGGCTGATATGGAAAAGTATTTTGCAGACAATCCGAATGATAAAGCAAATAGAATTTATTATGCGAATGAGTTAAACAAGCATGATAAAAATAAAGCTATGGCGCAGTACGAAGAAATAATTGCCTATGACAGTACAAATTTAATAGCGCTAAACAACTTTGCGTGGTTGTTATATGAATCGGGTGACTTCACTGAAGCTAAAAAGTACATTGAACAAGCAAAAAAAATAGCACCTAACCACCCTGCTATTGTAGATACTGACAATAAAATTAAACAAGCGTTAAATAAATAATTTAAGGTTTTTGATCTAGTGCAAGAAATAAATAATAAAGAAAATAACTCTTTAACCATTGATGTTGAAGAGTACTTTCAGGTTGAAGCATTTGCAAATAATATAAAGGCATCTACTTGGGGAGATTATCCAAGTAGAATTGAATACCAAATGCAGTTGTTGCTAGATTTACTTGAAGAAAAACAGGTCAAAGCGACTTTTTTTATTTTAGGATATATCGCTAAAAATCATCCTAAGTTGGTAAAACTAATTGCAGATAAAAAACATGAAATTGCCAGCCATGGTTTTAATCATCAACACATTACAAAGCAAACACAAAAAGCATTTTCGGTCGATATAACAGATGCCAAGTCCTTATTGGAGGACTTAACTGCAGCACCTGTCAATGGTTACAGAGCCCCTTGTTTTTCAATTACTGCCGACAATGAATGGGCTCATGATGAAATTTACAATGCGGGTTATCTCTATAGCTCAAGTACCTATCCAATTGCGCACGATTTATATGGTGTACCTAATGCCCCAAGAACGCCTTACTTCCTTGAAAACGGCTTGTTAGAAATACCGGTATCTACAGCGAAATATCGCAACAAAATAGTGCCTGCGGGCGGTGGTGGTTATTTCAGGTTATTACCCTACTTCTTATTTAATAGCATACTTAAGAAGTCGAAAAATCAACTCGACTATATTAACTTTTACACCCATCCTTGGGAATATGATCCAAAGCAACCCAAGATAAAAAGTAATGCAAAATCAAACTTCCGTCATAGAGTCAACCAACATGGCGCACTCGCTAAATTAACTAAGCTTTGTCAGGTATATCAATTTGATACCTTAGCCAATGTGCACCTAGAAAAAACCTATCCAACGCTTGGCAAGTGGACAGATATCGCATCGGGTAAATTTTAAATATGACATTAAGCTCATTAAAGCAGTTGCTATATCCTAGTGCGACACTGATATTTTTACTTGTGCTCTGCTATTTTTTTCCTGCCACGGCCAACTCTTACATTGATAAATGGAGTAAATTTGATGAGTCACTAGGGCATGGGTTTTTAATATTTGCCATTGTTATTTTTGAAATATTTAGATTATCTCGCAGTTTCTCATATAAAAAAGATAAAAACCGGCATTACTTGCTGCTCGTGGTTATCTTATTATCCATTCTCATTGAAGTGTCTTTATTTTTAGATATCCTTATTTTTCAACAATTTGGGTTATATTTTTTATGGTTAACCATAATATGCTATATATTGGGCTTTAATTATGTAAAACACATCTCTTTTCCTTTACTTTTTTTGCTATTCGCGGTGCCTTTTTGGGAGTTTTCCAATACTTTCTTTGTCGACTTGACCACCCAGGCGGTAACATTTTTCCTAGGCTTTAGCGATCTAACAGTTTTTATTTATAATAACTACATTGAAACCCCATTCGGTGTCATCGTCGTCGCTGAAGGCTGTTCTGGCATCCGCTATTTTGAAATTGGCTTCGCATTAGCGGTTTACGCTGTGCATGGAGAAAATATTTCATGGCGATTAAAGCTACTAGTAATCATAACGGGTATTGCGCTTGGTATTATTACTAACTGGATCAGAGTACTTGGCTTGATCTATATTGGCTATTGGTCAGAGATGAAAAGTCCACTGATGACTGAGCATGACAATTACGGGTTTGTGCTGTTTTTTATCGTTATAAGTGGTGTAATATTACTCTTAAATTATTTAACTAAGCGCTATTCTTTTGAGAAAGCGTCACCTAAGCTTACACAGTTTAAAGTGTTATCTATCAACAAAATGATGTTAATTAAAATGGCCGTTGTTATAACTGTTTTGATACTAATGACACTAATCACCGCTAAAAAATTATCTATCGCTTTACCGGTTACTATTGAAAGTCCGGCAACTAACGTGCTCGATAGCTCAAAGTTACTGTCTTCATTCGGCAGTTTCTCCGAAACGATAGAATCACAAGATGTTGCTAATAAAAAATGTCATTTAATAACTAGGACATATAACTTTGTTGTGCCTGGCGATGATGTTTTACCATATAAAGAGGTTATTAGTAGCGAATATTATTCTACGATAGCAAGCACAGATAAAAGCATTCAAATTAATGGCGAGGCAATAGCAACAAAATCATTAAAATTAAGTGCGAGATACAAAAAAGATATTGCTGAATTATATTATTGGTATCAGTATGCTGATTATAAAATGACAAATAAATATATCGCCAAGCTATTTGAAATTAGCTACTTATTTGATGATAAAGATAAAATGTCATTGAAAGTTATTTGGTGCCCATAGTAGAACAATAGCTTAATTACCTTGAGGCTTCACCACACGATGACAATAGCGCAAATCAAAAAAAAATTCCCAATATTGCTTTTTCTCATAATCAGCATATTTACTCTCGCCTGCGGTGAAAAATCAGCTTCTACAGTCACTGAAACTCAACCTGATAACACCGCAAAAACAATACCGGTTATCGCACCAATTAATGATGCAAAAGCACCGGATGTATGGCATCGCTCTAGCCGTCCACGTGTTTTATTGGACAAAGAAAGGCTTGAGTTAACTATTAGTCGTATGTATGGCGATAGTGCAAGAGAACCCTACTCTCGATGGTTCAATTTAATTAAACAGTCAGAAGACAATGGTGTCCCGGTTGATTTAGTAAATTTAGCGCTTATTTACCAAGCAACTGGAGATCCTGTTTATAAAAATAATTTTTTAGCTCGTATGCCGAAATCTGGCGTACCGAACTTAACTGAATTGTATGCTATAGACATTATGTTCGAAGAGTTACCGATAGAAGTAAAACAAAACATAATGGATAGAGTTGCCAGCTCTGAAGCACCTTGGTATGCAGGTTCTGTCAAGCAATCTAACGGTGAGCTAACAGCACAATGGGGCTATCATGACGCCATCAGAGTCGCACCTGCTTTCGCTTATGCCGCGATCTTTGCAGATACAGAGCTGGAAAAGAATAAAGATACCACGCTATTCCCTTTTAATGCAAAAAATTATCTTAACGTAGTTGCACAACAATTATCAGAAGATGGCTATTTTTGGCAGATTGAAAACCGTATAGCTGGTGATGCCAAACATAATATCGCGCTACCAGGAAGTCAGGGTGGGATGTATGATAATATTGGTTACGATGCAGCAGAAGAGTCCTACAGTATAAACTTACTACTTCAGCACTTTGTATTGACTGGTAGCACGCGATTTTCCGAAGCTTTGCATGATAAGTATAGAGCGACCTTCTATCAAAATATGGAAGTACCACACACGTTTATATACTATCCTAATAAGGCATTTTGCAGAAAAGCACAAACGTCAACTCATGCATCGGCGCAAATATGGAATACACAAACAAGCGGCATACGCCAGCCGAATAAAAACACCACGGCGTTATTAGCATCCCTATATCAAGACGAAAAAATGCAATACTATGCGCTTAATGGCGTTCAACGAGAAAATTGTCGAGCCCCCTATAACGGCATGTTTTGGGAACTTATTTACTTTGATGATCAGCTTTCATCATCGCCTCCTAAAGAAAATCCAACCGCCATGTACTTCAATGGTCCAGGCATTGTATCAATGCGCTCAGATTGGAGCCGAGATGCCGCTTTTGCTGTTTTCTTAGCTGGAGAAGGTATTAGTCGTCGGTATGAAGACGCAAACTCATTTCTTATCAGTCGAAAGACAGAAGTAATTTCACATGCAGGCGCAAGGATTAGGTTTAATGATGACAATACTAAACATCATTGGTATCACATACGCTCTGCGTCCAAAAATACCCTTAAAATATTCGATCCAGATGAAAGTTTTGATATAAATGCCGATGGCACCACCGGCGAGCTCCATTCAGGAGAAAGACTAGTCAATTCAGATAATCTTGGTGGCCAAATATTTGAAACCAGTCCTTCGAACAAAGATGGTTGCTACAATACGTATATGCAGTGTAATAGCGGTTTAAAACGTAATGGCGAAGCGTTTCCACTTGATATTTATGAGACGGCTAATATCACCAAATTTGAACACGTAGCAAACGGTTATACCTATACTGTTGGTGATGCTTCAGCTGCATATACTAAAAAAATTGAATACTTTGAGCGTGAATTTCTTTTTCTCAGACCTGACAGCTTTATTATTTTTGATCGCGTAAAGTCTACAAACCCAAAATTTCGTAAAGTTTGGACTATTCATACCAATGACCAACCCGTAGTCAGTCAAACTGAAAACAATGCAGGTTTAGGCATGAAGAGCTATAGAGATGGCGAAAACACAGTCATTCAGCATCCCGAAAATTATACTTATATCGACACATTACTGCCGAAAAAAAATAAAACAACGATAAGAGGCGGCGATAGTATTATTATTGATGAGAAAAATTTATCTGAGATACCAGTCACGGATCTTGACATGGCGAGGTGGTTAGAAATATTTGTTTCAGGAAACGACTTAGTTGGCTCGTTGACGATCAACGGCATTACAGCGGATGGCAATTCAAGTCACGAAGTTGTTGAGTTTGATGGTAGAACACAAGTATATCAATCAGGCCGGCCCACTAACGTCACAGCAGGCTCTCTTTTAGATGCAACGGTAAGCTGGCAAGAGAACCAATGGCAAGGTTATCAAGTAACTTATAAATACAACCAACAGCGACACACGGCACTAATAACCGGAAACTCAAGTAACATGCTATATGGAGATTTTATTGCCGCAACAAGCTACGAATATAAAATTGAACGGCCTTTTGCTAATACTTATAAACACTGGCAGAAAATAAATTCAATCACGACTAGTGATATGAACATAACAAACATTAAAGTCAGTGTGCCTCATTATTTTGATACCACAGATGCAAATGGCAAATTATACTCATTTGCCCCCCACACTGATTTTAAAGACGACCAATATCGACTATCAAAAGAAATTGGTCGCTGGAATATGAATGTAGAGGCTGTCATGCCGTCATTATTAGGCCATTTTGCCCATGTTATATCTTTGAAAGATCCTGAGGTAGAAAAACCAACAACATCATTAATCGAGAGTGAAAATACCTACGGAGTGATTGTAGAGCAAAATTTGGCTGTTTTTTCAAAAAATAACCATAATCTAGATAATGTAACCATTGAAATACCATTAAATATAAAAGAGCTCTTGATTGCTAATCTGCATAACAGTCATCAATATTATTATGATATAAAACAAGGTACTTCATCTTACATCCTTACGTTGAGCTCTAAGCCAAATAACAACAGTGGCTTTAAAACACAGCAATCGTCTGCAATGGGACTTTTAACGTTAAATGTCGACTAATGGAAGTATACCAAAGCAGTCATACTTACTAATAATTTCAATATTGGCAATATTCATACTTTTCTTTATTGATGGTCCCACAACATACAGCAATAGAATATATAAATTATTCTGGGATAATGGCCACATTATCTTTTTTGCGCTTGTCGGCTGGTTTATTTTCAATAATACCAGCCATAAACCTCGCTACTTTACTTATTTTACAACATTATTTGTTTGCTTAATTTTAGGTTGTGCTATTGAAGCAATACAATATAACATTGGGCGCAGCGCAAACTGGCAAGATGTTTACCGGGGCGGGCTAGGAGGCGTTTTTTCCATCATAGTTCAGCATCACAATCAAAAAAAAGCAAAATCGAAATTGCTTATTGTTGCTATAGCGATCATCTCTATATTAATCCTTCGAGAGCAAAAGCAAATTTTTATCGCTATAAAATTAGAATTAGCAATACATGAAAATTTTCCTATTTTAAGTAAATTTGACCAACCAAACGATTTATTAAACTGGTCAGGTAATTCATTAGTACTTGCAAATTCTCAAGCTCAAACAAGTAGATCATCACTAAAAGCTGAATTCCGTGCTCGTGAAAAATACTCAAATGTAACATTAGAGCACTTCTATCATGATTGGCGAGGTTACCAAAGCCTGCACATAACACTTCAGCCCGCTGACGATAAACCAATAGAGCTATGTATTAGGATCACTGATTTTGTGCACGACATTGGTGAACAAAGCTATAGCGATAGATATAATAAATGTATAAATATTACCAAAGGGCTGAATAATATAATTATTTCATTAAAAGAAATAGAACAAGCACCGCTGCAACGAAAAATGGCACTTAACAAGGTAAACAAAATTACATTTTTCTCTAGGCAACTTACCGATAATAGATATATATATATTAGTTCTATATACTTATCTAAGTAATTACCTCGGCTGGCTTACTAGCGAAAATGATATTTCTCCTACCCACTATAAAGGATTTAAATTGAGCACATATTCATCTTACTTAGATAATCCGATCTTTGTTGTTGGCGTTGATCGATCAGGCACAACGTTGTTAAATATGATGCTAGATGCACACCCTGATATGTTTATCACATATGAACAGCGTACTATTATTCGATTTTACGAAAAATTAGACAATTACGGTGATTTAACAGTAGAAAAAAATAGCCTGAATTTAATCAATGATATTCTCAATGATGATAATGTAAAACTCAATTTTCCTAAGGCAACAGTCGCTGATTTCAAGTTAAGTGAATGTCAGTCATTTGCCGATATCATCAAAAATTTATACGCGACAGTGTTAAGAGATCAGGGCAAATTGATATGGGGTGACAAAGACCCTATTTACACCCAACATATTGAAGTTTTAAATGAAATATTCCCTAATGCGAAATTTATTCATCTGATTCGAGACGGCCGTGATGTCGCATTATCATTAATTACCAAAAAATGGGGCCCTACAACATTTACCAACGCAATAAGGTATTGGGAAAGAACCATACTGATGACTCGTCGCTTATTGAAAATGCTTAATAGCAACCAAACGATAGAGCTAAGGTATGAAGATTTAGTTTACTCTCCTGAAGAAAATCTCCGTAACTTATGTCTGTTTTTGTCGGTAGAATATAACTCGAAAATGTTGAGTTCATATAGCGAAAAAGCTCAAGATAATAGTCAAATAAAAACTCGTATATCGGGTGTTCATAATAACATTTTGGACAGGCCCAATACGGCTCAAACGTACAAGTGGAAAGATAACCTAAACAGTATTGACCAAGCCATAGCTTGGGAGTATGCAGGTGAAGAATTAAAGTACTTTGGTTATGACAGCGGTAGAGAAAATCATAAACTGAAGGTATTGCGGAAAGCATACTATTTCTTAAAAGAAGCTTACCTTTACCGATTTAAAAGCAAACAATAAAACCGTGGTCTCATTAAGTTAAGTTCCACTAACCACGCACAACATTCAACTATTATCAAAGGAAACTAACGCTCATGTTTGATGTTAGCAGTAAGCCAACCGGCGTAAAACGTATCTATTTAGCTTGGTCAAATTCATTTCGGGCATTAAAATGGCTATTTAAAAATGAAGCTGCTTTTAAGCAAGAGGTATTACTTTTAGTGTTAGCGATACCAGCCACATTCTATTTTAATATTAGCCGACTCGAACAAGTGATTCTGCTTTTATCTATTGTATTTATTATTTTTACCGAAATAATAAATACTGCCATTGAAGCGGTCGTTGATCGAATAGGCTTAGAAATTCATCCACTATCTGGCCTTGCCAAAGATCTAGGCTCAGCAGCCGTATTAATTAGTACATTAATCACAATTGCTCTTTGGTTAACCATCTTATTGCCATAAATTCTTTCAGTCAGTCCAATCAGTTTATAAATAAAGTCAGGTGAACTAATTTATAATCAGTAAACGAATATAATTTTATTGATAATGATGTTGTTTTGTCATATTTTCTATAACACTGAAATCTATAACATTCATATCTCTATCAATTAGTTTTCTTTTCTTTTCTCTAAAGTACTCTGAAGATAAATCTAATGTTTTATCATAAAATTTCAAGTCTTTTGCACCAGCAAGGCCCAGTATCAAATGACTGACATTATCATGTGATATTTTTTTATCCAAATGACTTTTCATCGATACAAGCTGACGGTGGTTTTGCACTATAAACTCATCATTCATGATAAGTATAAAAGGAATTTCAACTTCGGATAAGCTAGCATTTCTCATACCATGACCGAATAAGCCATCACCTAAATCATTTAAATACTCACCATGATCAGATACATACAAAATAGCATAAGGTGCTGATTGCGCTAGCACCGTATTTGCTAGCTCGCTTAAGACAAACTCGGTATAGGCGACACTATTTTTATAAGCGTCCACATTATTATCGGATGAAAGCAATGCAAAACTTTCAGGGTACCTTTTACTATAGTCATAGTGGCTTCCCATTAAGTGCATCACAATAAATTTACTATCCACATCGTTATCAATTAACTTATTTACAATTGGCAACATATCGCCATCGTAACTGTTTTCAAAATATACTTTATTTTTAATTTCACTGATAAGAGCCTTAATTAAATCATTATGAAAGCCGCCCTTACTCTGATTTGAAAAAAGAAATGACGAGTAATTAACCGAGTGTAATACCCGTATAATGCTAGGAAATTGAGCAAGTGTTGAAAATTTTTCTGCCGGAGCTGTTGATAACAATGAAGGCACGGCAACTCGAGTAAATGCTGCAGCAGATATTGCGTTGGTATAATTTAAAACGTTATTTGAATGCAATTTTGTAAGCTCTTTTAATTGCCGTCCTTTGATCACGCTATCGCTGTAAACCGATAGCGAATCTCTTCTATTAGATTCACCTATCACAAGTATTATATTGCTAGTTGTCTTAGGTTTTTCACCCTCATACTCATAAGTTAGATTAGCAATTTCGTTCGCAACTTTATAAGTTTCATTAAAATACTGGATGTTATTATTAATGACATTGAGCGGAAAATAGTTTTTCAAGCCCTCTTGGTAATTAAAAAGGGCAAGAGCGAATAAGCCACTAAATGAGAAGGTGACGACTATAGTTTTAAAGTTGATTTTTTTAACATGAATACTTTTAAATTTTCCGATAGTGGCATAGAAGAATAACGTTAATATGCAGATAAAAATGGTTAAAAATATTGATTTCAAAAATAACGTAGTACCTAAAAATTCAAAAAACTCATCGCTATTAGTACCATATATTGACGCTATGGCGTTATAGCTAATCCCTCCCCCTGTGATCAACATATAAGCAACTTGCGAAGCAGAGTAGAAAACAAAAATACTTGCGACTAGATAAAAGAACTTTTTATTTATCAGCGTTAAACAGATAAATAAAACAGTATATATAGCGCAATAGCCAAATAATAAAATAGCCAAAAGGACAGCTTTTTTACTTGGTAATTCATCGAGCAGCTGCCAAAAAATAGGCAAGCAACAAATAAAAGCTAAAGCTAAAAGTTTTACTATCATGGTATAACGCAATTAATCACCTGTTTTTGTTTTGTGTATAAAATAAATTTTTAAATTTAATAAATAGCGTCGAATTGAAAAGTTTATGCTGAGAAAGAAAGTAGCGCTCTGCTTTACCTACCACTAACGCAACTAAAATGCAGAGTATAAAAAATATTAAACAGCAAACTAAGGTAACAAACCAAGAGTTATACCTTAGTGCCAAATCAATGAAGGGTTGCCTTAAAAAACCATTCACTAAAAATAAGTACATTGAAATACCCGCAATGAAATTCAAGTAGCGCCGACTATTGCTTCCAAGCTTAATATGCTCAGCCGCAACCTGCAGAAAAACCATCATAAGCATTAAAAATGACAAATTATTTAACCACCAAAGTAGCGGATATAGATTCCCCAACACATAAATAGCTAAAATCGTAATGACTGCGAGTAGCGAGATTTTCGGCGTGTCCTCCTTACCAGCAAGATACAGACCTAAACACAGTACCGGTAGATGACCTATAACGGTAAAATTAAGATTAAAGATGCCCCATAAGTCAAAAAGATAATTTAATAGCACTGAAATCATAGCAATTAGCAGTAAGGATTTTGCGCCATAGCGAATATTGACTTTCAATAGCAACGGAAAAATAACGTAAAATTGAGCAATAAAAGGAATAAACCACCAAGGCCCTACCGGTGATAGTGATTGACCAGGTACAAAATTGGATAAAAGGGTTAACTTCAGCAATATACTGTCTAAGTTCCAATATATAGCCTTGATTGGCCCTAGCAAACCATAAGAATAAAAAGCACTCAATGGCCAGATGAGCATCACAATAATAAAGGCTGGATAGATTTTACTTAATCTCTCCCAAATAAATATACGATAAACCGGAGCATTATGTTGATACTTTTTAGCCAAGCCATATGCACTTAAAAAAATGAAAATTTGCACGCCATAATGACCAAAAAATGACAGTAGATATTGTAGGCTATTTTCAGGTGCAGATAGCATTAAATCGAATAAGAGTTGAAATCGCCCCTCATGATAGCTAAATTCATTTTCGTAAGGCCCTGGCAGTAGATGCATAAAGTTATGCCAGACGATTAAAATGATTGCTAACGCTTTATATATGTCCGAGCGTTCTTTAGATAATGACTTCCATTTTATATTTAGCATATTAGACATTTATGATAATGGTTACTCAAGTATTATATAAAACTATGATTTAGCAACATTTATGCTTTTAAATAATGTATATAATTTTTTATAAAGTTTTTCATTTAACATTGACAATAAAATACCTCTCAATGCCACGGAAGACAGTTTAAATTTCAAACTCTGATAATAATAATGTTTTGCTTGCGACAGATCACACAGGGAGCGGTAGTGGTAACCTAAAGATACAAAATTTTCAGAGACTTTACGCTTAAACTCAATATCGGCTAACTTGTCGTTACTTCGACTCAAATTTTTCTTGAGCAGGAGTATTTTATTTTCAATTAGCTTATGACCCTTAGTTGATATTGAGTCTTCATGAACTCGCTGCTTAAACCCGAGCATGTTTAAATAAACAATTGAAAATTGGCTGATGATTCTTAGTGACATATCTAAATCCTGACCATTAGTCACAGATTCATCATAAATACCAACATGGTCATAAGTAGATTTTCTTACCACCATGCCACTGGGTAAGATAAAATCACCTTTAGCTAAGGTTCTATAGGTCAGTTGAGGGTCAAGAACAACCATATGCTCCTGCTCACTCTCTTTAATTAATGTTTGAAAGTGACTGTGCTGTGAAAGGAAACTGTTCATGTAATCACCACTTAGCTCAGAAAATCTAAGCCCATCACAGAACACGAAGGCAACCGAATTGTTGTTCTTAAGTATTTCTACACGTTTAGAGATTGAGTCATTAACCAAAATATCATCAGCATCGAGCATCACTAAATATTCGCCTTTAGCCTGCTTAATACCGACATTTCTTGGTTTTGATGGGCCGCCAAAATTCTTCTCTAAGCACAAATACTTTACAACACTAGCATCAAATTGCGCGACAACGTCTCGGGTATTATCTGTCGAGCAATCATCTACTACAATGACTTCGATATTTAGGCATTGTTGCTCAAGAACGCTCGCAATGCATTCTGCAATATACTTCCCCGCATTATACGCTGGAATTACAACACTTATTTCTGGAGTCATGTCACTTTATTCTCGCTACCACATCCGACTAGTTATTTTTTGATTTTTTCGCTTATCCAATTGTAGATTCCAGCTCTTTCATTGGCTGAAAAAATTAAAATACTCCCGGCTATTATTAACACAAAAATAACCATTGATAAACCTAACAAGTCACTCCAACTTCTGACCTCGAAGGCATATTCATAGAAACCAAAGGAAATTAGAAACACATAAATTGAATAGATAAAAGCACGGGCGATTAACCTTAAGAAATTAAAGTCTAACAGCTTCATGACAATGAAAGGCAAATAAATAATGCGTAATGCACCTACAACTAATGAAAATGAGATAGCTGCACCTATGACGCCATATTTAGGGATTAAATAGAATGCTAATAAAATTGCCGTCACCGTATCAACAATAGATAAATACGAGGCATACTTATGTTTTTTAATTGTCATTAGTACGCTAATAAAAGGTGTGGTCATAAATATAAGTAATCGCCCCACCGCTAAGACAATTAAACATTCATAGGCTAATGAATGATTGATTTCTTCCTTAATCCATAAAGCTATAAAAGAATCACCAAGCAATATAAAACCACTAATAAACAATGCTAAAACAATGTAGTTTAACTTTAAGAAAAAAATCAATGAATCTTCAAGTTTATCTAATTTATTCTGTGCGTAATACTTGGTAAAAATAGGCACGGTAAAACCTAGTGCTTGATTAGCAAATTGTGTGGCATATTCGGTCAATCGTATTGCTACATAATAAGTTGTTACTGCGCCACTAGAAACAAAAGCAGCGATCATCCAAAGATCCATTTTTTGTTTGATCAAATTGGTTATATCTGTAATAAAGGTCCATTTACTAAAATGATAAATTTCTTTTAAATCACTCTTGGAAACGTCACTAAAAGTTAATTTAAGCGATGGTAAAAGGCGAAAACAAAAATAGACATAAAAGCAGGTGGTGCAAATATTGGAAACTAGCGAAATAACCGCTAAGGAAACGATGCCATAACCATCTGAAATAAAAATGTAAATCGCTATAGCATTTAATATCGAGGCCACTATTCGCACTAATGCTAAGGTATCGAAGCCCATAAAAGCGTGAATAATGCCAGGAAATGCCTTGGATGGAAATTCTAAACTAATTGATAACCCTGCGATCAATATTATCGCTTGAGCCGTTCTCAAATCGTCGGGATTATCTATTAAATCAGGTGCCCAATATATAGCACCAAGCAAGGTTAAGGAGAAAAGGATGAGACCCAAAATACTATAAATAACAATCGCAGTATTAATAATTTGGTTAGCTCTGTCATACTCTTGTGTATGGATATAGCGAGAAACATAACGAGTTACCGCATGATTAAGCCCTAAATCCATTAAGTAATAAGAAGAAACGATACTGCCGACCAGTATCCATAACGCATAGTCTTGACTGCCCAAATTTGCAATTAAAAAAGGCAGCATCCAAAAGCCAATACCGATACCGATACAAGTTTGAATTACACGAAAAGCTGAGCCTCTTAACAAAGCTGTAGAGGTTTTTCTTTGATTATTAAGCATGGTCATTACGAGAGTTTCTACATTTATTCCATTAATATACAGTGCATTACTTTACCACCTTTACACATCAAACGTTACTGTCTACTACTTTTAAATAATGACCATGCAATCGAGCGATAATATGTTTATTGGCTGTTTCGAACGAGTGTATTTTTAAGCATCCGTTTTGCTCGTTTTAACAAAAATAACGCCTTGGCTTTCAGGGTAAGTGGTATTTGATAGCTAGCAAAATATATGGCGTCACCGTTTAATTTTTTCTTATAGAAACTATTTTTCCCCTCGCCGGCCAATAAATCATAAGATAAGACCTCATCAGCCAAATGTGCCTGCTCAATCGCAAAACCCAACATCAATGTCCCCATAGAAATTTTAGCGCTATTATATTCATGAAAGCCTAATTGGATGTTATACCTTACCCCTGCAACGACAATATCGTAGCAAACAGCTTGTATGCTATCTTCATTTAGCAAGCATAAGCATTGTAATTGCTGATGCTTGAAAAAATAATGCGCAATCTTATAATGAAAATTCAGGCTGTGCTCTGAAAAACAAACTTTGCCCCAGCGCGCTAAGTGCATAGTATTAAGACTATCAAAAAAGTGTTTAATATCTGCTTGGTTTTCGATACGCCTCAAATTATTGTCAGGTAAAAGTTTACGCCGATTAAATAACTTTAAACGGGTATTTTTTCCTAATTGTTGTAGGTAGCTTTCAAAAGATTTTTTGGTGGTTATCTTTATCCCACAATCTTTATTAATTAGATTATTGGGGTACAGCTTTGAAAAATGAGCACTTGTTACTGAAGTCATATCAAGATCTTTTAAAGTCACTTCATCGATATCACAATCAATAAAATATTCAAAAATTACCGGAATAAGTTCTTTATAGCGAGTTTGGGGTAAAATAAAATTCAGGTATTCTGAACGAATTGAATCATTACTGGCGGTATGATCACCGATGAACTCACAGCGTTTTATACGTAATCCGAGTGCCGTATTTTGAGTATAGGTATAGCATGGCACAAGGCCAATAAGCTTATTATTCTCATATACACCTAATAGCAACAAAGATAAATTAAGCCGGGGTTGCCATATTTGCCACCAAGAACTAAGCCAAATCCAACTTGAAAATAAAGGATTTGCACTCGACTTTGCTATGCAGTCTTGCCAAACAGCTTCCATTTGAAAAAACTCGTCACAAGTGATTTCTAATATCTTAATTTCGCTCACAGTATTCCTATATATTGAGTCACTAATGCAAGTAATTTATGGCAAGTGAATTAGCTTTCCCCAATCAATATCGGTGCTAGGTGGGCTAAATTTCCCTCTACCCGCTTCCGGAGTAAAGGTTAACTCGCCAAAATAAACCTGATCATTAACTTGATAGAAGTCAGCTCGCACATAGATAAAATCCTTTGATAATTTTGCTGCTAACATCAGTATTTCATCTAACTTTGCCGGACGCAGACTAGCTTCTCCTTTTGGCTTGTTATAGGCAATATCTAATAATGTCCAGTTAGTGTCATATATACAACGTTTATGCTCTGAAAAACGTTCAGAATCGACTTGTATATAGTGCGGCTTGCCATGGAAACAATGAACTTTATAGTCTTTAGGGATATCACCCTGTTCATCAAGTAATAATTTTTCCACTACGATACTGGGCACAATATGCTTGTATTGCCATTCTCTATGGCCATGGTAAAAGTTTTTACGCAGCTGAAAACGGAAACTTTCCTGGATAGCAGAAAAGTCAGTAGTGCGTAGGTCCTTAATAATAAAAACTTGCCCACTTGCATGATTTGTCTTAGCAATCACGGGAAATTCAGGCAGGTTTTCAGCAACAACATCCAGAGGGTTTTCGGTGTTTAAGACCAATGGGATTAAATATTCGGCTCCTACTTGGCTTGCTACATAATCACGAACGGCATATTTATCAGCGCATAAAGTTTTGATATTCTTTCTATCGTACAGTGTTAACCAAAGAAGCTTTTCATTAAAGCTTTGTGGGTCATGTAAATTTAGCGGGTGACTAAATACTTTTTTATAGGCATTTCTAATAAAAACCTTATCAAGTATCACATTATATTTAATTTCATCAATTAAATACTTTATTCTTTTAAAAATACTATGCGCGATTGTCCCTGGCGTATAGAGATATATGGCTAATTTTCTCATCATATAAATTGTTTATTGATACCTTATGATTTCTTTGACGCGAATTTAGAAAGTAGAAATCTCTTCATCGGTGAAGCAATTCTTTTCTCTATTGCCACATGAATTACCCATGAAGAAAACAGCATAAATACTATCGTCATGGTGACTATGACCGTATCTGAATATGAAAATCGATAATAGTCAATAATAGCACTACCGGCAAAGCCATGTATTAAATACAACGGGTAAGTAAGCGCTCCTAAGGTTATATAAATATTACGTTTTTTGAGTACTAAGCGATCGGTGACGATAGTCCAGAAAATAACGTAAAAACTGCAAATGATCATAATAGCAATTAAGCGATCTAACTCACTTGGGCTAGTAAAGAAAGAATCAACCTGCTGATATGCCATATAAGCTGATAATATCAGTGATGCAAATAAGGCGGTTAAATTAAAGCGTGTTTTACCTTCATTTTGTATCAAATAAAATGCAATGCCCGCGATAAAGAATGACGAATAATACGGAGAAATAAACCAGCCCATAAAAAAGGGTTGTTCTAGCAATAAAAAAGTCGTGGTAATCACTAACCAGGCGGTTAGCCACACTTTATAACGTTCAAAAACCCCAAAAACCAGCAATAGAAACATACAAGCATAAAACTTTAGTTCCGCTTGCAGAGTCCAATATACGCCGTCAATATTGGCAATATTGAGATAATCATTTAGCATAGTTGCATTAGCAAGTATGGTAATCGCATCAAACCTAACGTTAGCAAAATAGCCAGTAACGATTACGGTAAATACGATACCACACCAAAAGGCAGGATATAGCCTGACAAAACGTGAAACTGCAAATTCTATTGGCGTTCTATTTTTCGCAGATAGAGCAATAACATAGCCACTGATGATAAAAAACAATGGTACGCCTAAGTAGCCAAATTTCGTAAAATTAGCTAAAGCCGAAAAATCTTGAAAGCCTTCTCTAGCGGTATAATGATAAAGAACTACTGCCATAGCAGCAAAGAAACGTATTAGATCGAGCGCAACTAGCCTCACGTCAATTCCTTGGTTTTACAGGTTGGGATTAATTTATAAACCGCTAATGTTAGCCCTAACACTAACCACCAATGTGGTTCATAAAGATCCATGGCAAATAAACCAAAAATTAATCTTAAAACCAGAAATGCAATAATGGCTTTTGATAGGCTTTGTAAAAACAGCAAATCAGTATCTTGATTATTCTTTTTCAGCAGTATTTCAGTCTTTGCGATATTAAGGTTATTTAAATAGAATATTCGCTTTATAAAGATAAAAAATATAATCACCCCTAAAGGGCCTAAATTAGTTAAAATTTCTAAGTACAACATGTGAATATTTTGTAGTCGCCCAAACATATCTATTCTGACACTGGAAAATGCTTGAATACCAATGCCTAATGGGTATGCGGCATAAATTTTTAACGCATCGGTCATAATAACCGTTCTTGTACCGCTTGAATTTCCTTCCTTTTCTTCACCTGTATAAATAGACTCAAAGCGTTCGTAGTACTGCTCTGGGATCATAGGTATCAAAGCGATTAATACCACCATAGATACAAAAAAAACTTTTAATTTACCTTCTTTCATTTTAAAAAATAAATAAATGGCAGCTAAAACAACAGCAACATAACCCGACCTAGAACCGGTAAAAATAATAATAACCAAAGAAAATACGAGAATTGCTGCCATCATCAATTTTAAACGTTTATCCTGAAAACCTTTAAATAGGTACAGTGAAAAGGCTAAACAGCCCACGCCAAATGCGCTAAATGAATTTGGATGGCCAACAAAAGCGCTAGCACCATGAAGCCTTTGTACTCCCTGATTTTGCCACATTAAACTTCCGGTTACCCAACCAATAAAACCTTCAGAGCCAATTTTAAGCCAGGCCAATAAAAGAAAAAAGATAATAACTTGTAAATCCTTAACTTTCTCAACAGATGTAAAAATAAAAAAGCTAATTAACGCAAACTTAATAACCCTGCGGTTATATACGTCCATTGAAATATCTGGAACGTAAGAAGCTACAGAATAGAATCCCATCACAGCAATAAACAGAAATGCCGCATTGACAAGTGGTTTACTTAAATCATTTACTGGCTTTCCTCTTTTAGCGGGTTGTTTGCTTATGTTAGATTGCTTGTTAGAGAAATGCTTCGCTAAACATAGCACGGTGAGTATCAAACCGAAGACAAAATGAAAACGAATTGCCTCAAAAGCAGGCCAACGTAATGAGGCTTGCATATAGAAAAAGAATAAATAAGCGCCGGTTAAATAGCTTAAAATCGTTGCTTTTTCTTTACCTTCGGCTGTGCTTATGTTTTTTCGATTTCTCACTAATGACTCCGAGATCTCTTTTTATATTTTTTCGAAAAAAGTGCTGAAAATAAAGACAAGCTTCGAGCAAAGAAATAAATATAAAATGTGCAGCTATTAACCAAAACATGGTATGTCCCCTGTTTTGAAAATTTCATAAAAGAGGAAAAAAAACAAATGAAAATAATGAATACTACGGACATTCCTGTAAAGTTGAAAGCAGCAGAATCTATCACTAGACAGGTTAACAATATTAGGTGAGTAAACAAAAAAACTATCGTTAGCATGGCAACTTTCGACGAAAGTATTGACGAGAGGTTAGTCCAATCACCCCGTCCATGCCAAACCTCTCGCTTAGCAAAAGTAGCTAACGTTCGCGGAGCACCATTGTGATAAATCACAAGGTTTGGGTGTGCAGCTATTTTTGCACCTACTTTTTTTGCATTTTGGCATAAATTAAAATCTTCCCCTGTTTCCATATTCTTTGGAAACCCCCCAATTTTTTCAAACAAGCCTCTAGCGATTAGTAAATGACATGAGCCTATATATTTTGGGTTCTTTTCGGTCGATTTTGGCGAAAACCAATACTTCAATAATACTGAAGATTCTTCTGGAATATTAGGCAATGATCCACATATTTGATTTGGCTCTTCACGTAAAGAAGCGATAACCTCACTGATATTTTCTGCCCATTTATCGGTAAAGGTTACATCTGCATCAATAAAAAACAACAAGTCTCCCTTTGAGGATTCTACGCCGAAATTCCTTAATGATGCTATTGTTGGCAGACCTTTACCATTTAATACCATCGCGCCCAATTTTTCTGCTAAAGCCGATGTTTCATCTGTCGAGCCATGATCAACCACTATAATTTCAAATGTAAATTGAACTGGCATAAATTTCTTTATCGATGCAATAGTATGAACGATATAATTTTCTTCATTATACGCAGGAATAACGACTGAAATATCCATTTTATGCCTTAATTGATTAATTTTAGATGCTTGATGTAGCCTGTTAGCTATTAAGAATAATTACTTTAACGATTCTGATGAATGCTTAACTATTTGTTCAATAACGTATCTCGGCCTATTTTTACTTTCCATATAGATTTTACCGACATATTCGCCAACAACGCCAATACTCAAGAGCTGTATACCGCCGAGTAAATACATGGGTAATACTGAAGAAGCCCAACCAGGTACCGCATTATCGGTAAAAACGAGCGTGTAAAATACCCATAATGAAATGAAGATACTAAATAAGAATATACTAAAACCTAAACCGGCAATTAAGCGCAACGGATAGGCAGAGAATGAGGTGATTCCGTCTACGGCCAAGGCTAACATTTTCTTCAATGGGTACTTGGACTCGCCAGCAAAACGCTCTGTTCTAGCGTATTCAACATTCGTTGATGAAAAGCCGATTAATGGCACCATACCGCGTAAAAACAAGTTAACTTCTTTGTGTTGTTTTAACGCCTCAATAGCTCTGCGGCTCATTAAACGAAAATCTGCGTGGTTATAAACAACATCTACACCTAATTTTTGAATCAATGTATAAAAGCCTTGTGCAGTGGTTCTCTTGAATACCGTGTCGGTTGTGCGCACTTTTCGCACACCATAAACCACGTCATTACCTTTATAGTATTGCTTTACCATTTCTCGAATAACCGTTATATCATCCTGTAAATCGGCATCAATACTGACAAGCAAATCACCATCGGCAGTTTCTAATCCCGCTAACAAGGCGTTTTGATGGCCTTTATTTCTTGATAGCTTTATGCCTTTAATTTTAGTATTGGTTTGACTGTACTCATCAATCATTTGCCAAGTTTTATCTTTACTGCCATCGTCGATAAACCAGATTGAACTATTCTTGGCAACGAGGTTTTCTTCAATCATCTCATCAACGAGTTTTGACATTTGCGTTACGGTTTCAGACAAAACTTCTTCTTCGTTATAACAAGGAATAACAATTGACAACTGAAGCGGTGTTTCTAGACTTTTATTCTGCATTATGACTTCCTATTTTTGTTTTATAAGTCCAATACTTATGAATTATAAAATTAAAAATTAACACTATCCCTGTAGAGATAATTTGAGCTAACAAGTAGTGGCAGTCAAACCCATTGACTAATACATACATAATTAAACTGTTAAGTGTTAAACCTATGATGACAACAATGGCAAACTTTACTGCCGCCACATGATGCTTAGCAGTGCTTGAAAAGGTAAAATGATAATTCAGTAGATAATTAAAAATACTACTTAAACCATAGCCCAATGCTGATGCAGTGACAGCCTCTACCTTACCAAGCTCTACTAAAGCGATAAAAATCAGGTATTGAATAATGGTTGCTATGGCACCAACACTTAAAAACTTCATTAAATAAATCATATTAACTAACGATTACCCTTCGACGCTAACAATGCATCAGTATAATATTGATCATGCTTAGCTAAACAATTCACCCAACTGTAATGAGTTTCTATCACACTTCGTGCTGCTTTTGCCATCTGCTGACGCATATCTGGCTGCTCAATAAGAGCAATAATTTTTTCCGCAATCATCAGGCTATCATCCGGTTTTACCAGACAGCCGGTCACGTTATCTGAAATCAGCTCAGGGGTGCCTCCGACTTCGGTTGCAACACATACGACACCTTTAAGCATATATTCAAGGATCGCATTACTTAGCCCTTCAGAGTCAGAACAAAGTACGCCCAGCTGCATCGACTCCATATATGCGTTGACGTCTGCGATGCGTCCAACAAACTTTATTTGTTGTTCAACGGCCAATTCTTTCGCCAGCTGCTGTAATTCTGCTTTTAAGTGCCCATCGCCAATAATATGCCATGTTATCTGCGGATAGCTTTTAGCAACAATAGCAGCAGCCTTGATAAATAAATCTGTGCGTTTGACCTGACGGGTCATATTGCCAACAATACAAATATCAGTAATTTCTGAACCGTGCTCAATAAAGGTAAATTTATTGATATCAATGCCATTAGGTAACACGGTCATTTTTTTGCTATTTAAGCCGAATTGTTCTGCGAAGTGCTGACTTACCGCATGGGCGTTTGAAATATAGCCGGTCATCAGCGGATACACTTTGTTCAATGCCCTTTCAGTTTTACTATTATTCCAAAAAGCCATATCCCGAAAACAAGCGACACGTACTTTTGTGCCGGCTAGCTTGGCGGCAATACCGGCCAATAACGTTGAGTCTTGAAAATAGCTTTGCACAATAGTTACTTTTTCACGTTTTAACCAGGCAACAAGTTTGTATAGTTGTTTGATACCATTTAACGAAAATAATTTCGGTACCTGCCATGCAAGATGCTGACAATTTTTCGGTACTAACGCCTTATCTGTTTCTCTAATCGTTAACAGGTAGGGTTGATATTTTTTCGGATCAAGACGTTCAATCATACCTATAACTTGTAATTCAGTGCCTCCTCTAACGAGGCAGTCGATACAAAATAATATTTTACGTGGCTTATCACCATCCATTGAAGTTTGTTGAGTCACCATAGCTACCTTACTATTGCGCTATATATTGCGCTGTAAGCTTTTGCCATGGTTTCACTCGAATAAATGGCTTGCATTTTTTGCTTGGCATTTTTCGAAAACCTTGTCGCTAAACCTGGATGTTCTTTAAGCTCAATAACCGCATCAGCAAGCGCATTTGCATCATTTAGCGGTATAACAATACCACTTTCTTGGTGTTGAATAAGTTTTTCAATATCACCGACATGAGTACTTACCACTGGAACTTCAGCGGCTACAGCCTCAAGTAAACTCATTGGCATGCCTTCATCAATAGAAGGCATAACAAAACAATCAGCAGCCACTAACATTTCATCAATGTTCGAGCAAAAGCCGAGCATTTTGATATTATGTTCAAGGCCTAACTTTGAGATTTGATTTGCTAATGGTGCTTGAAGCTCACCTTCACCGACAATGAGCACAAGAAAGTTAATATTTTTTTCGCGCAAAATTTTTGCCGCATCAACAATGATACTTTGCGCTTTTTGCTTTGTTAATCGACCAGAGTTTATTAATACAAACGTGTCATCTGCAATGTCTAAGCTCGTTCTTATTTTTTCTCGAGTAACTAAGCGATTATCCATAACATTTATGTCTACCCCATTAGGTACAACGTCTACCAACCTTTCAGGCACACCTTTGGTTATCAATACTTGCTTTATTGGCTCTGAGACACCGACCACTTTAGAGAACCATTTATAAAATAGTAGCTCCAGTGACACCAGCACTTTGGTCTTTAACGGTTTATTGGCTAATTCAAACCATAAATGACAAGTGGCCATAATTTTAATGGCTTTTAGTTTTGCAATAACAAAGCCATACACTGAGGGTTTATAGCCATGTGAATGGATAATATCAATTTTGAGCGCTGATATTTGCTTGGCGGCCTTGGGTAAGTCGGTAAGAAGTTTTTTATTGCCAATGACAATTTTTACCGTTTCAAGCCCAAGTTCAACGGCTCGGTTATATAGGGCGTTATTTTCATTATCACTCGAGACAATACACCCAATCACGGCAGTTTGTCGGTAATTACCTTGCAACTGCATAGATAAATTAAGCACGACACTTTCTGCGCCATAAAGGCCGTCACTGGCAATAAAATGCAGCACTCTTGTTTTATTTTCCAAAGGAATTTACCTTCTTTTCATAAATCGCATAGGTTAAACCTGAACCGCCACCGCCAGGTCCGGTAACTGAGATGATAAAATTATATTTAGCGCTTAATAACGCGGTTATATCGATATCATCGGCAATAAACCCGTCTAAAACGGCAATATACTGGGTGTCTCTAAAGGCAATTAACTCAGAAAAGTCAGCTAGCGGCGTCTTGTGATAGCTATAATAGGTGTATGCGTTTTCTGGCGGTATATACATATCAAAAAGCATTAACCGGCTGCGTTCTTCCCAAAATCGGACATGCCGCTCGGTAAAACTTTCGCCTGAATCTTTAGCCCGTGCCATCATAGCGCTATAGCCACTGGAAACATTATTGACCGTTGTTTTTGAGACTGGTAAAAACAATGCGTCGTAACCAAATATAAATAAAGCTTCATCTTGTGCTACATTCGCTTGAGTCCATGCTCGAAACTCATTAAACGGTGTAGATGCGAATTGTGATGATTGTTTATAGCTTTGATAGCCCATGAGTAAAAATAGCGTCAACAGCACGACGAGACTTTGCCATTGCTTTTTTAAGTGAAATAACCCATAAACCCCTAAAATATAAAACAAGGGTAAGGCGGGTAACATCCAATAGGCTCTAAGCTGTCGAATAGAACCAAACAGCAATAGCCAAAGAATACTCAATAAAATGACACTGACAATTTTATCTTGCGTACGCCAGACCTTAGTTTTTATCGCGACGAATATTGCCCCGAAAATCAGCGGGATAATTAGGAAGCCCGTACCTTGAATAATTTCCCAAAATTGGTCACCCCACTGGATCCAAGGCGAGACATCATCTTTCGCATTTAATGCCCTGAGCTTTATATAAGTAAGAGGATCGAATAATGCCGAACCGGCAGCAACAAAAAATGCCACCACAGAGATCACACCAAAAGACATCGCAAGCGGCAGCGCTTTTTTAAAGCCATGTACGCGCAGCAAATCTAATACAATGAAAACCACAAAAAATGCGCCATGGAGCTTCATTCCCGTAGCAGCGCCAAAAAATAATCCAGCCAGTAAAAAAGCACTTAAGTTGGCGCCAAAATTTGAACGATAATATAAATATAATCCGATAGAAGATAACAAAACCATAGGGTTATCAGGGCGAGCAACCACATAACACCAAATGGCGTTGTAGCTCAGTAAGTACAATGCGGTAACGGCTAGCGCTTTAAGTTGATGCTGACTTGGTAAGATAATTCGGGCGGTCAAAAAGATAAAATAAGCCGAAAGTAAATCAATGAATAAGGATACTAATCGATACGATTTAACATATAAATCGGGTGAAATTTGATAATGGTTATAGGCATCAGCAACAATATTAACCCCTATACTACCACCTGTTTGTAATTGATAAATAACGTAGGTAATAATTGAACTTAAACCATTAAGCCAACTTTCAATGTACATTCTTTGTGGTGGCGCTTGGCCAAACCAGACTAAAAAACCACCTTCGTAGGTGGTATTATCATCAATAGTTACAAAGGGCGCGCCGACATCTAAAATGTTAACTTTTAATGCCACAGAGATAATCGCACATAGCACGAAAGCTCCATACACAAGCCACTGTTTTGTTAATAATTGATTATTGTTCACTATATTCCCTAATATTATTTTTTATTTTTCTATCGAGTAAACTAAACGCTAAAGCGGCTATATCCCCTGATGCTGCGATTCTACTAATTTCAAAAACACTGTCAGATTTTTCCTGAGAATATGCGATCAAGCCATAGTGATATTGGCACTTTTTAGCCGTATTAATAACATTTTCAGAAACATCAGCTTGCATGCCATTCGGGTAACAAATACCTTTCACTGTTGTGGCTAGTTTTTCCTCAATGACCTGTTTAGATTGCGCTAATTCTTGTTCGAGATGCTCTTGGCTAATACGCGTTAAAATAGGGTGACTTAAAGTGTGACTACCGATATTCAGGCCATCTTCCTGCATTTCCTGCAACTGAGTCCAAGTTAAGCCTGAAAATCGCTGGGGTGGTTTTTTGGGCAGTTCAACACCAAATAGCTGTGCTAAATCATCGATATAACCACCCCTTTCACTTTCAAGCATAGGTAAGCAATAATCAGAGATCCTATGCCAGTTATCTTCATAACGCTCAGCGCTTAAAGCTAACTCACCAATATTTGCCAATGTAATACTATCAAGGGATGATTTACTGAGAATTTCTCGCACTTTATCTGGCCACATCCACATATCACCGTCGATAAAGTCTGTCGTAATGTAAATAGAGGCGGGAAAATTATATTTTTTCAGTAACGGCCATGCTTCGGTATAAAAATCGTAATAGCCATCATCAAATGTCAGGACAATTTTAGCCTTAGTTTCTAGTTTACCCGTGGTGAGTGCAGTGTCGATATCGACAACTTGATAATATTTATTTAACAGCTGTAAGTGCTTTTCGAAGGTTTCTGGCGTTATACCTGGTACTTTTTCATCGCGTGTAACCCGATGGTACATCAAAACTTGAGGACCATTACACGGTTTTATCCACTGACGCCAAAGCCCAATAGATGAGAGTATCCTAAATAGAAAGAACTTAAGACATCCCTTGCTTCGTTCGAACAACTTTGGCATTTTGATTACGATCTTCTAACAAGCAAACGGGCTAGCGCAACCCAACCGTTATAATCAAAAATATTCATCGACAAACCTTTAAGCAAATCTTTCAAAGGCGCAATAAAAGTACCTTCAGCCTTTGCGTAAGTGATCCCTCGACTAATATACATATCCGACCAAGCGAGTTTTACCGCTTTAGGTGATAACTTATCTCCATGTTTGCCAAGAAAGTGTTCTAAAATTCTAAAGGCAAAATCGTAGCGCCCCTTATAATTTTTTGACATTTGCCCTGACCATTCTCGATAAATGTAAGTTTTATCTGGACAATAACTAAACTTCCAATTCAATGAATATCTTAACCATAAATCCCAATCAATGCCCATCTTAAACTGCTCATCAAATGCGCCATCTTGTTCAACACATTTGCGTCTAATCACCGAGGTACCAAACGGCACAAAGTTTTTTAACAATAATTGCTCTGTCACTTTACCTATATGGCGTTCATATGGCGCAGGTTTGTCATAGGGGTTACCATTTTCATCAACGTACGAAACCTCACTATATACGATGCCGACACTTTCATCTGAGAATAAAGGCATTTGCTTTTCAAGCTTATCAATCGTCCAAAAGTCATCGGCATCACAAAAGCCGATAAAATCGCCTTTGGCTGCTTTCACGCCAAGGTTTTTCGCTTTAGGTTGTCCTCTATTTTCGGTACGAATATAGTTAACTTTGTCATTTGAGCTATACGCCTGCATCATTTCTGGCGTATTATCCGTTGAACCATCATCAACAATGATGACTTCAATATTACCCCATGTTTGCGCGAGCAATGAGTCAATAGCGGTGCCTAAATATTGCCCCATATTATATGATGCAATTACAATACTTACTAACGCGTTATCCATGCCTATACCTTACAAATAGAAAAACGATATTTACCCGATGCTTCTTGTGGCATCTCTTCAATATCATTAATATTAATATCAACAGCATCACCAAAAACAATATGCATTTCTTTTAGTAATTCTTTATCTGTTTCTTGGTTAAAATCTTGCCCTTTCACCCTATTGATAATTATCTTATCAAGCTGCTCTTGGATAAGCTGCATTTGCTCAAGTCCAGGAATCTTTGTCAATGTACGTTCAACTAATGAGACACCACCGACTAAGCCGCCATCTAATTTTTTCAAGAAATCGGCCACCCGTCCTTCTAACTTTTCAAGCAAAGGTAGCGCTCTACCACATTGACATTGTCTATCGGTTAAAATGCCGACATCTTCAATACGGTAACGTATTAACGGCATGGCGAAGTTATTTAGGTCGGTGATGACTAACTTACCAGACGTGCCAAATGGCACCGGATTATCATTGTCATCAACGCACTCTAAAACAATATGCGGCGTATTGATGTGCATGCCATTATGTTGTTCACATTCACATGCGATCAGGCCAACCTCTTCACAGCCATATCGATTAGTAACTTCCGCATTAAAGGCTTGCTTAATCACTTTTCGCTCATGTTCTAGCAGCATCATTGAGGTTGCAACTATACCTTTAGGCGAGGATAACTTAATATTTTCTGCTAATAAATATTTTGCAAAAATATAGATCGAGTGAGCATGGCCAAATAACACATCAGGTTTAAAAGCTTGCCATTCGCGGGCAAATTCCCCCATAGAGTCAGGGTTGAGGTCCATGGTATCTAAGTACTTTGTTCTCTCTAATAGTATTGAGCGTAGTTTTTGCTTAACGGTGACCGCTACTGGCGGGTTGCCCCATAACGCACCAATTTTATCACCGGGCTGCCAACCTGCTAAATTATCAGCAAATCCTTGTGCGCCGTTGCGTAGCTTTTGACAATCTTGATCAAAGTATAAATTTAATGAAACACCGGTAGAACCACCCGTTTTTGCAGTAACTAACGTAGACTTATCAACGCCATCAGCGATAAAGGCATCGCCATTATTACGAATATCAAGTTTCGTGGTAACGGGTAATTTTTCAAGATCTTTAACACTGTTAAAATCATCAAGCGTTAAGCCTAATGCTGAAAATTTTTCTCGATACCATGGGCTATTTTTTCTCGCATGGTCGATTAGCACCTTCAAACGATCTAATTGGTATTTGGCTAGCATGTCATGACTTTGAAATTGCAAGTTTTGTAGATTCTGCATTTCACTCATGCGAACGCCGCCTTCTTTAGCGTCCCATAATGTATAGATTGCCTTGTTAATGACATTAGTCACTATGCGACTCCTTATTAATGTGTTTAACCTTGCCTAGGTTTCCAAATGACAATTTTCTCACCTTTGACAAAACGAAGGCTTGCCATGGCGGCTGCAACGTTAATCAAACAAAAATAATGAGCTAGACCAACCCATTTATTGCTGCTTTCAGGGTTATTGTGTCCAACGAAGGCTAAAGCGTAAAATAGTATTTGTGCGAACAATGCTAGGTTATAAAATGCGCCGCTGCCTAGCAGTGCCACATTGCAAATAAAGGCAATAATAAGTGGTACAAACGCCAAATAGCGCATCACTTTATGGCTAAATAGCTGCAAAGAAAACAATCCGTACTTAAATGGATTGAGTAAAACTCTCATATCGCTTAACGCCCATAACGCGCGCAAAGAAACCCGAACACGCATTCTAAATTCAGAGCCGTTATCTGACAGCGCCTCCTCTTTTAAAATTGCCTTCGGTTGATAGACAACCCGTCTATTTTGCTCTACCACTTTCAGCGGTTGGACAAAATCAGGTAACTGATCGGCATTAAGCTCGGTATACAACTCGGTTCGCATTGCATCAATACCACCATCTACACCGACCACCGAGCCTATTGAGCTTTCAAGGTCGCGCATATGATTTTCATACTTCATATAAGCGCTACAACCATCACCAACCATAGAGCCATCTGCATTTACATAAACCATTTTACCGGTGACGTAGCCAACAGCGGGATCAGAAAATGTACTCACTAATGCTTTCATTGCATCAAGATCAAAAATACTATTAGCATCAGAAAAAACGATAATTTCGCTCTTTATTTCTTGGAATGCGAGGTTTAATCCTGAGGTTTTCCCCTGCCGTGGGATTTGCTTTAAGAGTTTTACATTATGATATTTATTTTCAAAATCAGTCACAATACTATCGGTATTGTCTTCTGATTCATCAGATACAACAATGATTTGCAATTTATCTGCCGGATAATCTTGATCAAGCTTATTTTGGATGGTCGCTGCGATAACATCTTGCTCGTTAAAAGCAGGAATAATTACTGTGACCGTTGGCAGTTCGTCAACACCTTGGATAGCAATTTTTTGCTTAGGCACCAATGATAGCAATAACGGATAACCGATATAGATATAAAACAATAGTACAATTGATAACCAAAATAAAAATTCCATACGATTATCTTCCTTTGCCAAACAGTACGATTTCAACCGTACGAATCAACACTAATAAATCTAATAAAAAGCTTCTGTGTTTGATGTAATAAAGATCATATTTTAGCTTTTCTAAAGAGTCTTCTTCGGTCGCGCCGTAAGGGTATTTCAGTTGTGCCCAGCCCGTTAAACCAGGTTTCACATTGTGTCGTTCATTATAGTAAGGAATGTTTTTAATCAGTTGTTGAACAAACTCTGGTCGCTCTGGACGAGGCCCGACAAAGCCCATATCACCACGCATTACATTATAAATTTGGGGTAGTTCGTCAATACGATATTTGCGAATGAATTTACCAATTTTTGTCGTTCGATCATCATCTTTGGATGCCATTTGAGCACCATTTTTTTCTGCATCGAGGCGCATACTTCTAAATTTAATAATATTAAAGGCCTGCCCGTCTAGCCCTACACGCTCTTGAGTGTAAAAAATTGGTGCCTTAAGGCCCTCATCAAGCTTAATTAATAACGCAGTAATCAACATTACTGGCCAAGTAACAAGAAATAGAAAGAAACCCATACTGGCATTAAACACCCAATCTAAGGTATTGCGAAGATGATTAGCTGAGGCAAAACCATTAGAATAAATAACCCAGCTTGGATAAATTAAATTAACTGCAATCTGCCCAGTTTCACGTTCTATAAAGTCAAGAATTTCTGTAACTTCTACGCCTCTAATTTTACAGGCAAAAAGCTCATCAACCGGCAAATTCCCGCGACGTTCATCATTGGCAACGACAATTTCATCAATTTGATGTTCTAAGGCATAATTCACCAAAGAACCTTCTAACGTTATACGATTTTCATTAACAATGCCGTGACCTGCATCGCCGTTCATAATGACAAAACCATGCATAAAAAAGCCTTGACGATCAACGTCACGGCGCATACGTTTTTCAATAATTGATGCCCGCTCACCGGCACCAAGCACCAAAATGTTGCGTTTATTAAAGCCAAAAAAGTCAATTTGTAAGGTGAAATAACGAATAATGCTAGTTAAAATTAAGCTAATCAATGCTGCAATGGCTAAAAGTTCAATAGCCAGTGCACCTTGACCATAAAAAGGATTAATCAGGGAGACGATGAAAAAACCAATAGCTACGGATACGAGTAAACGACGCACCACACCGCGAAAGCTTTCGCGTAACTTAGAATCATATAACCCCATAGCCAATGAAGAAAGTTGCACAACTAAGGCAAAAACACAGGCATGAATGAACAATATGTTGAAGGGAACATCGAGATTGTCGATAGTAACAAAGTGAAATATGCTGTTTAAATAAACACTTAATAGTAGAGCACCGGAAAAACAAACAAACTCCATCAATACTAGAGATTTGCTACCCGCAGATAAATCGCGAAATTTAGGGCTAGACATAAGTTCAAGGAATTCCTTTCAAATGAAAATTGAGGCTGATTGAATACAGTTGTAGTTATTTTTCCTTATATTAGAATGGATTCATCGACAAATGTAAACAATAGGTTATTTAATTTGCGTTTCTTTATATATTATTCACGGAATTTAAATAATGTGCATCAGATGTAAAAATCAAATACAATCTGATAGATCGTATAAATAATAATTAATGAAAAGGTTGATACCATGGAAAAGCTGATCATACTGGCGATAAAAGTGACTTTATTTATTGCATTAAGTTCTATTATTTCAGGATGTAGTTCGCCGACACTTCCCCCTGCTACTTTGCATCAATCTACCACCACTGATGTTGCATCTTATAAATATTTAATTGGCCCTGGCGATGTGGTAAATATATTTGTTTGGCGACACCCTGACATATCAGGCACGTTTATTGCGCGTCCTGATGGTATGATCACAACGTCGTTAGTTGAAGATATTCCAGTTGCTGGCAAAACACCAACAGAAGTCGCCCGCTCTATCGAAAAAATACTTGCAACCTATATCAGAGATCCGAATGTTACCGTAACAGTTAATAACTTTGTTGGCCCATTTAGCGAGCAAATTAGAGTAATCGGTGAAGCCGCTCAACCACAGGCAATAAATTATACCCAGCATATGACATTGCTCGACGTGATGATTCAAGTGGGTGGGCTAACTGAATTTGCCAACGGTAACAGTGCAATTTTAGTGCGAGTAGAAAACGGCAAGCAAACACAATATGACATCTACATTGAAGATTTAATTAAAAATGGCGAAATATCGGCAAATGTTGATGTTTTACCCGGTGACATTATCGTCATACCAGAAACATGGTTTTAAGTTATATTTTACCTACTCGAATTTTGAGGTCCTGAATGCAAGAAGCAATAGAACAAGCGCTAGATTATTTAAAAGGAATTTGGCTTAAAAGACGCTACATTATTATCTCTACGTGGCTGATTTGCCCTCTTGCTTGGGTGTATGTTGCCCAGCTAGATGATGTATATAAATCAGAAGCGCGGGTTTTTGCTGATACCCAATCTATTTTGGGACCGTTACTAAAAGGTATGATGGTCGAAACAGACTCAGAAGCACAAATACGTTTAATGGTTCGTACCTTGCTCAGCCGACCAAATCTTGAGCGAATAGCCAGAATGTCTGATTTAGATATTCAAACCACGGGTAGTGACTCCTATGAGGCGCTTATCATCCGCTTGAAACGCGATATAGGTGTTGAAAAAACCGGTGATAAGAATCAAAATTTATTCAAAATCAGCTTTTCCGATAAAAACCCGGCCATGGCAAAAGACGTTGTGCAATCGGTTATTACTGTTTTTATTGAAAATACACTCGGTGAAAATCGTAGTGACTCCGATACAGCGCAACGATTTTTAATTAGCCAAATAAAAGAGTACGAAAATAAGCTACTACAAGCTGAAGGACGCCTAACTGCATTTAAACAAAAATACAGTGATGTACTCCCTAATCAAACGGGTGGCTACTACAGCAAATTAAATAAAGCCAAAGAAGAATTAAGAGCGACTGAACTCACCTTACTAGAAACTGAGTCTCAGCTCGCGTCGTTAAAAAAGAATCTATCAACCAGTTCATCACAAGAAAGCAAAACATCGAGTAAGATTGTCGACGGTAACAGCATTCAAACAACTTACGACGAACGTATAAAAGAACTCGAAGTACAGCTTGATTCTTTGCAGCTGAGGTACACCGAACAGCATCCTGATGTCAAAGAAGGTCAAAGGCGCTTAGCTCACTTGAATAAGCAAAGAGATGCTGAAATAAAAGAATACCTTGCCGCGTCTGATAGTAGCGATAAAGAATTTGCACCTTTAAGCCTTAATCCGGTAGTTCAAGAGATTCAGATTCAAATGAACCAGCTAGAAGGACAAGTGGCTTCTTTAAAAGTTCGCGCCAAAAACTCACAAGCAATTGTCAAAGAGTTAGAAACTAAAATTCATATTTTACCTGAAATTGAAGCAGAGCTCGTTGCCCTTGATCGCGGTTATAATATCACCAAAGAGCAATATGAGTCGTTATTAAGCCGAAAAGAAAAGGCGGTTATTGCAGAAAAAGCTGACGCAACGTCTAGTCAAATTAACTTTAAGGTTATCGATCCGCCATTGGCGCCAACTAAGCCAGCAGGTCCAAAACGAATTTTATTATATTTGGCTATTACCATTTTCAGTTGGGTTGCTGGTGCAGCTATTTCTTTCGCCTTTAGTCAAATCAATCCGGTTGTGACCTCTAGTAACCAAGTGGCAAAAATGACCGGTATTCCGGTCTTCGGAATTGTTTCAGCAGCAGAGAATTTAGGCCTTCAGCGTTGGCATAAACGAAAGACCATACTCTTTATATTATCAAATAGTTTAATAATAATTTTACTCGGGTGCTTTATTACCTATTCATTATTTCCAGAAGCTATACAGCTGCCATTTAATAGGATCTTCTAATTTATGAGCATTATAGAAAAAGCGCTTGCTAAACAAAAAAATAAGATGGAGGTTACTGTCGATGATGAATCACAGCAAGCCTCGAGTGAAGTTAGCGTAGATAAAATAAAAAAGCCGTCAAATAACCGAACATTAACGTTAGATATTGAGAATTTGAACCAACGTGGTTTTTTGGTTGATAATGCTAATCGTAAAAGTGTTAATGAAGAGTTTAGACAGATCAAGCGCAAGTTATTAACCAATGCATTTGGTCTTGCTTCAAAAACGTTAAATCATAGTAATTTGATTATGATTAGTAGCTCAAAGCCTAATGAAGGTAAAACCTTTGTTTCGATTAATCTTGCTTTGAGTATTGCGTTAGAACAGGATAAAACCGTGCTGTTAATCGATGCCGATGTATTACGCCCTAGTATTGACAGGGAGTTGGGCTTCGAAACAAACTCTGGATTAGTTGAATATCTACTGGGTGAAGAAGATGACATTTCTAATACGATTTGCAGTACGAATATCGAGAAACTGAAAATTATACCTGCAGGCCAACCACACTATTTATCAAATGAACTGCTCGCCAGCGATCGCATGGTATCACTTGCTTCGGAATTGGCGAATAGATATCCGGATAGAATTGTAATTTTTGACAGCCCGCCTTTAATCGGCGTTTCTGAAACTTTGGTACTTGCCAACCTCATGGGACAGGCATTGATTGTTGTTGAGGAATCAAAAACCTTACTTTCCGACATCAACAAAGCAACCGAAAATTTAAACGAAGACCTCGCTATCGGGCTAATACTCAATAAAGCAATTAGATCTCATAAGGATTTGTATGGCTATTATGGCTATGGATATGGCACGAAAAACTAGTATTCGTGCGTTTTGTCTGACACTACTTTGCTCAGCGTACTCTTTTGCCGGCGACTGGCAATTCGAGCCAAGTATTAAGCTCGGTGAAACATACTCAGACAATGTTAACTTATCGACTAACAATGAAGCGTCTAGTTGGGTTAGTCAGGCTGGGATATTGCTTGATACCTCATATAAAGCGCAATATGCAGAACTAAATTTATCTTCTGAAAGCACCTACGCCACCTATAGTCATAATCATGAATTAGATGATGACTATCACACACTAAACGGCGATTTTAATATACAACTATGGCCAAACGGCATTAGCCTAACTAGCACCGCTGATATTAGTAATCGCTCTCGGAATACCAGCCGAAATTTTTTAGCCGACATTATATCTTCGGATACCGTTAGGGTAGAAACATATAACAGCGGCTTAATGTATAACGTTAACAATAGTGACTTTATTTTGAATTCAAGTGCCGGTTACCAAACGATCAGCTCTGATGACAATATTGGCAACAGTGAAGGCCTAGTAGCAGCTTTTAATAGTCGTAGCGGCATTGGTGCAAGAAATATTTTTTGGGATATGAGACATACATATCAAGAAATAAAAAATAACGGTAGAAATGGCACCCTAATAGAGAGTGAAGTGAAGCTTGGCCTAATTACTGATTATCGGGTCACACCATTTATTCGTTATTATGACGAAGATAACAGCGGCAATGTCAACAACGGTAACAATTCAATTGAATCAAGTTCATATGGTTTAGGGGTGCGTTGGCTGATTTCTTCACGTATATACTTAGATGCATCATTTAATAAGCCGATTGGAAATCAATTGGATATTAACAACAAAGAACAAAAAGAATATATTAATGCGGCAATTAAGTGGCAACCATCTGCACGAACAACGCTAGAAGCAAGCTTTTCAGAACGCTTTTATGGCAATAGTTATGGTTTTGATTTCACCCATAGAAATAAGCGTTTAACCAATAGTATTAACTACGTTGAAGATATACAAACGTTAACAAGAGATAGTTTTGTTCCGGTGATCATTGGCCAATTTTGGTGTCCAAGTGTCGGGGCTATAGGTAGTATTTCTGAGTGTATTTTGGCCGATGGTACGACCATTATACCGAGTGAATATCAGTTAAATACCATTTCAGAATTTGAATTAGTCGAAGACGATGCCTTTTCACTGAATAAAACATTAAATTGGCAGTCTACATTAGCACTTTCACGTACGACTTTATCTTTTAACGCCAACATGCAAAAGCGTGAAAATTTAGATACACGGGTCAAAGATGAAAACCGTACGGCAAGTTTTACGGTCAAACGCGAGCTCAGTAGCCGCTCAAATGTTAACCTAGTTTTATCCTATATCAGCAACAATTTACAAATAGATACAGCACTAGAACGTTTGGATCAATATCGACGTTATCAACTTGCCTATGAAAAATCATTAAACAGTATGTTGCTGTTCAATATCGAAGTTAGCTACTTAGACCGAAGCTCTAACGATGCAACACTAAATTATGAAGAAGGTCGCGTTAGCGCCAAAATTACTAAAGGCTTTTAGCAGTATGTATGAAAATTACTATGGTTTTAAAGAAAGACCTTTTCAACTTAGCCCAGATCCTAGATTCTTTTTTGCATCCAGTCACCATCAAAGAGCCCTATCTTACCTCCAATATGGCTTAGATCAAGGTGAAGGGTTTATTGTGGTTACTGGCCCAATAGGGACAGGAAAAACAACCATAGCGCGTAATTTATTAAATAACTTGGGCGATGCAAGTATCGTAGCAGCACAACTTGTTACCACAAAACTCAACCCACAAGAGTTACTTGAGTTAGTGGTCTCAGAGTTCAATATTACCGTTGTAGGTAATAGCAAAGCTGACTTATTGCAAGGTATTGAAAAATTTCTGATTCAGCTACACCAGCAAGGCAAAAGAGCATTATTAATTGTTGATGAAGCGCAAAACTTACCCAGTGAAAGTGTTGAAGAATTACGTATGCTGTCAAATTTTCAGCTCGATAACAAACCACTAATTCAAAGTTTTTTACTCGGACAAGAAGAACTGAAAGCTATTATCCAGGCGCCCAACATGGAGCAATTTCGCCAGCGTATTATAGCTTCAGCGCACCTAAAGCCTTTATCACAAGAAGAGGTTAAAGAGTATATCAATCACAGGTTACACCAAGCAGGCTGTAATAAAGAATCGCTCTTTTCAGAGGCAGCATTTGAGCTAATTCACGAAAAAACCTTAGGCGTACCACGCAAAATTAACATCTTTGTCGACCGGTTACTGTTGTTTGGCTTTTTAGAAGAACTTGACAGCATAAATTCAGATGCTATTAATGAAGTTGCACAAGAAATGGAAGTTGAGCTCACTGGTTCACTTAACGCTGCTGAACTTACCAGCAATGAGCCAAATCAAGTTGTTGTCAACTCTGCTGAAAAGGTTGAAAATATTAAAGAAATATTACGAGAAGTTGAAGAAATTTTAGAGAGTAATATTAAAGAAAAGATTAAAATGGCGCGCTACGTTGATAAAATGCTTAAACAGAAAGGTCGTATTTTTACTGACACAGCTGAAACTCCTGAATAATACGCTTAATATTGAGCAAATAAAAACCGCCAAATGGCGGTTTTTATTTGGAAATTTATCATAGATTAAACGATAAATTAGCCATTAATCGTTAATTCATATTTTTCTATTAATGAATATAAGGTTGGACGAGTAACCCCCAGTAACTCTGATGTTCTAGACATATTGCCATCTGCTAGTGCATAGGCCTTTTGAATGGCAATTGATTCTGCTTGCTCACGCACAACTCTCAAATTAAGTGAAAGCTCAAAGCTCTTATCTTGATGGTCAAAAAAGCCTAAGTCGATTGCTGTTACCTGCGTACCCGTTGTCATAATCACTGAACTTTTGACTTTATTTTGCAACTCACGAATATTACCCGGCCATCTATGCCCCTTAATCGCCCCCAGCGCATCTTCAGAGAAGCTTTTAACGTTCCGCTTGTACTCTTTTGCATAATGTTGCAAAAAGTACTGTGCAAGGATTATGACGTCTTCATCTCGATCTCTTAACGGCGGAATATTAAGGGTTATTTCGCTAACGCGGTAAAATAAATCTTCTCTAAAGGTTTTATCTGCCACCATTTGCTCAAGATTTTGATTGGTGGCGCAAACCACCCTCACATCAACTAAAATTTCTTGTCTACCACCGAGACGCTCAATACATTTTTCTTGTAAGAAACGTAGTAGTTTTGCTTGTAGGCTATATGGCATGTCGCCAATTTCATCAAGAAATAGTGTTCCTCCTTCTGCACATTCAATTTTACCTTTGGTGGTACGATGCGCACCAGTGAAAGCGCCCTTTTCAAAGCCAAAAAGTTCACTTTCGAGTAACGTTTCAGGTATGGATGCACAATTTATCGCTATAAAGGGCTTCTTTTTACGATCGCTTGCTAAATGCACAGCGTTAGCCGCTACTTCTTTACCCGTGCCACTCTCACCCAGCAGTAAAGCGGTTATCTCAGTAGGAGCAATACGTTTTATCATCATACGCAAGCGGTCAATACTTTCACTATTGCCAATGATACCTATGTCGCTACCGGCAACAGCACGCATTTTTCTATTTTCTTCTTCAATTGCTGCAACACTAAATGCTCGAGCTACAATGACATTAATGACTTCAGTATCGACTGGCTTTTGATAAAAATCATAGGCGCCGGCTGAAATTGCCGCTAAGGCATTAGTACGATCGTCATTACCCGTAATAACAATTACTTTGCTATGGGGAGCAATGGTCAAAATTTCTTGTAGCGCCGCCAGACCCTCTGAAGCATTAGCTTCATCTGGTGGTAAGCCTAAATCTAAGGTTATTACTTTGGGTTCATGGCGTCTTACTGCCGCCACAGCACTTTGACGATCATCGGCCAATATCACCTCATAATCAGACAAGCTCCATTTCAATTGCTTTTGGATACCCTTATCATCATCTACGATTAACAACTTTTCCATTTTGATGAAATCCTTATGGTAAATCTTGACTACTTATTGAGCCTGTTGATCTTAATGGCAAATCAATAGTAAAAACTGTCCCTTGCTTAGGCACACTCTCTACTTTAATAATACCTGCCATACTTTCGAAGAATTGTTTGGCTTCAAATACGCCAATGCCCATACCCGCATTACCTTTGGTGGTGTCAAAAGGTCGAAATAGTCGCGCATTGACGAATTCCTCACTCATACCACAGCCATTATCTTCTACCAAAATCCTAATCGTGCGTTTCTTCTCGATAATAGATACTTTCACCCAACCATCACTCTGGGTGGCTTCTTGGGCATTTTGAATTAAGTGATGTATAACCGATTGAAAAGATTCACTATCAATAAAAGTACTACACAGACCTTGTTGCTCAAAGTTAACTTTTGGCTGGCGTATATTACACTGTGCCACCACTTTTGTAATGATTGTCGCTAAATCAGCATGGCTGTGTGAAGACTGTTCAACCTGTTTTTTTCTTAGTTGTGATAAAACCTTTTCTAATCTTTGTGTCGCCGATTCAACGGTTTCAAACACATCATTAATAAACTCTGGATTGCTTCGGTGCTTTTCAGCATTAGTGGTAATTAACGCTAATTGGGCTTGAACATTTTTAAGGTCGTGCACTAAAAACGCTGACATCCGGTTAAAGGCATCAAATTGCTTAGATTCGCTTAATTTATCAGTCGCCTCATATAAAGAAATAAAATTCCCTAGTTGCTTCGACACAGCAAACAATAAATCTCTGTCTTCCCAATTGAGTTGTTTAATTTTACTATCATCAGCAAGTAGAAAAAGCCCATAAAAAGCCTTGCCGATAAAAATGGGGACTATTATTTGAATGCTTTTAGTTCGACATAGTGCAACATCTAATGCCAAATTAGGATATATCAAAGGCGAGTCTTCATATTCATTAACGTCAACTATCCAACCTTGTTGCTGACAAAACAGGCCTACCTCTAACAAATGTTCTTCTAGAGCATCGGTGATATCAAGCCGATGGCTATATTGCAGCTGATAATGCTGATTGGAGACTTTTTTAATTATTGCCCCTTGAAGCGCGTCAACCTTTGACATCATAATATGCGTCGCCATTTGATAATGACTTTCACCACTCGATGTTTCAATTTTTTCTATCAGGCTTAACCATTCATCTCGATATTCATATTTATTGGCGAAAAAATTTTTGGCAATAAAAACTTTCACCCGTCGCCTAAGAGACTCTGTGATTAACAGCGCGGCGAGTACAATACCACTGAGCATTAAAAAACCAATGCTAACTAAACTTCCCCACTCACCGCCAACGTAGTTAATAACATAGCCGGCTAATGCCATTAGTAATAAGTAAGCGCCCGCTATCATCAACATAGAGCTATAAAAGACAACGTTACGAGAAACAAATATACGTACCTCACCATTTTTAACTCTGCGGGTACTGATCAGTAATAGCGGGGCGACAAACAACGCTAAATAGCCACGACTATACCAAAAATCAAAATCAATGCCGTCAACCATGGTCGCCTGAGCGTAGAGAACAAAATCAAAAATAGTGACACTTGCTAACGCGATAACTAAAGGCCAAATAGCCCAACGCACTTGCAAATTAGCATTGCGATATAGCTGCTCTAATAGCACGAGCATCCATAAATTAAGCACGATAAAAAGTAAAAAGATATATTCGTATGCATAATTTAACCAATAGCTCGCGAGCCAGCAGCCGGCCATTAAAACGGCCCAAACACCAATATATTGACGAACATAATAATTTTTAATTAGCGCACGAAAATCGCGATCTTCAGTATTAAATAAAATAATTAATAATGACCAACAGGCAATTTTAAAGCCATCTGCCAACATCGCCCATTGTAAACTAAAACCAAGCTTTATCTGCAACGCGGCTACGGCATTACTACCAAATGTAATTAAGGCACAAAACAATACCCATCGTGCCAATAAACTGCGATTGCGTGCAGCGATGATAAGCAGTGCGAACAAGACGTATGCTGCACTTGCTAAGGAAAATCCAATCAGTCCAATAAAATCCATAAATTAAGCTTCGTTAACGCCAGTTTTAGTAAATAATTCGGTTAGTATTGGCACGATTACAAAGCTTGCAATTGCAGAAACACATAAACCGGAAATAATAACCACACCTAATGGTTGCCATAAACTCCCCCCGAATAGCGTTAAGGGTAATAAGCCGCCGATAGTAGTGAGGGTTGTTAACAATATCGGCGTGAAGCGTGTCGCACTTGCTGATAATATCGCAGTTTTCTTTGCCATATTAGTAGCCAAATTTTTATTCGTGGTATCGACTAAAATAATGGCGTTATTCACCACAATACCAAATAGGCTAATCAGACCAATAAAGGCCATCATAGAGAACGACAATCCGGTGATATACAAACCTAATACTGCACCAGTAATAGCAAAAGGTATCGAGGTAAAAATAATCAACGGCTGTAAAAAGGATTTAAATTGCAAAACCAATATCGCGAAAATGCCAATTGCCGTTATCAACATAATTTGCGATAGACCCGCGAAAGACTCTTGTCGAGACTCTTCTTCTCCACCTAAAAGATAATACATTCCCGCCGGCAGTTGGTAACTATCGAGATAGTCGACAACCTCACTGGTGAACGCTTGAACTGAATATCCTTGGGCCGCATCAGCTGAAACACGTGCCATGCGTAATTTTTGATAATGAAAAAAATCGGTTCGCCCTTTCTGCAACTTTATTTCAACAAATTGTCCTAAGGGGATATTTTCACCTTGTTGATTAACAATAGTGATATCAGATAGTCCGGTTAAGCCACTTTTAGGACGGCGCACTAAAATCGGATAGTTTTCACCGTTACTGTCATTGAATTGACCAACGAATGTACCTGAGAGTGCAGTTTGTATACTATTGTCTAAGGTATTGATATCGACACCAGATAATGCCGCTTTGTCGTAATCTATGATCAGCGCCAATTCAGTGTTAGCAATACCGATAGGGCTGTCTAAATTTATGGCGCCAGGTAATGATAACATTTTGGCTTCTAAGTCGGCCGCAACTTGCTCCAAATCGGAGAGAGATTCACTGATCAATCTAACGGTGATCGGTTGATCAGTGACTGGGCCTTGCGTAAATTCTTTCACCGTAATCTTGGCTTGATGCCACTGCGAAAACTCCGCTCGTAATGCTGTAACTAAACTATTCACTTCTTGCTCATCATAGGCCTTAAGCACTAATAGCAGTTGGCCATAACTGGCTACACCACGCTTAGGAATTTCATTGTAATAAATCCGAGGGTTAGAGTTACCCACGTTGAGCGCAATTTTATCAACATAAGGCTGTGTTTCAATAAAGTCTGTCATCGAGTGCATCACTTTATTGGTATAATCTAATGACGAATTTGCTGGTGTTTCAACGTCAATTAATAACATGGATTTCTCGGCCTTCGGAAATAAACTCACTCCAACCTGACCAAAAAGTGATGCCATAACAAACAGTGCAATAAAGGCAAACACTAACATGAGAAATTTAGCCTTCATAAGTCGGCTTAACCACTTCACATAAGAGCCCTCTGCAAAGCCATTAGCATAAAATTGTAAAGTTTTAACTTTGCTTGGTTTCTTACTAAAAAATTTACTGGCAAGTAATGGCGTAAGTGTTAACGCTATCAACAAAGATGCGAGTAGCACCAGCACAACAGTCACAGGCATGGAGCGAACAAAATCGCCTGTATCACTTGCCAACATAAGCATAGGCAAAAAGGCCAGCATGGTGGTTACGGTACCACTGGTAATGGCCCAACCTACCTTACTCGTACCTGATGCTGCAGCTTCGGCCAAAATAGGCTTAGTTTTCTTTTCCCGATGAATACTCTCGGTAACCACAATCGCATTATCAACCAACAAACCTAGCGCTATAATCAAACCGACAATAGACATTTGTTGTAAACCAAAACCGGCAAAATCAAGCCAGCCAATCGCAATAAGAAAAGACAATGGAATAGCAATAATAACGACAATAGCTTCGCGTAGCCCTAGAAATATTAACGACATAATTCCGACAAGCACTAAGCCTTGCCATAAATTATCGAAGAAACCATTAACACGATTTTCAACACCATCAGACTGCTTAAAAAGTGTCGCTATTTTAATCGTGTCGGGCAGTGTTTGTTTAAATGCCAAAATCTCGGCATCAATAGCCTCAGTTAGCGCAAAAATATTGGTATTTGATCTTTGCTCTGCGGTCAGAAATATAACCGGCTTATGATCATAGTATGCTAGATAACTAGGCTCTTGATTAGAAAATTCAACTCGGGCAACATCTTTTAAACGAATAACAGCGTTTTCGTTAGCAAACACCACAGTATTATTGAGTTCTTCTATATGCTGAAAATTACCACTGGTTTTGACATTAAATCGACGGGTATTGGCATCAACAAAACCTGGAGTTATATTGATAGCACGTTTTTGCAACAAATTATTAATTGCGGCTACGCTAATACCATAATGCTTCAGCATAGCGAGATTTAAATCTACCGCAACAACTTGCGTTGGATAACCCCATATATCGGCTTTTTTTACCGCTTCTATTGCCTCTAGGCGCTTTTCAAGCTGCTTGGCGTGAAATTCCATTTTTTTATAGTCGGTCGATTCACTCCACAGCGCCAACTGAATGATCGCCACACTGGTTGGGGTAGCTTTTAAAACCAAGACATCTTGCACACCTGCAGGTAAGGTGGGCTTTACCGTAGAAACAGCTTGTTTTACCTCATTGTAAGCAGCATTAGGATCACTGCCATACAAGAATGTCACCTCAATACGGGCGCCACCATTTTTAATTTGCGACTCTACTTTTTTGATACCTTCGATATCGGCAAACTCTTCTTCAAGTGGATCAACAACTAAGGTTTCAATATCCGTGGGCGATGCGCCGGGATAAATAATTTCCAGTAAGGTGATCGGAATATCAAATTGAGGGTCTTCAGACCGAGGCATTTGAAAATAGGACACGATGCCCACAAGCACCATAAGAAGCACAATAGTAAAAGTAAATTGCGCATTTTTTATTGCCACACGAGGGAGATGCATAATAACTATTGTCCACCCAGTGAGTAATTTTGCCAGCCTTTAGTCATTATTTTTAAAGGTTCGTCATTGCGATTAGCTTTCAAATAAACATAATCATTATCTAACTGAAAGACATCAAAGCTATATTGTTTAAAATCTGAATTATCTGGTGATTGAGCAATAACGATAGCCTTACCGTTATCATCGACGGCAACCAGTGCTGCAATAGGAAGCCGATAAACAAATTTATCGCTGTCAAAAGCAATGCTGACTGCAGCAAGTTGTCCAGCCACCATGCCTGAAGTTATTTTTAATTTAGGCAGTAAAACTTCAATAATGAATAAATTACTTTCATCACTTGCCATGGCAGGAATTTTACTGATAACGCCATCAACGATACCAATATGACTTAAAGAAACTTTTACCTTTTGATCTAATTGCACTTGGCTGATCTCTTGCCCTGTTAATGCTACTTTAACAACCCACTCAAGCTTGGCGACCTTAAGTGCTGGCCGCCCTGGGCTTTGTAACTCACCGAGTTCAGTATTACGTGCTAAAACTACTCCTGAAAATGGCGCATAAATTTGTGCCTTCTCCAAATTATAATAAGCGACTTGATAGGCGGCTCGAGTGGTTTCTACTTGCGTTATTGCGGTATCTAAGTCACGTTCAGATGCCATTTTATCGTCCATTAAACGGCTAAGGCGTTTTACCTCACGTTTCGCTTGCATTAACTGCGCGTAATGTGAGTTTTTTTGCTCTTTTAATTCAGTAATATCAAGTGATGCTAATAATTGTCCTTTTGCAAATTGGCCGCCTTCATCAACATTCAATAAGCTCAAATAACCGCTACTCTGAAAAGAAAGACTCAATGTTCGCTTATAATCAAGTTTACCGGTTCGCTGTATCGTGTCGCTATAAAGTTCAGCGCTAATTACCTCGGTATCGTATGACTGCGCTAGTATCGGCTTTGCCGAAAAGAAAAGTAATAATGTAAATACAATCAGGAGTAGTTTCATAGCAAAGTGTTTACTTATAGGGTATTGAGATAAAGGATATTATAGCCTTTACTTTAGGCATCTTCATGATGAAAGTACATCTTTTTCCCTAATTGAATGAACAATAATTTATTATCATGCCTTGATTAAAAAAGCACAAATGACCGTAAAAACAAACAGCCAGCTGATATAGGTATCTTAATATATCAATATTACTAAAAAGTTATGTCTCGACATAATATATTGAGTATTCTTGCTAGACATAAAGAGCGATAATCTATAGTATTTGCCGCGCTTAAACCTTTTCCGTATGCACCCATAGCTCAGCTGGATAGAGCGCTGCCCTCCGGAGGCAGAGGTCGCAGGTTCGACTCCTGCTGGGTGCGCCAAAATTTGATAATGCCCACCTTACTTCTTACATTTAACCTAGGGACTGATGTTCTTTGTTTAATAATCCAGCTGAGAGATAAAATCACCTTAATTAAGGCGAAAATGGTGTAGTTTAGTCATCTAAATTAACTATTTTCAACGCAAAGTAAGGTGATTTTAGCCTCAGCCCTTTGGGCAATGGCTATTTTTAACGCTAGCGGCATTAGAATTTCACTTATTTGGAACAACCAAACCCCGTTCATTCTGCTTTGCTAACATCAAAAATAACCTATTGCTGAAAATATAACCAAAGTTCAACAGCCCCTAATATCATTACTAGCTAATACAAAATGAATTCCCTACAATATTGCGTCGAATACTATTTAGGAAATTCACAATGAAAGCAGAAGTAAAATGGGTCGGTAATGAATTATTTATGGGCACGTCAGAAAGCGGCCATACCATAGTGCTTGACGCTAATGCTGGTGCTTTAGCGCCAAGTCCGCTGGAGAATGTATTAATATCATTAGGTGCATGTTCATCAGTTGATGTGGTCAGTATATTAGAAAAAGCACGCCAAAAAATTAAAGGCTGTAAAGTTGAAATTAGCGCTCAGCGTGTTGATACTGTGCCTAAATTATTTTCAGACATCCATCTACATTTCATTATTGAGGGTGCTGATGTCAGCGAGAAACATGTTGAACGTGCAGTCAATTTATCTGCGGACAAATACTGTTCTGTTGCTCTTATGCTTAATAAGTCTGTAAACATTAGCCATGATTTCGAAATAATGGCACGTTAAGCACGTCATTTGACTTACAGGGATAATGGTCAATTTATCCCTACTATTTTCCTAAAGTCATCTGCCTGGGTATGGGCTAAATGATAATTTCTCTGTGCTAATGATATTAACTCATGACTATCTATTTTATGCCCATTACTAGCCTGTTTTATAAACTCCATCCATAACGCTTCTGCGCCATTATCGCCTTGATAATTAAAATCAATCATATTGAAGATATAAAGTCCACAATCGTAAAGCGACTGATAATTACCTGCTTTGACTTGCTCAGATAAAGAAGAGTTTTGGGTAGCTACTTCGCAGTTAGCTTCTGCTTTTGAGACCTTACCTGCAACAAGGTCGCTATATTGCGGCAATAGGCTTATGATTATTTTTTTAGCCATCATTTCTGCATGACCTTCATGCAACCAATTATCTAATGGTGTTATCGCTTTACCCGGTAAATTCTGATACATGTGCGCAGCTTCGTGAGCAAAGAACCAAAGGGTCTCAAATTCATCTCGCTTCTGATGTTTAACATCACCATACCAATGCATAAAAATTTGATTTGGCAATGTACCTCCTTGGCGCCCAAAGCTGCCATCGTTTGTTGTTGACACAGAGGCAAATAACATAGGTTTATGTTGCAAGGCACCATACGACTTATCCAACACCGCCATCATACTAGGAAGAGCTTCTTGCAATTGCTTGCCAATATGACCTAGTAACAGCGGATCAACTATAGCGTTATAGTCGATATTCACCTCGAAGCGCTGCTTACCAATATAGAATTTCTGTCCTTCATTTTTGTCCCACCAAGAAGTTTCAGATAAATATACTTTACCGCCGACTACGATATTATCTTGTCGAGGAGCTTTAACGGCCATAGCCCAAGTGTTTTCAAGACCAGAACAAATATTAGCACACGCGAAAAAACGACCGCTGTGCACTAACATTCCGTCATTGGAGAACGGTGAAAAAGGGGCATAATTTTTCGGTAGATGAACGTAATTTGGTGTCAGTTTAAGTTTAATAAAAGTAAAAGCAGTGCCATCTTTACGCGATATAACTTCTTTACCATTAATATAATTGAAACTAAATTCTGTAGAAAGTAAACGCCATCGTTGTAAACGACTGCTATCCGGGGAGTTTGCAAACATCACGGCTTGTATTGGTTTGCTGCTTTGATAGCTTACTGTCCATTCATCATGTGAGCTTTTCTCAATTTCAGTATAAAGTATATTTTGTCCCTGAGCAGTTATCGATAAAGTGCTCAGCAGAAAAATAGAAAATGCCAACACTTTTAGCAGGCGTAGCGGCATTTTTATAAGTCACTCATCCAATCAAGTTGTTTATTGGCTTTATTTTTATTATTCATCAGTTCAGTGATCAGTGGCGTTAAAATTAATTCCATTGCTAAGCCCATTTTACCGCCAGGTACTACTAGAGTATTCATGCGCGACATAAACGCACCGTCAATCATACTTAGATAATAAGGAAAATCGATATTAGTCGAGTCCCTAAATCGGATCACGACAAAACTTTCATCTAAAGTCGGGATAGCTTTGGCACTAAACGGATTTGATGTATCCACGGTAGGTACCCGTTGAAAATTAACATGCGTGCGTGAAAACTGCGGTGTTATAAAAGAAATATAATCTTCCATACTTCTAACAATGCTTGCCGTAACAGCTTCCCGACTATGCCCACGCTGGTTGGTATCGCGTATGATTTTTTGTATCCACTCAAGATTTACTATCGGCACCATGCCAATTAGTAAGTCTACATGTTTAGCAACATCATTTTTATCCGTAACCACACCACCATGAAGTCCTTCATAAAAAAGTAAGTCTGTACCATCACCAAGTTCTTCCCAAGGTGTAAATGTGCCGGGCATTTGGTTATAGGGTACAGCTTCATCAAAGGTATGCAGATAACGGCGCATTTTACCCTTGCCTGTTTCTGAATAGTCTTTGAATAGCTTTTCCAAGGAATCAAAATCATTCGCTGCATCGCCAAAATAGCTTACATTTCGTTGGTCTTCTCTAGCCTTTCGCTTTTCCATATCCATTTCTTGTCGAGAATAGCGATGAAAGCTATCTCCCTCTACCGTCGCCGAAGTAATACCGAGGGTACGAAAAATATGTTCAAACGACTCTATTGTCGTTGAAGTACCTGCTCCGGATGATCCCGTGACAGCAATTATCGGATTACGTGACGACATAAGTATATTGGCCTATTTTAGCGTGGGTAATTGTTATACGAGGTATTACTTTGTGGGTCAAGTTTTTAGCTATCGTAGTTATTTTATAGGTACAAAAAAGCGGAGCCTAAGCTCCGCTTTCAATTTTGTCAGAATAAATTTAGTACAAGTACTAAACTATGCTTCTGCGTTAACTTCTTCAACTACTTCAGCAACTTCTTCAGTTGCTGGGCGGTCTACAAGTTCAACGTAAGCCATAGGCGCTTTATCACCAGTACGGAAACCACATTTTAAAATGCGAGTGTATCCACCTGGACGTTCTTGGTAACGAGCACCAAGTTCGTTGAATAAAATACCTACTACTTCTTTATCTTGTGTACGAGCAAACGCTAAACGGCGATTTGCAACACTGTCGGTCTTAGCCAATGTAATCAATGGCTCTACGACCATACGTAGTTCTTTAGCTTTAGCTACAGTTGTTTTAATCAAACCGTGCTTCACTAAAGAGCTTGCCATATTGCGGAACATCGCTTTACGATGACTGCTATTACGGTTTAACTGGCGACCGCTTTTACGATGGCGCATAAGTTAATCCTTCTCTCAACTATTAAAAAAACGATGATCGACTTAGTCGTTATCAGCTATGCTTTCAGGTGGCCAGTTTTCTAGGCGCATACCTAGAGACAAACCACGAGACGCCAAAACGTCTTTGATTTCAGTTAAAGACTTCTTACCTAAATTAGGTGTTTTAAGAAGTTCAACTTCAGCACGCTGTACTAAATCGCCAATATATTGAATTGCTTCTGCTTTTAGGCAGTTTGCTGAACGAACAGTAAGTTCAAGGTCATCAACAGGACGAAGCAAAATAGGATCAAACAGTGGTTTTTCCTCTTTTGGCTCAACTTCAGTCACATCACGAAGCTCAACAAACGCATCTAGCTGTTCAGCTAGAATAGTTGAAGCGCGACGAATTGCTTCTTCAGGGTCTAACGTACCGTTAGTTTCCATGTCTAAAACCAATTTGTCCAAATCTGTACGCTGTTCAACACGTGCAGAATCAACATCATAGGCAATTCTTACAACAGGACTGAATGAAGCATCAACTAACAAACGTCCAATTGCACGATCTTCTTCCTCGGCGTCGCGTCGAGCTGAAGCAGGAACATAACCACGTCCCATTTCAACCTTAATACGCATACTGATAGAGCCATCACCTGTCAAATGACAGATTACATGTGCTGGATTTGCAATTTCTACATCACCATCATGTTGGATATCGGCAGCCGTTACAGGGCCTTCACCGGACTTAGTTAAGGTAAGAACAGCTTCATCTTTGCCTTCTAACTTTATAGCTAGTCCCTTAAGGTTTAACAGTATTTCGATGATGTCTTCTTGCACACCTTCTTTACTGCTGTACTCATGAAGTACACCGTCAATTTCAACTTCAGTTACAGCACAACCTGGCATTGAAGATAAAAGAATGCGGCGTAACGCATTACCTAAAGTGTGACCAAAACCACGCTCTAATGGCTCTAAAGTTACTTTAGCGCGAGTAGCACTAACAGTTTCGATATCAACCAATCGTGGTCTAAGGAATTCGGTTACAGAACCCTGCATTATGTCCTCTCTTAAAGTGCAACTTTACTTAGAGTAAAGTTCAACAATCAACTGTTCATTAATTTCGGCAGACAAGTCAGAACGATCAGGAACGCGTTTAAATACGCCTTCAAGTTTCTTGTTATCTACTTCAACCCAAACTGGCTTCTCACGTTGCTCAGCTAATTCTAAAGCAGCGATAATACGCGCTTGAGTTTTAGACTTTTCACGTACAGAAACTACATCTTCGGCTTTAACAGTGAAAGATGGAATATTAACAACAACACCGTTAACTACGATAGCTTTGTGGCTAACTAGTTGACGAGCTTCAGCACGAGTGCTGGCATAGCCCATACGGTATACTACGTTATCAAGACGTTTCTCTAAAAGTTGCAACAAGTTTTCACCTGTATTGCCTTTTAGACGAGCCGCTTCTTTATAGTAGTTGCGGAATTGTTTTTCTAGTACGCCATATATACGACGAACTTTTTGTTTTTCACGAAGTTGAATACCGTAGTCAGACAAACGACCGCGACGGGCGCCATGTTGACCTGGTATTGTTTCGATTTTACATTTAGTGTCAATTGCTCTAACACCGCTTTTAAGGAACAAATCTGTACCTTCGCGGCGACTAAGCTTTAACTTAGGACCTAAATATCTAGCCATTTTCTTTCTCCAACTATCCTAAAAAAGTACGATTAAACGCGACGTTTCTTAGGAGGACGACAACCATTATGAGGAATAGGTGTAACGTCAGTAATGTTGGTGATTTTAAAACCAGCAGCATTTAAAGCACGGATAGCAGATTCACGACCTGGACCCGGACCTTTAACGAACACTTCAATATTCTTCAAGCCAAACTCTTGTGCAGCTTTACCAGCACGATCTGCAGCTACTTGCGCAGCAAATGGAGTAGATTTACGTGAACCACGGAAACCTGAACCACCAGCAGTCGCCCATGATAAGGCATTACCTTGACGATCTGTAAGAGTTACGATTGTGTTGTTGAAAGATGCATGGATATGAGCCATGCCGTCAGCAACTTGTTTTTTTACGCGTTTACGCGTACGTACAGGTGTTTTAGCCATTGTCTAGTTCCTCTTACTTCTTAATTGGCTTACGAGGACCTTTACGGGTGCGCGCATTAGTTTTAGTGCGTTGACCACGTAGAGGAAGACTGCGACGGTGGCGAATACCACGGTAACAACCTAAATCCATAAGACGTTTAATGTTCATTGAAACTTCACGGCGTAAATCACCTTCTACGGTGTATTTATCCACTTCTGCACGAAGCAAATCAATTTGAGCTTCGTCCAATTCACTGATCTTAGTTGACTCTGCAATACCAGTTGCAACACAAATTGCTTTCGCACGTGTTGCTCCGATACCGAAGATCGCAGTAATGGCGATTACTGCATGCTTACGATCAGGGATGTTAATGCCAGCGATACGGGCCACTAAACACATCTCCTATTTTTAATTTAAAATTTGCCAGTTGAAAAGCCCGTTAGGATACTCAACCAGCCACATTTCTTTGCAAATCGAAGCGGCATTATACAGACTTATCTGCATAATGCCACTGCTAAAGATTTAACCTTGACGTTGCTTATGCTTTGGCTCTTCGCAAATTACACGAACAACACCAGCACGCTTAACAACTTTACAGTTACGACAAATCTTTTTTACGGATGCACGTACTTTCATTTTATACTCCGTTACCTAATGACTTGGCCTAACGACCATAGCCCTTAAGGTTTGCTTTTTTAAGTACATTGTCATATTGATGTGACATCAAATGCGTTTGTACTTGTGCCATAAAGTCCATTATCACAACTACTATAATAAGTAGTGATGTGCCGCCAAAGTAAAAATTGACGTCCCATGCCATGATAATAAACTGAGGAACTAAACAGATAAAGGTTATATACATCGCACCAGCTAAGGTTAAACGAGTCATAACTTTATCGATATATTTAGACGTTTGCTCACCAGGACGGATCCCAGGAATAAACGCACCAGATTTTTTTAGGTTATCTGCTGTTTCACGCGGATTGAAAACAAGAGCCGTGTAAAAGAAACAGAAGAATATTATCGCTGCTGCAAGTAACATGACATATAACGGCTGTCCTGGAGAAATAGCAATTGATACTTCTTGTAGGAAATCAGCAACCATACCGTCACCTTGTCCAAACCAACTCGCAAGCGTGCCAGGGAACAAGATAATACTTGAGGCAAAAATTGGTGGAATAACACCTGCCATATTCACTTTAAGTGGTAAATGCGTGCTTTGCGCGGCGAAAACCTTACGGCCCTGCTGACGTTTAGCATAGTTAACAACGATACGTCGTTGACCACGTTCCACAAATACTACAAAGAAAGTCGTAGCAAATATAATTACGCCAATTAGCAATAATACTAATAAGTGCAATTCACCTTGACGCGCCGCCTCTGCTGTTTGACCAACAGCTGACGGCATACCAGCCACTATACCTGCAAATATCAAGATAGAAATACCGTTACCAATACCGCGTTCAGTAATTTGCTCACCTAACCACATTAAAAACATGGTACCAGTCACCAAACTTACTACCGCAGCAAAGTAGAACCCGAAACCTGCGTCCATTACTAGACCTGGCATCATTCCCGGTAAACTTCTTGCTATCGCAATTGATTGTACAGTCGCTAGAACTAAAGTGCCGTAGCGGGTGTATTGACTGATCTTACGTCGTCCAGCTTCACCTTCCTTTTTCAATTCAGCCATTGCCGGGTGCATAACCGTAAGCAATTGCATTATGATAGAAGCTGAAATGTACGGCATAATACCTAGTGCCAATACAGAGGCTCGCTCAAGAGCACCACCAGAGAACATGTTAAACATCTCTACAATGGTACCCTTTTGTTGATCAAACAACTGAGCTAATACAGCGGCGTCAATACCAGGGATTGGCACAAATGTTCCTAAACGAAGCACAATTAATGCCCCGAATACAAACCATAACCTTTGTTTAAGCTCAGACAATCCGCCTTGCGCTTTATTATCCATTCCTGGTTTAGCCATTCTGTACTATTCCTCGATTTTTCCGCCAGCAGCTTCAATAGCTGCACGTGCGCCTTTAGTAACACCTAAACCACGTACAGTAATAGGACGAGTGATTTCACCAGAAAGCATGATTTTCACTGCAACAATATTACGTGTGATTAAGTTAGCATCTTTAAGGGCAAAGATATCGACAACATCACCTGTGATGTTGTTTAGTTCATGTAAACGTACTTCAGCGCGAACTAAAGATTTACGTGACGTGAAACCAAACTTAGGTAAACGTTGTTTCAATGGCATTTGACCACCTTCGAAACCAGGACGTACACTACCGCCAGAACGAGATTTCTGACCTTTGTGACCACGACCACCTGTTTTACCTATGCCAGAACCAATACCACGACCACAGCGTTTCTTGGCTTTCTTAGCACCTGGTGCAGGAGATAAAGTATTTAAATGCATTATTAATCCTCCACCTTAATCATATAAGATACTTGATTGATCATACCGCGTACAGATGGAGTATCTTCTAACTCTACTGTATGACGAATACGACGTAAACCAAGACCCTTTAATGTAGCTCTATGCTTCGGTAAACGACCGATAGAACTTTTTAACTGAGTTATTCTAACTGTTTTAGCCATGCTCAATTACCCCAAAATGTCTGAAACGCTTTTGCCACGTTTAGCTGCAACAGCTTCAGGCGAATGCATATTCGCAAGAGCAGATACAGTAGCGCGAACTACGTTGATTGGGTTAGTAGAACCGTATGCTTTTGACAATACGTTCTGAACGCCTGCAACTTCAAGTACTGCACGCATCGCGCCACCGGCGATGATACCTGTACCTTCAGAAGCTGGTTGCATGTAAACTTTCGAACCAGAGTGCTTGCCTTTGATAGCATGCTGAAGAGTAGTACCCTTCAAATCAACGGTTACTAAGTTACGACGCGCTTTTTCCATTGCTTTTTGGATTGCAGCAGGCACTTCACGTGCTTTACCGTAACCAAAACCAACGCGACCAGCGCCATCACCAACTACGGTTAGTGCTGTGAAACTGAAAATACGACCACCTTTAACCACTTTTGAAACGCGGTTAACTGCGATTAGCTTTTCAGCCATATCACTTTGTTGTGAGTTTTCTTGATTATGATTAGCCATTATCAACCCCTAAAACTGAAGACCAGCTTCGCGAGCTGCATCTGCTAACGCTTTCACGCGACCATGGTAACGGAAACCTGAACGGTCAAAAGCAACACTAGTGATGCCTTTAGCTACAGCGCGTTCTGCGATAGCCTTACCTACAGCAGTAGCTGCTTCAACGTTACCTGTTTTTTCTAACTGAGCACTAACTTCTTTGTCTAAAGTAGACGCAGCTGCGATTACTTCAGAACCTGTTGGTGCGATCAATTGCGCGTAAATATGACGAGGAGTACGGAATACAACTAAACGATTCGCACCCAACTCGCTAATTTTTGCACGAGAGCGTTTAGCTCTGCGCAAACGAGATGTTTTCTTATCCATAGTATTACCCTACTTCTTCTTAGCTTCTTTACGACGTACATTCTCATCGCTATAACGAATCCCTTTACCTTTATAAGGCTCAGGTTTACGGTATGCACGAATGTTCGCAGCAGTTTGACCGACCAACTGTTTATCAGCACCTTTCAGTATGATTTCAGTTTGGCTAGGAGTTTCAACGGTAATTCCTTCAGGAATTGCGTGATCAACCGGGTGCGAGAAGCCTAAAGATAAGTTTAAATTCTTACCTGCAGCTTTAGCACGGTAACCAACACCGTTTAACAATAATTTCTTTTCAAAACCTTTACTAACACCTTCAACCATATTATTGATTAAAGAGCGTACTGTACCGGCTTGAGCCCAAGCGCCTTTAGCATCAGCAACGACATTAGTGATAAGATTGTTTTCTTCTTGAGAAACAACAACATCGCCATGAACGGTGTGAGATAATTCGCCAATTGGACCTTTAACTTTAATGTCTTGACCTGATAACGTAATAGTAACGCCAGCAGGGATTGCGACAGGTGCTTTTGCAACACGAGACATAATTCTGCTCCTTTACTCTACGAAACCAAGAACTTCACCGCCAAGACCCGCATTGCGAGCGGCGCGATCAGTCATTAGACCTTTAGAAGTAGAAATAATAGCGATACCCATGCCTGCTAATACTTTAGGAAGCTCTTGAGCACCTTTGTATACGCGAAGACCTGGACGTGAAACACGTTTGATCACTTCAATTACTTCTTTACCTTCGAAATATTTCAATTCAACAGTTAACTCAGGTTTAACACCTTCAGCAACTGAAAATTCTGAAATGTAACCTTCTTCTTTAAGCAAGTTGGCAATTGCAACTTTAACCTTTGAAGATGGCATTTTTACTGCAGTCTTTGCTGCAGATTGACCGTTGCGAATGCGTGTAAACATATCCGCGATAGGATCAGTCATCATAACCATTTACTCCCGTGAATTACCAACTAGCTTTCTTAAGACCTGGAACTTCACCGCGCATAGTTGCTTCACGCAACTTGATTCGGCTTAAACCGAATTTACGCAAGTAACCATGTGGACGACCAGTAACATTACAACGATTACGTTGACGGCTGCTACTTGAATCACGTGGTAAACTTTGAAGTTTCAATACAGCATCCCAGCGTTCTTCTTCAGAAGAATCTACACCAGAGATGATAGCTTTTAGTGCACTACGCTTTTCAGCATATTGTGCAACTAATTTGGTTCTTTTAGCTTCACGAGCTTTCATTGACGTTTTAGCCATAACTCTACACCTTCTTCTTAAATGGGAAGTTGAAGGCAGTCAATAACGCGTGACCTTCTTCGTTGTCCTTCGCACTTGTAGTGATAGTGATATCCATTCCGCGAATTTTATCGATTTTATCGTACTCGATTTCAGGGAAAATGATTTGCTCACGTACGCCCATGCTGTAGTTACCACGACCATCGAATGACTTAGGATTCAAGCCACGGAAATCGCGGATACGAGGAATAGAAATAGAGATTAAACGCTCTAAAAATTCCCACATACGTTCGCCACGTAGAGTTACTTTCGTGCCAATAGGATAGCCTTCACGAATTTTGAAGCCCGCAACTGATTTGCGTGCAACTGTCGTGACCGGCTTTTGACCTGAGATTGCAGTAAGATCATTTGTGGCGTGTTCTAATACTTTTTTATCAGCAATAGCTTCACCAACACCCATGTTAAGGGTGATCTTTTCAATCCGAGGGACTTGCATGACACTTTTGTATTCAAACTTCTTTTGAAGCTCTGCAACAATTGTATCTTTGTAAAAATCATGCAGTTTCGCCATCGTTTACTCCAATTAAATTAATTCGTTATTAGATTTGAAGAAACGAACTTTTTTGCCGTCTTCATCTCTAAAACCAACACGATCTGCTTTGCCAGTAGCTGGGTTAACAATCGCAACGTTGGATACATTTAAAGGTGCTTCTTTTTCAATAATCCCACCAGGTTGCTGTAACTGAGGTACAGGCTTGGTGTGTTTCTTGATTAAGTTGATACCTTCAACAAATACTTTGCTGTCTTCAACAAGAACTTTGGTCACTTTACCAGTTTTGCCCTTGTCTTTACCTGCAAGTACGATTACTTCATCATCACGACGAATCTTAGATGCCATTATCGTGACTCCTTATAGTACTTCTGGTGCAAGTGAAACAATTTTCATGAACTTTTCATTACGAAGTTCACGAGTCACAGGACCGAAAATACGAGTACCAATTGGTTGTAAGTTAGCATTTAACATTACAGCCGCATTTTCATCAAAACGGATGGTAGAACCATCTGAACGACGAACACCTTTCTTAGTGCGCACCACTACTGCAGTAAGAACATCACCTTTTTTAACTTTGCCGCGAGGATTTGATTCCTTTACAGCAATTTTAATGATGTCACCAATGCGTGCGTAGCGACGGTGCGAACCACCAAGAACCTTTATACATTGTACACGTCGAGCGCCGCTGTTATCAGCTACGTTCAATTGTGATTGCATTTGGATCATTTAATATGTCTCCGCTAAATTATCTTATAAAAGATTAAATTCAAGGCCAGAAATTTGACCCGTCACTGCCTTCTAAATCCCACTCACAACGAGCGGGCGCGAGATTATAACACCACATATTAAAAAGTGATACTTTATTTAGCTAAAAAATAACCACTATTAGGAGATAGGTCGCTCAAATATCCCTAAAAACCTTTTTCTGACCATGACATTTTTTTGATGAACTATTTATATGAGGTCAAAAAAAAACTAATTCAATAGTGGGTTAATAATTTTTAAAATAAAAATTATTCATGCGCTGTTTTATATTTGGGTGGAGATACGTATAAGACGAGATAAAGCTGCAAAAGGGTTTAAAGGTAATAAAAAAGGCCCTGCCGAAGCAGAGCCTTTTTAAGGTACTTATTGTGATTAAGATTAAGCGATTAAGCTTTTTCTACTACGCTTACCAAAGCCCAAGATTTGCTCTTAGAAATTGGTGCACATTCACGAATAGTTACTAAATCACCAGTTGCACATTGGTTAGTTTCATCATGCGCTTTCAACTTAGTTGAACGCGTCATGTACTTACCGTACATTGGGTGCTTAACACGACGTTCGATCAGGACAGTGATAGACTTATCCATTTTGTCACTGACGACACGACCTTGTAGTGTACGAATTTTTGCTTCGCTCATTACTTACCTGCCTTTTCAGTTATGATAGTCTTAACACGCGCGATATTACGGCGTACATTTCTTAGCAAATGAGTTTGTGCTAATTGGCCAGTGCTTGCTTGCATGCGATAGTTAAACTGTTCGCGTAACAACTCAAGCAATTCAGCGTTTAGCTCTTCAATGCTTTTTTCTTTCAATTCACTAGCTTTCATTACATCACCGTTCTAGTTACGAAAGTTGTTTTGAACGGAAGTTTAGCTGCAGCTAAAGCAAATGCTTCACGTGCAATCTCTTCCGAAACACCTTCCATTTCATAAAGAACACGACCAGGAAGAATTTGGCATACCCAATATTCCACTGAACCTTTACCCTTACCCATACGAACCTCAAGAGGTTTTTTGGTAATTGGCTTATCAGGAAATACACGGATCCAAATTTTACCTTGACGCTTCACGTGACGAGTCATTGCTCGACGAGCCGCTTCAATTTGACGCGCAGTCATACGACCACGTTCCATTGATTTTAACCCGAAAGTACCGAAGCTAACTGCGCTACCAGTGTGTGCAAGACCACGGTTACGCAGTTTAAATTGCTTACGGAATTTAGTACGTTTTGGTTGTAACATTACTTATTCCTCTACTTACTGGTCTTACGGTTAGGTTTTCTTTTAGGCTTAGCTGCTGGTTGCTCAGCTTGTAATGGCATTTTACCAATTACTTCACCTTTAAAGATCCATACTTTGATACCAATAACACCATAAGTGGTATCAGCACGCGCAATCGAGTAATCAATGTCAGCACGCAAAGTGTGTAGTGGAACACGACCTTCACGATACCATTCAGCACGTGCAATATCAGCACCGCCTAGACGACCACTTACTTGTACTTTGATACCTTTTGCGCCTAAACGCATAGCATTTTGTACAGCACGTTTCATCGCACGACGGAACATTACACGACGCTCTAATTGACTAGCAATACTGTCAGCAACAAGCTGCGAATCCATTTCTGGTTTACGTACTTCAGCAATGTTGATTTGAGCAGGAACACCAGCAATTTTAGAAACCGCTAAACGTAACTTCTCAACATCTTCGCCTTTCTTACCGATTACAACACCCGGACGAGCCGTGTGAATTGTAACGCGGATAGATTTAGCTGGACGTTCAATTACGATTTTTGATAATGAAGCACGCTTAAGCTTTTCAGTTAAATATTCACGAACCAAATGGTCACCGTGTAAATTAGCTGCGAAATCTTTAGTACTTGCAAACCAAGTAGACGCGAAAGGTTTCGTGATACCTAGGCGTATACCATTTGGATGGACTTTTTGACCCATTCTAATATCTCCTAGCTATCGGATACAATCACAGTAATGTGACTTGTACGCTTAAGGATTCGATCCGCGCGACCTTTCGCACGAGGCTTAATACGTTTCATTGTTGGACCATCGTCAACCATAATAGTTTTTACGATAAGTTCATCAATGTCTGCACCTTCATTGTGCTCTGCGTTAGCAATTGCTGAATCAAGTACTTTTTTAACCAAAACAGCAGCAGATTTGTTGCTGAATGTTAAGATTTCAAGTGCTTTTTCAACATGCAAGCCGCGGATTTGATCCACAACTAAGCGTGCTTTTTGTGCAGAGCCACGGGCAAATTTATGTTTAGCAATAGCTTCCATCTTATTTCCCCTATCTCTTCGCTTTCTTATCCGCGACATGGCCACGGTAAGTACGAGTTGGTGCAAATTCACCTAATTTATGACCGATCATTTCATCAGTTACAAATACAGGTACGTGTTGACGGCCATTATGGACGGCAATGGTCAATCCGATCATCGTAGGGATGATCATTGAACGACGGGACCAAGTCTTAATTGGCTTTTTATTCCCGCTTTCCACCGCTGTCTCTACCTTCGTCAACAAGTGTAGGTCAATAAATGGACCTTTCTTGAGAGAACGTGGCATGGTGATTCCTCTTATTTAATAAGTACTATTACTTAGTACGACGACGTACGATAAATTTATCGGTACGCTTGTTAGAACGAGTCTTGTAACCTTTAGTTGGTACACCCCAAGGTGATACCGGGTGACGACCGCCTGATGTTTTACCTTCACCACCACCGTGTGGGTGATCAACTGGGTTCATGGCAACACCACGAACAGTTGGGCGAACACCACGCCAGCGTGATGCACCTGCTTTACCCAAAGAGCGAAGCATGTGTTCAGCGTTGCCGATTTCACCTAAAGTAGCACGACAATCTGACTCAATTTTACGCATTTCGCCAGAACGAAGACGTAAAGTGACATAAGCACCGTCTTTCGCTACTAACTGAGCATAAGTACCAGCAGCACGTGCGATTTGAGCACCTTTACCTGGTTTAAGTTCGATTGCGTGAACAACACTACCTAATGGCGTGTTGCGAAGTGGTAAAGTGTTACCCGCTTTAATAGGAGCATCAACACCAGACTGGATTGAATCACCAGCTTTTAAGCCTTTAGGGGCTAAGATGTAACGACGTTCACCATCTGCATAAAGTACTAGTGCAATGTTTGCACTACGGTTTGGATCATATTCCAAACGCTCTACTTTGGCAGGGATACCATCTTTATTTCGTTTAAAGTCAACCATGCGGTAATGTTGCTTGTGACCACCACCAACGTGACGAACTGTAATACGACCAGTATTGTTACGACCACCAGACTTAGACTTAGTGTCTAATAATGGTGCGTAAGGCTTACCTTTATGCAACTCCGTGTTTACCACTTTTACTACGTGGCGACGACCCGGAGAAGTAGGTTTACATTTAACTATAGCCATTTTCGTAAACTCCTATGATTCCGCGCCGACGAAGTCGATGTCGCTGCCTTCAGCAAGAGTAACGTATGCTTTTTTCCAATCGCTTCTGCGACCAAAACGAGCACCAGTACGTTTCACTTTACCTTTGACATTTAATGTGCGAACACCATCAACTGAAACTTCGAAAAGTTTCTCAACAGCAGCTTTGATTTCAGCTTTAGTAGCAGTAGTGGCAACTTTGAAAACAACTGTGTTGTTTGCTTCAGCGGCCATAGTGCTTTTCTCAGAAATGTTTGGTGCTAAAAGCACTTTCAGTAAACGTTCTTCGTTTATCATCCTAACATCTCCTCAAGTTGCTTAACTGCAGATGCAGTCATCAAAACTTTTTCGAAACCAACCAAGCTAACTGGGTCAATACCATCTACGTCACGAACGTCAACTTTGTACAAGTTGCGTGCTGATAAGAACAAGTTCTCATCAACTTCTGGAGTAACGATTAACACGTCTTTTAACTCCAAACCGTTTAGCTTAGCTACTAACTCTTTAGTTTTTGGTGTTTCAACAGTAAAATTTTCTACCACAACTAAGCGTTCTTGACGAACTAACTCAGAAAGGATGCTTTTGATCGCACCACGGTACATTTTACGGTTTACTTTTTGGCTGTGATCCTGTGGCTTAGCAGCGAATGTTACGCCACCTGTACGCCAGATTGGGCCACGACTTGTACCAGCACGTGCACGGCCAGTACCTTTTTGACGCCATGGTTTTGCGCCACCGCCGCTAACTTCTGAACGAGTTTTTTGAGCACGAGTACCTGCACGAGCACCAGCTGCATATGCAACTACTACTTGGTGTACTAAAGCTTCATTAAACTCAAGTCCAAAGGTTGCTTCAGAAACTTCAAGAGCGCCTGAAGCGTCTTTTAATGCTAATTCCATCACAAATCTCCTTGGACTAGGCTTTAACAGCTGGCTTGATGATTACGTTGCCGTTGATAGCACCCGGAACCGCACCTTTAATAAGGAGCAAGTTACGTTCTGCATCGACACGAACCAATTCAAGGTTTTGCGTAGTAACTTTCGCAGCACCCATATGACCAGACATTTTTTTACCTTTAAAAACACGACCTGGTGTTTGACACATACCTATCGAACCGTTTGAACGGTGAGATAGTGAGTTACCATGAGTTGCATCTTGCATTGAAAAATTCCAACGCTTAATACCACCTTGGAAACCTTTACCTTTTGAGGTGCCAGTAACATCCACTAATTTCGTGTCATTGAATAGCTCAACAGTGATTTCACTGCCAGCTTCAAGACCTTCGCCTTCATTTGCATCTAAGCGGAATTCCCACAGGCCACGGCCTGCTTCGATACCAGCTTTTGCAAAATGTCCGGCTGTTGGTTTGTTAGTACGATTAGCTTTTTTGCTACCCGTAGTAACTTGAAGCGCTGAATAACCATCATTGTCAACAGTTTTAACCTGAGCAATACGGTTCGCTTCAACTTCAAGGACTGTAACAGGAGTAGAAACACCATCTTCAGAGAAGATGCGAGTCATACCCACTTTACGTCCAACTAGACCTATAGTCATGTTAAAACTCCTATTAACCCAAGCTAATTTGAACGTCAACACCAGCTGCAAGATCTAAACGCATTAATGCGTCTACAGTCTTTTCAGTTGGTTCTACGATATCAATCATGCGTTTGTGAGTACGAATTTCGTACTGATCACGTGCATCTTTGTTAACGTGTGGTGAAGTCAAGATAGTGAAACGTTCTTTGCGTGTAGGAAGTGGAATTGGACCACGAACCTGCGCGCCAGTACGTTTAGCAGTATCAACGATTTCAGCTGTTGATTGATCAATCAAACGATGATCGAACGCTTTCAAACGAATGCGAATTCTTTGATTTGACATTAAGACAAATCCCCATTTTAAAGAACAACAAAATACTGCCCATCACCTTTTTTATGTAAAAGGGGGGAGTATCGCTATATTACATTCAACTCCAAATCGGAATTGCTGTGTGAGTTAACGATTAATTTAAAAATAATACGCTAACGAGTAAAACACGAAGAGACGAGCTCGACGTGGAGGCGTATTATACAGAGACAGAGTATAAATTCAACTATTATATTAAAGCGTTCATTTTAGCAGTTGGCGCCCATATTATTATGGTGCTATTTTTGGGTTCAGTGTAGGTGTTACTTTTGAGGTGATTACTTATTAAGGATATTTTTTCGGAGCAAACCTTAATTTAAACAAGATTACAGTTCTGAGGAACGCCAATGTCAATTATGGCATTATTAAATTGTTTTAATTTCATGCAAGTATCCTTCGATAGTTTTACCTATATATAAGCAAAGCAATAAAATTGAGTCCATCATATATTTTGGCGTTAATAAAAATGCATTTTCTATTTTAGTGTCGTTTTTGATACTGCTACCCGGTAATTTGCACTGTTAACTACTTTTTTATCTTGATCTGTCGCAAGTGAAGAGAAGTAATGTTATACTCGCGCGCAAATTTTCAACAATTCCACTTTTTTAGTGATTCAATTAAATAGAGTAAAGTAATGGCAGATTTAGCTAAATACAGAAATATTGGTATCTTCGCTCACGTTGATGCTGGTAAAACAACGACAACTGAACGTATCCTTAAATTAACTGGTATGATCCACAAAATCGGTGAAGTACATGACGGTGAGTCAACGACTGATTTCATGGAACAAGAAGCTGAGCGCGGTATTACCATCCAGTCTGCTGCGGTAAGCTGTTTTTGGAAAGATCACCGTTTCAATGTCATCGATACTCCAGGTCACGTTGACTTTACCGTTGAAGTTTACCGTTCACTTAAAGTACTTGATGGTGGTATTGGTGTATTCTGTGGTTCTGGCGGTGTTGAACCACAATCAGAAACTAACTGGCGTTATGCGAACGACTCTAAAGTAGCTCGTTTAATTTTCGTTAACAAATTAGACCGTTTAGGTGCTAACTTTTACCGTGTAACTGACCAAGTTAAAAACGTATTAGGTGCTCACCCACTTATCATGACTTTACCTATTGGTGAAGAAGATGATTTCGTAGGTGTTGTAGACGTATTAAGCCAAAAAGCTTACATTTGGGATGATTCAGGTCTTCCAGAAAACTACGAAATTACAGATATTCCAGCTCATATGGTTGATGACGCCGCTATCTACCGTGAGCAAATGATCGAAACTGCACTAGAAGCAGATGAAGATTTGTTAATGGAGTATTTAGAAGGTGAACTTACGCCGACTGAAGAGCAAATTAAAGCCTGTATCCGTAAAGGTACTAACGAATTAATGTTCTTCCCTACCTACTGTGGTTCAGCATTCAAAAACAAAGGTATGCAGTTAATACTTGATGCTGTTATTGATTACTTACCTTGTCCTACAGACGTTAACCCTCAACCGTTAACTGATGAAGAAGGTGCTCCAAATGGTGAGTACGCAATCGTTTCTGCAGATGAATCTTTTAAAGCATTAGCATTTAAAATTACTGATGACCGTTTTGGTACATTGACCTTCGTACGTATCTACTCTGGTACATTGAAGAAAGGTGATACCATTCTAAATGCTGCAACAGGTAAGACTGAGCGTGTTGGTCGTATGTGTGAAATGCAAGCTGAGGACCGTAATGAATTAACGTCAGCACAAGCTGGTGATATCATCGCGATTGTTGGTATGAAAAGTAACGTTCAGACAGGTCACACATTATGTGATCCTAAACACCCAATCATCCTAGAAGCTATGGTATTCCCTAAGCCAGTAATCTCTATCTCTGTAACGCCTAAAGATAAAGGTTCTACTGAGAAAATGGGTATTGCTATTGGTAAAATGGTTGCAGAAGATCCTACATTCCAAGTTGAAACTGACGAAGATTCAGGTGAAACGATTTTATCTGGTATGGGTGAGCTTCACTTAGATATCAAAGTAGATATTCTAAAACGTACTTACGGTGTTGATTTAGTTGTTGGTAAACCTCAAGTTGCTTACCGTGAAACTATCACTCAAGAAATTGACGATAGTTACACCCATAAGAAACAATCTGGTGGTTCTGGTCAATTTGGTAAAATCGATTACATCATCCGTCCAGGCGAGCCAAACTCTGGCTTCACTTTCACATCGAAAGTTGTTGGTGGTAATGTACCTAAAGAATTCTTCCCTGCTGTTGAGAAAGGCTTCAAGAGCATGATGGATACGGGTACATTAGCAGGCTTCCCTGTTTTAGATGTTGAAGTAGAATTATACGATGGTGGTTTCCATGCTGTCGATTCATCTGCTGTTGCTTTCGAAATTGCTGCTAAAGGCGCATTCCGTCAATCAATTCCTAAAGCCGGCGCTCAGTTAATTGAACCTATCATGAAAGTTGATGTGTTTACCCCTGATGATCACGTTGGTGATGTTATCGGTGATTTAAACCGTCGTCGTGGCATGATCGGTGGTCAAGACGCTGGTGTTTCTGGTGTTCGTATTAAAGCTGATGTTCCTCTTTCTGAAATGTTTGGTTACATCGGATCTTTACGTACAATGACATCAGGTCGTGGTCAATTCTCTATGGAATTCTCTCACTACTCACCTTGTCCAAATAACGTAGCTGAAGCAGTAATCGCTGAAGTTAAAGAACGTGAAGCGGCAGCTAAAAAGAAATAGTTATTTATAACGGTTCTTTTTAAACAAATTAAAAAAGGATGCTCAGGCATCCTTTTTTATTATCTAAAACTTTCTAAATTTGTCGTAGGCAAAATATAGCCATTAACTAAAGCGCGTGATAAGGTTTTAGTTAAGTGCTTATGTTTTTTGAATATTTATTAACTTTGCGCTCTTAAACCACACCTAATAAGAATAATAATTTAGCAGGTAGCTATCAACATGTTTAATTTTTTAAGCCGTTCAATAATGCGCCAATTGGTTATTACCATTTCAAGCGCGGTCGCTTTTTTACTTATCATTACTTCCTTTTTCGTTTTATCTAATGTCAGTGAGAATACCCGTAAACAACTGATATCAGACATCGAGAACATCGTCACAATACAATCGACAAAAGTAAAAGATTTCTTTGTTGCGAAAGGTCAAATCAATCATAGTGTATTTTCAAATCCACTGGTTATTGACTGGTTTCGTGATTATGATCAGCGCCTAGAAAATATTAACGCTAACAAACAATACCAAGACGTGACTCGCTATTTTAAATATTTTTCAGTACAAGATCCGGCGATAAAAAGTGTATTTTTTGGTAGTGAAAATACCCATGAGTATTTTGATTTAAATGGTCGTTATGATGATGAGAAGTATTTCACCAATCAGCGTCCCTGGTGGAAACAAGGGTTAAGTAAAGGAAAAATGTACGTTACGGATCCAGCGGTAGACAATAACGACGGTTCAGTTTCTGCAACCATAACATCTCCTTATTATTTGCCAAATGGTAAGCTTCTTGGTATTGGTGGCATGGATATATTAATCACAACAATAGGTGAAGATTTACTTGCCCCGATAAAATATAAAAATGAGGGTGAAGCATTCTTACTGACAGATACGGGAAAACTTGTATTCTTCCCGGGATTTAATGACACTTTTAAACCCGGTGATACCATGGCAAGTGTCGATGACCATTTTTCAGACACCTCAGGCTTTAAAGAACTCCAAGACACTGTCGCGCAAAATGACAGAGGCATCGCACAAGTAGCGTGGCGCGGCAAAAATTATCAAGTTATTTTTAATCAGGTTAAAAGTGATTACCCATTAATGAATTGGAAACTCGGCTTCTTAGTTCCAGAGCAACTCATTTCACAACCTGTTGAAGCGGCGTTTAGGTCGTCTATTCTTATTGTGCTCGCCATTATTATTATGATTGCTATTGTTGTTTGGCTAACGGTATTACCTTTCGTTAAGCGGATAACGAGACTGCAAAAGGCAATGAAGGATATTGCTGAAGGGGATGGTGATTTAACACAGCGAATAGCGCCATTAAAGAACGATGAAATCGGCGAGCTAGTAAATGAATTTAATGTTTTTGTCGACTCGATTCAGCAACTGGTTAGGCAAACGATTACGATAACTAAAGATGTAACAACGTCGAGCGAGACAGCTGAAAATATTGGTAGGGAGACAACCGGTATAGTCGAAGCTCAAAAACGAGAAATTGATCTTGTAGCCACCGCAGCAACAGAATTGGCGCAAACTAGCCATAATATATCTAACAATACCAATCAATCAAAAGAGTTAGTTAGCAGCGCTGAAGAAAAGGTTGCGTTAGGCTCGGATGTTGTAAATCAAGCAACCCTAGCGATGCAACAGCTTTCTAACAATGTTGATGACGCATCACAAGTAGTGCACAAATTAAAATCAGGTACACAAAGCATAGGTGACGTAGTCACTGTGATACGTAGTATTGCTGAACAAACTAATCTATTAGCCTTGAATGCTGCTATTGAAGCGGCGAGAGCGGGTGAACAAGGGCGTGGTTTTGCTGTAGTTGCAGATGAAGTGCGAACACTTGCTTCTCGCACTCAAGAATCGACTGCCAATATCGAACGAATAATTGAAGAACTTCAGGCGACGGCAGTTAATGCGGTCGGTGTTATGGAGTCGAGCTGCTTAGAAGCAGAAAACAGTGTGCAGTTAACACAGCAGGTACAACAGGTATTAGCTGACATTGCAAACGTTATTGGGCAATTTCAAAGTCAAACTTTTGAAATTGCCCATGCGGTAGATCAACAAGCTAATGTTGCCGAAGAAGTATCGAAAAATATTGCAAATGTTAGAACTTTAACTGACGAAACGGTTGAGGCTTCGACCACAATGCAAGCGAGTTTGGCTGGCTTATCGAGTCAGTCAAATTCGCTTTCTAAAGTGGTTAATCAATTTAGGGTTTAGCTTACAAAGTTTGATGTAACGTTAAGCTTTGCTAGTAAGCTTTAGAGATTCACACTGGTTCTAAACTGATAACTTTCCGCTGCGATAGCAGTTTACTCTAGACAAAAAAGACGCTAAAGCGTTTTTTTTAGCATGTTAGTTAAATCTTGAAATTAATCGATGCATTTTTAAGGTCAGAGCGATACAACACCTGCAAGGACAGCAAGAATAGCCACCGCCTTAATCTATTAGCCTAAAAACAAAAAAGACGCCGAAGCGTCTTTTTTTAATAGTGGTATTTAAATCTCGAAATTAATCGATGCATTTTTAAGGTCAGAGCGATACAACACCTGCAAGGACAGC
>CAJXUN010000004.1 GCA_913061475.1 uncultured Colwellia sp. | reverse complement strand
GTGGCATCCCTAAGGGGATTCGAACCCCTGTTACCGCCGTGAAAGGGCGGTGTCCTAGGCCTCTAGACGATAGGGACACTAAAACGATAAAACAGGCTTTTCAGCTTGTTTTTGTAATCCGATAACTTCAAGAGTATATCCAATTACAATTATCTTTTTATCTATCTTTTAATAGCGATAAAATACTATTAAATAAATATTGGTGGAGCTATGCGGGATCGAACCGCAGACCTCTTCGCTGCCAGCGAAGCGCTCTCCCAGCTGAGCTATAGCCCCACATAGAAATAAAGCAAGTGGCCTAATACTTACCTTAATCTTCTCCCAACAAATAATCGAGTTACTCGTTGAAAGCGAGGCGCATTCTAAGCAGCGACCAAGAACCTGTCAACCCTTATTTTAGATATTAGCGCTTTTTTTTAAAAGATTTTATCTAACTGATTACTAATAGAACAAGTTGGCTAAATTTTGTCTTATCAACTGTTTATATTAACAACTTTGTTAACATTCTTGATAGTAATGCTGAATAAAATAAGCTGCTAGCAATTTTAAATCACTTTGAGGATAAAACATAGCTGAAGCACAATTATATATCGCTAATAGGCACAGAAACTATGGCGAGCCGCTTTATTTATCGTATAATTAAGGTTATGGTTAAAACTCTATTGAAAAAAATTAAAATTATATGCAGCTAAAAGAGCTCAATGTTGTTGCCATTGGTGGTGGTCACGGTCTAGGACGTGTGCTTTCTACCCTTTCCTTTTTAGGAAATCAACTGACGGGTATTGTTACCACAACTGACAATGGTGGCTCCACAGGCCGCTTAAGAAAACGCAGCAGTTCTATCGCTTGGGGCGATTTACGTAATTGCCTAACGCAATTAGTCGATGAACAATCTGTTGGTAGCCAATTATTTGATTTTCGCTTCGATGGCAACGATGAACTCGGTGGCCATAACCTCGGTAATTTAATCCTCTACGGACTCGGACAAATTCATTCGCGCCCGCTTGAATCGATCAAACTTGTGCGCCGATTATTGAGAGTTAAAACACCGGTATTACCTATGTCTGAAACACCGACGGATTTAATGGCCTTTTCTCCTGAAGGCCGCTGCCGCGTGGGTGAACTATCTGTCGATAAAATGTCAATGATGCCGACAAAGCTCATGCTGGCACCACTGGTAAAAACACTGCCTCAGTGCATTGACGCAATATTAAATGCCGATTTGGTTATTTTGGGTCCTGGAAGCTTCCTGACCAGTGTCGTGCCGCCATTACTGGTAAGAGATATAAGTAAAGCGCTTAAGAAAACCAAAGCACATCGGGTATTTATTGATAATATTGTTGCAGAAAATAGCCCCGCAGATAACTTAACTTTAGATGAAAAGTTAGCTTGGATTGAGGACAATATTGGATGTTTGCCTATTGATAGCGCTATTTGTCACGATACTAGTGTCACCTCAGCACGTGTTAGTGTTTGTCATCATGAGTTACGTAGCGACACTATTGCACATTACCACAGCCGCGATAAATTAATCTCTGCGTTAAACCTTTGTATTTCTATGGCTGATAAGCGCAATGAACGTCCTTTACCCGCAGCAGTCAATGCTAACTAACGGCCCTGCTTCGATTTACAGCGAAGAAGAATAAAGCGCTAAAACAAAAAAACCAACGACTTATCGTTGGTTTTTTATTGAAGCCTATTGTTCTAGCTTACTTATGACTCTCATCTTGACTAATGCGACTGGCAACAGCACCCATTTGACCTTTATATTTAGCATCTTCCCGCTTATTGTAAGGGCGAGCGGCGCTTGAAGACATAGTTTCAAAATTAAGCGCGGCAATTTTCATTTTTGGTCGTAATGCTAACGGTAATTTACCACTGTTATAAAACTCCAACACTATTTGACCTGACCAACCGGGATCAATTCTATGGGCAGTAACATGTACCATTAAACCTAAACGCGCTAGCGATGAACGGCCATCTAACCAACCAACAATATTGTCAGGTAAGGTTACAGACTCTAAAGTAACTGCTAAGGCTAATTCGCCAGGATGAAGAAAAAACGCTTCGCCATCTGGAATATAAATTTCATCGCTCATTACTGAGTTCATGGCCTTTTGCATTTCTACTTTAGGGCCGCTTAAGTCGATATAAGGTGCGGTATGATCTTGAAATACGCGAAATTCGTTACCTAAGCGAATATCAACGCTAACACCAGAGATCATGCTACTGTCTGGCGCTGGTGAAATGGCTATTTGCCCTTTTCTAAGGCATTCTTCTATATCTATGTCACTTAATCTCATGGTTATTCTTCTTAGACTCAGTTGTTATACCAATTGAACGGAGTTATCTATTCGTTTGACATTATGGCGACGAAGAAAACATTGAATTATTTCTGCGTCTTAAAATTCGGGTTTTATTGTTCAACAACTACTTCCGCTGTCGTTGGGCTGCGCATATCTAATTGATAATACAATTGCGCTGCGACTTTGCGCGCTATATTACGATACAGCAGCGCTATTTCTCCAGTGCTATTTTCATTTATTACACAACTACCGCTATCTGCGTCTTCTCGAATACGAATATCTAAAGGTAATTGCCCAAGCAATTGGGTTTTCGCGTCTTCTGCAATACGTTTGCCACCACCTTCACCAAACAAGTGAGATTGATGACCGCAGTTTTCACATTGGTGATAGCTCATATTTTCGATTATACCCAATACTGGAAGCTTTACTTGCTCAAACATCGCCATGCCCTTAATCGCATCCATTAAGGCAATATCTTGCGGTGTTGTGATCACCAATGCACCGGCTACCGGCACTTGTTGGGCTAAGGTTAGTTGAATATCACCAGTGCCGGGTGGCATATCAACGATCAGGTAATCTAGATCGGGCCAATCGGTTTCATTGAGTAATTGTGAAAAAGCTCGACTCGCCATAGGGCCACGCCAGACAGTGGCGTTTGCATCATCAACTAAAAAGCCAATTGACATCGCGCTTAAGTGATTAACTTCAAGCGGCGTGATCAATTTACCGTCATTTGATGTCGGCTTAGCGCCTTTTAATCCCAACATGGTGGGGATTGACGGGCCATAAATATCAGCATCTAAAATCCCAACATTACAACCTTCAGCAATAAGGCCATAGGCTAAGTTAACCGCAGTTGTTGATTTACCGACACCGCCCTTACCCGACGATACTGCGATAATATTTTTGATACCTTTTATCTTATGTTGCCTAACGGGCTCAATATGATATTCAGCATCAAAGCTTACCGGCTGCTCTATTAACTCAGTCAATTGCTCGGCAATATCATGCAATTGCCCATCACAAGGAAAAGGTAGTGATAACTTAATCACAAGATTATTTTTAACCATGAGCAGGGTCATAGTTTGGGCAATAGCTATCAACCCTTCGGGGAAAATATCACAGCGATAAGCATCGAGAAAACCGTGGATAGCCTTTTGGTTTTCAACGCTAACATCATTTTTAGAAAATAGTTTTTTAGATAAGAAATTTGATAACATTTTTAAAACGCACTTTTATCCGCTCTTTATCACATAAAGACGATAATTCTTAATGAAAAGTAATGACAAATTCTGTACCATTCCCTGCATAATTACCACCAATAATATGTAAACTTTATATGTCGTTATCAAAGTCATCTGTGCCATTAGCAGATAAGCGTAAAATTTTAGTTACTTGTGCCCTTCCTTATGCGAACGGTTCAATTCACCTTGGCCATTTATTAGAGCATATTCAAACTGATATTTGGGTTCGTTTCCAGCGTATGCGTGGACATGAAACTTACTTTGTTTGTGCCGATGATGCCCATGGCACACCGATCATGCTTAAAGCGCAAGAGCTTGGCATAACACCAGAAGAAATGATCAAAGGTGTGCGTGAAGAGCGTATTAAAGAATTTAGTGACTTCCACATTAGCTTTGATAATTACCACACAACACATAGCGATGAAAACAAAGCATTCGCTGAAGAAATTTATAACCGTTTACATGCCAAAGGTCATATTAAAACCCGCACTATTTCTCAGTTATATGACCCTGAAAAAGGCATGTTCTTAGCTGACAGATTTGTCAAAGGCACTTGTCCGAAGTGTAAAAGTGAAGATGAAAATGGTGATAGCTGTGACAACTGTGGGGCAACTTATTCACCAACAGAAGTGCTTAATCCACGCTCTGCTATTTCAGGTGCGACACCGATCTTAAAAGATTCTGAACATTACTTCTTTGACTTGCCTGCTTTTGAATCTATGTTAGCAGACTGGATACGCAGTGGCACATTGCAAGAAGAAGTAGCGAATAAACTTAGCGAATGGTTCGGACAAGGTTTAAAACAGTGGGATATTAGCCGTGACGCACCTTATTTTGGTTTTGAAATACCGAATGCTCCGGGTAAATTCTTCTATGTTTGGTTAGATGCGCCTATTGGTTATATGGGCAGCTTTAAAAACCTATGCGATAAAGACTCAAGCATCGATTTTGACAGCTTCTGGAAGAAAGATTCAGATGCTGAGTTATATCACTTTATCGGTAAGGACATTATTAACTTCCACAGCCTGTTTTGGCCAGCCATGTTAGAAGGCGCTGATTTCCGCAAACCTACCGCTGTTTTCGCGCATGGTTTTGTTACCGTGAATGGAGAAAAAATGTCTAAATCTAAGGGAACCTTTATTAAAGGTTGTACTTATTTAGCGCATTTAAATCCTGAATATTTACGTTATTACTACGCAACTAAATTAACCCATAAAATTGATGACTTAGATTTAAACCTTGAAGACTTCGTGCAGCGTGTTAACTCTGACCTAGTCGGTAAAGTGGTTAATATCGCTTCTCGTTGTGCAAGTTTTATTACCAAACGTTTTGATGGCATGTTATCAACAAACATTGATAACCAAGCGTTAGCTGATGAAGTAATGGCTGCAGGTAACAGTATCGCTGCTCACTATGAAGCTCGTGACTTTGGCCGTGGTATGCGCGAAATAATGGCATTAGCTGACAAAGTTAATGAATATATCGCCATTAAAGAACCATGGCAGTTAGTTAAAGACGAAACTAAACAACAAGAAGTACAAGATATCTGTTCATTGGGTATCAACATGTTCCGTACCTTAATGATTTACTTAAAACCTGTACTACCTGTTTTAGCGGATAGTACCGCTGAGTTTTTAAATGACGAATTAGTATGGGAAGGTCACAAAACCTTATTAACCGATCATAAAATCAACAAATTTAAAGCCTTATTACAACGTGTCGACATGGATAAAGTCAACGCGATGACTGACGCTTCAAAAGAAAATTTATTGGTAAAAGCGGATGACGAAAAGCCAGCTAAAGCCAAAAAGAAAGCTAAGCAGGAAAAAGTTGTTGATAACACTGCAGCATTAAATGATCCATTGGGCAGCGATCCTATTAGCGAAGAAATTCAATTTGATGACTTTGCCAAAATAGATTTACGTATCGCAAAAATCATCAACGCTGAACATGTTGAAAAAGCAGATAAATTACTCAAATTAACCTTAGCACTTGATAGTCAGGAAAATGGTGAAACTCGTCAGGTATTTGCCGGTATTAAATCCGCCTACCAACCTGAAGATTTAATTGGCAGGCATACCGTTATGGTCGCCAACTTAGCACCACGTAAAATGCGCTTTGGCATGTCAGAAGGCATGGTATTAGCTGCCGGTCCTGGCGGTAAAGACTTATGGATACTCAACCCTGATGACGGCGCTCAACCAGGTATGCGTGTTAAATAACGCACACTGGGTTAATTAGCGCATAATAATCAAGGCAAACCTCAACATTAAATAGGGTTTGCCTTTATGTACAGGATGTACGGTATGCTGCGATCACATGGATGTGAAATAGCAGCCATGTACAGGAAGTCTCTTTCACGCGCTTTACTATACTGTGCAAAATAGTAACGACGAAAATTATTCTTACTGGTATAACAATATTGAAACTTAGTAAAATCCCCTTATCAAGCCGTATTCTTATCGCCATGGCCATTGGGCTTATCATTGGTAGTATTAATGCGCCCTTATACCCAATAGTAAATAACCTTGCCGATGCCTTTGTCATGCTATTACAAATGACGGCACTACCTTACATTTCGTTATCCCTTATTGTTGGTATTGGCGGCTTATCTGCAGGTAAAGCTAAAACGGCACTTAAAAGCACGCTAATACTGATCATATTACTGATGGCCTTGATGCTATGTTTTATTTTAATGGCACCGCTATCATTTCCTAACTGGCAAACGGCAGAGTTTTATAGCGCCGCTACCGTTAAAGTAAGCCAAGAGTTTAATTTAGTTGAATTGTTTATTCCGTCGAACCCGTTTAATGCCTTTGCTAACGCCGTGATCCCTTCTGTGGTATTTTTTAGTGTCTTTGTTGGTGTCGGCTTAATGCCAATTAAAAATAAGCGTCAAACACTAGCGGTGCTCGGTAACTTAAAGCAATCAGTCAGTAATATCAGTAGCCAAGTCATGCGTTTTGCGCCTATTGGCATATTCTGTATTGGTTGGCGAGCCTCGTCTACGCTCGATGCCTCACAGCTTGATGGCCTAATGATTTATGTCGCCAGTGCATTAGTGCTAGTGGTTTTACTGTCATTTGTGGTATTTCCTGCTTTGCTCGCTACCATCACCCCTTTTGGCTACCGTGCTATTTTAAAAGCATCACGTGAAGCCATGATCACGGCATTTGCTACCGGTAGCTTTTTTGTTGTTATCCCGATTATTGTCGAAAAAACCAAAGAATTAATTGCCACACAATATGCACATATCGACAACGCAGATAAAGTGCCTGAAGTCATAGTCCCTATAAGCTACAGCCTACCTGTTGGTGGTAAATTATTATCATTGCTCTTTGTGTTATTTGCCGCGTGGTTTTCAGGTGCCTACATTAGCTTTGAAGATTATGTAAAACTGGTGGTCATTGGCATTCCACAATTGTTCGGCACCAGCACCTTGGCAATGCAAAATCTATTAGAATTATTTAACGTTTCGCATACCATGTTTGATTTTTTTATTGTTTCTGAAAACCTAGTGGTGGGCCGTTTATCCGCGTTACTTTCCGTCACGTTTGCCAGTTGTTTGCCATTACTCGTTGCCACCAGTATGGCAAAAGCGTTTCGTGTAAAGAAAAAAGCATTGATTAGAAATTTAGCGCTAATTCCGCTGTTATCTGTTGTTGCCTTTATAAGTTTAAAATATGGTTTTAGTGCTATTAGTTATCAATATCAGGGCTACGCTAAGTTTATTGAACGTGACTTTCTTATGGATGAAGTTAACAGTCGCTATTTAGATGAAGCCGTACAAAGTAGCGAAACGATGCAACCTTTTGTGGGTGTACTTACCCGTATTAAACAACGGGGGTTTATTCGCGTCGGCTATTTTCGTGATGATTTACCTTACTCATTCCATAACAATGACGGCAAACTGGTGGGTTTTGATATTGAAATAATGAATCAACTTGCCATTGATTTAAACGTCGATATAGAGTTTGTGAAAATATTTCGTCATCAGGCTAAAGCGTTATTAGCGTCTGGCTACCTAGACATTACAACAGGCGTACCGGTTATTCCTGATAATATGGCACAATTCACGCTTACTATGCCATACAGCACTCAAAGCATTGCAATAATTGTTAAAGATAAACGCCGAGCTGAATTTACCCAGTGGGATAATATTTTATCGCGCGACGATCTTATTTTGGGTATCCCTGAAAGTTTTTATTATAAAAAAGCGATCGCTAAAACCTTTACCCACGGCAAGGCTTGGGAAATATCAACACCACGATTATTCTTTAAGCCAGAATTTTCTCATATTGATGCCATGGTTTTTGGCGCAGCGGCATCATCAGCTTGGACATTACTCAACCCAAGTTATACCGTGGTGGTGCCTAAACCTGAATTAGCGCCGCTTTACATGGCATTTCCTATTAATAAAAATGATCATGCTTTTGAGTTATTTATGCGCAATTGGCTGACCATGAAACAACAAAGTAAAACCATAGATAAGTTGTTCAATTATTGGATCAAGGGCGATACGAGTCTAAAAAAGTAAACTTAATAACAAGCGAATTACGCAACGAGAAGTAACATTTTAAATATAAATTAATGGTTTAATAAACAATGAATAAAAAATACCAAGCAACATATGTAATAACGTTACGCAATATAACTGCCGCACTAATTTTGTCCTTATTAGCAGCGGGCTGTGCAAAAATAAACGATATATCAACCAACTTAGACCGTGATAACTTCAAAAATTACTTTGCGCCAACAAAAGTAAAGATTGTTGAAAGTGAAAAAGACTTTACCGGTAAGTATCAGTTTATTGGTTTAGTTGAAGGTGAGTCTTGCCAAGAAAAATCACATCATGCTGCTCCCAATGAAATTGATGCGCGCACTGAAGCGAGACGCCAAGCTTATAAACTTGAGGCAAATGCCATTATTTTTAGTCAATGTGTGATAATAGAAGAAGATAAAGCGGCAAAATATTGTCTTGCATCGACCGTATGCTATGGTCGAGCCTATAAGGTTGAGCAAGACAAAAAATGACCGATAGCGTTACATTAAACGTCATTGCCACTGTTGACTCTCCTTACAAAGAAAAGTTCGCGATCCCTCGACAACCCGGTATTGTCAGCGCCGCACAGGGGCAATTGCGTCTTAAAGGCTCGGCCAATAATATCGAATTAGTCCGAGGGTTAGAGCAATTTAGCCACATATGGTTATTATTTGTTTTTCACGGTACCCAAGCGCAAGGCTGGAAACCACTAGTGCGCCCGCCGCGCTTGGGCGGTAATAAAAAATTAGGGGTATTGGCAACACGATCAACGTTTAGGCCCAACCCTATTGGTATGTCGGTGGTGAAACTAGACCGAATAGAGCATCAGCTAACAGCTCATAAAGAATCTCAGGTTGTACTTCATATTAGCGAGTTAGATTTACTCGATGGCACGCCAATTGTCGATATCAAACCTTACGTACCTTATGCTGACATTATAGAAGATGCCCATGGTGGTTATGCTCATCAACAACCCAGTAACGACATTCACATCATATTTACTGACGCATCAGCAACGATCATTGAAGAAAACTTAACCTCGTACCCTACATTACGTTTACTCATTGAACAGGTACTAAGCCAAGACCCTCGCCCTGCATATAAACAACAGAGTACTGACGATAAAATCTATGGCATGACCTTGCACGAGTTTAATATTCAGTGGCAATTCGATGGTGGTGATATCATCAAGGTTCTCTCTGTTGAAGTAAGTAAAGGTTAATCTATTCAAATGACTCGTCCGATTATCGCGAGTATAAACAAGATTAAGCGCTAAACTAGCCACTATCTTCTCATTAACCACAGCATTTATAAGTGAAACAATTAAATACTTCGAATATTAAAAACTATAAATCAACGACAGAATTACTGCTATTAGCCAGTATTTGGGGCGCATCATTTATGTTTATGCGTGTTGGTGTACCTGAATTTGGTCCAATATTATTCACGACGTTACGTGCTAGCATTGGCGCTATTTTTTTGTTTAGCTGTTTACTTTTATTCAAACAAACCAGAGCATTAAATGGCCGTTGGCGAGACATATTTGTAGTTGGCGCATTAAATACCGCCATACCATTCGCCTTATTTGGTTATGCCACACTAACCTTAAGCGCAGGAACAACCTCTGTACTGAACGCAACAACCCCGATGTTTGGTGCTATTGTCGCGTATTTTTGGCTAAAAGATAAATTAACATTAAGCGCAACATTAGGACTTTTGATTGGTTTTTTGGGAGTATATTTATTGGTATTTGAGCATATGCATCTTGCTAGCAACACCGAAGCTCATGCAAATGAAAGTAGTCTGCTAATACCAACATTATTACCCACATTAGCTGCGATGTTAGCAGCACTTTGTTATGGTATTTCAGCAAATTATACCAAGAAGTATTTAACGGGAATAAAACCTTTAGCATTAGCGGCGGGCAGTCAAATTGCTGCGAGTGCCATGCTATTACCGATAAGTTTATTTTTTATCCCTGAAACCTTACCCAGTTCAACGGCTATTTGGTCCGTGATATTAATTGGTGTTATCTGTACGGGTGTCGCGTATATTTTATTTTTTCGCCTGATAGCTAAGCTAGGTCCAGCGAAAGCTATATCGGTAACCTATTTAATTCCGGCCTTTGGCATTTTATGGGGCGCACTATTTTTAGATGAAACGATCAGCTTAATGACGATCATTGGTGCTAGTGTGATATTGTTAGGAGTGGCATTAGCCACAGGTGTGTTAGGAAAAAATCATAGCAATATGGCGAGAGTGCATAATTCAAGGCTGTAATAAACAGCCTTGAATTATGTCTCTTTGATAAAAGTTATACTTAACCTAAATTCGGGTTAAGCTACTTTACTCAATAATGCTATTTAAGCGCCTATCAGCGTTAGTTTTACGCCCAATAGCTCGCTATTGCTTTGTAAAACTGCCTTGTTAAACACTTAAATTTCATCACTGATGACTTTGTTAATCTATTAGCTAATAAAACATCGTCAACAATTCAAACAATAGTTCTATAAATCAACGGGTGTTAAAATCGATTAACCCAAGTTGAGGTTGCTTACTTTTGTTTAACTACTTCTCCTGACTTCATGACAAAATCAATGTCGAGTAACTCATTAATATCCTTTAACGGACTAGCGTGCATGGCAATAATATCGGCAACTTTACCCACTTCTAAAGTGCCTAGGCTTTTTGAACGGCCAATTAAATCAGCGCCATTGATCGTGGCCGACACGAGAATATCTTGTGGTGTCATACCGGCAGCAAACATTAATTGTGCCTCTCTAGCATTATAACCATGCTTAGAAACACCGCTGTCTGTTCCGTAAGCTATTTTGACCCCAGCTTGGTACGAGCGCTTAAAGTTTTCGATCATATCACCACCAACACGAATAGCTTTTGCGCGAATAGCAGGTGACATAAAATCGGTAGCTTTAGCCATATTAACCACGGTATCACCCGCCATTAACGTTGGAACTAAATAAGCGCCGCCTTTTTTGAATAACTTAATACTCTCTTCATCGGCATAGCTGCCATGCTCGATACTGTCAACACCGGCGCGCAGTGCAGCATTAATCCCAGCTGCGGCATGGGCATGACTCGCTACTTTTCTGCCAAGTGAATGTGCGGTATCAATAACTTCTTTAATTTCATCATCAGCCATTTGCTGACCGGTACCGGTATCGGTATCGGATAATACGCCGCCGGTGGAGGTGATTTTAATCACATCAGCGCCAAACTTAATTGCGTGTCGTGTTGCGCGTCGACAATCATATGGACCATCACAAACCGTTTTAGCGGTATGAAGCGCCATTAAATCAGGTGCCATACCATCGACATCACCATGTCCGCCAGTAACCGCGACACTTGAGCCTGCGGCAATAATGGTTGGCCCAGTTATCCAGCCACGTTTAACTCCATCACGTAGGGCAAAAATTTGTTCTGCACTGCTACCTAAATCACGCACAGTTGTAAATCCGGCCATTAAGGTTTTTTTAGCAAAATAAGTACTTTTCATTAACGTGTCAGCATCTGATAAATTAACCATTTCACTGTCATTATTGGGACCTAATTCGCCTTGTAAATGCACATGCATATCCATCAGTCCTGACATAACAAAACTTGATGATAAATCAATTAACTTTGCATCTTTTGCAATATCACTAGCGGCAATAAAACCAGATTTAAGTGCCGACACCTTTCCGTTAGTGATCACTAAGGTCTGATTTTTAAGTGGCGCCTGACCAGCAATAACTAATAATTCTCCGGCATGAATAACTGAGGTTTCAGCCAATACTGATTGGGATAATACTGAGCTTACGACTAACGCTATGGTGGTGACAGATGGCTTAAATGTGAACATGTTATCGACCTTATTATTATTTTAATGACCTGAATGTATAACTCACCATAACAGTACGATAAAACAATATGAAAGTGAATGCGATAAACAGAAAGTTTATTCAGTTAAACAACCATTAAAAAAAATGAGTTAATAGCAATTGAAAAGCGGCTCGACATTTAGGGCATAAAAAAACCGGCATAGTGCCGGCTTGATAAGATAAGGTAAGGTAATAACGTGCTTAGTGGTGATGACCACCAACGCCGTGGGCGTGGCCATGCTCAACTTCTTCAGCCGTTGCTGCACGTACATCAGTGACTTCGATATCAAAGGTTAATACTTTACCTGCTAGTGGTGGATTAATATCAACAGTGATCATGAACTTACCGGCTTTAACCACAGTCACTTGACGTTGACCGCCATCGGTATTAACTACCGCTGTCATGCCCGCTTTCCACTTAGCACTTGGTGTTGGTAAACCTTGTAAATGCTTTACTGGCACACGTTGAATGGCATCTTCTTTGCGTTCACCGTAAGCATCTTCAGGCTGCAACGTAACCGAAAACTTCTCGCCTGCTGCTTTGCCAGCTAAAGCGTTTTCTAAACCCACTAACATATTTTTATAACCGTGTAGGTACGCTAGCGGATCGCCAGCATGTGAATTTTCTAATTCCACACCTGCTTCATCTTTTAGTGTGTAGTGAAATTGGACAACGGTTTTATCGGTAATTTTCATTTTATTTCCATACTGTATTTAGTTACTCACCATAAAATGGCGAATATATTTTCCGAGAGTTTACCAAAATACTCATACGCCTACCACAGACAATTACACGCGTTATTATTGCGCTTAAACTTAAGCCCAAATTAATAAAATCACCACACTAATAAGAATCAACGCCATACCTAAGTACTCTATTAGCGATATTTTTTCTCGAAATATGCGGTAGGTAATAAATAACGTAATGAAAAATTCTACTTGCCCTAATGCCTTAACATAGGCGGCATTTTGAAAACTCGCAGCAGTAAACCAACCAATTGAACCAACAACACTGGTAATGCCAACAAATAAACATAATCGCCAATGGCTAACCATAAGTTTAAGTTGCTGACTATCTTGAACATAAATATAGATAAAAGAAATCAATGACTGCACGCTAACCATAAAAGCTAAGGTGACTGCAGCGCTCAACAGTAAATCGGTATTAAGCGCTAAACTTGATTCTCGGATCAGTAAGGTTGTAATTGCTAACGCTAAGCCGGAAGCCAAACCAAAACCAGCACCGGGATTTTGAAAAACATCACGAAAGGTAAACTTTACTTTTGACAGTAATAACACGCCAACAACACCAATAATGACAGAAACCCAGCCTAGCTGGCTTAAACTTGTCGAAAACAACAAAACACCAACAACAGCGACTTGAATAGCTTCTGTTTTTGCTAAACTGGTGGCAACCGCAAAATTTCGGTAGTTAAAGGCGGCCACTAAACAGACGGTGCCAATAATTTGCATCACACAGGCCACTAACACATATTGCAAAAACTGAGCATTTAATGTCGGCATTGCTAACTCGCGATAGTCCAACATCCAATAGAGATATAACAAGGCAAAAGGTAGTGCGTAAATATACCTAACACCCGTTGTTGCCATCGCATTGAGGTGTTGCGTCAACTTTTTTTGTCCAGCAGTGCGCACCGCTTGCATCAAAGCAGCCAGCAAGGTGAAGTAAATCCAGAGGTCCAAATAAATTCCAGCAAAAGATAAATTTATAACGCTAATTGTATTATTAACAGCGAAGAAAGACTAACGCTCAATTGCACTGTTCATTATTCAGCTAGTCAATATTCACCTAGTAAATTACGCCCTAAAGCAACAATAGTCATCCGTAGATTTTTTAATTAGCTCTGCATGCTTATTTAAGTAACTTAAGAAACATGACGATGAAGTAAATCAATCACTGGTCTAATCTGTTGAGATTTTAACGATAAACAGGTACTTTAACAGTAACTAAATCGCGATAGTGCTGTTAAATGCTCAAATTACATTGTTTAGATGGTTATATTGAAAATATTTATCTCGTCGAGTATGCCGATAAGTTTTTATTGCTCGATGGCTGTTGCCGCGCTGACATTCCATTTTTAGAGGATTTTATCGCTAACCAATTAAAGCGTTCAATGTCTGAATTAGCGTTAATTGTTGTCACACACATGCACCCAGATCACGCCGGCGCTGCACAGGCATTGCGTAAAAAATATGGCTGTAAAATAGCCGCTGCCAATGTTGCCGGGCAATGGTATTCAGGAATTGACGGTAAGTTAATGCATTTAACCGATATGCTACTGACGTTGTGGGTGGCAAGTCGCAAGAAAAAACCGAAGAAATTTATCTATTATTCCAGTGTATTAACGCCTGATTATTATCTTAGCGATCAGCAATTTTTACCGAGCTTTGAAGACTGGCAAGTGCATTTTACCCAAGGGCATACAGACCGAGATATTTCTTTGCATCATCGAGCAAGTGAACAAATTTATGTTGCCGATTTAATGGTAAAAGTCAGGGATGCCTTTATTCCGCCTTATCCCGTTTTTTACCCCAACAGGTATCTTCAATCATTGAAAAACATTAGGGCTTTGCAGGTAAAACATATACTTTTAGCACATGGCGCAAAAGTTCAATTAACACCAGCACAATGGCAACATTTGATAGCACTCGCCCCCACCAAACCCGTTACGCATTGGCGTTCAGTAAAAACAAAACTAAAGCGAGTGTTATTAAAATAAGTTTAGGAGGGTAATAAGAATTGTAAAGCATGTTGGCCATGCTTTACAGCAGAGCATTTTAGCTCTGGTAAATCCAAGCTAAAAATGACTTTGAATCATTTACGTTAATAAATTGGATAAACTTTGTGCCTTGCTGATCGGTTACTGAAACATTATTTTTGTTAACAGAAATTGATCGAACTGGCGATGCGATCGAATAGATCGTACCTTGATATGTGTATGACATAATAAACTCTTTTAAGGTGCGTAAAAACGCAAAAACAAAAGCTATATTATTGTGGTGTGGAACTTTTATATTTCTTGAAAACAAGTTAGAAAAATAACAACGTTTGACGAGATAATACTCGAAAAATCAGACAATAATTTAAGCTTAATAAATTAAGTGATGACTAACTGTGAAAGGGAAAGGCAAACACGATTTTATAAATAATCGGCTAAATAAACTAGATGGGAATAATTAACAAGCGAACTATATAGCCAACCGTTGAATAAGTAAACACTTTTATTCTCAATTTTATACTCTGAGGCCTATATCTGCTGAATTTGCTCTAAATGATTATAAAAATGCATGCTGTGGGCAAGTTCATACTCAGCTTTCGACAATACGCCATAGGCAAAATGTGGCGCCAACGGCCCTTGATATTGTTTAAACTGCTCTAATGAATGCTGCAGACGAGCAAAAGCCTGCTGCTTACTTTGCTCCTTCAATAACGGCGAGCTTAAATTTGGTGCGCCAGGGATATATTCGTCAAGTGCATGTGTCATCACACCTTTGCTTGAGAAAGCCCTAAAAGCTAAGGCACCAAGTGTCTGTTTAAATATTTCAGACTTATGCTCCGGATATCCAGTCATTGAATATTCAACACTTTGTGCACAATGCTCTAACACTTGTTGCAGGCTCCAGACACCTGTTGTGATTAATGACTGTTTTGAAAGCTCGGTAATTTTTGCCAATACCGCAGCTATCGTTAACGCTGAGTGATCAACATCATCACTGAGCCATAGAGCACTACCAAGACCAATAGCAGCCCCTGTTATCATTGACGCTTTAATAAATTGTCGACGTTTCATCTTATTAACCTTATGGTCAGCTGGAATTTTATATACGAGAAAAACTATTCATTTGCCTGATAGCGATAACACTGTGCTAACTCACTAACCCCTAAGCCACTGTGCTTTTTAACTTCAATTTGTACATCAATACGTTTTTTCAAGGCATCAACATGACTGATCACACCAATCATTTTGCCACTAGCGTTGAGTGAATCAAGGGCTGATAAGGCAATTTCTAAGGTATCATTATCTAAAGTACCAAAGCCTTCATCAAGAAATAACGAGTCAATACTGGTTTTTGCACTGACTAAATCTGACAGCGCCAGTGCTAACGCCAAGCTGACTAAAAAGCTTTCGCCACCCGATAAGGTTTTCGTGTCACGGACACTATCGGCTTGCCACGTATCTAATACTTCTAAAGCTAAGCTATCACTTTGTTGGCGTTGCAATTGGTAGCGACCATGCAAACGATTAAGTTGCTGATTGGCTAAATAAACCAAATGCGATAAGGTCAGTCCTTGGGCAAAACGCCTAAATTTAGCACCGTCCGCCGCGCCAATTAAGCCGTTAAGATGGGAAAGATCATCAAGCTCAATTTGTTGCTTAGTAATACCAGCCAATAAACTTTGCTGCTCATCACGTTGCAATTGATCTTGGCTTATTTGCTGACTTAACTGCCCTTGGCGAATTTGTAGCTGTTTTAAGGCTTCAGTGCAAAGCGCCGATTTTTCATCAAAGTCAGCAATATCAATATGTTCATCTATGACCGTACTTTTGCTAAATAATACCTTTTCCCGAGCTAAATCCCCCTGCAAGATGTCAGGTTCATCAGCAGCAAGTGCTGAAACTAATTGCTGAGTTTGCCCTTGTAATTGTGCCTTAACTTCTTCTAGATCTGCTAACTGTTGCTGCGCTTGCTGATATTGTGCATTAGCCTGTTGAATTTTTTGTTCAATCGTTAACTGAATTTCTTTCAGTTTTTTTCGTTGCTCTGGACTTAACAGTGCAGCTTTAAAATCATCTTCGTTAGCAAAGTCGCTGGCAGCTAATTGTGTTTGCCAAGCCTCTAAAGCAGCCGTTTGTTGCGGCAGCAAACGGTTTATTGCTTCAACATTGCCATTTAACTTACCGGTAACGTTTTGCTGTTGTATTTTCTGTTCATTAAGCCCATGCTGATGATTTTGCAGCAATTGTTCTTGTGTTTGTTGCTGTTGTTTTAGCTGCTGACGCATTTGCTGAACATCTTGCTCAGCAAATAGAGTATGTCGCTTAGCTTTATCTTCATTCAGTTGCTGCTCTATGGCAGTCAATTCAGAGCGAAGTGCTTGTTCTGATACTAGCAGTTGTTCAACTTTACTCTGCATTATCGCCAACTGCTGTTGTAATTGTTGTAGCTGTTCGTTGTCAGTTGCTAAGGTATTTAGTGCTGCTTGATAAGCTCGACTTTGTTGCTCAAGGTCATTTAGCCAATTTTGCTGCAATTGCACGCTATCATTAAAGTCTTGAGCTGTCAGCTCAGCACCTACTCTCGCCGTCGAAAAAACAGCAAAACAGTCAATAATAGCCAATTGGCAGTCTTGCATTAAGGCGCTTAGTTTTTGCCACGCTTGTGAAATATAAGCTTGTTTATCATTCAGGCTATCTCTGTTTTGCGTGATTTGTTGTTGTAGCTGAGTAAATTGTACTGTTTGTGCTTGAATTTGATTCGCTAAAGTGAGCAACTGCTTTTCTTGCTTAGTCGTTAAATCAAGTTGTTGCTGATGCCCTTGCTTCAATTGCTGTAACTGATTATTAGCGCTATTAAGCTGGGCGAAATGTTCTTGGCGTGCCGTAATGTTCGCTTTAATTTGCTCAAAAGCCGACAAGTCAAAATCAAGCGTTAATAACTGACGCTGAGTAAGCCATTGTTGACTTAAGCTGTGCTGCTCTTGTTGCTTTATTGCTTGATTTTCAGTCACTAAATTTAGTCGTTCTGTTAACCGATCTTGCTCTGATGACAAACTTTTACCTTGTTGCTCAAGTTGTTCAAGCTCCATGGTCAGTTGCTTTAATCGGCTCTGATGTTCAGTTCCAGTTGTCCCCTGAATCGATAGAGCTTGATAGTCAGCAACCGCAGGATGTTGCTCTGAGCCACATAATGGACAAGCTTCATCAGGCTTTAAATTTGCTCTATGCTCACTGAGCGACATAATCGTTTTTTGTTGTTCAACAATAAGTTGCACATCGGTCATTGCGAGCTTTTGTTGCTTATATTGTGTGCGTAAAGCCGTTAGTTGTTCCGCCAGGTTGCTACTCTGTTGTTTATCATTACGCAGAGTTTTTTCAATATCGTGCAGTTCAGCGGTTAACGTTTGATAACGTTGAACATTAAGTAGCACTTGCGCCTCTAGAGCAACGGTGGCTTGCATGTCATTTAACTGTTGGCTAAACACTTGCTCGTTTTGACAATGATATTGCGATAACAATTGGCTAATATCATGCGCTTTGGCGCTCAGCAGCAGTTGTTGCTGTTTAAATTCAGCTTCAAGTGTCACTAAATTGTGTTGCTGGCCTGTAAGCTCTACAGTTAAATTATCAGCCTGCTGTTGCAGGCTTGCCTCTTGTGCCAGTAGCTCAAAATTTAACTGTTTTTCGCTAACTAGCTGCGCCAACATATTACGCCATAAAGGTAAATGTTCAGGCAGTGTCGCTAAATGCTTTTGCTCGGCAATAAAGTCTTGTGCATGAGTGAGCTTTTCTTGCTGCAATTGCTTAACTGCCGCTAATTTATCTAACGCTAGCTTACTTTGTTGTACTTCAGTGTTGGCATTAGCGAATCGATTAGCTTGCTGATTTTTATGTGCTATTTGGTGAGCAATTTTATTATCAAGCGGCAGGACTTGTTCAACGATTAGTTGTTCAGTGACTTGCTGCTGGGCAATAAACGCCTGATGTTCTGACAAGAAGTCTGCTAATGCTTGCTCTGCTGTAGTGACTAAACCGGTACTGTTTTTCAACTCGAGTTCAAGTTGTTTCGCCTGTTCATTCAGCTCAACTACTTGCTGATCAACATGATTGAAGTGCTGATATTCACCACGTAAATTTTCCGCCGGCTCTGATAACGCTAACGCGCGTAATTGCTCCCCATGCTCAAGTTGCGCTTGCTGTGCCGAACTTTGCTGCTGCTCAGCAAGCTGCTTTTGCTTATTAGCGTTCTCTACATTCAACAGCCAACTGCGCACGTTCTGCCAATGCGCTAACTGAGCTGATAATGGTTGCTGCTGCGCGCTGACTTTAGCAAGCTGGTCAGTAATTTGTTGTTGTTGCTCAGGCGTTAATAACTGCAACCCTGAGCTTTTTGCTTGTAGTAATTTTAATTCACTCGCTGCTTCTTTATGTTGGTCAAATACCGCTTTAGAAATATCACCATAAATTTCACTGCCAGTCAGCTCTTCAAGCAAATCAGCTCGCTCGTTAGCTGGCGCATTTAAAAAGGCAGCAAACTCTCCTTGCGATAACATCATCGACTTTCTAAATCGAGAAAAATCTAAACCCGTTAATCGAGCAATTTCACTGCGAATGTCAGACACTTTTGTGGCAATAACTTCTGCCTCTCCGTGCTTTATATCCTCACTTTCAGCATTATTCTGCTCTGAGAAAGTTATTTTGGCTAATTCAGCCGTTGGCTTTTGTAAGTTTCCCTCAACACTATTTTTTGCTCGACGTTGGCTCCAAAAAGCACGATATGCTTGGCCTTTCACTTCAAATTCAACTTCCGCTAAGCAACTAATGGTGTGGCGAGTCATTAATTGATTTTGCTTGTCTGATATCGTTAAGCGCGGTGTTTGATGATAAAGCGCCAAACACATAGCATCGAGTATGGTGGTTTTACCGGCGCCAGTTGGGCCAACAATGGCAAACAAAACACTAGTATCAAAGGGCGATTGAGTAAAATCAATTTTCCAATGGCCTTTCAACGAATTAATATTTTCAAAACGCAGCGATAATATTTTCATTATTTTGACGCCACTTTTGTCGTTGAGCTAGTATCTGCGTCACTCTGCTGAGCTAAAGCACGCTTTGTTGAACTGGCTAACTGGCTTTGCTCTGCTATTTCAAGGTACAAACTATTTAAGCGCACTCTACGTGCTTGCTGCTCATCACTTTGCCAAGACTCTAGCGCCATGCGGGCATCGAAAACGTCCTGCACACTTAGCTCGCTTAAGGTTATTTTTTTCTCATGACTGGGCATTTGCTGACGTGATTTTTTACTGCGCCTAACGAGCAACACTTCCACGGGTAACTCAGCGACTATTTGCTCAATGCGAGCGGTTAAATCTTGTAAATATTCCGCACTTTCAATTTCGATATCGAGCCATATTTTTTCTGCCATATTTACCGTGTTACTTTCGTCATCGGCGTGCACTGCCTCAGCACCTTGCGCTTTAGCAACCGCTGCAATATCTTCAGATAATGTCTCTAGCTGAGTTTTTACCATCGCCAAAGCTTGAAAACATGGCACATGAGTTAATTCGACATCGCTGAGTTTGCCGGCTTTAAACTCGGCAATAACAATACTTTTTTGCGTATTTGCTTCGTCAAAACTTAAGGCAATAGGTGAGCCACTATAACGAATATGCTCACTTTTAGTGACTTTTTGTGGCCGATGAATATGGCCTAATGCAATGTAATCAGCCTCAGGAAACTCGCTGGCTGGAAAGGCTTCTAAGGTGCCAATATAGATATCACGTACTGACTCGCTCACTGATGCACCAATGGTAGTTAAATGCCCGGTAGCAATAATTGGTAAGCGGTTTCCTTCGCTTTGCTTAGCACTTGATAAGTTTTGTGCGTGGCTAAATAAGCTTTGATAATGGCCTGTTATGGCTTGTTGCAATGAACGTTGTTTCTCACTGGCCGATTGCCCGGCATAACTTTTGACAATATCGCGCGCTCGAATAAAGGGAATAGCGCAGATCACCGCTTGCTGCTCGGTTTTTAGGCTTTCAAGCACGAACACTTGCTCTGCGATATTATCGCTAACCGCAGAAATAACTCGGGTTGATAATTGCTTTAGTAAATTTTGTGATTCACCCAGCATAGCCACTGAGTCATGATTACCCGCTAGCACGACTAATTGACAACGGGTTTGATGCAGCTTAGCAATAAAATCAAAGTACATTTCACGGGCATAACTTGGCGGCGTGCCGGTGTCAAAAATGTCGCCGGCAACAATAATGGCATCAATCTGTTGTAATTGAGACTGCTCGATTAACCAATTCAAGAATTGTTGATGTTCACTTGCTCGACTTTTGCCGTAAAAATGTTGGCCTAAATGCCAGTCGGATGTGTGAATAATTCGCATAATGTACGTGCACGCCAAAGTCATAAAAATCAAAGTAATTATTCTACCGACTCTGCGCCTAGCTTACTACTGGGCAATTGAGAAAGCTGAGAAATATAGCTATCTAAAATCATCAACTATACTTGCCAATAGTTAAAAAACTATTTTGAGGTGCGCTTATTGAACTTGCCATTATTTCTAGCTAATAAAATTAAAAACAGAGGAAAGTAATATGGAAAATCAAATTGTTTGGGTGGATATTCCAGTAATCGACTTAACCCGCGCTATTGAGTTTTATAGCGCTTTACTTAACGGTGAAATAAAAAAAGAAGAGTTTGAACATTTCACCTTTGGCATATTACCGCATGCAGAAACCAATGTTTCCGGTTGCTTAGTGCCTTCGCCTCCTGAGCAAATATTTACCTCAGGGCCGCTGATCTATTTTAATGTTAATGGTCGGCTTGATGATGCGATTAAGCAATCAGAAATGCATGGTGGCCGACTGGTTGAAGATAAAATATCCATGGGAGGCCATGGTTTTCGCGCGATTATTCATGACTCGGAAGGTAACCGTATTGCGCTACATAGTAATACACCTTAACGCATCAACCTTTATCGCTGTCGCATTACTGATAAAATCATCTCGTCACTTTGCTTCTGGAATAAAAAAGGTTCGCCTATGCGAACCTTTTTACATTTACTTAGATAAGTTCAACAAGCAAAAGTTATAACTGCGTCAACACGCCATCAGTAACTTTAAACTGATATAAACGCACTTGAGAGAGAAAGTTCTCCGCATCGTTATAATAGTTGCGTGTCACCGTATCCATGTTGTGAAATTCACTGCCAGTATTATGAAAATTCACTAATACTTGCTCAGCATCAACTTCAACAATAGCAACTCCGTGCTCCCACATCCGAGAAAACACCATGTCATCCGTAATATCATCACGCTTAGTAGCGCTGCGCACGAGTGGGTCAAAATAGAAGGGTAAATCGCTCAATGCTGCAGGCACATCACCTAATTGCGAGAATATTTGCTGCATACCATTTTCTAAAAATGAACCGAAAGTACCTGACGATACCGATGAAGTGGTAAAGTTAAATGAGCGTTTACCTGTGACGTTATTCGCTTTATGTTCAGTAACATAGCTACTGTGTACGTCTCCGCCTAAACTGATCACGCCAAATTGACTCATGACGTTATCAACAAACGAGGATTTAAATTGTGGAAAACCATCCCATTGGTCGGCTTCTAAGTAAAAACGTTGTTTTAACGCCGCAGGTATCGCGTCAGAATTTAACACCCCTTCCAGTAAGCTTAAGCCACTGTCTGCTCTGTTTGCTGACAAGTCAAAAATCAATGGTGAGAATGACACTGAACTTCCGAGCATTTTCCAGGTGCTAGTTGAGCTAGTAAAGGTTTGTGTTAACCAGCCTGTCTGCATGTCGTCAAAGGCTTTTTGTGCGGTGCCGCCTTGCAAATTCGCAACATATTCACGGTAACCTGCGTAAATATCATAAGTGTCTTTAACCACTAAGTAACGGCTGCCGATAAAGCCAAACAAGGAGGTTTTACCCATAGTATAAAATGCTAAACCTTGTGCTACACCTGTTTCAGGTAATGCTGGTAACATTTGGATCGGATGATCATTCGGTAAGCTTGCTTGCGCACCGCTTAATACCTGATTCAAATAACTAGTGGTTAAATTACCTTGCACCGCGGCAGTGGCGCGTTGTTGTGCTTGCGCTAAAGCATCTGCTTGGCTCAATTCAACGCGCGCCATTAGCTCTTGCATATAAAGGCCGGTAAAGACTTCTAAAAATGTTGCTTTGTATGGCGCAAACATAGCATCGTCAATATTCACATACGGTGACATTTGGCTGACAATGCCGTCAACTTGCGCTTGTATCATACCAGTGCTTAACAAGAAGGTGCTTAATGTTGCTTGATCCATCGCAACGGTCGCTGGAAAAGCATCTTCTGGCAAAATGTGGTCTGGGCGGTTAGTGCGAAAATCTGTCATGGCTAAATGTAAATGTTGGCCAAATTGGAAATCACGATAAATACGGGTATTAGGGAATAAATGCTCGTCACTAATTCCTATAGCACCCGCAGCTAAACCTGCTTGAGTATGTGGCTGCTCATGATCAATTGGCATATATTCAAAATAAGCCATTTCAGAGTTTTTCTTACGTTGAGTTTGTTTCTCATCGCCAGCACCGTCTAAATAGGTCGCGGTATCGCCCCAGCTATCATCTGAAAACTCATGGTCGTCCCATATCGCTATCATTGGGAAACGTTCATGCACACGCTGCAATAGTTCATCGGTGCGGTAAGTTTTATAAAGCTGACGATAATTATCTAAACTATTGGCAGCTTGGCTTTTATTATCACCAACGCCTAAAGTTAATGCGCCTTCGCTGTCGTTAAATTCGATACTGCGAGCACCACCAGATGACTGGAATTGTAAGTCACCTGTGGTTTCGTAAATGTAATCACCTAAATGCACCACGAAATCTAAATCGTCGTTATCAAGCAGTGATAAATAATTATTAAAGTAACGGCCGATATAATCCTGACATGAAACATAGGCAAACTTTACTTTGCTGTCACTATCAATGGCCGCGGCCGTTTTTGTTCGACCGGTGCGACTGGTATAGTTTTTACCGCCGTTTTGATAAATAAAGCGATAATAGTAATGTTGTCCTGCTTCGAGTTCAGTGACCCGAATTTTTAAACAATGATCAGAAGTGGCTAACGCATCAAAGCTTTCTTCAACCACTAAATTTGCAAATGCTTCATCGCTGGCCACTTGCAGCATTAATGGCGTATCAGCACCAGAGCCGTCATCAACACGGGTCCATAAAATAACCGAGTCGGCTTTAGGATCGCCAGATACCACAGATTGTGGGAAATATTGACTGCCATCGAAAATATTCGGGACAACAGGCTCAGGCGTAACCACTGCAGTTTTTTTATCTGAGCTGCCGCAGCCGATGAGACTTGAGGTCACGACAACGCTAGCACTGACCGCAAGGGTTTTGATAAATTTTCGACGGGTATAAATCATATTAAGATCCTTCCTACTCATTAGTTAGTTGCTTTTATTATTCTGGATAGCCAGTTATTTTTTTAATACTTTTATAAATGGGTTTTAATTGCTGATACATTTTTCGATAAACTTGTTGATACAATTTGTTATACAACTGAACATTGGCTTGATTGGGCAAAAAGCTTTGCTCGATGCGGGTCATCGCCGTTGTTGCTTGTTGATAATTGGCAAAATAGCCCTGCCCGACCGCGGCATTAATCGCCGCACCTAAGCCTGAGGTTTCAAAAGTATGTGGACGATGTGCGGGTAAATTAAAAATGTCAGCGGTCAGTTGTAAAGCGGCATCAGACTGTGAGCCACCGCCGGAAACAATTAAGCGGGTAATTGTGCATTTTTGCCGTTTTTCTAAACTTTCTTTACCTTCTCGCAGGGCATAGGCTAGCCCTTCTAAAATAGAACGGTAAATATGGGCGCGGGTATGGACATCACCAAAGCCAATAATCGCGCCTTTGGCTTCTAGGTTTTTTAACCCCGGCGACCAATAAGGTTGTAACATCAAGCCCATTGAGCCCGGCGGCACTTGGGCAACGAGTTGATCAAATAAACTCTCAGCGCTAACCCCTAACACTTGTGCTTTATCTATTTCATTTTGACCAAACTCTTGTTTGAACCAATTGACCATCCAAAAGCCGCGATAGATCATCACTTCACTATTAAAATTATCGGGAATAGCTGAAGGGTAAGGTGGAATAAAGGCTTGTGGCTCAACATAGTTAACATTGTTGGTATTTATGGTCGCGGTAGTACCATAACTTAAACTCGCCGTTTCAGGGCTAATGCAACCTGAGCCCAATACTTCACAGGCTTTATCAGACGCTGAGGCGATTAAACTTGTGCCTGCCGCTATACCGGTATGCTTGGCAGCGGCTGCTGTGATTTCACCAAGTTTTTCGCCCGGTTTAACTAACGTTGGTAGCATTGACCTTTTCACAGGTAAGGCATGCCATTTCCAATCCCAAGCGTTGGCCCACGCTTGCTTTTTGTAATCAAAAGGCAAATAGCCAACAATACTGCCAATTGAGTCTTTAAACTGGTCAGTGAGTTTATAGGTAAAAAAGCCAGACAATAACAAAAATTTATCGGTTTTTTGCCAAACTTCTGGCTGATACTGTTGCAACCAATTAGCTTGTGCTTTGCGGCGAAAATAATCAACCACTTTACTTTGACCTATCAATGAAAATGCCACTCGCCAGTACCAAGGCATAGCCTTAGTAGGTTGCGATAAGCGTTGATCTAACCAAAGAATGGCCGGACGTAGCGGTTGCGCATTTTTATCTAAATTAATTACCGTGCCGCGCTGGGTGGTAATGGTAACCGCAGTCACTTTTTCCCGGTAGCCATTTTCAATCACCGCGCTTTGCAGCCAAAGTTGTTGGCAACATTCGCCTAACATTTGCCAAAAATAATCTACATTTTGTTCGGCCCAACCGGGATGTTCAGAAAAATAGGCTTCAAGTTCAATGCGACTTTTAGCCACCAAATTTCCTTGCAAATCAAACAACAAGGCACGCACACTTTGCGTGCCGTTATCTATGGTTAAAATCAAATCATCACAAGAATCGCTGCTCTGTTTTACTATTGATGAGCTTAGTGTTGTTGAGCTTAATGTTGAGCTGGTATTTTTCATAAACTGCCTTGCTCTGCTGTAATTTCATACGCAGGCAAACTATAGGACTGTTGCCATAAAGATAAATATCGCGTTATTTCTGCTTGCCATTTGGCTTCATTCCACGACAAATGAGGTGAGCAAATTGTTTTAATTCTCGGTAACAACTCACGCGCACCCTCGGGTAAAACATTACCAAGCCGAGTACGTCGCAACAATAAATCATCAAGGTGTTGTACTTGCTCAAAACGCACTGACCAAATTAATTCCGCCCATAAATGTCGGCTATAGCGTATTGGGGAAAAGTCTGCTTCTTCACTGGCATTAACAAATACCTGACTAAATTCACCATAACAGGCTTGTATTTGCTGCTGCACATAAGACGGAACTGATGACGGTAAAGTCGAAGGAAATTGAGATAATATCGGCTGCTGACCCGCAGCTTTAAGCGCCTTAGTCAGCATTACTTTTTGCCGATTATTGTTGATTGCCAAATGCTGGCAAGCCTTATTTAATACTTGTTCTGCAATCAGTCTAAAGGTAGTTAACTTACCGCCAGTGACGGTAATAACACCTTGATGTTGTTCAATATGATGTTGGCGTTTTTCTTTTGACGGGTCAAGCGAAGCGCCGCTAGTGGTTACGGGTCTAACGCCAGCAAAGGTGGAAATAATATCATCTTGAGTAATATTAGCAGCAGGGAATTGCTGTTTAACCGTGGCCAGTAAATAGTCAAATTCTGCTTGACTAATTTTAGCTTCAAACGACATATCCTCATGGTGCTCAACGTCAGTAGTGCCAACAATGGTGACATTCTGCCAAGGATATATTTGCACCGGCCTCTTATCTTCTGGGTGCTGAACAGAAATAACGCTGGCGACAGGTAAGCGCCAATTCGCTATCACCAAGTGACTGCCACGTAGCGGTCGCATGTTAAAACGCGTATTTTTTGCTTGTTGCGCCGTGTTTTTACGCAGCTCAGATGAACGTTCATCTGTATCTGATACATCCATTTTTAATGCTTTGCTTTTTAATACTTCAGTTTTTAATAGCTTTGACCAAGCGCCGCAAGCATTTACCACCACATTGGCATTTAATGTTATCGCTTGTTCACCATCTTCCAAGTCAACTGTAATTTGATTACGTTCAACACCCATTTCAAGCTGAGTTACTTTGGCATAGTTGAGGGCTTGTCCGCCCAAATGTAATGACTCTTGTAGCAATCGTTGCACTAATCGAGCGTCTTCGGTTAAAGCGTCGAAAAATTGCGTGCCGCCAAGCAAGTTAGTTTCGGCAACTTTTGGCGCCAATGCCAAGTAGGACGATTTTGGCCAAAATTTATGTTGCTTTGCACCGGCGATAAAATCATAACAAGACAGCAAGGTGTTAAATGTCCAAGGACCCGGGAAAACTTTTTTATAGTGGCTCATGACAAAGCTTTGCTTACTGATTAAAGGCTCGCCTTGCGCCAGTAAACGTTGGCGTTCGCTCACTGACTCTCGAGTCAATGCCAACTGCCCTTGTGCCATGTAACGTAAACCGCCATGAACCATTTTTGACGAACGACTTGAACTGCCCCAAGCAAAGTCTTTTTGCTCAAGTAATAACACTTTAAGACCCATTTGGCAGGCGAGTTTCAATATGCCGGCACCGGTAATACCGCCGCCAATAATCACCATATCCCAGCAAGGAAGTGCACTGATCTCGCTAATACGCTGTTCGCGCGTCATCAAAATATTATCACCAAGCTCAGCAATAGCTAACTTAACTTTTTCAGCGTTACTATCATGAACTACGTGCTCATCCACCTCATCTGCTCTGTTCATATTGGCCACCCCTCAGATAATATCCCCATACTACTCAAGTAATGTGCCTGGGTTTAATTGTTGGTCAGCATCAAAATGCGTCGCTAGACTTTCTAGTACTTTCATACCTAATTCACCTTTTTCTACCGCGAGATAAGGCGCATGATCTTTACCGACACCATGTTGATGGCTAATCGTGCCGCCGTTATTCACAATAATTTCACTGGCTTGATGTTTTAGTTTTTGCCAACGAGCAAGGGTTGCTTGGTAAGAGTCGGCATTTCGATAAAGATACGTGGTATATAAGCTGCAACCTTGACTGTAAACATGCGACAAATGGGTAAATACATGGACCTTTTCACCTTCATCCGTTAAGCCATCACGCATTGCCGTTTCCACTTTGGCCATTAAATTATCAACATTACCCCAGTCCGTTGCCGTTTCGAAGGTATCGACAACATAACCTTGTTGCCACAACGCTTCTCGAAGATAAGGCGAGCGAAAACGATTGGCTTGCCATTTTTTACCTAATAATTCACCGGTACTAACGCCGCTGAACTTTTTCACAAAATGATTTAGCTGCTTTTTACTGGCTGAAATTTGTTGCTTGCTGCCGGTTAAACCAAAGGTCAACATACATTTTTCATCGCCACAGCCACGTAAAGATAAATAGCGTTCAAGCCATTTTATCGAGTTTTCATGGCCGGCAAGCTTAAGCTGAGTTTGGGTTTCAACACAATTGCTGACCCTTAGCATAGACAAGGCAATGCGCTGCTGAACACTTTCTTGACAAAACTGACTGGCCGCACGCCAATTAGGAAAGAAAATAACCGAGAACTTTTCCGCATCTGCCACTTTACTTACACGCACCTTCACTTGCGTTAAAATACCAAAACGCCCTTCTGAGCCTAAGAGTAGCTCGCGTAAATCGGGGCCAGCAGATGACGCTGGAAATGTTGGTACATCAAGCGAACCAGCAAAGGTTTCAATATTGCCACCCGCAAACAATTGCTCAATGCGGCCATAACGTAATGACTGTTGACCACTTGAACGGCTAGCAACCCAGCCGCCAATCGTAGAAAGTTCGAATGATTGAGGAAAATGCCCTAAGGTGTAACCACGCGCTAATAACTGAGCCTCTATCATAGGTCCCGGTGTACCCGCACCAAAAGTCGCTATTTGGCTTTGTTCATCCAAATGCAACAGTTGATTCATTCGGCTCATGTTAACGGTTAACACCGCCCGTTCAGATGCTTTAGGGTTAATATGGCCCGCAACACTGGTGCCGCCACCATAAGGAATTAATTCAACGTTATGGGCTTTTGCGTAGCGCAAAATGTCTTTAACATCTTGGCAATTTTCAGGGAAACAAACACCATCAGGAAAACAGTGTATTTCACCGCTGTGCATGGCTAGCCAATCAGGTAGAGACTGCCCTTTTGCATGACGCACCCGTTGTTCAGCATCAACTGATATCAAGGGGTGTGCTGTTAGGCGTGTTTGAGGAACAGCTTTAATCACATCGGCTAAACCAACATCAGGTAGACGTTTTCCTTGCCCCACCAATTGGTTTAAAAATGTTCCTGCCGATTGTGGTAAATCCATTGAGGTGCTTTCATCACCCCAGCCATTCCAACGTCTCATGTTACTACCTTGCGATTAATTCACTGTTAGTTATCTATTAGTTATGATAAAACGAAGTATGCAAGGACGAAATGTCCTAAAAAGACAGTCAAGGTGACATTTTTGGACAAAAGTAATCGCCTGTAAAGCAACAGCTATTACCCAACCTACAACCTCGGAGCATTTAGCCGTAACCAATGAAAAGTAGCCAATGAAAAATATAACTGTGAAAGCAAGCGCCGAAGATACCCCCTTGACTGACTTAGATGAAAACCTAGGACAAGCCTCAGTGCCTGCGGTTAAGCAATACTTGCAATTGGCCACGGAGCAGCAACTTGATACTGACGCTATCTGTCAGCGTATTGGCTTAGATCAAGCGCTACTATTAGATAATAGCCAACATATTACAGGGCTACTTTTTCAGCAATTAATCGCTGAGTTAATTAGTCACTCTGCTGATGACTTATTTGGCTTACATACCGCAAAACATGTGCAGCCGGGCTCTTATAGTGTTTTAGGTTATATCTCGATGAACTGTGAAAACTTAGGCCAAGCAATCACTAAGATTCAACCGTTTGAAAAACTGGTTGGTGATATGGGTACCTCCACCTTTGCCGATTTAGGTGATAAGGTGAAAATCAGTTGGCATTGCCAGTTTACTGAGCTCAATGTTAAGCGCCATATGATCGACAATTGTTTAGGCTCTTGGTTAACTTTTGCGCGTTATTTAGTCAACCAAGCAAGCAACCCAAGTGAAATACTGCTCAGTCGAAAAACACCTGCACTGAGTCAGCAAAATGAATATCAAGCGGTATTTAAATGCCCAATTAGCTATGGGCAAAGTGAAAATGCCATTATTTTTGACAAAGCTTTGTTGTCATTACCGTTAAATAAAGGCGACCAACAACTGCTATCAACGCTTGAAAGTCATGCCCAAGCGTTAATTTCTGATTTAACAACAGAAGCCGACATTGCCACGCAACTACAAAACAGCATCGCGAAATCGCTAAAAACTGGCAGCTTTCATCAACAAGACATTGCTGAGCAATTTGGTATTAGCACTAAAACCCTGCAACGGCGCTTAACGGCATCAGGTGTAACCTTTCAGGCATTACTCGATGAAACTCGACTGCAGCTAGCGAAAGCACATTTAGCTAAAAGTAAGTTAAATCTTAACGAAATTAGTATTGAACTGGGCTTTACCGAACCGAGATCGTTTTATCGTTGGTTCAATAAGCTGACCCAAAAAACGCCCGGTGATTACCGAAAAAGTTTGCAATCATAACGGTAAAAATCAGTCACCCAAGGTTTTGTCTAATAAGGTTTTCGCTTGGCTAATTTTTTTAAACATGTCAGCACAACCACCTTTGTCAGGGTGATGCTTTTGAGCAAGCTGTAAGTACTGAGCTTTAACCATCTTCGCATCAGCGTTCATCGGCAAATTTAGCGTATCAAGTGCTTCTTGTTTATCATCCTGCGCCATGTAACTTTGCCAAAAGGACTTCAGCATGGCATTTATCTCGTCTTCTTGAGTATCAAAATAATGCTTGGGGTCTAAGTAATAACTTGCCAGTGCATCATTGGCTTTAAGCGCTATCTTTAACTCATCATCACTCGATTCAGTCTTACTTAAGGTTATTCGCTCTACTCGAACTGATTCAATAATAAGGGTGAACTTTTGTGCTTGTTGGTACTGTTTTTTTAAATGATAAAGCGCATGCATACAAAGAAAATGTGCGCTAAACAAGTCTTTCGTGTTTGCTAATGACAATACATCAAAAGGTGAGATTTTTTTAGCTTGTAAGTGCTTGATAATTTGATGTTCATTGGTCGATTCAAAGCGGTCGAAGAACTGGTCAAGTGCTTGAAGCATTGGAGCTAAATAAAGATTTAAAGTTTGCATGTTACGTATAGCCATTGACCTTAGCGATTAAAATATTTAATTGTTTTGCTACTGACTGGCTATTACTGATTGCAGCCCTTGCTTACTTCTTTGCATGTTTCTGATCTACGTATCATTACATTTATTTACGCCTATTTATACTCACCTTGATTTTAACTGGCCACTGCCATCCATTAACCCTGTATTTCATTTCCACCTAGGCATAAAGAAAAGCCAACACGACATAAAGTAAAGCAAGCTTGACATAATGATAAAATCACTCTACCTTAACGAATGTAAAATAAACTTAACTTTTAGTAAAGTACTAACGACTAAGGAGCAACAATGATGACAAAGCAGCATAATGACATTGTCGGTAAATCACCATCTTGGCAGCAACAAAATAAAAGTAATACCACAACACTTAAGTTTTGGACTGCCCTTTGGGTATTAAGCATGGCATTAACAAATTTTGGTCCACGCTTTATCTGGGACTTCAATATGACCCTAACGGTTATAGCTGTATTACTGAATTTCTCCTTAGGCTTAAAAATGGTGGTCGCCAATATCAACCATATAAAAGGTTTAGATGAAATGCAGCAGCGTATTCAACTAAATTCGATGGGAATAACCTTAGGGTTAAGTTTAGTGGCGGGTTTAACCTATTCAAACTTAGATGTGTTGAATCTGATCAGCTTCCATGCAGAAATTTCACATTTAGTTATTTTTATGGGCTTAACGTATTTAACCGCTACTTTTATCGGCAATAGAAAATACCGATGAATAATAAACTTAAAGTACTCCGCGCTGAAAGAAATTGGACGCAAGCACAACTTGCAGATGCATTAGAGGTGTCTCGACAAACCATTAACGCTATCGAAAAAGGCAAGTTTGACCCAAGTTTACCGCTGGCTTTTAAAGCGGCTAGGTTATTCAAACTCCGTATCGAAGAAATATTCCAAGACCAAAACTAAAGCAATATTACCAATCAAATATGTTAATAATATGTCTTATTGATAAAGTCTGATCAACTGATTAGGCTTTTTATTGTAAGGTTAGAATAAGTTTTTGGTTTACAAAACCGCTTTACTAGCAACCTTTATAATCATATTGAAGGTGTTAGCTATGCTGACATTTAATCAACTCTTTATCTCCCCTATTTTCCGTAATTAATGCTATGTCTAAAGATACTTTTAATTAGCTTGGATCCTACATCTTGAGGTGATTAGGGTATATAATCTCAATGATATGTTTTTATGATAAATCACCAGCAAGGTAACCATGAATACCAAAATATATAAGCACGTACACGCTTTAGCTAAAGACTTAATGCAAGCGTCAGTTAGAAAAAATCAAGCTAACTTCGATGAATACTACAATGAATTACAACAAGTTTGTGACGACAATGAAGATACTGATAAAGATCATCCCGTGCAATGGGAAACACTGGCTGACTTTACTGACGATTTCGCATTAGCGATCACGATTTACGAAAAATCCTTAGTAAAGGCGCAAGCGATTAATTCTAAAGACTTTCTTTCATCTATTGCCTTTGCAATAGCATCACTACAAGTTGAGTTAGGTGATAAAGAAAGCGCGATTAGCCACTTAGAGAGCGCAAAAATTAACAGTAATAAAATTGCAGATAAAGAATTAAAAGCAGAAATTGATGAGTTATTAACGGAATTGAAAAACCAGTGATATTAATGTCTGGCGTATTAAATGAAGCGAGCGAGTTTTTTTAATGCCTAACTAGGGTCTGTTGATCTTTCGCGGTTAAATTTTGTTCGAGATAAAAGCGTTTTAATCGCGGCGAGTAGTGTGTAGCCTAGCATTCTAAGCAAATACTGCTCAACAAAGAGTAAAACGCTTTTAGCCGAATCCTTCGGACAGCGTTTTTTGGTCATTTTTACGGCGTTATTACCTTTTTATGTGGAACAACCACATGACAAAGGCTCTGCCTTGTATAAATACCCAACAAACTGCTGCAAAAACAGTCTCGAAAGATCAACAGACCCTAATGACATAGATTTTTGAACACTACCAAATTTATAAACGACAAATCAACCTGAGCGGCTTTAATGCTGTTGTTTAGCAATAAAAAAGCACTTTGTAGTGAAATTTACCACAAAGTGCATTTAAATTATCTATTCGTTTTATCTATTCGTTTTATCTATCAGTCATTAACGCATACCATATCCGATAGCAATAGAGTTAATTAACCTAATAATTTCCCTAAACCGTCATTCAATACTTGCTTGGCTTGTTGGCCTTGCTCAGTATCCAAGTAGCTTTGTGCAGTAGAAATAAAGTCACTGATCATTTCAGGTTTTAAACCTAAAGCTTCAAATTGTTTCTTTACATCATTAATCGACTTCAATGAATCGCTATACTGTGACGCTTTTTCAAGTAAGCCTCCTAAACCGGCACTAGCATCAGAACTAGAATCAAGCTTACTAATATCAGGCATTTGCCCCATAAGTCCTTCAACACCAGGGATAGACTTAGCGAGTTGACTAAACTGTTCAACTGAAACATTATTTTTCACGTAGTTAAAAATAGCCCCCATACCACCAGAAGCTTGATCAGCATTAACATCTAATGAGCTTGTTAACATATCAACTAAGCCGTCAGTATTTGGCATCGTTGGCGCTGCTACCATTTGCTCTGTGTCATCACCCAAGCCAACAAGGTTTTTTAAACTATCAAGCCAGCTGGTTTCTTGTGCAAACGCCGATGTGCTTAACGCTGAAATAGTTAATAGAACAATAAGTTTTTTCATAATAATTTCCGTTGATTTTAATAGTATTTTATTTTGTTAAAACAAGTGTACAACATTTAACATAGCGGTATGTAATGCTTTATAGTCTTTATTTCACAACAGTTTGCCAGAGAACTTAAATCAACGCTTATAACCCAAGCATTTAGGTGTATAATATCGAATAAGTAAGTCAGTCAAACTATGTAAAAACGAGTTAATAATGAGTCAAGAAAGCGAACAGTTAAACAACCCCTTACACGGATTAAAATTAGATACTTTAGTAAACGAATTAGTCACACATTATGGCTTTGATATTTTGGCTGAGTACACGCGAATTAAATGTTTTAAGAATAATCCGAGCATGGAGTCAAGTTTAAAGTTTTTACGAAAAACTGACTGGGCAAGAGAGACTCTTGAGCGTTTCTATCTTTATAGCTTTAAAAACCTACCAGAACCCAGTGATGACGAATTTGAAATACCACCTCGCTTACGCGTTATTCCGTTGCATATAAAAGCAAAAGAACCAAAAGTGCTGGTAAAAGGTGAAGCTATAGTGCCATTAAGCAAAGACAGCTTTAAAGAAACACATCGCTCTAAGCCTGATCATAAAAAAGCCTATAAAAAAGAGCTCAGTCGCGAAAGCAATAGTGCGAGAAAAAATGAAAAACCAAGTCATAAAAGCAGTAATTCAAGTGACGAAAGTAAGCCGTTTGATCCTTATGCAGACGCACCGCGTTAACAGCTATTCATAATATGACTAAACTCTAAATAACGTGAGTTATTTAGAGTTTAGTCATATTTAAATGACGGTTAATGTTTTATGGCTAGCTAACTTAAACTCAGGTCATTGGGCTGACGTGAAACAATAATGCTCGTCGTAAAACTATAGTTTAAAGCGTGCAACTGAATGAGTTAACGAGTCTGCTAATTTATTTACCTCGTCACTTCGATCTGATAAATCTTGTGACTCTGCCGCATTATGGGTAGCCGCTTCAGCTGCTTCACTCATTGTTGCTTCAATGTCTTGGCTAAAGCCAAGTTGCTCATTCGAAGCCACGCTTATGCTTTTACTCATTTCATCTATGGTGTGTAGTGCGCTTTCAATTTGTTGAATGGCATTACTCAATTCTTGGCTTTGCGATACACATTCAGCCGCTTGACTTTGGCCTTTTGATATCGCCAATTCAGCGCTTTGAGTTTCTTGTTGCAAAGCATTAATCATATGTTGAATTTCAGCGGTTGATGCTTGTGTTCGAGATGCAAGCGATCTAACTTCATCAGCAACTACCGCAAAACCTCGACCATGCTCTCCGGCCCTTGCCGCTTCAATTGCCGCGTTTAATGCTAATAAATTGGTTTGATCAGCAATACTACCAATAGTATCTAAAATACCGCCAATACTGTCACTGTGCTTACTTAATCGTGCCATCACTTCAACCGAATCACTTAAACTGCTCGACAGAGAAATAATTCGAGTACTGTTATCGTCGGCAATCGACCGTACTTCAAAGCTATGTTTTGAAGCCTCTGAAACATTGTTAGCCGTTAAGTTCGCCTCATCGGTAACGCTTGATGAACTGATAAACATTTTTTCGGCAATTTGTTTAGCGTTAGTCACGCGTTCAATTTGTGCTGAGGTAGACTGGGCAATACGATGGCTTTGCTCACTGGTCACTTTTGCTGATTCATCAAGTGAGTAGGCATTTTGAATGATATTTTTTAATAATGATGTGAGATCATCACTAAGCTTATTGATATTATTAAATAAATCACCAAATTCATCTTGGTTCTTAATAGTTAATCTTTGCGTTAAGTCTCCCTGAGCAATCAAAGCCAATGACTTATTAGCGTTTCTTAAAGGTCCAAGCATGGCCCGCGTAGTTACCACACCAATGAAAGCCGCTAAAGCGACGAAAATAAATGCCATGTAGATGGCAAGGTCTTCTCCGGTCGCCACTTTAGCTTTTGTAGTCAGTTGTAATTCATCAAAACGCGCTTCGGCAAGTGACAATAATAATGTTAACTGTTGATAGGTAGCATTGAAGCTGTCGACCGAGCTTTTATAGGCGCTATCGGCATTAATAACATCGTCGAGTGCCTGTTGCTTTTGCTGATATAGCTTTCCTGGCTCAACCAGCAAATTACTTAACACGGCAAAATGAATGGCAAAATCTTCCAGTAAAGACTTATCATCAATACCATCAAAAAGTCGCTGCATAAAATCAAAGTTATTTTTTGCGTTGGTGATTAAAAAGCTAACATCTTCTTTATGCTGAGCTAAGACCTTAATTTCAGCCACTTGTTCTAACCTTGACATGGTATTTTTCAACGTAAACAGCATATCATCTATACGCGCGCCGTTGCCGATAATATCTTCTAGTAATTGACTGTTGCCAGGCAATTCCATTAATTCAAGATCTAGCATATCGTTACTTGCTTGATCGCGACTTTCATTAAACGATTGATAACTTAAAGTGAATGCTTCATTCGCCGCGGCAATATTCTTCTTAGCTAAATAAAAGCGTTCACTTTGGGTGACATATTCTTGGTAATGTGTACGAGCTTGCTTCAAGGCTTGCAGCATTTTCGGCTGGTCAGAGACTTTGCTACGTAAAACCGCGACCGCAGATTGAAATTCTTGATTGAGCTGAGCATATTCTTGCTCGCTTTGAATCAAGTCTGAGGTATTTTGTTGCGTAAAGCCCAACGCTCCTACTTTAATCATGTTAAGCAGTTTGATCTGCAAGGCATTACTTTGTTTTTGTACCGGTACGGCTAATAATTCGACGTTACTGTTAGCCTGACTAATTTGTGTTAATGAGTTATAAAAAAAGATACTTCCTGCAACGAGTAAAACTCCGATTGTCGAGAACCCCATTATTATTTTTTGTTTTATTGTTAATGGTAGGTTGTACATAAATGCCTCTGGTATAAATAAATTTTCTCTTGCCTTTGCAAGTCGTTCAATCACCTAGATCGATACTCGATTATAAATCGCTTAATTGAAATGTAAACAGTGGTCAAACCAGCCTAAGTTCAAATATGCTAAAACAAGGCTTATTTCGTACTAATTAGTATGGTGCTAAAATCTAAAATATGGTAATTTTTTCTTTAGCAACTAACAACTAACGAGGCTTAATTCAAGGCCTTAAGAAGCTGAACGGTATTATCTCTCATACTATCTAATTCAGCCAAAATATTTTCCGCAGCGCTATCATTAGCTTGCAAATTTTGCCAATTATCGCGCCAAACCACACGTAAATTCTCAGCGTTTTCTTCCATTGGGTAAGGTAATACTTTTGCCATATCTTTAATTGTTAACACATAAACCCAGCCTGAACGGGCATTACCATCTATAACTAATTCAGGGTCATAACGCCGATGAAAGACTAGTTGTTGAAATTGATTTAGCTTTTTTACTATTTCAAATGCAGCAAAACGTTTATTTCGATTATCCTCACTATGCTCATTACGCCATGTATTATAACCAAGGCTAGATATGGCAATAGTAAGACTAATCAAAGCGACAAGATTACGACGTAGCTGACTAATAAAGCCTTGTTCATTCATATATTATTACTCCAAGTAATGAGAAAGTTCTTCATCATATCAAGACCGCCGTTTTGCGCTTTACTTTTACTTTGGCAAAGTTCTTATCGATATCACATCGAGCTAAACCATAGATTTCGGTGATTTTCATTATTTCTATTATAAATAATACGGGGTAGATAATAGCGAAGCACTGATCTATTATCAATTGAACTGGTCGAACGTCCGATCAGTAAAATAATCATAATAAAAATACGACGTAGTAAAAAATAATTATAAAAGTAAATTGGGGAAATATATGAATACAATCAAAAATGTTGCTGCTGTCGCAGCGCTTTGCCTAACGCTGTGCTCAACATTCGCATACAGCAAAGAACACAAAATCGTCCTTATTCATGGCCTTCAGCCACAGCAACTCATATCCGATGGTGATGTCACGCAAGCGGGTGAAGCGTACTGGCAAGGCTATTGGAACAACCTAAGCGATGCTCGTATTGACTGGCCATCGTATGAACGAGTAGAAGGTAAAATAGCAACAGATTACCTTTGGCCAAAATTAAAAGCATTCTCAGAAAGTAATTTTTGTGAGCCTGGCTGTATATTTGTCACCCACTCTACAGGTGACTTAATTGCTCGCTATATTATCGACAATCAAGAAAATTGGTTAGAAAATGCCGGATTAACACCGTTAAATATCGTAGCCACATTCGATATTGCCGGGGCTGGTGGCGGAAGTGAACTTGCCGATTTAGCGGTGAGTGTTGCTCAAGGCACTGAATCTTGGACCTTTATTATCGAAGCAGCTTTAGAAGCTTGGCTTGGGGGTGATTTGAGCGATGAAATGGGTGTGCTACATGACTTAAAAGTAAATAACGCCCGACAGCTTGCTCCACTACCCGATGCACGTATTCCACGTTTGCGTTTTGTTGGTGATGCCAGTGAATACTTAGGTGTTACTAGCCCATTTATTCAAGGTAATGATGACGGTGTTGTTGGTAGTCATTCATCATGTGGTGGTAACCGTCAAGGGCGTTTCGGCAGCTGTAGTAGCCAAATAGCGTTCAACGGTAAAATTAGCAATCAAAGTAATGCTGTTTCTGGCTTCATGCCATATCATTACCCGATGTTAATGGGCGAAGACTATAGCCACGGCTCACTATTAGAATCTAGACAAGAAGGCAAAGTAACAGCATCAAGCAACCAACAAACCATGTTATCTGGTGATAGTATTCATTTTGATACTTACACCAAAACGTCTGGCTGGTGGCTTTGGAAGAGCAATTATCTTTATGTAGAAAATTCAGCGTCCGACAGCATGTCAACGCTAATTTATGACGCCATGCCTAACTAAGAAAATTGTAGAAAAACCATTTCAAAAGAAAAATCTGCTTATCTTGCAGTAATTAGCTCGCAAGATAAGCCATTTCAATTAATAGCACGTAAAGGCAAAAAACTTAATGAAAATTAAACCGTATATAAAGCGAATACTGGCAATGACCGTCGTCGTTATTGTTGTTTGGCTTTTTTTGCCATCAATACCCGAAAAGCAAAGCGCGGTTGGTCAATTAACTGAAGTTACCGCAACTAAAAATGTTACACACACCGTATCAAAGTCAGTGAAAAGTAGTTCAGAGAGTGAAGATATATCAGAAAAAATAACCTCTAATGATTCCGCGGCCTTGGTTGCTAAAGCATATGCCGCAGAGTTAAGCTTTCCAACTTACTCTCAACCCTTGACCGATAAAGACTTTGATCGCTTAAAGCCAAATCATTTCAACCCACAATCAATTCCGATTGACGACGTAGGCACAACAGTAACAGCAGAATTATCAAAGTATCGTTATGTTTATCCTGAAGCTGTTTTTGCCACGCTATCAGGTGAAAATATTGTTAATGCTGAGCTACAACTCGTCGATATTGCTAACGGAAAATCATTGTTAACGCGTAAATTTGAACAAAATGAAAACCTATGGACTACCGAGTTTGACGGTGCACGAGACTTCCCAGCTCAACTTCAAGCGGTAGTAAAAGCAAAAGTTAATGGTAAAAATATTACCATGGCTTTAGCGCTACAATACGTTGACTCTGTCGCCACGCTCGAAAGCTTTGACCCAGCATTTAATCAAGCAGCTGATATGGTGATAACCGCAAACCTAACGACTCGAGAAAAAGGCCTATATCGTATACGCGCCAATTTATTTGATGTGAACCACCAACCTATTGCTCACTTAGTGAGTAAAGATAAATTAAGCAAGGGAAGTAGCAGTATCGAGCTGAAAGCTCATCAAAGTGTATTGCAAGGCAAACAATCGCCGTTTTATTTATCGACCTTTTCAATCGAACTCATGTCACCGGCACCAGGCAAGCCAACAAAGTATGGTGATAGCGCAATTAGTCAATATGAAATAAAAGACTTCGAAACTTCAAGTTTAAGTGCATTGCCTTATCAACCATCTGAGCAAGAGCAACAACGATTGCAGTTATTACAGAATATGGCACAAGGAAGATAAAAGGTGAATTTACAATAATTGCTATAAGCTTAAATACCAACACTTCAACTATGCCAACTGTGTTAACAATTCGACATTAATTTCAGTGTTCAATAATGCCTTAAACAAACAGCAGTAAAATTGCGCCGCCTATTCCCATAACAGCATAGTATTCAACGCCATTATTAAATTTCGTCAAGAGACCAAAATAGACATAAGCAACACATAACATAATTATCGCGCTAATAAATAATGATAATAACGGTATACCTGAAATAAGGCTGATCAATAAAATTGGCAGACAATACAGTAAAGTTGGAGACAGCGGCTCAACTTTAATATCATGTAATTTCAGCGCAGCAAAAAGAAAGAGTATTTTAAAAAGCATCCGTACCTCGATAAAACATAAAGCCACTAAAGTTAGGGGCTAAAATAGTATTTTAGAATATGTGAAAACAACTTAAAAGCCAACGCTATTGGGTTGTTTTTTAACAATCAATGCAGGTAAGTGAAAATCAAAATAAGCTTTTCAGCCAATCAAAGGTCAATACGGTTGTAAAGACTTTCAAGCCAATTAACGCTAAAAATATAATGAATAAAAAAACTTTAGCTTTTCGACTTTTTATATTGTGCCAATAATCTAACTTTGCTTTAAATTCTCCTTTTAGTTCGTCTATTGACTCTTTCATAGCAATATTTCCTTTATAATGAATAAAATCACTCTAACATATTAATATTACATGGTTAATACACTATCACCTATTAGTAAAAACAATCTGAATAGGGGGCAGCTGCATCGCTAGACAGCACAACTTTGAGCAATTGTTTTAGCAATGTAACACCATGCTAAAAATCTTTACACTTGCCCCCCTACATCACCTGATTATTTATTAAGCAAAACGGGTGTCGAAATAGTTTTGTGTTGGCTATTTACACGTCTTATTCTAAAGAGGCAAATAACGTATATTGCTGCACAAAGATGACCTAGCATTAGCGCTTGAAACAAACTTGAATCGGTAGCAACAATGCCACCGAGAATTGCAAACGGTAATAACAAAACTAATCGATGCATAATACCCACTGAACAAGCTTGTAACGATTTACCCTCTGCATTGAGGCATGACTGATAAACGATAGCAAAGCCCGCACCAATATAACCCAATGGTACCCAAGTTAAATAGAGGCTAAGCAGTTCAGCTACCTCACCTTCCGGGCAAATAAAATAGGAAATCATATTGTTATTAATCAAAAGTAAAATGGCTAACAATAACTGAACAAGTACAATTGACTTAAAAGCAATAACATAGGCTTGCTTCACTCTCTTAAAGTGCCCCAACCAATAATTTGTGCCAACAATACATGGCATCGTTGTTGTTAGCATCATAGGTAATAACAATAAAATAGCTTCCATACGAAAAATAAAAGCAAAAGCTGCAACGTACGAATAACTGATTTTAGCGGCAATAATGGTTAATAAAGCAATACTTAGCGGCGTAACAAGCTGTTGCAGTACAATAACAATACTGTTTAGCTTCACCGATAATATCTCGCGACGTAATTCGGAAAAAGATGGCCATGCCAAATCAAGATTTTTATGTAAAAGCCATATCGAGATAACGGCAAACAAAAAATCGACGCTACTATGCCCAAAAGCAAGTCCAGCCAAGCCTGATAAATGAAAAATACTTTCTGGGGTTACCAACAAAATTGCGACCATACTTTTAACCAACAGCCACGACATCATAAGGCGGCTAGCAAGCTTAGAATTACCTAATGCTCGAAAAATAGCATTGATTTGCCAAATAATTGCCAGAAAAACCCAGCCAAGATAACGTGCTTCAAGATAATTAACTTGGCTAACAACAATCTTAATTTCAGGATCACCAATATGACCTGAGGACCAAGAGCGATTGCCGAGTAAAGTGAGTAATTGTTCATTAAGAGAATAAAAAACAATAGAAAAAAGTATAATGAAACAGCTAGCTTGCAATAATGACATTACGACAGATTTCGCTAATTCGCCGTTATGTAAACAGGCAACCTTAACCACGTTGTTATTAGTAATTATACTCATGCCGATGGCAATAGCAGTAATTGCAGTAGTAATAGGCAAGGTAAAACCAAGCGCAGTTAACGCTTGTTCACCGTTCATTGCCAGTAAACTAGACTCCAAAAGGTCATAGGCAAGCAAGGCTAAAATTGCGCCAAACATGGGCAACGTAGATTGCCAAATCACTTTAGAGACTTTTGCTTGGGTAAACCAGTTTTTAAGCTGTGGATCCATTGAACTGCAATTTCTTGTTATTAATGTCTTTAACAAGATACGAGAAACTAAACAATTCATTCATTTTAGAATGTAACATTTCATGTGTTAGATGAATAATAATTGCAAAAAGCATAATTAGAGCCCGCTCTATTCGACCAATAATTAGCTTATATCCATACCACTGCATGATACGCGTTTTGGTGGTATGGATTAAAGAGGGCGTTTATAAAGTAATTCGAACGAATATTTTGTTACAAACTCTGCTCTTAGTCCCCCACTATTGTTAACTAACCTTTCGCCAATAAGTAATCTAACCAACGTGCAGGAAGTATGCGTTTAAATACGGCAAAGAGCTTAGTTGGTGTGGTTATTCGGTAACGTAATTTAGGCCGTTTACTTTCTAAGGCATGAATGAGCGCTTGCGTAACATCAATCGGCTCTAAGGTGAACGGCGCATTAGATTTTTCACTGGTTAAACGTTCTATTTGTTGATGATATTGCGCTTTATGAACACTGGTATCGATAGCAATATTGTCTTGAAATGCCGTTAACGCATTAGCACGAAATTGGGTATTTATCGGCCCAGGCTGTAATAATATCACCGCAATATTTGCGCTTTTTAATTCTAACCTTAGCGTGTCTGTCAGCCCTTCAATAGCGTATTTAGAGGCATTATAAGCACCACGATATGCCATTGAAACAAAGCCCAAGACTGAACTACACTGAATAATTCGGCCATGCCCTTGTTGCCTCATCACAGGAATCACTTGCTTGGTCAGTTCGTGCCAACCAAAAACATTACTTTCAAATTGTGCTTTAAGTGCGTGGGTGGGTAAATCTTCCAACGCTCCAGGTTGACCATAAGCGCCATTATTAAACAAAAAATCTAACTGCCCGCCGGTTTGCTCAAGCACTTTAGCCAGTGTTTGCGTAATACTTTCAGTACTCGTTAAGTCAAGCAAATAAGCGCTGAGTCCTTTGTCTTGCAGTGCTGCAACATCTTGTGGCTTGCGCGCTGTAGCAAACACCTGATAACCGCGTGCCGACAATGTCAGCGCGGCATGTAAACCAATACCTGATGAACAGCCGGTAATTAAAATAGATTGAGTTGGCATAAAATAATAATGCAAATTAAGAACAGATAAACAGTAGCTTACTTGATTACCTTAACCTTGAGAACGAATAATACCAATTGAAATAATCAATACAACGACTTAGAGCTGCAGTGGCGAACTTAAAACAAGTAAAATGACTTAACTATAGTTATTCTATATTTTATTCATTTTTCGACGTTATCAGTTTGCTAATGAGTTCCCAAAGGGCGAATTTAAAAGGCTTATATCCGGCGTTATTGATTTTGATAAGGGAGTAACCATTCTCTTCAATCAATGCCTTGCCTCTAAGCCTTTTAATTTTCGCTAAGTGGTGAATTCATTAATTCAATTGGTATAAAAGCGGTTAGACAAGCTTAGTTACATTCTTTCGTCTTTAGGTGAATCCATCACCACATGGGTGGTAATCATACGAACTTGCGCTATAGCACCCAATACATTAGCGTGAAATGCTTTAAACGCTTTGATATCGCAAGTTTCAATACGCAATAAATATTCAAACGCACCGGTAATGTTATGGCATTCTTTTACTTCTTCAGCAAGGTTAATAGCCTGTTCAAACGCTTGTTGCGAATCAGTAGAATGTTCTGCTAAGCCAATATTAACGTAAGCAATAAAGCTATTTCCCAGTAATTCGCTGTCTAAAATCGCGCGGTAACCTTTAATTAAACCACTGTTTTCCAATTCCTGCACACGGCGTAAGCAGGCTGATGGAGACAACGCTATTTTTTCAGCAAGCTCAGAATTAGCCATGCGACCATTTATTTTTAGTTCACGCAATATTTCACTATTATATTTATCTAATTTAATCATTTATTGTTCATCTAAAGCATATTACCTGATAACTTGCACAATAATTCGCAACAAATCAATTTATAATTGCTTTAACTTTTTAAAATTGTAATAACGGAAGCTGCAATGAGCATTGAAATATTAACGGCATTAGCCATTTTCGCACTGGTATCTTCTATAACACCGGGCCCGAACAACATTATGTTGATGAATTCTGGCGCTAATTTTGGCTTTAAGCGCACTATTCCACATGCCTTAGGGGTGAGTATTGGTTTTACGGTTATGGTGGCATTGGTGGGTATCGGCATTATGCAATTATTTGATGCTTGGCCGCTCAGCTATCAAATATTGAAAGTATTAAGCGTGGTTTATTTATTGTATTTAGCCAGCAAAATTGCCATGTCAGATGCAGCAGAAAAATCAGCTAAAGGTAAATCGAAACCTTTTACCTTTATACAAGCGGCGATGTTTCAATGGGTCAACCCTAAAGCTTGGACCATGGCATTAACCGCAATTAGTGTTTATGCGCCGTCAAAAAGTTTAAGTGCCGTGTTATTTGTTGCCATAACCTTCGGTTTAGTTAACTTACCTTGTATTAGCGGCTGGGTTGCGCTTGGCGAAAAAATGCAAATTTTTCTTAACAACAAACAACGCTTAAAAATATTCAACATTGTGATGGCAAGCCTACTTGTTTTATCTTTATATCCGGTGTTGTTAAATTAATAACATCACGACTCAATATTCAGGAATTAGCAGCGCTGAGTATTGAGTCGTGAATAGTGAATAATTCATCAGCGAATGTTGCATCATCCAGTTACTTGATCTTGTTAACAACGAATAACCACAGTGCCGGCGAACTTATCATGCCAGCCCTGCTTTTTGTTATCCCATGCCACCCAGAAAAAACCTAAGCCAAGTGCAACAAGCGAGACATAGTAGCCAAGGTAACGAATAATATATTGCTTAGCGCTTGGTTTTCCACCGGTTTTTTCATCGACAATTTTTACTGATAGCGCCATTTTACCTGGCGTCGCTGACTTATAAATCCAGAACAATATAACCGCGACAATCGGCAATAAATAGCTAATAAAGAAATCAGCACCGCCTTGGATTGACTCAGTAGAGTCAAAATACGCAGCACCATAAATTAAATACAAAATAGGAAATGTCAGCATAGCAATGATAACGGAATCAATAATACTTGCGACAAACCTCACCCAAAAGCCTACGTATTCAATTGGCTCATCATTCATTGTGTTTTCACTATCTGACATTTTATTCTCCGCTATTAGTAGTATTAATGAAAAAACTTAAATTTGTGCTAACCATGCCAGCAACTCCCTGTATATTATTTGCTAATAGATTAATTCATTGTTCTAGTTGATATAAGTTTGCACTCAAAGACACGCTAAATGCAAACATAAAGCTGCGCGAACAGTATTATTTTCCAATGTAAAAGGGATGAATAGATCATCGAAGAGGAAAAACGTGCCTTTGCCGTACAAGTGTTAGTATTAAATACCGTACAAGCCTTAACATTAAAAACATCGAGTAAACTGTTAGACGGCTCCCTGCTCGGCGCAGCAAGAAATGCCCGAGTTACTCCGAAGCATCATACGATTTAAGTAGGCCATATAGCATATGGCCTACTTAAGTGGGGTTACTCAGTAAACTCTGCGGCGATATTTTCGAAAGCATTGGTCGACCAATAATTTAACGCTTGGCCAATACCATCATACATAATATCGAGTTCTTTCTGACCTAAGGGTTGTTGGTAAAATTTGGTATATTGAACGATTTCCTGCTCAGTTAATTGCTGATAAATATAATAAGAAACCATCACCATTTGTTGCTCTAATGCCGGCCTCATCATTATTTGCATTTGAGAGAGTTGCGTTTGAATTTGCTCATCACTAACCGCTTGCTCTGGGTTTGCAACATTGATACCTTCCATAGTACCTTGCGCTACTGACATGACAATATTAAGCGAGTGATCAACAATGTGTGTTGTGTCAATAAAGTCTCTGATCACTTGCACGCGTGCCGTCGTCGGTGGCGTCGTTTGTAATTGCGCCATGTAAGCCATCAATTCTTGATTAAAGTTAGCTGCGGCTGCTTTTTCTTCGGCTGATTTTATTTTTCGAGCCAAATCACTATTAAGCCAAGTGAGTAGTGATTTCATTTCTGCTGTGGAAAAATTTTCTTTGACATGCTCAGCAACAATCAGCCTTACTTCTTCAATTTGCCAAGCATTTAATAACAAATCTACCGCTCGCTGTGCTTGCGCAGGGTCTTTAACGGTTATTTGCATTTGTTGGCCCATGGCGCTCATTTGCGCGGGAATACCATCAAGCGCCGAATCAATACCAGACAGCGCTAAGTATTGCTTAACGTTGTCATCACTAATAGCCTTAGCTGAGCTTATTTGGCTAAATAGTGCCAACATTACTACTAAAATAAACGCGAGTGAGTTAATCTTTTTCATGGTCAGTCCTTTAACTAATTAGGTAACTAATAATGTGCTTTATCGCTAAACCATAGCACATGTATAGCGCCTTTTACGAAATTTTTTAACCTATAATTCACCACTAACAGGCTAATATCTATATAAATTTATCTTGAGTGCAATCGATTGTTACACAATAGCTGCAAAGCTTTCCTGCCTTATTTTTGAAAATAAGGTTATACATTAACGAGTCCCTAGTTAATTCACGCGAGAAAACTACTTATCATATGTGCACACTAACGAAACTAAAACGTTGCCGTTCAATGTTATCTATTGCACTTTGCCTTAGTGTTTTTTGTTTCGGCTTTACTGTCATGAGCGCCAACTCACAAGCGTTGGAAAGCCCTCATCAACAAGCTAATATTAAGTTTGATACGAATATCCCCGAACATAAAAAGCTGCAACTTAGCACTTGGGCTAACCATGCCCGTAAAGCATTGCGCTTAGTTTATGGCAAGCTACCTGTTGAAGATTTTATCACCATTATAAAAACCAGTAACGGTGGCACAAGTGCAGTGCCGTGGGGCGAAGTTAATAGATATTCACCGCCAGAAGTGACCTTAGTGGTTAATATGAATAGTAGTCTGGAGGCATTAAAAGCCGACTGGACTATTTACCATGAGTTTAGCCATTTACTTATCCCATACGATGCTGCTGATGCGAGATGGTTCTCAGAAGGTTTAGCCAGTTATTATCAAAATATAATCCAAGCTAGAGCCGGTATGTTTGACGAGCAAACATTATGGCAAAAGCTCTATGATGGCTTCGAGCGTGGTAATAAACAGCAGAATTATGCTCATCAAAAACTAAATTATCTTAGTGATCATATTAGTGAAAATCGTAACTATATGCGTATTTATTGGAGTGGCGCGCTGTATTGGCTTAACGCTGACATCGCACTAAGAACGTTGGCAACAAATACCGCTAAACCCTATTCGTTAGATGCAGCCCTAGAGCAACTGCAAGCTTGCTGCTTTAATGGTTACCTTAGCGCCAATGAAATCGTACAAAAACTTGATGAACTCAGCGAAAGTAAAATTTTTACTACTTTGTTCAGTGAATTTTCAAAAAGCTATGCCATTCCTGATTATGTCACGCCACTACATTCATTAGGCGTTAAGGTGATTAACGGCCAGGTCACATTAAATAACCAAGCTAAACTTAGCTCACATCGACGCGCTATTTATATCGGTTTATCAAAACCAAGCGAGTAAACTTTACGATTTAATATGATCAGTAAACATTGCAATTAAGCATTGCCAATTACTCCCTTAGCAATAATCGCCAACATTATTGTTGCTCAACAGAGCAGAATTAATTACTCTGTCGCCTGCTGTTAGACGAGCTTGCTATTTTAATGCAGTGTCGAAATAACGTCAGTCACCACACGAGTCAGCCATCATACTAAAGGAAACCACATGCTGAAAAGCCATTCTTCATTACTAAAAACTTACCTAGTATCCTTATTATTAATCGCACTAACCGGTTGTTTCAGCCCAGATCCTGCGGTAAAAGCGGTTAATGCCTATATTGAAAAACAAAAAACAGATAAAACTCAGGAGAATTGGAAAACAAAACTAAGCCAACCTGAGCTGGTAGAGTTTACGCCTGATGCAGAATATTTTTGGGATTTAGAGACCACAGAAGGAAAACTCGTCGTGAAGTTATTTCCTGAAATAGCACCTATGCATGCCACAAGTACGCTTTATTTAACGCAACTCGGCTTTTATGATGGCTTGATTTTTCATCGTGTAATAAATAAATTTATGGCACAAGGTGGCGATCCCTTAGGTAATGGCAGCGGTAACCCAGGTTATAAATATGCTGGAGAATTCGATGATTCGCTAAGTCATAACAAACCAGGAATGCTCAGTATGGCTAACTCTGGACCGAATACTGACGGCAGTCAGTTTTTCATTACCTTTACGCCAACACCATGGTTAGACGGCAAACATACTATTTTTGGTGAAGTTGTTGAAGGCCTAGATACTACCCTAGTTGCTATAGAAGCGTTAGGCAGCCGATCAGGACGCACTGAGAAGGAAGTAAAAATTGTTAAGGCAACTATTCGAGTTGAATAATTAACGCTAGCTGATCACAAGTTTATCAATCACTTATTGTTGATAACCGCTGGGTGACGTTATAACAATGAACATCAATTGTTATAACGTCACCCGATAATAAAGCTATTTATCTAACGTTGCTTTTGCTGCTTCTACTTTACTAAAATCTAAGCCTAATTCATCTACTGCTTCTTTAATAAGCCCAGGATTTTGCATTAACATCATCATCAATGCCTGTAATTTATCTTGCGGAATACCTAATTGTTGCACAGTCGCCATCGCCATTAATGGATTTTCTGTTAGCGCTTGAAATACCGCTTTAGTTTGCTCATCACTCACGTTATGTTCTTTTAAAATTGCAATAATTGGATTCATCAAATTTCCTATTTTCTTACTGGTTTATAGTTTAATTAACTTATAACGCTTTGTTATATTGTACTTTACGCATTTAGCGAAAGACCTAGCCTATTCTAACATTCTTGTTTTAAGGTTAAAAAGTCATTGTTTACGCTTTAATTACGTTTATTTTTCGGTACATAATTTAAAATAGAAAGTGGTACCAGTTTTTTAACCGGAAACTCTTCAAACGCTTTACGCTCAATAATATGCCCTAACCTGCTTTCAATTGCGCATAAGTTTCTAAAGTTGTCTTTGGCAACAAAAGAAACCGCTTCACCACTTTTACCCGCTCTCCCTGTACGACCGATACGATGAATATAATCATCGACTTTATCGGGTAAGTCATAATTGACCACACGGGCCAATTCACCAATATCAATACCGCGTGCCGCAATCCCCGTAGCAACAAGAAAATTAATTTTTCCGGCCTTAAAATCATTTAAGATTTGTTCACGTACAGCTTGCGTTCGACCGCTGTGAATGGACTCTGCTGTAATGCCACGTTTTTCCAATTGACTCACCAGTTTGGCAGCGCCATGTTTAGTTTCAATAAAAATTAAGGCTTGCTGCCATTGTTGTTCTTTAATCAAATAACTTAATAGCGCTGACTTATTACCCTTATCTACCGTGACTAACCACTGGCTAATTTTCGGTTTTGATGCGTCACTTTTTGTCACTGATATTTCAACAGCAGCGGCAATTGTTCTTCTTGCTAATGCCCTAACATCATCAGAAATAGTGGCGGAAAACAATAAGTTTTGACGTTGCTCCGGCAAGCGCTCAATAATTTTATTAATGTCATCAATAAAGCCCATATCTAACATGCGATCTGCTTCGTCTAAAACAAAAGCTTCTAATTGATCAAACACCACGGCCCGTTGATGTGCCATGTCGAGCAACCGACCTGGCGTGGCGACCAGAATATCAATGCCCCAAATCAAACGCTGCTTTTGTGGTTCTATTTCAGTGCCACCATACATTGCCATAGAACTGATATTTAAGTATTTACCATATTGCGCAATGCTAGCTTCAACCTGTATGGCGAGCTCGCGGGTTGGCGTTAAAATCAAAACGCGAATACGCTTACCACGTAAATGACGCTCGGCATCAGCCTCAACGGCACTTAGCTTTTCAAGCAATGGCAAAACAAAACTTGCAGTTTTCCCGGTGCCTGTTTGCGCCGCAGCGATAACATCTTTACCCGACAAAATAACAGGTATCGCCTGCTTTTGAATTTCAGTGGCTTGAGGGTAATTTAAATCAGCTAACGCTTTTACTATCGGGGCTGACAATCCAAGTTGCGAAAATGGCATTTAAAATCTCTTTAGGTCTATAGATACGAACAAATGAGGAGAGCTTTAGATATTTCAGATAAATATCAAGGCGAAGTATATCAGGAATTAGTTTCCGCTTGAAGTAAAGTAGATGGTGTAAAAGCGCTTAATCAAGGCTACAAAACATTAAAACTGATGTAAACGTTAGCGCAATAAAAAAGCCAATTAATCAGTCATTAATTGGCTTTTTTTTAAAAACGATAATATCTAACAGTATTAATTAGAATATGAATATGACGAGGTAATTTGAAAGAATGTATCAGCAGATTGTCGGCCTAATCTTGCTTGATAGCAGCCGACTTGCTCATCACAAGTTTTCCCTTGTAACTTTGAACCTGTTGTTTTCTTTCTTCTTTTAAAGGTAATTATTTGCTCATCAAATAAAGTCGTTAAAGGTGCAGCGCTCACGGTGATAACTTCCATGTGAGATTTTGGCCATGCAAAGTTATTATCTTTATTTTTCACTAACGGTTTCTTTTCCATAGCGGCTAAAAGTTTTGGAAAGTCAGCTGCGTTTTTATTAAGTGATTCATTAATAGATTCGAGCAATTCAGGAAGTCTTTTATCTTTTTGTTTATAGGCCTTAGCCAAATACATATCAGCTTTAGCTAAGTCTTTAGCGATTAACTTATCATTGATAAATAAAGTACCAAGTAAATAATTGGCATCTTTATAATTTTCTTTAGCCACTTTTTCTAAATATTTAACGCCTTTTTTAACGTTTTTATTTTCTTTGCTAATTAAAGAGATGACCCCAACAAGATACTGAGAAGAGCGCTCACCTTTTATTGCCGCCTTATTGAGGTACTTTAAGGCTGTATCTTCATCTTTATCGGTGCCATAGCCAATATAATAAAACTGACCTAATGTCGCATTAGCTTGCACGTAGCCACGTTTTGCACCCATTTTAAATTTATTAAAATAGTCGACACAGAATTCACTTTGGCACTCAACAATTTCATCAGCCTTTGAATTTGCTGATGAAAATAGAATGGCACAAGCCAATATCACCCCTAATTTATTATTCATATAACTATCCTTTTATATCATTAGCAAAGGGAATTCCCTTATAACATTTACATTTAATTAACTAATTTAGCATAAATTATGCACAAAAACTTATCAAGGTTATTCCGACAACAAACGGTATAATCCTTCATAGGTTGTTAATTTTTTTAGCGTGAGTAAAACTGTACTTACTCTTTATCAATGTTAAATGAAGCTTGCGATGTTATCGTTCAATTATTAAGTCACAATCTGTAAATTACCATCTTAAAATAACGGAGTACTAAAGTTATGGTAAAGCATACTAACGAGCATACCGACAGTAAAGAATTTACCACGGGTAATGTTTATGTAATGACGCACTCATTCTTCAATGATGTCATAAGAATTGGATGTACACCAAGCGATCCCTACGAGTATGCAAATGCATTGTCAGCAAAAACACCTGGTGATTACAAAGTGGTGTTTTCACTACAATGTGCGAATCCGTGTAAAGTAAAAAAACAGATTCGTGACTATTTAAACGCTAAAGAATACGTTAATGAATTTTACCAAGTACCCGTTGAAGTAGCAGAAAACCTGTTAAAACGAGAAACGTTAAGAATTCCGATTTTTAATGAAAATTAGCCACAAGCCTTTTAACTTTAAGAATAAAGTGGTGGCCATAACTAAAGCAAAAATGGCTATATATAACCACTTTTACTTGTTTGCATTTAAGTAGTGCTCAATTTATTGCCGACATTTATATACATTACCTGAAAGCGTTACATTCGTTTGCTGACTACCGCCACCAAAATCCGTGTCATAATGTCCGGTTTGCCCTGCTCTTTGCGTTAAAATATAAATAGTATCACCACCTAGTTTCATGGCTTTATTTTTAAGGTCGTTACGCGCTCCGGTCTCTAAATCAGCGTTAGATGTAAAGGCTCCGGTAAAAAAGTCGCCTTGGCTGCCGGTAATATCCCCTAAAAATTTGCACTCATTGCCGGGCTCACTATGGGTTAATCGTATACCATTAGCATCAGGTTGAATGGCTACAGAAGAGCATGCTGTTAATAACACTGCCAATGACATACTAAAAAAATGTTTCATTTAAATTCCTATTACTCAGATTATCAATTGACGCTATTTTAGGTTGCTGACAAATTATTAATATTTACAAAGTGTCGTATTAATGTAAAACACCTTACAGATAATGATCACATTATTACAATTGGTGACTGAGCTTAGCGCAGGTATAAAAATCAAAAGTAGGTTATGCTAACTGTCCTAAAAAAAGCGCTTTATCAAAAATAAACGCGAATATTCAATCAACAGTTTCAAGTGGACTTCAAGGCATGAAAGATCTTACCCAAGGCTCAATTCCAAAGCATTTAATCACCATGGCAATTCCCATGATGGTAGGAATGTTTGTACAAACTTTGTACTTTCTGGTTGATCTTTATTTTGTCGGTAAATTAGGCGCAACGGCACTGGCGGGTTTAAGCTTAGCGGGCAATGCCATGTTCTTAATTTTTGCTTTAACACAAATCATTAATATTGGTACGGCAACTCTTATCTCACATGCGGTTGGTGCAAAAGACCAAACAACGGCAAACAACACCTTTAATCAATCAATGATGCTTTCCAGTGTTGTTGGTGTGGTGGTCTGTGCCATTGGGTATTTGAGTGCCGAAAGCTATCTTAATCTTGTTTCGCAAGATACCGGCACCGTAAAAATGGGCTTAGACTATTTGCACTGGTTCATTCCCTGCATGGCGTTGCAGTTTCTCATGGTCTCTATTAGCGCAACACTTCGCGGTACTGGCATAGTAAAGCCTACTATGGTGATCCAAATGATTTCTATTTTGGTGAATATTATCCTGTCACCCATATTAATCGCCGGTTGGGGTACAGGTTACGCAATGGGCATTGCGGGCGCGGGCTTAGCAAGCTCTATCTCAGTGGTTTTTGCCGTTATACTGTTAATTTACTATTTTAAAAGCTCCGAGAAATACCTCAGTATTAATTTTTCACTTTGGCGTATTGACAGCCAATGCCTAAAAAAATTATTGGCTATCGGCTTGCCTGCCGGTGGTGAGTTCTTTTTAATGTTTCTTTATATGGCGACAATTTACTGGTTAATTCAGCAGTTTGGCCCTAACGCACAAGCCGCTTTTGGCTTAGGTTCACGCATCATGCAGTCGCTATTTTTACCGGCTATGGCTATTGCTTTTGCAGCACCAGCAATTGCAGGTCAAAACTTTGGCGCAAAAAATTATCATCGAGTCAGAGAAACCTTTACTTGGTCTGCCATTATGACTTGCTCGCTAATGGCAATACTGACGTTACTATGTTTATGGCAAGCAGAGTTATTGCTACAAGGATTTTCTAGTGACAAACAAGTTATTGTTATCAGTGCGGTATTTTTACAAATTATCTGCTGGAACTTTGTCCCGTCAGGGCTTATTTTTACCTGCTCAGGCATGTTTCAATCACTTGGCAATACCTGGCCAGCATTAATAAGCACAGCCACGCGATTACTAACCTTTATATTTCCGGCACTTTGGCTATCACAGCATAATGATTTTAAAATCGAGCAGCTTTGGTATGTTTCCGTAACAACGGTTTGCATACAGGCTTTGCTTAGTTTTTATTTATTGCGTCGAGAGTTTAAAAAGCGTTTACCAACAGTGATAACAGCACCAATAATATCCCAAGTAACCTGAGTTTTTTGTTGTTATTAGGTTACTAATTTAACACTGTCCACATTCAAATCTGGGCAGTGTCAAATCAGTGAAAAGCAAAGAGACATCAACAGGTTAGTTATACTAAAACCTGAACTATGCTAGTCCATGGCCTTTAGCTAATCTATATTATTCCATGTCCTTTAGTTGGCATGCTTGGTCACCGTAATAATTATTGGCGTAGTTGCACTCAACCTGCTGACGTTTGCATGCAGGTGTATGATGTTGACGGGTTACGCTGAAGAGGCTCTTAATATTTTCACTGATGCTTTCGCTTAGGTTATCAATAATGTTTCTCATGGTTTTATCCTTTAAATTAACTTAACCTAATTGTTACCCAGCCTGTTCATACAGTAAATGTTATTAAATTGATAAAGTACTTCTAAAAAACAGATATATACGGGGTTTATCTGTTGTACTAAGATCGAAAATTAATACGCTAACCGCATTTTTTATTTAGCTGCGCTAACAGCACTTTTTAGTTAACTGTTGGTTGAATATATCTCTTAACTGAGTTAACTCATTGGTTCTAACATAATTAGGACGAATAATCAGCGCGATGGTGCGATGTGGTCCCGGTTCATTTAAGTGAATTGCTCTTATTTCTGACTCATCATAAATAAGCTGATCTAACGCCATTTGCGGCACTAACGTGGTGCCGAGTTTGCCTGCCACCATTTGAATTAAGGTATGCAAACTGGCTGAGTCAAAGTCAGTATCTTGCTTATCGTTTCGCATACTACATGCCGCAAGAGCGTGATCTTTCAAACAATGACCGTCTTTTAGCAACATTAACTTATCAATTTCGAGCTCTTCACTGGTAATTTCTTTCAATTGGCTCGGGCATTCATCTTTATGGCTAACCCAATAAAAGTCTTCTTGCCAAAAATCGAAACTCATTAAGCCATCAATAGGAAATGGTAACGCCAGTATCGCCGCGTCAATATCACCAGTTCTGACCATGTCGACTAAGACATGCGATTGTTCTTCGATAATTTTCAACTTAAAATTTGGATGTTGTTGCCTAACCTCAGGTAATACTTTTGGTAATAAATACGGACCGATCGTTGGAATAACGCCAATAGTCATAGGGTTAATAAATGCTTGCTTATTCGATTGTGATAGTTGCACTAGCTCATCCAATTCGCGCTTTACTATTTTTGCTTTATTTAGAATTAATTGCCCATTACTGGTGATCAGCACTTGCTTATTATTACGTTCAAAAATCGTACTACCTAACTGCTTTTCAAGTTCAATTATCGCCGTGCTTAACGCAGACTGTGAAACATGACAGGCGTCTGCCGCCTTTTTGAAGTGTAAGGTTTTTTCAACCGCTAACGCATAATGTAATTGCTTTAATGAAATCATAAATCTCCGTTATCAACGTCTGTTGTTCTCAGTCTCGCGTTGATAGTTATTATCGAACATAAACACCAGTTTAATCAATTTTATACATTATAGATAAGCTTAACTTACTCCAAAAGCGCCCAATATTTTCAAGTAGTACGGTAAGCTATTAATTTAAAAGCAATAAAGCTAACCATTGAAAAAACAGAACACTATCTTCCAGTCAATCAATTATAAAAATAAACCAAGCAGCTCTATGCTTTAAGCACCAAAGTTTAACTAAATGCATCAAAATAAATATCGGGGAATAATTATGCTTAAAAATACACTTTCACTCGCTGCCGCCATATCAGTAGCGATATCAACAATCGCTTTGTCAACGTCCACATTCGCGGCTGGAGAAGCCAAAACCAATCAGTTTTGGTGGCCTGAGCAACTGAACCTGAGTCCATTACGTCAACATGGTGCTGAGTCTAATCCTTATGGCGAACAATTCAATTATGCTAAAGAATTTGCCACGGTTGATATAACTCAGCTAAAAAAAGATATCGAAACAACACTAACTGACTCTAAAGCTTGGTGGCCTGCAGATTGGGGGCATTATGGTCCATTAATGATCCGCATGGCATGGCACAGCGCTGGCGTTTATCGCGTTCACGATGGCCGTGGCGGTGCATCCGGCGGGCAACAGCGTTTCGATCCACTCAATAGTTGGCCTGACAATGTCAATCTCGATAAAGCTCGACGTTTGCTCTGGCCGGTGAAACAAAAATACGGCCGTAAAATTTCATGGGCTGATTTAATGGTACTTTCAGGCAATGTTGCCTTGGAATCAATGGGCTTTAAAACTTTTGGTTTTGCTGGTGGCAGAAGTGATGATTGGGAGCCTGATTTAGTTTACTGGGGCCCAGAAACTAACATGCTTGACGATAAACGACGTGATAAAAAAGGCAAATTAAAGGGGCCACTTGCTGCAGTTGAAATGGGCTTAATTTATGTTAATCCCGTTGGGCCACATGGCGTTCCCGATCCACTTTTAGCAGCCAAAGATATCAGAATGTCATTTGGCCGTATGGCAATGAATGATGAAGAAATAGTCGCACTTATTGCCGGTGGCCATACCTTAGGTAAGGCTCATGGCGCAAAAAAACCAGATAAATGCGTGGGCGCTGAACCTGCTGCTGCAAGTATCGAGCAACAAGGCTTAGGCTGGAAAAATAGTTGTGGTACAGGTGTTGGTGCTGATACGAGCAGTAGTGGTTTAGAGGGAGCTTGGACCGTAACACCAACACAATGGTCTTCAAACTACCTTGATAACCTTATGAACTTTACTTGGGTACAAACTAAAAGCCCTGCCGGCGCTATTCAATGGATCCCTAGCGACAAATCTGCGGCTAATTTAGTGCCAGATGCGCATATCGCCAATAAACGTAATGCACCAATAATGTTTACCACTGACCTAGCATTGAAAGAAGATCCAAGTTTTCGTAAAGTTGTTGAACGTTTTCAAGCCGATCCAAAAGAGTTCGACAAAGCCTTTGCCAAGGCGTGGTTTAAACTCACTCATCGCGATATGGGACCACGTGCGAGATATGTCGGTTCAGATGTCCCAAGTGAAATATTATCGTGGCAGGATCCGATCCCTACAGTTAACTACGACTTAATTTCAGCAGCAGATATTGCTAAACTTAAGCAGCAGATTTTAAATTCAGGCATAGCAAGTCCTGCGCTAGTCAGAACGGCTTGGGCATCAGCTGCCAGTCATCGTGTAACTGACATGCGTGGTGGTGCAAACGGGGCGCGTATTCAACTAGAGCCGCAAAAAAACTGGCAAGTAAATAACCCTGCTGAATTGAATAAAGTATTAGTTAAATTAAAAGCGATTCAAGCTGATTTCAATCAGCAATCATCAAAGACAAAAGTATCATTAGCAGATTTAATCGTTTTAGGTGGTGGTGCCGCGATTGAGCAAGCAGCAAAAGCTGCAGGACATAAGGTTAACGTGCCTTTTAGTGCCGGTCGTGCTGATGCTACTCAAGCCCAAACAGATGTAAAGTCGTTTAATTACTTAAAACCTGATGCTGACGGGTTTCGTAATTATTACAGTGATGAAAGCTATATGTCGCCTGCCGAAATGTTAGTTGATAAAGCTAATACACTGGGCTTAAATGTACCAGAAATGACGGTACTGGTCGGTGGAATGAGGGTACTTAATGCCAATTATGATGGCTCTGCTCTGGGTGTGTTAACTAAAAACCCTGGAGAATTAAGCAATGATTTCTTTGTTAATTTACTCGATATGTCAACCACATGGCGCAAAGACAAAAGCCAAGAAGGGGTATATCAAGGCTACGATCGCAACTCTAATAAATTAACATGGCAAGCAACACCGGTTGATTTAATTTTTGGCTCTAGTTCTGAACTACGTGCTATTGCAGAAGTTTATGCGTCGAATGACGCATCAGACAAGTTTATTAATGACTTTGTTAAAGCCTGGGTGAAAGTGATGCAACTTGATCGCTTTGATTTAAAATAAAAACTAATTAGTTAGCTACAATTAATTATATTTCAGGCGAGTATTGCTTTACAGTAATGCTCGCTTTTTTACTTTCAGCGTTACCACTGAACGGGATCAACTTTATAATATTGAGTTAATTGTCGATAAAGCTGTGGCTGTTGATGACTAAATTCTCGAGCTTGTTCAAAAAATACCTCGCTAACCACGGCAAAAAACTCAGCAGGATTAGTGGCACCATAGTAATCGAACAATGACGGTGTCCCTTCATCTGCTTGTTTTTGTAGTATTTCAAATTGTTTTGAAAAAACTTCAGACCAACATTGATAACTTTGTCCTGAATCTAATATTGGCGCGCCATTCGCCCTACCGTCTTCTTGATCAAGTTGATGGGCAAATTCATGGATCACCACATTTCGACCGTCGTCGGGAATTTGTGCCCCAACTAAGGTATCTTGCCACGATAAAACAATTTTTCCAAAATCCCAAGATTCGCCAGCGAGCACCATGCGTTGGCTAAACTGAACACCATCAACATTTCGACTTTGTTGCTGTTTAACAAAAGCGCTCGGGTAAACTAATATTGTTTTTAATTTTGGATAATAATTAGTTTTTCGATTCAGCAATAACAAGCAGGCTTGCGCGGCTATGGTGATTCTTATTTCATCAGTAATTTCTACTCCGTTACAACCAACAAATTCTTTTTCTGCTAAAAACACCTGAATATGCTGTTTTAGTTGCAACTGCAAGTGCGCTGGCATTTTTTTAAAATATGGCATTCTTTGCTGAATGATTTTTCGCCATTGTTTTTTAAACGGTTTAGCTTTTATCATGCTGCGCTTATATTCCAACCAATACGGCTTGCCAGCTAAATAGGCAATGAGTATTAAACCGATCAATACAGGGAGTAAATATGACAACATAATAAAATAAACCAGATAAGCTTTATTATTAAATGCGGACTGGTTCAGCAAATAGCAAATTATTTTTTATACATAAGTGTTAAAAATCAGTCGAGATAGATAAAAATAATCACAAAATATAAAAATTTAAAAACAATTTGAACTTTTATAGCAACAAACACTCGTACTATACGAGAGACTTTATTCCCCCTAGTGTTTTATGTTTTTATAAAACGTTTACTTTTTAGTAAACGTTTTTTTTTATTTTTATTCCCGATAAGCAATGTAGCTGCATTCATGCAGTCAATTTTAACGCGAGTAAAAATCATGATGTGAGCTATATAATTTAGCCAAGTTTAGGTGACCTACCTAGGCACAACATGCAAATATAACAACATCTACTTAATTATTTGGCTTTCAACTGGTTCGCCAGTAACGTCGAATTACTGCAACAATTCCATCATTAAACTGTCACCGTTAAGTCAATAATTCGACACAAAAATTCTGCATAGTCTTCCGCAATTAAAACAATAAATTATTTTTATTCAGGGAAAATTATGACTACTCACTATGCAAAAAATCTTATCGCGTTAGCAATAACAAGCTCGTTTTCAATAGCGGCTATGGCAAATGATAATGGTAGTACAGATAATGACACGGTTATGGAAGAAATATCTGTTGTCGCTAAAAAGCTATCACACGCCAATCATGTTATTGACCCTTCAATGGTTAAACAACAATCATCAGTGAGCAGCGTGCTTGCTGTTATGGATAATTTACCAGGCATTAGTATTAACGAAGGTGATGCTTTTGGTGGCGACGATTGGTCAACATCGATTACCATGCGTGGTTTTTCAATTGACGGCAACCAACAACAACTAGGCATGACCATAGATGGTATTCCTAATGGTGGTTCAAATTATGGTGGCGGCGCAAAAGCAAATCGCTTTTTAGACAGTGAAAACATGACAACCATTGAGGTATCTCAAGGCACGTCAGATATATCTTCTGCTTCTTTAGAAGCTCTGGGGGGAACATTCAATTTTGTCAGCTCAGATCCAGCGTTGAACGCTAAAACCAAATTTGCTTATACTAATGGTGACCATGACGCTTCTCGCTATTTTATACGTCATGACACCGGTCAAATTTTTGATAATACTTACGCCTACATGAGTTACTCTTCAACCTCGACGAGTCGCTGGGTAGGTGAAGGCTCAAATGGTGGTATGGAGCGCCAACATGCTGAAGCCAAATTTATAACTGAATTAAGCAACTTAACGATAACAGGTCGCATATCTTACGATGATGCTGATGAAGACAACTACAACTCAGTATCAATTGAGCAGTTTGAACAAACACCGGATTGGGATCAATTAACCTGGAACTGGACAGGCACGCCACATTTTGATCAAATGTTTGCCGAAGGTTGGTCAACGTTACGCGAAAACACGCTCGCTTATGTGAAATTTGATTATCAATTATCAGAGCGTTTATCCTTTCAAATAACCCCCTATTATCATAAAAATGAAGGTCGCGGTGATTGGATCCCGCCTTACTTAATTGCAATTGATGACAATGGCGACGCCGTACTAAATGAAAACGGCTCGCTTAAATCCTACGGTTTTACTGACTCAAACGGTACACCATTAACAAAAATAGCGGGCTGTACTGAAGAGCTCACTTGGCCTTGGGCTTCTGGTGCAGAGTTAAATCCTGCCTGCTACAACGACAGCGCGATCCCTGTGATGTCTTATCGTCATACCCATTACGAAAAAGATCGCTTTGGCTTAACAGCAAATATTGACTGGTCAATCGGCATAAATGACATTCAGTTCGGTTTATGGGCAGAGTCAAATGAGCGTAATGAATCTCGTGATTGGCATAAGGTAGTTGATGCCCGTGTTTATCACCATTTTGACAATACACCATACTGGACGCAGTATAGTAATGAATTTCAAACAGATACCTTTAAATTATATCTACAAGACACCTTAGATTTCGGTGATTTATCACTTAATATTGGTGTACAAAAATATCTTGTCGATATCGAAAAAACTAATAAATTTACCGGTAATGTAACAAGCAAAGTTAATAGTGATTCAGATACCTTATTCAGCACGGGTGCTATTTACCAATTAAACGATTCAATAGCGTTATTTGCTGGCTATAGCGAAAACTTTTCCGCTATTAAAGACGGTGTATTAGAGCGCGATGCCTCAACTCTCGAAGATATTGCACCTGAAACTGCTGAAAATATTGATCTAGGTTTACGCTACAATAACGCAGATATTAGCTTTTCAGCCACTTACTACACAATCGATTTTGATAACCGAATTACCTTTATTGCCCCAGGCAGTGATACTGGCGGTATCGACTATAACATTGGTACTAACGGCTCTTACCTTAATGTTGGCGGCATTGAGTCTGATGGTTTTGAATTGAGTTTAAGTTACCGCTTCAATAATGAGTGGAGCATTTATTCGTCGTACACCAATAATGATTCTCGTTACATTGGTGATGCCCCTGGTTTCGAAAATGGCGATAAGGTTATCGACTCAGTGGACGATATGTTTGTGCTATCTACCGACTACAGCAACGGAAACTTTCGTGTTGGCGCTTCAGGTAAATATACGGGTGAGCGCGGAGCTGCGGACTCTTACACAACCTTTGATATGAACGCAGGCTACTTCATCAATTTTTTAGGTAACGCGATTAGCTCTGTTGATATTGCTTTTGTTGTCACTAATATTACTGATGAAAGTTACTTGTCAACTGGCTCTGGTAATGGCAACACCTTCTTTATTGGTGCACCTCGTACCGCCTCAATGACATTAACAGCAACTTTTTAATTTAATAGCTAATTACCCCCATGACTTATAAGCCAAGCACTAGCTTGGCTTAAATACTTTAAAAAAGGATAAATACGTGAAAAAATTTATTTCTCTCATGCTGTTTTCTTCGCTATTAATCAGTATAAATGCCTCTGCAACAGCGAGTAAAAATCTGGTGTTAGTCACCATTGACGGCTTTAGGTGGCAAGAGCTATTTACTGGTGCAGATCCAAGCTTACTCAACAACCAAAAGTTTGTTCGTGCAGATCGCCATGTTAAAGAAAAATTTTGGCATGACAATGAAACCAAACGACGGGAATTATTAATGCCTTTTTTTTGGCAGACCATCGCCAAAAACGGTATGGTTATTGGCAATCGTAAAATAGGGTCTAACATGTCCATTGCCAACCAATGGCATTTTTCTTACCCGGGTTATAGCGAAATTTTCACTGGTGTTGTTGATCACACATTAGATAGCAATGCGAAAAAACCAAACCCACAAATATCGTTTTTAGAATGGTTAAACAACCAAACACGTTATGAGCATAAACTAGCGGCATTTGGTAGTTGGGATGTACTGCCATTTATCTTAAATACCCAGCGCAGTAAACTGCATGTTAATGCCGGTTTTATGCCAGCAAAAAATTATGCTCTGTCTAATGAAGCCACCTTGCTAAACCAATTACAACAGGAAATACCTAGTCCTTGGCATAATGTGCGTCTAGACAGTTTTACTTATCGTTATGCAAAAGATTATTTACTCAAGGTAAAACCTAAAGTGATGATCATTTCTTTTGGCGAAACCGATGATTTCGCCCATGACGGTCACTACGACAGTTATTTAACCTCAGCCCATCAAACCGATAAATTTATTGCTGATTTGTGGCATACCTTACAAAGTACAAAAGGCTACAAAGATAACACCGTATTAATGATCACCACAGATCATGGTAGAGGCAGTAACGCCTCTGATTGGCAACATCATGCGTCTTCACTGGCGGTAAAAAGCTATATGAAAAATCTTAAACAATTTCCCAAAGGTATTGTTGGCTCGGAGCATATATGGTTTGCAGCAATCGGCCCTGGTGTCAATAATATTGGTGAAGTGAAAACCTCACAAGAAGTAAAACAAAATCAAATTGCCGCTACGGCGTTAACACTACTAGGCGAAAATCCAAAGGCATTTAATCCAAATATTGGCAGCCTTATTAAGGAAGTATTTTAATGAAAACATCCATGTTTCCACTCGTTTTTAGTACAAGTTTAGCTTTGTTTATGCCCGTTGAAGCAATGGCGCAAAAAATTCTTTTTGGTTCCTGTTCACATCAAGATAAAGCCATGCCGATCTTAAATGCCATTAATCGTGAAAATGCCGATTTATTTATTTTTCTGGGTGACAATATTTACGGTGACACCACTGATATGGACGATATGGCAGAGAAATATCAACGCTTTGGCAAAAATCCAGGCATTAAAACCCTGCGAGAAAAAACACCAACAATCGCTATTTGGGATGATCACGACTTTGGTGAAAATGACGCTGGCGTGGAATATAAACAAAAAGAAAGCTCAAGAAAATTAATGCTCGATTTTTGGCAAGAGCCGAAAAACTCGCCACGTTACCGCCGAAGTGACGGCATTTACACCGCCTATATGTACGGCGAAAACGATAAAAAAGTACAGGTGATTTTACCCGATTTGCGCTGGAATAGACCGGCGCTCAATAGTGTCGGCATGGCTGATTACCAATTGAAACGTAAGCCTAACAATATGGGACCATACAGCCCGAGTGAAGAAAGAAATGCCTCAATGTTGGGTGAAGCACAATGGCAATGGCTTGAGTCTGAATTACAAAAGCCTTCAGCCATTAAAATAATTGGCTCTAGTTTACAACTTTTACCTGAATTTACCGGTTGGGAGTCATGGGCAAATTTTCCAAGTGACAGAAACCGATTATTAGCCTTAATCAAAAAACACCAAGTCAATGGCGTTATCATCATCAGTGGCGATACCCATTGGGGAGAAATGTCGAAAGTAACACAAAATTTGGACTACCCGTTATGGGAAGTTACTAGCTCTGGCCTAACCGAAGAATGGAAAGAGGTCAGCCCGAACAAACATCGGGTTGGCAAGTTCACCCACAGTGTTAACTACGGAGAGTTATTGATTGATTGGCAACAAGCTGATCCGAGTATAAAACTTAGTTTGAAAGATGTTGACGGTAAAATATTCAGTCAGCAAAACATCTCGTTATCATCCATTAGTCCGTACCAGAACTAAAATAGAATAGAATTAAATTCATTATTGTCCACTGAGCCTAAGGTCTGTTAATCAAATCAACAGATCTTATATCTAACACATCTTAGACTCAGAGGCTTAACCTAGCCTGACAGTTGCAAAGCAGCCATCATAAAGCTTATATGGCTAACTTTGTGCACCTAGTTAACTAACATTGATGTTTCGTTTATATATCTGTTTTGCGATCCGATAGCAGATGATATTAAAGTCATAAGTAAGTTGCTAAGAGGAGTTACTACACATTTAGCAACAGTCATTTCCTTGAAAATACTAAAATCTCAAGTTAATTTTCTTCCAAACATATTTTATATTTTTCGAAGGATTTTAATATCCATCTACAGTGACCGCTTTAATTATATCTAAATGATTTGGCATGATTTTTTCAAGTAACTTTTACTTTGTTTATACGTGTAATCACCTGTAGTATTACAGCTGTAATCAACATAAAGGCAGTCTGATGAAAAAACGTAATTTTATAGTATTCATATGTGCATTTTTAGTCAGTGCTTGTAGCTCAAAGACACAAGTGCACTTATTTGCGACCCACTTATCTGAACGAAATATTGAGCAAATTCATAAGGCACTTAATAAAGATTTGTTTGAACTACATGTTAACCAACATCCTTTTCCGCAAAAAATAAGCAATGATACATTGATATATACCCCAAGTAGACAATATCATACGCGAATAGGCAGCATTCTTAGCAGTTTAGAAACCTTAGGTTATGAAATTTCGTCGACTACTTTGTTGGCTCAGGGTAGCCATTCATACTCTGTCAATAATTTTGGCTTGTACCTCTTTCCAAAAGATTATGTTGCTAAAACACCCAACTATAAAATTCCTTTAATAAATGAATACGGAGCTATTGATTGCCATCATGCCACTAATTTAACTTTAAAAGCGGATAATAGTTTTGTCATCGAAGTTGATATTTGGCTTCAAGATAAAGGGGAATACTTGCTGAAAACGTATCAAGGAAAGTGGCTTAAGATAAATGAACAAATTGAATTAAAGAGTCAAAAATGGGATCAGACATTACGCTTTACTCGGTCAACGTCAGAGTACAATCATAACCATGGTCGTAGTCATGTTGTAAGCCTAGTACCGCATAGTAAGGCCAATAATAGGCAACAAAATCTGTTAAATTGTACCTATACTATTAGCCTTGCTTTATAATCCTCTAAAACCAATAGAGGGTGTTTAATCCACTTAATCAACTGCTCAAAATATTAAAGAACACTAAACTGTCAATCTGCAAAAGTGATACGCTTATCAAATTGACCTTATATTTAAGCAATAAGCGAAGACTGTTTCGCAGTACATAGCTGACATATTTACCTGCTTAATTATCTGAGGATTTATGTCTGTAATGTGGTAAAAGTTAGCCTTTCAAAGTAGCTTGCCACGAATAGCAAAGACCTTAAAGCTGCCTGTTAGTTTTAGTTAAATCTTGATACTAGGCATCGCTTAAATATAAAAATTACGCTTTTATTGGTAAGAGCAAAATAAATTTTTATCAATATTGAACTCTTTTTAAAATAACGACTCATACTATACGAGAGACTTTATTTCCCCCTAGTGTTTTATGTTTTTATAATGCGTTTACTTTTTAGTAAACGCTTTTTTTTACCTAAAATTTAACTTTATCGCGTTTAATACCAATTGAAATAAACAATCGATCATTCTAAAGCGGCCTAAATATCCAGTATCTACGTTGCTTTCAATCCCAATAGCCAGCTATTGCTCAATCAAGCGCCTTGCTGCTGAACATTTATCCTCGTTTAAAATTGATTAATTCATTAATTCAATTGGTATAAGTTTTACCTGAACAATAAATATTTTCACAGCGCCAATAAAAAAGCCAACAGCTAATTTATTGGCGTTGGCTTTATTTAGTATTTCTTCTGCTCACTCAAGACCCAAGAGTCTAACTAGGCGTTTACCGCTTTCATTTGACGCGCATGATGCAATTTTTTATAGCTATCAATTAATCTTAGGTGCTTGTCTAACCCTTCGAGTTTCATACTGGTTTGTGTCAAACCAAAGAACTTCACCTCACCATTTATTGAACCGATAACATTATCCATCACGCTCTGACCAAACATGCGAGTGAAATTAACTAGAAAGTCTTCAAGTTCCATTTCTTCATCTAAGGCAATTTCAAGTACCGCCTGCATCGCTTGATAAAACAAACGTCGCTCAACGGTGTTATCGTTAAATTGTAAGAACTCTTCTACTAGTTCTTGGGCATCTTCCAACGCGCCTAATGCCAAATAAATGAGTAATTTAAGCTCCAAAATTGTCAGTTGACCCCACACGGTGTTTTCATCGAATTCAATACCAATTAAGGTGCGAATATCAATATAGTTATCAAGTTGACTGTCTTCTAAACGGGTCACTAAACTCTCTAACGCATCATCATCCAAAATATGCAGGTTGAGGATATCTTCACGATAATTTAGCGCCTTATTGGTATTATCCCAAATAAGATCTTCTACTGGATAAATTTCTGAGTAATCAGGCACTAATATACGACAAGCCGTAGCATCAAGTTGGTCAAATACCGCCACATAAGCCTCTTTGCCTAAGTCTTTCAAAATAGCGAATAAACGGTTGTTTTCTTCTTCACTGGTGCCCGAGAAATCCCACTCACAGAACTCATAATCATGCTTATTACTAAAGAAGCGCCACGAGATCACACCCGTTGAATCAATAAAGTGTTCAACGGCGTTTTCTGGCTCCGATACTGCCAGACTATTAAAAGTGGGTCTTGGCACATCATTTAAGCCTTCAAAACTACGACCTTGTAGCAATTCAGTTAAACTGCGCTCTAACGCTACTTCAAAACTTGGATGGGCGCCAAAAGAGGCAAATACACCGCCGGTTTTCGGGTTCATCAAGGTGACACACATCACGGGGAATTGGCCACCCAACGAAGCGTCTTTAACAACAACAGGGAAACCTTGCTCTTCAAGCGCTTGAATACCCGCTAAAATGCTCGGGTATTTTTCAAGTACGTTTTTCGGCACATCAGGTAAAACAATTTCTTGCTCTATGATCTGTCTTTTTACCGCTCGTTCAAATATTTCAGATAAACACTGTACTTGTGCTTCAGCTAAGTTATTACCGGCGCTCATGCCATTACTTAAAAATAAATTTTCGATTAAGTTAGACGGGAAATACACTGTTGAGCCATCAGATTGACGGGTATAAGGAATGGTGCAAATGCCACGGTCAATATTACCCGAATTAGTATCAATTAAGTTAGAACCGCGTAATTCATCATCAGGATTATAAAGCTCCAGACAATATTCATCTAAAATTCCGCTAGGTAACTCATCACTTTCGTCTAGTTCAAACCATTTTTCATTCGGGTAGTGAACAAAGTCACTTTCGGCAATATCTTGGCCTAAAAACTGATCATTGTAGAAAAAGTTACAGTTAAGACGCTCAATAAACTCACCTAAAGCAGAGCAAAGCGCGCTTTCTTTGGTTGCACCTTTACCATTAGTAAAACACATTGGCGAGGCCGCATCACGAATATGCAATGACCAAACATTGGGCACAATATTACGCCATGAAGCGATTTCTATTTTCATGCCAAGACCAGCCAATATAGCGGTCATGTTGGCAATGGTTTCTTCAAGCGGTAAGTCTTTGCCTAAAATAAAAGTACTGGCTTGTTCTGTCGAGCCTGCCATCAACATAGCCTGTGCGTCTTCTTCAAGACTATCAACAAGCTCTACTTTGAATTCAGGACCAGTTTGTATCACTTTTTTAACGGTACAGCGATCAATTGAGCGTCTGATGCCTAAACGATCTTTTTCTGAAATACTTTCTGGCAATTCAACTTGAATTTGAAATATTTGTTTATAACGATCTTCAGGGTCAACAATATTATTTTGTGACAAGCGAATATTTTCAGTTGGAATATCGCGCGAGTTACAATAAACCTTTACAAAATAAGCAGCGCACATGGCTGAAGACGCAAGGAAATAGTCAAAAGGCCCTGGCGCTGAGCCATCACCTTTATAGCGAATAGGTTGATCGGCGATAACGGTAAAGTCATCAAATTTAGCTTCAACTTTTACATTGTCGAGAAAATTAACTTTAATTTCCATTGAATTGGGTCCCACAAATTTTTGCTTTAATCGCCAAGCTTTCAGTATGAAATCATGGCCATTAAACGAATTTATCTTAATGAGGGGAATTATCGTTTTTTTTAGGCAAATAGTCTTGGGTTAATTACGCAAAGTAGCAAAATAGCCCACTAAAGCTATTTAAGTGCCTTTGCAATAGCATTTATTGCCATGAGATAGTGTATGAATTTGCACTAGTTGTATCGTTGTTATCGTTGCAAAAAAAAGGCCGGTAATTATTACCGACCTTTTTAGCTGTATGACGTTACTAAACGTTAAGGACAGTTGATTGACTGCTGTTCTAGTTCACTGGTTTTAGACTCAAAGCGAACACTACTGATCGAGAACTTATTGATGCCAGCGGTATACAGAGCAAACGGTGAAACAATTTTATCCATTTGCACACCTTGTTGAGTAAAACAGCTTAGATCAATAGCAATATCTTGCCATTGTCCTGCTGGGATACCGTGTAGCTGTTTTTCGATATCCACCGCGCCACGACAACTTCCCATCGCATCACCAAGTGACTCACAATGCATTTCAACCGTCACCGGCTTGCTGGCAGGTTTAGTGATTGAACCGTCATGCTTTATGGTCATTACTAGCGACGACTTTTGCTCTAATTCAAATGAAAGATCTTCCCTAAAGCTACTAGAAAAAATAATACCTGCTTTCGCACTGCCATTCATTGCTAGACGAAAGGCATCTTCTTGTACGACTTTATCGACAGTTCGATAAGCAATACCCGGTAGCGAAGCGCTATTAGAAAGTAGCTCGGACGACTGTAATTCAGAGGTTAAAAACATCCGCCAAGGACTAGTGACTTTGCCAACAAAAACTTGGGTATTTTTTGCTGAGTTTTCATCACTACTTAGCTGCTCTGATAAACCTTCAAGTGAGTATCTCTGAACTTGTTGCGCTTGATCTTGATAACGTAATCCAAAACCATACGGCAACAATGGATCATAATTTTCATCATATCGATTGACGATTTGCGTCGCCGTTTTTGGCCACGAGAAAGATAGCTTACCGGTAAAATCATACTGAAGGTTATTAGCGTTGTCGGTTAACAGCACATCAGCAACGGCCTTACCTTCAGAGCCAGGTAACCAAGCAGCAACAAAAGCATCACTGGCATTAAGTTCGGCATTTACCCAGAGCGGTCTGCCGCTGATAAAAATACTCACCACCGGAATACCTTGGCTTTTCAATTTTTTCAATAACGCTAAATCAGTTTTCGAACCACGTTGATAAGCTAAGTTATCTTTATCGCCATGACCTTCTGCATACGGTTCTTCACCAAAAACCACAATAGCGACATCCGGTTTTTCTGAGTACTGACCGTCTGCACTCAGCGAGATAGCGCCACCAGCAGCGTTAACCTGTTGCTTAAGACCAGCATAAATAGACGAACCACCGGGAAAATCCTCATTGCTGTTGTTAGTACCTTGCCAGGTGATACTCCAACCGCCTGACTGCTTACCGATATTATCAGCGGCATCACCGGCAACTAAAATATTTAACTTAGGTGAAAGAGGTAATATATTGGCTTTGTTTTTCAGCAGCACTAACGATTCCCGTACCGCTTGACGGGCAACTTCTCGGTGTGATTCAGCACCAATAAGTTCGGTTTTCCCTGAATAAAGTCGCTGAGCAGGGCTTGGCTTACTGAATAAACCGGCACGCATTTTTACGCGCAGAATACGGCTTACGGCATCATCTATACGAGATTGTGGGATGACACCTTGCTTAACTTGTGCAATGGTATTTTCCATCAAAGGCTTCCACGCATCGGTCGGTACCATAAAAATATCCAAACCGGCATTTGCGGCTTGTGGGCAATTATCGTTTGTACAATTAACAATTTGTCCGTGGCCATTCCAGTCGCCAACAACAAAACCATCGAAGCCCATTTTATCTTTTAAAACCTCGGTTAATAAATAACGATTGCCATGAATTTTATCGCCATGCCAACTATTAAACGATGCCATAACCGATTGTGCACCAGCAGTTAAACCACCGACATAACCTTGCGCATGCAGGTCAAATAACGCTTGCTCGGCAGCGACATTATCACCTTGGTCATCACCGGCTATGGTGCCACCGTCACCTATAAAGTGTTTAACGGTGCTGATCACACGATCATCACCTAGAAAATCCTTCCCTGCATGGCCTTGTAAGCCTTTGACTACAGCGGCTGCATAGGATTTTACAATTTCGGGATCTTCAGAGTAACCTTCATAGGTTCTTCCCCAACGGTCGTCTCGCACTGTGGCAACTGTAGGCGCAAACACCCAGTCAATACCCGTAACCATCACTTCTGTAGCGGTTATTTTGGCAATTTTCTCAACTAACTTAGGGTTGTTAGCCGCCCCTAAGCCAATATTGTGTGGAAATAACGTCGCTCCGATAACATTGTTATGCCCATGGACAGCGTCTGTACCCCACATGGTAGGGATTGTAGAACCATCGAGTGAGTCATCAATTGAGGCTTGATACATTTCTTCCGCAAGGGCAATCCAATCTTGAGGTGTTGCATGTTTATTGTTTTGCGGAAATGCGCCACCACCATTGAGGTATGAACCGAAACCATATTTACGCATATCTTCTGCTGTGATATCACGAATTTCTGGCTGGATCATTTGCGCAACTTTTTGTTCTAAAGTCATTGTGGCTAGCATAGCTTGCACTTTTCGCTCGAGCGCAGCATCGCTTTTCACTGCTGAGCTTATACTTGGCCAAATTGATAAGTCTTTAGCTGCTAGCTCTGCATTGGCGTTATCATTAATAACTTGTTCTTTGGTTGATGAGTTACAGCCCTGTACGGCAAGCAAGACTGCGGCAGATAATATGGCATAAGATAATTTTTTCATTACGCAAGCCCCTGTTTTAAAGCGGAGCGTGGTGTCGCACCACGGATGCCGTAAAAGACGATGTAGCCATAACAAACTACCGGTAAAATAAACGATAGTTGCACACCCATACTGTCAGCTAGCATCCCTTGGAATAAAGGCACTATTGCACCACCAACGATGGCTAAACATAGAATTCCTGCGCCTTGACTGGTGTGTTTACCTAAGCCGCTTAACGCTAAACTGAAAATGGTAGGGAACATAATAGAGTTAAAAAGCCCAACCAAAAGAATTGACCACATGGCAATTTGACCACTGGTTAGTATGGCTGTAGTGACTAGTACTGCTGCAAAAAAACCATTAAAGGCTAGCACTTTACCAGCCGCTACTTTTTGCATCACCGCAGCGCCGACAAAGCGTCCAATCATAGCACCGCCCCAGTAATAGGTTAGGTATTTAGCAGCTTGTGACTCCTCCAAGCCAGCAATATTCGCTTCGCCAAAAAAATTAATTAAAAAACTACCTATGGCTACTTCAGCACCTACGTAAACGAAGATACCAATTGCACCTAAAACTAGATGACGGTATTGCCAAGCTGAGCCTGAAATCACTTCATCTTTTTCCGTTTCAGCGCTAGTAATGTGTGGTAATTTCAACCAAGCAAAAATAGCAGCCAACAACAGTAAAGCAGCGGTTAGTATTAAATAAGGTACTTTGACTGAGTCTGCCGAAGGCGTAGTAACCATTGCATTAGCTGCTTCATTTAGGATAAACAAACCACCTAAATAAGGGGCAACGGTGGTGCCTAAAGAATTAAACGCCTGGGTCATGGTTAAGCGTGACGACGCCGACTCTTTTGGCCCAAGTAAAGTAACATAAGGGTTTGCCGACACTTGTAAAATAGTGATACCACTAGCTAAAACAAACAACGCAGACAAAAACATTGGGTAGCTATGCATTGATGCCGCAGGATAAAACATCAAACAACCTAAGGCTGCAACAACTAAACCAGCAACTATACCTTTTTGATAGCCCACTTTTTTCACTAAGTGCCCAGCGGGCAGTGAAACTAAAAAGTAAGCACCAAAAAAGCAGAATTGCACTAACATAGATTGCGTATAAGTTAAGTCAAAAATAGCTTTTAAATGTGGGATTAAAATGTCATTTAAGCAGGTAATAAAACCCCACATAAAAAACAATGATGTTAATGAGATCAGAGCAAAGCGGTTTTGATTCGGTGAACCAATATTAGTGTCGCTATGCTGGCTGCCCAATACAGCTGAAGTGCTAGCCATAAGAAAAGTCCTATACAATTGAAATAGCATGTCATGTGCTGTCAATATTCATTGAATTAAGCTTTTGCAAGTTAATAACAATGTTGATAATACATGACAAAGAAAAATTTAGAGAAATGTGCGCCTGCAGCTCTACAGGCGCTACGTTTATGACCGATTACCTAAAGCTATAACGCACACCTAAGGTATATCTTGAACCATACTGGTTAGCTGATAAGAACTGTTCTTCATAGCGGCCAAAAGACTGTTCCGTTTCATTATTTAAATTAATCGCTTCAACAAATACCGTGAAGTTATCGTCAATATCATAGTTCACGCTCATATCAAGCTGACCAAATTCCTTAGCAAACTGCGGAGGAGCATCATTTGAGCCTTGGTCTTGACCAACACCAATGAGATACTGATCACGCCATGCGTAAGTAACCTTCACTGACAAACCATCTTTTTCATAAAACACTTGAAAGTTTGCTGAGTCACTTAAGCCTTCAAGTGGAGATTGTTGTGCAAGACTTTCAGTATCAAATTCAACGTCACCATCAACAAAGGTAGCGTTCGCTCCAAAGCCAAAGCCAGATTCACCGAAAAGATGCTGAATGGCCAGTTCAAAACCATCGACCATTTTCTCATCAGAGTTATAAGGTTCGCTGATATCCCAAGCCATAAGTGGATCATCGGCATTAGGAACGAGATAACCTTGCGCATTTAAGCTGGCGCCATTTTCTTGCATTCGAGCAAAAATATTATCGCCGGTAGTTGATATGCCTTCGGCGTTAAGATCAGCTACCGCTTGCGCATAGCGAGGTCCCTTAGATATATCTCGTATCCCCTCATACTGTGCAACGCTACTGCGAGTGCTAATAAAGTTTTTAACATCTTTTCTAAAATAACCAACCGCAGCATAGCTACCCTCGGCGTAATAATACTCAAGACTGAAATCTAAGTTTTTAGACTCATAGGGATCTAAATCCGTATTACCTTGGCTCCCCGTACGCGAATCCAAACCCGGACTTGGGCTTAATGCTAAGCCACCCGCTAGGTTGCCCAAAGGCGCACGCGAGATAGTTTTACTCCAAGACGCTCGAGCAACAATATCGTCAGTTAAGTCAACGCGAACATCGATCATAGGTAAAAGAATGTCGTACTCACCTTCTTCAACGTAGAAGTTATTTTCACCTGAGGTATATTGCGTTAACCACTCAGTGCCTCCTAGCCACCAAACATCATTGGGAACGTCTTGTAAAACATTACTTTCAACTTCTGTTTCTTCGTAGCGTAAGCCCAAGTTCACCTGCACGGGAAAATCTGCGACATCAAAATCCCACAAAGAAGAAACATAGATACTGTTGGTATTTTCTTCTACAGAACTTTCTGACTGAATGCTACCGTCTCGATAAGGGTCAGTACTAAAATAGTCATCGCCTAACAGGTCTTGATTTAAATAAGCTTGCGAACGAGCCACCGCTTCATCAAAGTCAAAGCTATAGTAGTATCCTGCGCCAATTGGATTACTGCCATTTGAGAACTGGTCCAAAAAGCCACTTGTGCTGTTGTAATTAAACATACTGTCTGGAAATGCGGCAGAATAATTAGGGTTAAATAAGAAACCACCAATGAGGCCACTCCAAGCATTTGAGCCGCTCATTTTTTGTTCTGTGCGAGCAAAGCCAAACTTAACGGTCATTAACGAAAAGTCATAAGGATTTTCCCAAACACCATCAATTTGCAATTGTTCAACTTCAGCTTTACCTGGACTGTGAATAAATTGACTAAAATGTGAATCCATTTCACTCGGTGCTAGTGTCGTTGAACCATTTCGCCAAAAAATTGTGGCTTGCGGAATGTCGCCGTTTCTAAAGTCATAATGTTTATTTACTAATTGGTCAGAACCAAAGACCAATGAACCCGTACCACCCATCCCCTTGTCTTTACCATTATCTTCTTCACTTTCTGAATCGTGGTAATCGACGGAAAAACTTAACTGGTCACTTGCTTGCCATTCAACATTAAAACCCAGTGATTTTTCACTGACTTCAGTAGTATCGCGGTTGGCCGTATATGAGCCATCATTCCCAGATAAGTCGGCAAATAATACCGTGCCATTGCTATCAAGCTCATAACTATTAATGTTACCGCCATAATCATGCCATTGCCCCCAGCCCACAGAATTTGTACCTGTGGTAGATTCACCCATAGTGTAATCTAGGCTAATAACTAAGCTGTCAACTGGCGCGTATTGCAAGGTAAGGTTGGCGTTAGTTCTTTCACGTTCAACGTTGGCAATACCGTAATTCATATCACGAGGGAAAAATGCGCCTGCGGCTGCATTTGCACTACGATTATCAATAATTTTATCTGCATCTAATGACGGTAGTTGGGCATCAGGTTGAAATTGCCAACCCTGTATATTTGCCGATTGCTTTTGGAAATCACGCTCTTGGTGAGAGAAAGACAACGCTAAACCAAAGGTTTCATCAACAAAGGTATTACTGTATAGCGCTGAAAACTCTGGTGTAATATCGTCACCAGTGACATTCGATTCATCATAAATGCCTTTCGCTGATAGGGTATATTTTTCTCCCGGACTTTGCAGTGGTTTAACCGTAACAATATTGACTGTTGCACCTAAGCCACCGCTAGGTTGTTCACCTCGTGCGGTTTTGTATACTTCTAATGCGGAAACACCATCAGATGATAAATTTTCTAAACTGTACGAACGTGAGTTACCCGTTCCTGGCATTTGACGGCCATTCAAGGTAATTAAATTAAAATCTGGACCAAAGCCACGTACCGTAATCTCGCTGCCTTCACCATTTGAACGACTCACTGATACGCCAGTAATTCGTTGTAAAGACTCTGCTAGATTGGTGTCTGGAAACTTACCCATTTCTTCGGCAGAAATAGCATCAACGACACCTGACATTGACCTTTTTAAATTCATTGAACGGATTAAACTACCTTTAATACCCTTAACTTCAATGACTTCCACTTCGCTATCGGTATTTTCAATTAAATTTTCTTCAGCTGCAATTAATGGTGCACTAAGGCCGGTCGCTAAAATTGAAGAGATCGCCAATGCAATAGGTTTTTTTAAGAATTTTGAATTTTTCATTTTCACCCTGCTTCTATAATTTGGTTGTTAATCGCGGCTTTATATTTTTTGAAAGCCGCTTAACTTTTAATTTTTATCGATTACGCGGCTATTAATTTGTTGGCTCGTAAATCATCATATTGTCTAAACGATAAACTGCACCTTCACCTTCGCCCCATGCAGGAAATACCATTACGACATCGATGCCACTAATATCTAAGCCCGCATCAAATAATTGTTGCAGTGTAAATGTATAGGTTTGCCATTCACCGGATACAGGAGCTGCGCCCTCAACACTGTCGGTAAGTGGCATTTCAGCAAATGTGGCATTGTTGTTTGCTTCAATTTTTAACATCCAAGCCGCGCTACCCGGCATTGATGTCACTTTCATTTCGAATTGAACAACGCCATTAGCTAGGATTGCCGATGCATCAACTGGTGCAGGATTTTCGACAAACTCTTCTCGTGCAATAATTCCCATGACAGTTGGCTGCGCGCCTATTGAAAACTCGGCTGTGACACCGTGAGCAGTATCGTCAGCAACAAGTGCAGGGGTTGTGCCACCACAGCAGTCCCATAATGCCCAACCAGACGCTGGTGCTTCAGCAAACAAGGTATTAACACCCGTCACCGCGGTAGGATCGTAAATTTTAACGTTATCTACACGATAAATAGCGCCTTCACCGGCCCCCCATGCAGGAAAGATCATTAAGACGTCAATGGCACTGACATCTAAGCCCGCGTCAGCTAAATCAGATAAGTTAAAGGTATAGGTTTGCCATTGACCTGGCGCTGGAACAGTTGCTTCAACGCTGTCAGTTAATGGCAGTTCAGCAAAACTGGCATTATTATCTGCTTCAACTTTAAACATCCAAGCAGCATCGCCAGGCATTGCAGTTACTTTCATGTCAAACTGGATAACACCATTCGTTAGAATGGCAGAAGCATCGAATGGAGCAGGCGTTTCAGTGTTAGCAGCGCGAGAAATAAAGCCCATAACCGTTGGCTCAGCACCAATTGAAAACTCGGCAACATTGCCGTGGGCGTCATCGTCTAATTCAACCGTAGGAGTTGAACCACCACAACAGTCCCACATTGGCCAGCTAGGGTTTTCATCATCGGTAAAAACCACAAGCTCTGGTGAAGCACCAACATCTCCTTCAATAGCGATATTAGTGATTAAATATTCTGCACCTTCACCTGTTCCCCAAGCAGGGAATACCATCACCACATCAATAGCGCTTAAATCAAGGCCTTTTTCCTGCAAAAATGCTAATGGGAAGGTATACGTTTGCCATTGACCAACGACCGGTGCTACGCCTTCTGTACTTTCAGTTAAGGCTACATCTCCGGTATTAGGACCACCATCGCCAGACTCTGATTTTAGAATCCATGTGGTTGCCGAGGTTGGTGGCGTTATTACTTTCATTTCAAATGACAATCTGCCGTTTAGATCGACTAAAGGTGAGGCATCAAAAGGGCTTGAAACACCAGAGAAATCTTCAGGGAAATGTCCACCTCGGGTTGAAAATCCTAATACAGTACCGTTATTGTCGTTAATATTAAATTGCACGACATCACCTTTATCTGCATCAGCGATAATGGCAGGCGTTGTACCGCCACAACAATCCCATGCTGTCCAGTTTGCGTCTAAGCTACCGTCAAAAATGTCGAGGTTTTTAGCGACACCGTCACTCGGCGGCAAAGGCACAGGAGCTTTACCTTCAACTAAGCCATCTTCTAAATCATCATAGCCCGAGCGCACTGTATCACAGCCTTTACCGGTTGCAGGATCAGACATACACTGGTAAACACGTACATAGTCAACATCAAAGGTGTTGCCAGCGCCAAAAGCCGCGGCATCGACACCTGTAGCATTAACATTTTCAGGCCAATCACCGCCAACGGCAAAGTTTAGAATCAAATAAAAATCTTTATCAAACGGCGCTGTATCCCAAAAAGTGGTAAGTTCGCCAGAAAGTTGCTGATAATATTCAGTAAACCAGCCTTTATGCGCTAACCCTACCGCTTCATCTTTACTGTTATAGCGTACTTTTGATTGACGTTGCGTGGCGTATAAATAGTTATCCATATACCAGCGAATTTCACCTTCTTGCCATTCTACGGCGTAAGTATGGAAGTCATCTGCAGGATTAGCGCCACTCTCTATGCTGTGCGCTTTGCCTGACGAAGAGTTGTTTGGCCAACTTTTACCGTAATGCAAGGTGCCATGGATATTGTTTTCTACAATACCTTCATCATTAACTACACCTAAATTCACAGCTTCTACGATATCAATTTCACCAGAACGTGGCCAATCACCGTATTCTTCGTTTGTTGGCATCATCCAGAATGCCGGCCAGCTGCCCTGCCCAGAAGGAAGTTTAGCGCGCATCTCGATACGGCCATATTTAAAATCCGCTTTGTAACGCGTGATCATACGTGCGGAGGTATAAGGTAATGCAGCACCTTCCTCTGCTGGTAAAGCAGCGATACTTAGCGTACCGTCTTTAACATATGAGTTTTCAGCATTAGCGGTATAACACTGCTTCTCTTGGTTACCACCACCATTACAGTCGACTTCGTGCGTCCAATTTTGTGCATTGATCGCTTCGCCATCAAATTCATCACTCCACACTAAGGCCCAGTCACTAACGGGTTGTTGTGGATCAATTTTATCCGGTTTAGTTTCGGTTTCTGCACTACCGCCACAGCCAAGCAACGACATTGTCGATGCTACAGCAAGCAATTGTGTTAATTTTTTTGCAGCTTTTATCATAATTTGTTTTCCATTTACCCAACTATTTTTGTTGTGCGAACTAAACCTTATCGATTTTAATAGTATTTAATTAAGATTTATTTAACACCATAGCTCGGCAGCCACACCATTATTTACATAATGAGTGCAGACTACCCCCTAAGATCATACTGATTTAAATTACAAATAGTTACAAAGGAAATGCGCCATGGTGGTTTCTGCATGCGGCATGGGCGATTTTTTATCACATAGCAAGGTGAGGCGAGACAAAAATACGACAAAAGGTTGAAGGCATTTTAGCCATGCACTTAGTGCGATTAAATTTGCTTTGATTCGACAATTTTTTGAATGTCAGAGCTGAAGTTACGACTGACCTTTAGCTGCACATCATTGCCCAGTTCAAGAATACTCTCGCTATTTCGTAACGGCTTAATACTCTTAATACAATTAACGTTTACTAAGGTCGATTTGTGAATCCGAGAAAATACTTTAGGATCAAGTTGGCTTTCGAGTTTTTTCATAGTGATGCGCACGACATGGGTTTCATCATTAGTATGCACACACATGTAATCACCTGCGGCATCAATCCAGCGAATATCATGAATCGATAAAAACACTTTTTCGTGATCGTTATTTTTGATCACAAGCTCTTGAACAAACGGTGTCGGTAATGGTTTATCTGACTCTAACCAATCTTCCAGTTCCGACACGGCTATGCCTGAACTTTCACCTAGGGCACGTAACAGCTTGAACTTCTCTTTACCGGAATCTACCGGTTTAACTCGCTGCATTATCCGCTCGACCGTTTTTTGCAAACGACCTAAGTTAGCCGGCTTCATCACGTAGTCAATAGCGTTAAGTTCAAAGGCATCTAAAGCATATTCGCCATAAGCACTAACAAAAACCACCATAGGTAAAATATCCGCTTGCAAAGCTTGAACAACTTCAATGCCATTAAGGCCAGGTAATCGTAAATCTAAGAACAACACATCCGGAGATAATTTTTGGCATAAATGAATAGCTTGATCGCCATCACTGGCTTCTGCGATGACCTCTATTTCGGGTATTTTTTCTAGCCGAAGTCGCAAGCCCTCTAAAGCCAGCGGCTCATCGTCAACAATTAATGCGGTAAGTGGTTTATTAATCATAGTTAACCTTAGCTCTCGTAGGGAATAGAGATAGATACCATAGTTCCCCCCTCATCAGTAGCAGTAATATCAACATGGTAGTCACCACTAAACATAGCATTTAATCTCGCTTTGGTATTACTCATACCAATGCCGAAACCATCACTGACTTTAACTTGAGTTTCTTGCCCATTGTCTGCTACTTGTATGATCAAACGCTCGTCTACTCGGTTAGCCATGATACGAATTTTACCACCGGACTTTCGTAGCTCAATCGCATATTTAATGGCATTTTCCACCAGGGGTTGCAATAGCATGCTCGGCACTTGACAGTCTAATACGGTTTTACAGACATCAATTTCAATATTAAGTCGATTAGCAAATCTTACCTTTTCAATCGATAAGTAGAGATCTATTAATTCTAGTTCTTTTTGTAGTGTCGTTTTACTTTTATCATTTTTATCCAATGAATAACGAAAAAATTCACACAACTTATCAATCATCTCATTGGCGGTTTCATTTTCATTCTTATAAATTAGTGTTGATATTGCATTCATGGTATTGAACATAAAGTGTGGATTAAGCTGATAACGTAACATTTGCAACTGCGCATCTTTAGCCGCGGTTTGCGCCCGCAGCAGCATTTCATGCTCACCTTGTAATTTAGTGTTGTAGAGCATAATAAAATATATCGACGTCCAAACAAACATCGTAGTTAACGAGAAAAGTAGCCAACCACCAAACTCGAGCATATCCCACGCTTCATTCCACTCTTGCTGATAAACCAATACTTTATAGAAACTTAATTTAATAACGTTAAAAATTAAACCTAAGGTTGCCGCTGATAAAAAACTTAAAAACAAGGTCTTTTTTAGCGGTAAATGGACAATTTTTCGTATCAGTTGCCATTGTAGATAAGATAATAAAAAACCACTGAGTGTTTCCAACACTAAGTTGGTCATTTGCCCTGAAAAATTAAAACTCTCCTGCGCTATTTGCGGCCGAATAATCGCCAAAAAAACTACCACTGCATAGCCTAACCAGCCCGATATTTGCAAAATCCAAAACTGATGACTTTGTTTAGAAAAAGCTTGTGGCCCTAATTCAAGTGTACTTTCAGTGCTTTTCGTTGCCATAATTTCCATTTCGCGTGAGTAAGGTAGTGCTATTGGTATTATGTAAAGATATAACAAATGCTAACAAACGAGCAATAAATGCGGCAAAGCGCGACAAATCTGCGACAACTCATGATAAGCCAAGGTAAAAGATTAACACCGTCATACTTTTATTTTTATCTTTGTTTTATATTGCGCTTGCATTTAACTAGACGGTCGGTCTAATATAAAGAAATGAACATAAATAACACAATAATAAAACGTGGCCGGCCAGCTAAATCAGGCAGAAGCAGCAGTCAAACTAAACAAGCATTAGTGCAAAGTGGCGTAGAATATTTTACTGAATTTGGTTTTTCCGCTTCTGGGCTTGACCAAATTTTAAAAAAAGTATCTGTCCCCAAAGGCTCTTTTTATCATTACTTTGCTAATAAAGAAGCCTTTGGTATCGCAGTGATTCAAGAATACAGTCACTATTTTGCCAAAAAATTAGATTTACACTTACTTAACAAAGCAAACAAACCGCTAGTGCGCATTGAAAACTTTGCTAACGACGCGAAAGCTGGTATGACACGCCATAATTTCCAACGTGGCTGCTTGATTGGCAACCTTGAACAAGAAGTGACCTTATTACCAGAAAGCCATCGACAGCAACTATTAGATACCTTTGATGTTTGGCAAAACAAAATAGCTTGTTGCTTGCAATTAGCCCAACAAGAAGGCGCGATTAATACTGCTCTTGATTGCAATACGCTAGCCAGTTTCTTTTGGATGGGCTGGGAAGGCGCAATCGCCAAGAGTAAATTGACCAAAAACTTACGACCTATCGATACTTTTATCGGTTCATTTTTGCAATTAATCGTAAAATAATTTTTAACTACATTAATAGACGATCGGTCTATATTGGAGAGCGTTATGTTTAAGAGTTTAGTGATCAATAAAGATGACAGCCAAGGCTACCACACCCAAGTTAAAGAGCTTAACGAAGCGGACTTACAAGACGGTGATGTGCTTATTAAAGTACTTTACAGCACAATTAACTATAAAGATGCACTGGCTATTTCAGGTAAAGCACCTGTCGTTAGGCGCTTTCCTATGATACCTGGTATCGACTTAGTCGGCATTGTCGAGCAATGTGGCAATAATAAATTTTCCGTTGGTCAACATGTTTTACTTAATGGCTATGGTGTTGGTGAAAAATACCTTGGCGGCTTATCACAAAAAGCTCGTATTAATAGCGAATTTCTTATCCCCTTGCCCAAAGACATAACACCATTTAATGCTATGGCTATTGGTACCGCAGGGTATACGGCAATGTTGTCGGTAATTGCTTTGGAAAAGCAAGGAATTACACCTGAAAGTGGTAGTATTTTAGTGACAGGAGCAACGGGTGGTGTTGGCAGCTTTGCCATTAGAATTTTAGCGGATCTTGGCTATTCAATAACGGCATCAACTGGCAGTAATAAACAAGCGCAATATTTAAAGCGGTTAGGAGCAAACGAAATTATCGACCGTGCTGAATTATCTGTTGAGGGTAAACCACTAATGAAAGAACGCTGGGCGGCAGCAATTGATTCTGTTGGTAGCACTACACTTGTCAATGTTTGTGCCAGCATAAAATACGGTGGTTGTGTTGCAGCCTGTGGTTTAGCACAAGGTATGGACTTTCCTGCGACAGTCGCACCGTTTATTTTGAGAGGAATTTCGCTATTAGGTATCGACAGTGTTATGCGCTCACAACAAGACAGACTTGACGCTTGGCATCGATTATCACAAACACAGGTGGCTGATAAAATATCAGAAATATCAACTATCGTTGGATTGCATGACGCCATAGCGACCGCCGACAAGCTTTTAGCAGGCGAAATTACCGGTCGCGTGGTGGTTGATGTTAATGCCTAAAATAACCAGACCGTATGAGCTAACTTTATAAGCCTACTCGCCTAAAATTAAAGATGTGAAGATAAGTGATTTTCACATCTTGCGCGCTTTCACATCCGTAAAGTTGATAGTATTTACAATATACCCGTTTCACCTGAAGAGGCAGGTTTCAGCAAATCGGGAAGGGTTAGCTGCAAGAGATTGATTGAAGTGAATAGTTATTCTATTGTCAACATCAATAACGCTGGAGATGACCCTTTATAGGCTTGCCCGTAGGGAGCTAAGTTATAAAATCAGTCCTGCGTTGACATACTTGATAAGGGAATAACCATTATCTAGATATCGCGCCTTGGCCTGACTTCCTAGCTTAACTCTGAAATTGCATCTTCAAGTATAACGGGTATATATAAGCAAATGGAAAGCAGCTGACAAAGACTATAAGTCAATGGTTCGAATCAAAAAATAGGCCGGCCAAATCTCTCGCACTTGCCGTTCCCAATTTGGATCAATTTTGCCATTGGGCATCTGTAAAAGCCAAAATTTAGCCCACTTTTGTACATTCTTACCTGACTTACTGAGTTTTAACGGTGAAAAACGCCGCCTATATTCGTTACCTTGATACTCAAATACAGCATTACTTCTCGCTCTTTTGTGTAACAAATCTAGCTCAACACTAATCACTTCAACTTCTGACAGAGGTAAATAGCCCTGTGCTTTTAAGCAGGCTAATATCGCCGCTTTTTTGATACTAACCTGCATATATTCGTCGATATACGGGGTATATACCATGCCGGTTAAACCATAAATAGAGGCGAGCTCTCTGTCAGCTAAGGCTTTCAAAGGGAGTAGTTCTTGGTTAACTTCAGTTAGATCACTCATGACATGAAGCTTTTTAGGCGATTTAACTAACTTAGCCAACGATAATTCTCCCGTGATATAACTTTGTTTTCGTATTAGCTAACATTAGCGTGGGGGATCGATATTATTTGCAATACTGGTATTTAAACGAAACCAGCCAGCAATAGCATAACGGTCACGCAGTGCCGGCAATACTTCATGGGGAAATTCTTCACTTAAAAACACCACAATTGTGCCAAAATTAGGAGTTACTGTTATTTTACTATGTTCTACAATTATCGACGACGATGAGTAGGCAGGATAAATGACTAATTCACCACCATCATCGGCAGACCAATTAGGATTCAAGTAAACCACCAAAGATAACACTCGATTATCTTCACCTCTAAAAGCATCTTTATGCTTTTTATAAAAGTCCCCCTTAGCGTAATGAGAGAAATGACTTTCAAAAGAAAACAAACCAAGAAATAGGCGTTTATTTAAATAGTTCTGTAGTGCTACTGCCCATTTAATCCAAGCATTGCCCGCATGACTATTACCGGTTATCCAACATATTTCATCAGTGCGAATGAAGTCATTAATAGTATGTTCTTTGGCTCGACCTATACCTGCTCGCTTGAAATTTTCTTTTGGCAACTCGGTTATATGTTGTAATAACAGCGAAGTTAAATTTTCAGGTAAAGCGTAAGGACGAATACTGTGGCCTTTATCAATAACGTCATTAGCAATTAATTCAAAGAGTGGTTCGAATAGTGATGGATCATCATCAACAGGCTTTGCATGGGCTAAGCTCAATGACATCCTGCCTTAGGAAATAAAATTAACATTTAGTCGTTAATCAAATAAAGTAAAATATAGGCCATGATAACACTGAGTATCTGCGTTGAGGTAAACATTCGTTATTAAAATGCAATTGAGTTTTAAACGCTATTTTTAAAGACTATAGTACGGCTAAATGATCCGTGATTTTTGTATCTAAACTGTTCTGCCAACTTACTGGCATTTGCAACAAAACTTGCTCTAATAATTGCTTTGATAGGTTTTGATCTTCTGCTAACTCTGATGAGATTGATGATATTTTTGCCCACAAATAACTTTTTGCTAACAGCTGTTTTTTGTTCTTTTTTGCTTGTGTAAACTTTTGCCAATACAGTAAAGCTGTTGGTATATAAGCCTTTTTATACTTTCCAGATGCGGCGATTTCATACCAACGCAAGGCCTGACTTTCATCAACATCCATGCCAATACCTTGATCATAAAACTGGGCTAAAAGGTAAGCTGAACTCGGTGCTTTTATACTAGCAACCCGCTGTAACCAATTAAAAGCTTGCTGATAATCTTGAGGAAAGTATTGTCCATAGAAATACCACTGTGCCAATTTTTTTTGTGCGCTCACAGCGCCTTGTTGAGCAGCTTCAAAACAGAGACGTTGCCCAGAAATCACATCAAGGTCAACACCATCGCCAGAGAGTAATAACTCCCCTGCCTGACAAGCCCCCTCAGCTATCCCGTGCTCATATGCCTTTAAAAACCATTGATAAGCCAGCATTTTGTTTTGCTCAACTCCTTGTCCGTCAAGAAAGCACTGGCCCAGTGCCTGCATTGCACCCGGCATATTATTTTGTGCTGCTTTTTGATACCACTGACAAGCTATTGGTCGTTGTGGCGTCATCCCCCAGCCCAAATCATAAAATAACGCTACCGTAAACTGAGCAAGGCCATTCTCTAAATTGGCTTGCTCTTTAAAGGCAACTAATGCGGCTCGATACTTTTGCTTTGTGAGTAATGTCTGAGCGTTGTGCAATGGACCTGCCCAATCGTCAGTGCCGTTAGCAAAAGCAGGCGGTTTAAGGAATATAAATAGTATAAGATATACAAGGCCGAAAGTTACTCGGCCTTGACTCTGGTGATATATTACTGATTTAGTCATTGTTACCAACGTAATTAACTGCGCGAAGGAAAAATACCTTGTAAGGCAATTAACCAAGTGAGCGAAAGGTAAGGGCCGCGAATATTAAAAGCCTGACTGCTACCATTATTATTAACCACCGTACTTGACGTGGAACTTACATCAACACTTAAACTTAAAGCAATCGCATCAGCACCCATATCGACATTAGGTACACCACTATTATAAATATTTTCTCGATTCGGGCTATTAGCTAAAACTGCGTTAGTCGGCACGTTAGTTGTGCTGCTCGAGGCCAAAGCACGCAATGCTATCGTTGTAGCACTAGTGTCAACAGCATTGGTCGTTGTGGTTGTTGCGCTATGATTATGAGCCGGCATTTGTAAAACATTTAAGGTATGAGTTTCTGCTCCGCCCTTTTGACCTAGACGATAATCACTAAGCCCTGGACCACGCCCCTGACCGATAGGTGAGCGTCCGCGTAAATCGGGTAAACCGAACGTTGTTCGTCCATCGCCACCATAAGTCGTACCAAGAAGAGAAAATAACGCGTTATTACTCGAAATCGCGAGTAGCTGTCCTTCAGCTTTTGCCCAGCTTCGAATGGCAAAATTACCACCAAAAGCACACATTCCACCAATATAAGGTTGTGAAGAACAAGCAAATGCTTTTATCGGCATTGTTATCGCAGTGAGACTTAATCCTAAAATACAGCTTAACTTTATTACTTTTAATGTTTTCATTTTCATTTTCCTTAATGGATAAATAATAAATTAACGAATCATTCGACGTTTAATCTGTAATAACGTAATCGCAATAATAAACAGTAAAAAGACACTAGGCTCAGGCACTTGTGAAGGAGGTTGTGGTCCGCCGGTTAAATTATCAGCACCAATAACACTAATAAAAGCACTAGTGCGGGCATTAAATAAAGACGAATTATCAAAGGCACCACCATCCATTTTTAATACCGCAGAAAAGCTATCTGACGCGCCTGCTGCTAAGGTTATATCAAAAATAAATGTGCCACTATCAGTTAATGTCGCGCCGCTAGTCGCCAAAGCAGTACCATTTTTTTGATCACCAAAAACCGTATCTGACGTTAAATCTGAAAAAAACATTTCAGCAAGTAAGCTATTAAACAAGTTAATTTCAGCATCAATAAAAGCGTCTGAGCCTTCTGCATCTACAAAATTTGAAAACGCTAATTCAAAAAAGACTTGATAGCTGTCCGTTGCCGAACTATTACTCAACGAAAAGCCGAGATCAAAAATAAAATCAGGAATTGCGCTAATAGCACCAGCAGTAGAGCTTCCGATAGCACTCACCCCTACACCATCGCCATAGTCAGTGAGTACGCCACCTAAGGGATTGGCTCCCGTAGGGGTAACATTAGCAATAGATGTGTTTGATGTAGCGCCGCCAATAACAAGTGACATATCCGCGTTTTGACTGGCGTTACCTGTAGCGGAAGCTGACAGCAAAGTGTCGAATTCAACATTACCGGTTATCGTGAGATCTGAAGCAATTAAAGTGGCTGTAACTGTAGGTGCAATAAAAATCAACGCACATAGAATAGAACAAAATCTTATAACTTTACGCATCCGTGTAGTCCTTTTATAAGTGTTTGGATTTAATACGCAAGCTTTACGCCACAACAACAATTGTTCAAAAAAGCAACAACCTATGCGGTATTGAAAAATGCTCAAACCAAAAAGTGTAAGAAATACTGACAAATATAAAGCGATAGATAGGCGTAGAGAGTCTAGATAAGGACTCGGAGTACAATATGTTGATTTAGGTAAAAATGAAAGGTAATAGCTGTCTATTGACTGAAAAACGATACCTTAGGTAATTAAAATAAACCAAGGATCTCAGCCAAAAAATTGAACAAAAGTACATTATGACCAAACTATTAAGTTTGGCTATCAACAAGATGAATTTAATGAGTAAAGTACATTTACCATAACTTACGGGTGTGAATCAGTGTTAAGTTCACGAGTTATTGAACTTAACACTGGTGAAGTTTTAATAATTAAGCGATTTTCTTTGCTTGTGCTTGATTATCAAGGTATTCATCTAATGAGCCCTGAAAATCAATTAATTTTTTATCTTTAATATCAATGATCCGCGTCGCTAAGCTTGAAACAAACTCGCGGTCATGGCTGACAAAGATTAACGTACCTTCGAAGTCTTTTAAGGCATTATTTAAGGCATCGATCGCTTCGATATCCATATGGTTAGTTGGCTCATCCATTATCAATACATTAATATCACCCATCATCAACATACCAAATAACAAGCGATTCTTTTCACCACCTGAACAGTTACGCGCTTTTTTATTGGCATCGTCATCGGTAAATAACATACGGCCTAACATGCCACGAACGCTTAAATCATTATGACAAGGTCTACGCCATTGAGACATCCAATCCATTAAGGTGAGATCATTATCAAAAAATCGCCCGCTATCTTGTGGGCAATACCCTACTGAAGCATTTTCTGACCATTTAACCACACCTTCAACATGCTCTAACTCACTCATTAAACAACGCAACAAGGTCGTTTTACCGACACCATTTTCGCCGATAATTGCTAGTTTGGCACCTGCTTCTAGTAGCAAGTTTCCCTTTTCAAATAATACACTGCCATCAAAACCGTGGCTTAAGTTTTCTAATTCCAATGCTTGGCGGTGCATTTTTTTACCTGGAGCAAAAGCAATTTTTGGCGTAATACGGCTTGACGATTTAACATCATCAAGTTTAATTTTATCCATTTTCTTAGCACGAGAACTGGCTTGTTTCGCTTTTGATGCATTGGCACCAAAACGGTTAACAAAGTCTTGTAACTCAGCAATTTCTTCGGCTTTTTTAACATTACCTGATAATAGCTGTTCACGTAGCAGCGCTGATTGCTGTAAGAAAAACTCGTAGTTACCCGGGTAAATACGTAATTCACCGTAATCGATATCTGCCATATGGGTACAAACAGAATTCAAGAAATGCCTATCATGAGAAATGATAATCATGGTGCATTTACGTTTATTCAACTCACCTTCTAACCAACTGATAGTATGAATATCTAAGTTGTTGGTTGGCTCATCAAGTAATAGAATATCTGGATTAGCAAATAATGCCTGAGCAAGTAAAACACGCAGTTTCCAACCAGGAGCGACTTGCTGCATTGAGCCGTAATGAAAAGACTCATCAATACCGGCTTCAAGTAAAATTTCACCAGCACGACTTTCTGCGGTGTAACCGTCCATTTCTGCAAATTGACTCTCTAGGTCGCCAACACGCATACCATCAGCTTCGCTCATTTCAGCTTGTGCGTAAATGGCATCTCTTTCTTGTTTAACTTTCCATAATGGCATATCACCCATGATCACCGTATCAATAACATTATGCGCTTCAAAAGCAAATTGATCTTGGCCCAAAGTACTGACTTTGTTGCCGGTACTTACGGATACATTACCTGAACTTGGTGCTAAATCACCACTCAGTATTTTCATAAATGTCGATTTGCCACAGCCATTCGCGCCGATCAAACCATAGCGGTGACCATTGCCAAATTTAGCCGAAATGTTTTCAAATAACGGCTCTGCGCCAAATTGCATAGTAATGTTCGATGTAGTGATCAAAAGGTATTCCTATTTTCCGTTAACTAAACTCATTAACCAGTTTTCGCTAACACCTTAGCGCTAACGGATAGTTTTAATGAGAGTTAATACTGTAATTTTTAACAACTAAGCAAATGAAAATATTAAACATCTGACCAGTCATCATAATAAAGCCGCGCATTATACAGCAATATCACCTAGACCCCCATCGAAACTTTACTTTTAAGTGATTATTTTATAACCGATGTGATAGTGTATGGTTTGATAGTGATGTGTTTAATCTTTACAAGGGGAAATTCTTCGGCTATTAAAATAGAAGCTGTTTGTTATGACGTCAAACACGGAAGGAAACAAGCGGTTTGTTGTCGTGTTTTTTAACACTTTTAACTAAATAATCAGAATATCTAAAACTAACAGTTTGTTTTGATTAAACAAGCACACTACGGAATGTTTTTTGCTTACATAATAGTTTACAATTAAAGGCTAATTTATTAGCTCAGTAACTTACCTATTAAAAAGGAATACTTGTGAACGTATTAAAATCGTTAGTATTAACCCTTGGATTATTAATTGTATCCCATGCTAAAGCCGGTTTTATTACCACCGATGAAGCTGCGCTAGATGCTATATTTTCCCAATCAAGTTTTGCCAATATCCCCATCGATATACGCATTGGTGCGTCGTCTGAATTAGTTTTTCCTAACTTATTAGACATCACAACTGATGCCGAAGTTAATCAGTTATTTAACTTGCATATTGGTGGAGCTAATATCGTTAACTTTTATTTTGTTGACACTGTCGACGCCTGTGGTGGATTTAACACTGGCATTGTTGGCTGTGGCGAATTTCCCGGTAATGATTTTGTTGTTGAATCAGTTTTTGCCGCTGGCAGTTTTGGTAGTGAAATATTAGCCCACGAGTTAGCGCATAACTTAGGTTTGGACCACCGTACTGGTGGCCTAATGAACCCATCACTAAATAGCGATACCACGTTAACAGACCAAGAAGTTGCAACCATTCGTGCAAGTTCTTTAGTACAAACTGACGGACTCAGCTTTTGGATTAATATTAATCCCGTATTAATTGTCGCAACAGCTAGCACACCATTACCGGTTCCGGAACCAAGTACCTTAGCACTACTTTTACTCTCTTTTAGCCTTTTGTTAAAAAATGGCGTAAAAAGAAAATAGTAAATGTAATTCGGTAATCCAGCGCTTGTTATAGTAAGCTAAGTAACAAGTGTTGGTGCCTGACGGATTTATAATGCAATTTGCTAAAGCAGTTTTAATCTTATGTTTAATTGCATTATGTTATGCAAGCTATTCAAATAGCAACGATAGTTCACAACTTGATAGCTGGGTCGAATTTTGTCCAAAGAGTCAGTTATGCTTTCAACGGCCAACAAGCTTAACTCCTATTGATGTCCTCGCTTTAGACTCAATCGCCGGTCAATTAGAGCAGGAAAATATCACGCTAACTTATGATTTAGGCAGGTATTCATCAAAATTTAATGACTTAACCCAAGCGACTAGCGAAGCCGTCATTATTGACGGCCATGACGGAAAGTTATTAATACAAGACAAAAAAATGGCACTAACTATACCAACAGTCTCAGGAGAAATAGGTTTTTCGATGTTAATCGAATTCAAAAACACAGTGCAATTGGAACAAGGTTTACGAATTTTAAAATCGGTAAAATTTAACCTGCCACATTAGTTATTTTTAGTATTGATGAGTAAAGGTCTAATCTATAGAGCCAATAATATTTTCATGCCTTAGCCTTTTCCTAAAGTCATTTATCACCTTTGGCTGCTTGCCCTTACTTGCTGAACGTCTATATAGCCAATGCCATTACCTCAGGTTGATAAATAAAAAGTGAATTAAGCCTATTACATAAGCTTAATTCACTTCATTTAAATTATAATAAGTAAGAAATATTCTTTAGAAACGATAAGCTAAGCTTAATGTGCCATTGACTGGTGCGCCATAATAACCAACATTAATCAAACTGTTGATATATTTTTCATCAGTAAGGTTGTTAATATTAGCTTGGATGTTAAATTGCTCTGATACATCCCAACGAGCAAAAGCATTAACCAATAAATATGAGTCTTGCTCAACAGCATAGGTTGCATTAACCGTATCAGATTGCCACTTACCGCCCACGCCAAAGGTAAACTCAGGTATTTGTGGCAAGGTATAATCAATTGAAAACGTTATGGTCTTTCGTGGTGCCCATTCATTCGCTTCTTCACCGGCAAAATCCTCCAAGTTTATTGAAGTATAAGACAGCAATACATTCAACTGCTCAGTAATGCGACCAACAACTTCTACTTCAAAGCCTTTAGACTTTACATCTGTGCCTTTATAATAAAACTGACCCGTAGTTGGATTAGTTCCAGCATAAGTTGCTAAGCTTTCTTGCTCTGCGGTAAATACAGCAAAGGTGGCAAGTAAGTTATTATCAAACCAATGTGTTTTCACACCTGCTTCATAATTTACCCCTTTAGTTGGCTCTAAAAAGTCACCTTGTAAATTATATTGTTCTTGCGGCTGATAAATATCTGAATAACTTACGTAAGCATTAATATCATCAGAGATCGCATAAGTTACGCCAGCATAAGGGCTTGTTTCACTTTCCTCGTTATCAATATCAACTGCAGAGTTTACACCTTCACGATTATATTTAATGGCGTTAAAGCCTGCTATAACAAATAAATGTTCAGAAACGTTAAACTTTGTAGAGCCAAAAAAACGCGTTAATGTCACATCAATATCAGAGTATTCCTCTTTACCTAGCCATTCAGGCTCAGGTATCGTATTTTGAGCATAAGGAAAACTAGGCGTGGCTCCAGCGGCAGGGGTAGTTGTGTAATCATAGCCATATTGATATCCTTTTTTAGTGCTTTTCGCGTTACTTAGGCCAAAAGTCACTTCATGCTCTCGATCAAATAAACTATAACGGCCTCTTGTGGTTAAGTCGATAATATCAGAGGAAAATTCACTCTCGTATCTACCTGGCCAACCAATCAAACCTAATTGAGTTGCCTTATCAATACTGCCATAAGCATAAAACAACTTACTTTTATCTTCAAAACCTTGCTTATTATAAGTAAGCTTCATTTCCCAGTCATTATCAAATAGATAAGCATATTCAATAAAAGCTGACGTGCTAATCGTATCCCACATTGCCCATTCTTGCGCTGTAGTATCACTGGTCTCCCATTCGGCTTGGGTACCATCAGTATAGTTAAATACTAATCCGCCCCACATGTTATTGTCGGTATTTGCATCTTGATAGGAGAAGCCCGCCGTAAGTGTCGAGTTATCGGTTAGCTGACCATCAACAACCCCGTAAAAGTAACTGCGATCATTTTCTAAACCATCAAGGTGTGAGCCTTTATCTTCAACAGCAACAACAACTCGCCCAGCCCAACTTCCACTTTCAGTTAGCAATGCAGAGTAATCAACATTTGCACGCTTATAATCATAAGACCCTAACGATAAACCCACTTCACCTTCATTTTCATTAGTTGGACGTTTACGGACATAATTAATCGTACCTGAAGAGTTACCTACCCCGGTTAATAGTCCATTTGCACCACGAATAACTTCAACTTCTTCATAACCATATGCTTCCAACGCGCCAGTAACAATACCCCAGTCATTTGGTAATCCTACACCATCTATTTGGGTACTTTTAATTTCAAAGCCACGAGAAGTATAATTTGAACGGTTAGTTTCCCATTCTTCAACGCCGATACCGGGGGCTAATTTAAGCGCATCATTAAGATTATTAGCAGCGTAATTTTTAATTAAATCTGCCGTCACTACACTAATTGATTGTGGTGTTTCGTCAATTTCCATTGTCAATCCCGTCGCACCTTGACTAACTCTGTCTTGTCTCACGCCTAAAATTAAAATTTTTTCTAAATGATCCTCGCTTGATTTAGCGTTTATCTCAGGATTAATTTCTTGTGCCTGTGCCTGAAATCCCATAGCTAAAACTAACGAAGAAAGTGCGAAAGTACGTTTGAGCTTCATATCTACCCTTATATATTTATAAATATTGTTAAAAAAGATTATTTATCATCAAAAAAATTAACGCAAATGATAATCACTATTATTTGCAAATACAAATAAAAACTAATCTCATTTAGATCTTGATGTCTTTCTTATAGGATATTAAGATGCGCTTTTATGCACAGTGATTAGTTAGGAATAAAATGTCAAAACTTAGTAACCGTCTCTGGTTTCAACTTCATGGTTGGTGTTCATTGCCTATTTGGGTGATATTTTGCTTTGTTTGTCTTACCGGCACAATTTCGGTTATCAGCCATGAATTAACTTGGTTAACTAATCCGGCCTCTCGTGCTAGTAATCCACAAAATCTTGCTGAAAAATCGGCTTTCGAATTAGTTTCCATCGTTAAAGAATCCTACCCTAACGCAAAAGTAAGTACGGTAATGACCTTTGAGCCTTACCTTATCAATGCAGTTATTTTTACAGATAGCGATAAACCTTTTGCGATTGCCTATGTAAACCAATACACAGGTGAAATTCAGGAAGTAAATCAAGGCATAACCTTTGTAAATTTTATGCGTTCCTTACATGGTTGGCTTTTATTTCCATGGCATCATAACTACAGTATTGGCTATTACTTGGTTTGTGCGATGGCCCTAGTAATGCTCGGTGCTCTGGTCACTGGCTTAGTTATTTATAAACGCTTTTGGCGGGCATTTACACAGCCTAAACTGCGTTTAAAACAAGGTAAAAAAACACTATTAGCCGACTTACATCGTTTAGCCGGTGTTTGGTCAATTTGGTTTTTGATACTAATGAGCCTTACTGGGCTATGGTATTTAGTACAGGCTATTTTATGGCATGCTGATTACGATATTGAGCCACACTCACCTATAGTTGCGGTTGAACAACTTCCCCCATATAAGACAAAAATACCAATACCTCCTTTCACGTTAGCGCATGCTTTAGCCATTGCTGAAGAAAAATTTCCTGATTTCAAAAGTACCTATATCATGTTACCTGAACATAATCGTGATACTTATAAAGTCTACGGTGGGGGGAGCTTCACTTTCTATGACCAATATTCTTATGGTGTGGTTGTAGACCCTTGGACTGGTGTCATTACAGATCAAAGAACACCTGCTCAAATGACGATTCTACAAACAATGTCACATATTGCTAATCCACTTCACTACGGCACTATTGGCGGTATATGGACAAAAATTATTTGGTTTGTTTTTGGTGTTTTACTTACCGGCATGTCAATTACTGGATTTTTAATGTGGGGAAGTCGCACCGTAAAAGCAGCTCGGGGAAATACCGAGCCAACAGCTGGCGCCATAACGACCAAACAATATGCAACAGCAAAAAATACAAAACTAACTGAGTAGGAAATACGATAATGGCGCGCGCTAAAAATTCCTTATGGCATCGACATAAATATAAAATAAATGCTTTGGTGTTAATTTTACCCATTTATTTTTTATATCACTCATTATTCCCAGAGTTTCCCGACGCTTGGGGCACAAAAGAAATCGCTTCATTTCAGATCACACCAGCGCCCTATGATCTTGAGCCACCGTACCTTCATGATGGCCATTATATAAAAGATTTTATGTTGACATTTAGCCAAGGTAATATTGCTGACATTCGCCAAGCGTATTTGAATATTGGCTATGCAGCCCTTCCGTTAACTACATTACAAGCCGGTGATGTAGGGATATTGCATGGTAGTCAACACGGCCAAGAAGTACATGCTATTGCGCCCGCCGTTATTGAAGCCGGGCATAAAATGTGGCTAACAATAGAAAACTGGCAGGGTAAGCAGATAGTTACGAGTTGGGATTTACCTAAAGAATTATTGCCCTAATTTTTTACCATAATTGTAGTATTTATATGGCCATTGAATAAATATTTAGTTTTCATAAGCTATCAAGAGAATTCTGAAATACAAATATTAACATAGTAATATCATTATATTGATATTACTATGTTAATGGCATTATATAGTCAAAACCTCAACCACATACATTATAAAGACAAGGTAAGTTTTGTTTTTTGTTTTTAAATTTCATTCTTCATACGGGCAGTTGGTTTATTCATATGATAATAAAATCATCTAGATATTACTTCTTATTTGTTATGGCGTTTTTCTCTAGCATAGCAAGCGCAAAAGATATATTGATGGCGTTTGGCCAAAACATTCCACCTTATGTATTTGAAAAGCATGATAAAGGTATTGAAATAGATATCATTTCAGCCGCATTAGCTTTTAAAGGCCATACATTAAAACCGCTCTACTTCCCTTTAGCACGTATTCCAATTGCTTTTCGAAATAATCAAGTCGATGCAATCATGGGAGATATGGGTGTTGATCTCAAGGCATCCGGTGGATTTTACGCCAACCCTGCAGTGATCTATGACAATGTTTTTATTAGTTTAAAAAGTAAAAACATTTCGATTACTCAACCTAGCGACTTAGATTTATTGCACGTAGTGTCTTTTCAAGGCGCTGAAAAACGCTATCCAAAGTGGTTAAATAAAGTCGCGAAAGAAGACCGACTTTTTAGCATTAGCAATCAGTTTACCCAAGTAAAACTGCTGCACTTAGGACGCTACGAGGTCGTATTAAGCGACCGATATATTTTCAGGTATTTTGCAAAACGCATGAAGTTATTAAATGTGCTCACCATAGATGAAGTTGACGAGCATAACTTTACCACAGCAACCCCTGAAGATTACCGGCCAGTATTTAGAGATGAAAAAATTCGTGATGATTTTAATTTAGGCTTAAAGAAGCTCAAAGAAAGTGGTGAATTTCAAAAAATATATGATAACTACATGATTTTATAATTTGATGATTTAATTGACTATAGCTTCTAGTTAGCCAAGTGTTAATCTTGGTTTAATAAAATCTAAAAATGTAGATATTCGCTTAACCACGATTGATAATTGATAGAAGTCAAACAAAAAATTCACTTGCTTGAGGATTTTTTTCTAAATATTTAATAATGTAAGAGCACTTAGCTACGGCCTTTTTATTATCTTTTTTAATGTGTTGCAATACATCTTCTAGCAATGTTTTGGCAAGGCCTTTGCCAGCAAGCGCATCAGGAACTATGGTATGGGTTAAGTGCATGTTACCTTGTTGGTCATCATAAGTTATATAGGCAACATAACCATCAATATGATATTCATACTTACACTCTGCTGCGTTATGGATGAGAATCTCTGACATAGACTTACCTTATGTTTAATATTTAATGTTAACATCGCATATTTTTCGTCAACTGTCACATTACTGACATTCATCACGTTTCTGTGCTCTTATAATAAAGTCATCAAATTGGGCAAGCTAAAGTAAGTCTGAGCTAAATTAACAATTAACCATCACTGAGTTCCATCTTCAGACCTACTCAGCGAATTTATTTTCTAATATTGCTCACAGCAGCTAACTCATAAGTTACCCGCTGGCATATTAAGCAGGAGGGCACAGTGAATTATAAAGATTATTATAAAATCATGAACGTTGATAAAATAGCGTCTCAAGACGATATTAAAAAATCATACCGAAAATTAGCACGCAAGTTTCACCCTGATGTTAGTAAAGAAAAAGATGCTGAGAGCCGCTTTAAAGACATTAACGAAGCTTATGAAGTATTACGTGATAAAGAAAAGCGCGCGGCGTACGACCAACTTGGCAATAATTGGCAAGGTGAACAATCAGGCTTTACACCACCACCGAATTGGCAAGAGCAATTTCACCAAGGCAATGGTAATTTTAATGCCGGTGGACAAGGTGATTTCAGTGACTTTTTTGAATCATTATTTGGCAGTGGCTTCAACGCTAATCAACAGTCATCACGCACGCGTCAGTCGAATCAGCGACCAGGGCAAGACAGTAACGCAAAAATAATGATTGATTTACAAGATGCCTACACAGGAACAAGCCGAAACTTCACCTTACAAGATCAAGTTGTAAATGAACATGGACAGCGGCAAACGAAAGAACGAACATTGAAAGTTACCATCCCAAAAGGTATCAAATCAGGTCAAAAGATTCGTTTACACCAACAAGGTCAAACGGGTGTTGGCGGTGCAAAAAATGGTGATTTATATCTTGAAGTAAGTTTTCAGCCGAATGATTTATATCTCGTTGAGGGCGCGAATATAACAACCGAACTTGCTATTACACCTTGGCAAGCGGCATTAGGCGATAAAGTAAAAGTGCCAACACCAACCGGTGCTATTGATTTAACCCTGCCTAAATTGATCAGTAGTGGTAGTAAAATGCGCTTAAAAGGTCGAGGATTACCCAGTAAAGTTGCTGGCGACTTTTTTGTAAAACTAAAAATTGTACTACCGAAAAGCTTGTCCGTTGAAGAAGAAGAGCTTTATCAATCTTTAAAAGCATTAGCGAATAATGATAAAGAAAATAAAGTTAAGCAGAGTGCTAGTGATTAACGTCATTAGACTGAATTTATTTAAGATATTTTTAAAAATGTTAAAGCGCCGAGAAAGCCTGTTTTTTTTATAGTGAGCAGGCTTTGTATTGAGCTTCTAGCGACTTATAAAAAACCAGCACTTCGTTTATTCGATAAACAGAATCGTCACAATTTAAGTTTATTCTTTGGTCCGTTCATTAACCTTTTCTATCTGTTTTATCTGTTCATTTATGCTTTTAATACGAGAAACAAATGGCGATTTTAAGGAAAAACCTATTCGATAGTCGTAAGTATATAGAGCCTTGCTTGAACGAACGAGGGTTTGATCTTTGTTATAATTTACGATGATATCTTCATTGCTAAAAGTAGCATCAAATCGCCCCACTAATAATAATTTAATATTGTCTGGTGATGTATCTGACTGATAAAAAATACCACTATTATTCCTGATAAACCTATCAGTTTCCGGTCCATAATTGGCCGTTCTAACAATACCAATTTTGTATTCTGTCAAGTCCGCGTATGATTCCCATTCGATGCCATTATGATATTTTGAACGTAACGCCCACACGTAATTATTGGCACTCCAATATTTATCGGATAACGCCACTTTATCTATTGCTTTAATACCATCAACCATCAATGGAAATGCATCAATGTCACCATTTATTAATGCCACCTTGACTCGCTTTAAAGAAAGTACTTTGTACTCAACCTCAATGTTAAGTGGCGAGAATATAGAAACAAGTAATTCCGGAACTAAGCCAGTTACCGCATCACTATTTGGCAAAACGGTAAAATATGGCGGGGCATGAATGGCGCCTATAATAATTTTTTCTTGTGCTGACGCCGAAAAAATAGTGGAAAATAAAGTGAGAAAAGTTAACGGAAATAAAATTATGAGTCGCTGGAGTTTAATTTTTTTGCAAGCGATTAGGCTCAACCAAAAATTAGGCTTTAGAATTAAAGTTATACTTTTTACCTTACATTTGTAATTCATTTGAAATTATAACCTTTTTCTAAACCTTAGGACTAATTACCATGAGAGTCAATATTGTGAACTATTAGACAATAAACTTCATGGTTAATATCAACGCTAATATGCGGTTAGCTCAAGGTCAGGCTTCAAATCACACAGTGCCGTCAAAAACACAAGCAGCGACAATTTAACAACACTTAAAGCGTTTAGCTGCAGTAAACTAAATAGTCTAGCGTTCATTTAATCTTTCATTTTATCTTGCATCAAAGGCGCATTAGGTAAAGTTTCAGTGAATTTTGCCGCTTCTTCTAATGCTTCTAAATCTTTAACGATCAGCTGGTTGCGTTTTTTATCGAGCGTGCCCGCTTTTTTCCAAAGCTGTAACTGCTTATTAATGACTTGCCGTACTGATCCTGCCATGCGCGCTAAGGTGTCATCATTTAAACCATTAACCAAATGGTGCTGATGCTCTTCTTCTTTAACGCCAGTATAAAATTTAATTTTATTAATATGCTTTAAAATAATCCGGCTCAATCGCGTAGGAACATCATTTAAAATTAAGCTACTGGCTTGCTGCTCTTTTTCACGCATCTTTTGAGCTAAATATGGCATAAACTGTTGATTAAACTCAGGGTAAGTCCATAACCAATGTCGCATAGTTGCCAACTTCACCGACAATAGCTTCACAGTTGTTAAAGGTGAAATAATCACATCATGAGGTTGATTATCTAACAACACCATTAAATCAAAACAATCGCCAGCGTAGAGCATATCTAGGGTTGCTTCTCGACCCGTCTCAGCATTACTTTGCTTTATCTCTAACTGCCCTTCAATAACAACATAGAAACGTTGCATTAAAATGTCGGAGTTTATGTAGTCGCCCTTGTGCCATTCATTAAGCTGAAATTCCTGCTGAAAGTCTTCAATTAATTGCGCGGGCAAATCGGCAAAAATATTAGCTTGTTTTACTAACACTGGATTGGCTTTTTGCGGTAACTGAGGAACATCTTTAGGCATAGATAAATTGACATTAGTAGCAAAGTAGTCGAGAGCATTTATTCTACCTAGTTGTCGCGATATAGCAAAGCTAATCAATTTCCTCCCTAAGCAGCAGCCTTTTTTAAATGGCTTTCAAATTACAAAAATAATAAATTCATCATTACTGTCATATTTGTGACAGAAGCATTTCCTCACCTTACGTACTATAGCTCCACTAACCAAACAGCAAAGGCTGTTTATACGGTCTAACTGCTTACTGGGTAATAGCCTTAAAGCATCAGACCTTTTTATAAAGTTATTCTAAAATAGGTGATTATTATGTCTAAGACTATTGGTATTGATTTAGGTACAACAAACTCATGTGTGGCAGTTATGGAAGGCGGTGTTGCCAAAATCATTGAAAATGCTGAAGGTAGCCGAACTACGCCATCAATTGTTGCTTATGCCAACAATGAAACGCTAGCAGGTCAACCGGCAAAACGACAAGCAGTAACAAATTCCGCCAACACTTTATTTGCCATAAAGCGCTTAATTGGCCGCAAGTTTGACGACAAAGAAGTACAAAAAGATATTAAGCTAGCACCGTATAAAATTGTTAAAGCAGACAACGGCGACGCTTGGGTTGAAGTAAACGGTAAAAAACTATCGCCACAGGAAGTATCAGCGCAAATTTTACGAAAATTGAAAAAAGATGCAGAAGCTTATTTAGGTGAAAAAGTCACTGAAGCAGTGATTACCGTACCGGCTTACTTTAACGATTCACAGCGTCAGGCGACCAAAGACGCAGGCAAGATTGCAGGCTTAAATGTAAAGCGTATTATTAACGAACCAACAGCCGCGGCATTAGCCTATGGTGTTGATAAAAATAGTAAAGCAGACCAAAAAGTGGTGGTTTACGATTTAGGTGGCGGTACCTTCGATATTTCCATTATTGAAATAGCAAACATTGACGGCGAAAAACAGTTTGAAGTATTAGCCACTAATGGTAATACCTTTTTAGGTGGTGAAGACTTTGATTTACGCCTGATTAATTACCTTGCTGATGAATTTAAAAAAGACAGTGGTATTGATGTTAAAAAAGACCCGTTAGCTTTACAACGTATTAAAGAAGCGGCTGAAAAAGCGAAAATAGAGTTATCATCAGCACTACAAACTGACGTCAACTTACCGTACGTTACTGCTGATTCTAGCGGTCCTAAGCACTTAAACGTACAAATCACTCGAGCTAAATTAGAGTCTTTAGTCGAAGACTTAGTTAAAAGTACTATCGCCCCGTGTGAGCAAGCGTTAAAAGACGCAGGTTTAAGCAAAGCGGATATCAGCGAAGTAATTTTGGTGGGTGGCCAAACTCGTATGCCACAAGTACAAGAGGCGGTTAAAGCCTTTTTTGGTAAAGAACCGCGTAAAGATGTGAACCCTGATGAAGCCGTTGCTATGGGTGCAGCTATTCAAGCTGGCGTGTTGTCAGGAACAGTAGGCGATGTATTATTACTAGATGTAACACCATTATCCCTAGGTATTGAAACCTTAGGCGGTGTAATGACCAAGCTTATTGAAAAAAATACCACCATACCAACACGAGCTTCGGAAACGTTTTCTACCGCTGAAGACAACCAAGCTGCAGTAACCGTGCATGTATTGCAAGGACAACGCGAAATGGCGACCGACAATAAGTCGCTAGGACAATTTAACTTAAGCGATATTGCTCAAGGCCCACGCGGTTCAGTGCAAGTTGAAGTCACTTTCGATATCGATGCAGATGGTATATTAAATGTATCAGCGAAAGATAAAGCTACAGGTAAAGAACAAAGTATTACTATTACCGCCTCAAGTGGTTTGAGCGAAGATGAAGTTAATCGCATGGTTAATGATGCAGAAATTCACGCTAATGAAGACAAACAAAAGCGCGAGTTAGTTGAGCAACGCAACCAAGCAGATCAATTGATCCATACCGTACAAACCTCTATGGCAAGCTTAACTCAAGAGCAACAATCGGAACTTAACAGCTTGATTGAGCAACTGAAAATGGCGGTTAATGGCAATGATAAAGCTGCCATTGAAATTCGACAAAAAGCATTGCAGGAAGCTTACACTAACATCATGCAAGCCTCACAATCGCAACAAGCTGAGCAACAGCATGCTGCCAACGATGATGCGAGTAACGACGACGTCATTGATGCTGATTTCGAAGATGTTAGTAATGGCTAATTTACAACAGTTAAGCATTCAGCAATTAGCCCGTACTTGTTAAATTCGTACTGGCTAAATCTGAAGTCAATAACTTTATAACAAACGGCACGTCACAGTAAAACCTCTAATATTTACTATTAGAGGTTTTTTTATTGCGAGTACATTGCTTCTGACAGTGTTACTTATGTTACTTGCCGACCTTGCTAAACCTAACATGTATTCAGCAAAGGTAAAATCTACCCGTCAACTATACCCATCAAGGAATAGCGGCAAGTTATCATTCGAACTCTAACCTTTAACCATAAAAGTACCAGTACCATCACACTGTGCAATACCACGCCGCTGCGCCAATTAACATGGAAAGTCATGTTAAATATAGCTGGGTGAAATCAAGCTATACCAAAAGCTAATTTGATCATTCAGCCAAAAGCCATTAGAATAGAAACTAATTGAACGTTCAATTAAAAAAGAAAACACCCTATGCCTAAAGTTGGAATGAAACCCGTACGTAAACAACAACTAATCGATGCAACGCTAGAATCTATTGGTGAATTCGGTTTACAAAATACAACGATTGTCACAATCAGTCGTATTGCGGGCTTGTCTTCGGGCATTATTAGCCATTACTTTGGTGGTAAGCAAGGGCTTATTGAAGCGACAATTATACACCTATTAGAGCAGTTAAGATTAGCCCTACTCAGTCGCATATCGGTTGAAAACCTAACGGCAACTGAACGTCTAAAAATTATTATTGAAGCTAATTTTACGTCATTTCAACGCTCTACCCCAGCGATCAAAATATGGCTGAGCTTTTGGGCTGAATCAATGCATGAGCCAAAATTAAGTAGGCTACAAAATATCAATAGCAAACGTTTATACAGCAACCTACTGTTCTCATTTCGTCAACTATTAACAGAAAATGCAGCAAAAACGGCGGCAAAACAAACGGCGGCAATGATTGATGGTTTCTGGCTACGCTGTGCCTTGAGCAATAAGCCAGAAGCAGAGTTCAAACAAGCAGAGCAATTATGTAAAAGCTTTATAGACGAAAAACTAAGTCATTAAGCTAAGCCATAAAATTAAGTCATAAAATTAAGTCATTAAATTAATAAAAGTGGAGACCTTACTTGTCATTAATACGTTATAAAAACTATGTCGATGGTAATTATATTGAAAATAGCAGCGGCGAAACCTTTGATGTTACTAACCCTGCAACCGGCCAAGTTATCTATCAGGTTGAAGTTGCTGATGAACAGGTACAAGAAAAAGCCATAGCGAGCGCAAAATTCGGTTTTGCTACGTGGTCAGCCATGAGTGCAATAGAACGCAGCCGCATTTTACTTAAAGCGGTGGCGTTATTACGTGAACGTAACGATCAACTCGCTAAAATTGAAGTGTTAGATACCGGTAAGCCATGGCAAGAAGCCTCAGTGGTGGATGTATTGTCTGGCGCTGATTCTATTGAATTTTTTGCAGGCCTAGCACCGAGCGTTGAAGGTAATCAGCAGACCGTCGATGGCGACTTTTATTATACTCGTCGTGAACCCCTAGGGATTTGCGCCGGCATTGGTGCTTGGAATTACCCTTTACAAATAGCGTGTTGGAAAGCGGCACCGGCATTAGCGTGCGGTAACGTGATGATTTTCAAACCGTCTGAAGAAACCCCACTAGGTGCACTAAAGCTTGCTGAAATTTTTACTGAAGCAGGCGTGCCTAACGGCGTATTTAACGTCGTTCAAGGTGCCGGTGATGTCGGCGCGTGGCTAACGCACCATCCTGAAATTGCTAAAGTTTCCTTTACTGGTGAAGTGGGTACTGGCAAAAAAGTCATGGCAGCTGCAGCAAGTTCATTAAAAGACGTCACCATGGAACTTGGTGGAAAATCGCCACTGATTATTTTTGATGATGCAGATCTCGATAATGCTGTTTCTGGTGCTATGTTAGGTAATTTTTATACCCAAGGCGAAGTGTGTACTAACGGTACCCGCGTGTTCGTGCAAAAATCACTTTACCCCGCGTTTATTGAAAAACTCGTTGAGCGCACACGTAATAATATTATTATCGGTGATCCGATGGATTCTGACACTAATTTTGGCGCACTAATCTCAGCAAAGCATCAAAAACTAGTGCAAAGCTATATTGATATTGGTATTAAAGAAGGTGCAACCCTGCTACATGGTGGCAAAGCGCTGCAACCGGACAATGCGCCCAATGGCTATTTTATCGCACCCACTATTTTTGGTGACTGTCATGATGAAATGACCATTTGTCGTGAAGAAATCTTCGGCCCTGTTATGAGTGTACTAAGCTTTGATGATGAAGATGAAGTTATCAGCCGCGCTAACAATACAGAATTTGGCTTAGCAGCCGGCGTGTTTACTCAAGATATTACCCGTGCCCATCGTGTTGTTCATCAAATGCAAGCCGGTATTTGCTGGATCAACAGCTACGGCGCATCGCCAGCACAAATGCCAGTTGGCGGTTACAAGCAGTCAGGTATCGGTCGAGAAAATGGTCTTTCTACACTGAATCATTTTACGCAAATTAAAGCGGTATATGTAGGCTTACAAAAACTTGATAGTCCTTTTTAAACAAGTAGTTATTTTCTCTAAACGTCAACAGTTAAATATTCAACGTACTACATTATTAACATAGGTTTTAAATGAATAGCGAAAAATTTGATTATATTATTGTCGGTGCAGGCTCAGCTGGCTGTGTACTCGCAAATCGTTTGACTGAAGACAGCAATAACAGTGTGTTACTGATTGAAACCGGTGGCAGTGATAAAAGTATTTTTATTCAAATGCCGACGGCCCTGTCTATTCCAATGAATACCAAAAAGTATGCTTGGCAATTTGAAACGCAACCTGAGCCATTTTTAAATAATCGTCGAATGCATTGCCCGCGCGGTAAAGTGCTGGGTGGCTCTTCATCAATTAACGGTATGGTTTATGTGCGTGGACACGCAAAAGATTTTGACGAATGGCAACAGCATGGCGCTCAAGAGTGGGATTACGCCCATTGTTTACCTTATTTCAAAAAGTCAGAAGATTGGGCATTTAGTGCCAATGAATATCGCGCAAAATCGGGTCCGCTAGGGGTTAACAACGGTAACGAGATGAAAAATCCGTTGTACCGTGCCTTTATCAATGCCGGTGTTGAAGCCGGTTATTTTGAAACTAAAGACTACAATGGCGAACAGCAAGAAGGCTTTGGGCCAATGCACATGACGGTTAAAAACGGCGTACGCAGCTCAACAGCCAATGCTTATTTACGTCCTGCTATGGCGCGTAACAACTTAACCGTGATCACCCATGCCTTAGTACATAAGGTCTTACTCGACGGAAAAAAAGCCGTTGGGGTTAGGTATGAGCGTAAAGGAAAAATTGTTGATGTTAAGGCTAATAAAGAAGTGGTTTTATCGGCCGGCCCGGTTGGCTCTCCACACTTATTACAACTTTCAGGTATAGGTCCAAAAGCGGTACTTGCAGCAGCCAATATTGACGTTAAGCATGATTTACCCGGTGTTGGTCAGAACTTACAAGATCATCTCGAGTTTTATTTCCAATTTAAATGTAAAAAGCCCATTTCCCTTAACGGTAAATTAGATTGGTTCAGTAAACTTAAAATTGGTGTTCGTTGGATTTTAACTAAAAAAGGCTTAGGTGCAACCAATCACTTTGAATCTTGTGGCTTTATCCGCTCTAAAGTCAGTGTTGAATGGCCTGATCTTCAATACCACTTTTTACCTGCAGCCATGCGTTACGACGGTAAAGAAGCGTTTGCAGGTCATGGTTTTCAAGTACATATTGGCCATAACAAGCCCAAAAGCCGTGGTCATATTAAAGCGCTTTCAGCCGATCCTAAAGCCCATCCAGAAATTTTGTTTAACTACCTTGAACATGAAGATGACCGAGAAGGATTTCGTGCTTGTGTACGCTTAACCCGAGAAATTATTAATCAACCAGCACTTGATGAATATCGCGGTGAAGAAATTCAACCTGGTACAAGTATTCAAAGCGATGAAGAAATAGACACGTTTGTTCGTGAATTTGTTGAGAGCGCCTACCATCCTTCCTGCTCATGTAAAATGGGCACAGATGAACTGGCAGTAGTTGACCCACAAACTCGTGTGCACGGTATTGATGGTCTGCGCGTTGTTGACTCATCAATATTCCCAACCATTCCGAACGGTAACCTAAACGCACCAACAATCATGGTTGCCGAGCGTGCAGCCGATATTATTCGTGGTCGCGAATTACTTGCGCCATTGAATGCCAAGGTGACCATTGACCCTAACTGGCAGCAGCAACAACGTTCAGCAATACCAAAAAGAAGCACAAACTAAATTTTAGAGCATTGTATTAATCGCGAGTAATCTTTCAGCGCTTAATTATCGCCGTCATCTTGTTTTTATAACGACTACAGTATGACGGCGATAATTGAAACTTGAAGCCTAATGTCAGACTGACTTATTAGGTGCTACTGAATACTCTACTATAAGAAAAAAGAGGAGTTAATTATCTTTATATTGATTAAACGTACACCAGGGAGACAATCATGACAGCTTGGTTATCTGCCGGCATATTATTTACCTTTGCCACAATCGCATTTATTTTATATCGTTGGGGAAACGTACGCTGTGTTGGCGTTACGCCCGTTAAAACCTTCACCTTTATCGCCATATTGTTCACCTCGGGCTTAGACGTGGGACTGATTATGTTCCCATTAACTGAGTTTGCCGGTTATGCCGATTTAGCAACAAGCCCGGAATACGGCTTCACGAACCCATTAGCCATCGAATTTGGTTTCTGGGCCTTTCTTATTTGGAGTTTTTACTTCCTCACTTGTTTTTACTTTTGTGTGATTGAACCACGTGTAGGCTTTTTTGAGCTTCCACTGGTTAAACTCATCAATAACATCGTGATCATCGGTACTTGTGCCTTTACCGCCTATTTATTACTGTCTAACTTGCCTTGGTATCTGCCAGAGCTTGGCGATGGTGAATCTATTATTGGTAGTTTCTACTTAATTGTATTGCTGGTTATTGCTACCGCCGTATATTCAAGTACTAACATTCGCTATGTCCGTATTTTAAGTTTAGCCACCACCTGGCTTTTTATCGCCCTAATTGCCTTAATGTGGGGCGGTGCGTTTATGGGAGAAAACTCAAGCCTTGGTGAATTTGCTAGCACCTTTGCTTTGCTCGGTGGTTACTTTGGTAATATCCATGAATTTGTCTTACCGATGAATGATTATCATGAGTTCTACCTTTACTGGTGGTTTGCATGGAGTATTATGATCGGCCAATTTACCGCGCGTTTTGTCGGTGGTTTGCGCACATATCAAGTATTGCTTGCCATGATGGTATTTCCCTCTATCCCAATTGCAATATGGTTTAGCGTCTTGTATTACTACAATTTAAACGGCATAGAAACCACAGGTTTTTATAATCTTGCCATGGCGGTTGTGGGTATCACCTTTGTCATTAATTCGCTCGATTCATTGATTCGTTTATATACCGATAACTTGAATGTCGGTGTTGCCCGTGTAGGAAAAATTAAATACTTTTTAGGTAACCTTGCAGCATTAAGCTTGCTTACCTTGCTATTTAAACTAGACTTCTTACAAATTCAATGGGTTGGAGCAGTAGTTATTGGCTTATTCTTCACATGCTTTGGTTATATTTTATTAAACAAATTCAAAGCAGTGGCGTCAATAGAAAGCTCACCAAAAGAAAATAAAATAGATTTTACTAAAATAGAACATGTGACTTAATTAAATGAGTATTAACGTAATGAAAAAAAGTATTATTGCTTTAGCAACAAGTTGTTTATTAACGGTATCTTCAGGCGCATTAGCGGAAGTATCAGCAACAGTTAATGTAACCTCTGATTACACCTTTAACGGTGTCAGCCAAACAGGAAACGATCCTGCGCTGCAAGCCAGTTTAGATTACGCTGGAAGCGATGGTTTTTATGCTGGTGCTTGGGCGTCTAATGTTGACTTTGGTAGCGGTGACGACACCAATATAGAGTTAGATGCTTACGTTGGAAAGTTCTTTCAACTAAACGATAAAGTTGGTCTTGATACAGGCATTGCTTATTATACCTATCATGGTGACTCAGTCTCAGATAGCTATAATTATCCCGAGGCTTACGCCAAATTTGCTTATAATTCATCTGTCGGCGATACCGAATTAAATTTCTGGTACAGCTGGGATTATTTTGGTCTTGATGTTGGTCATTATATTGCCATGGTTGCTCATACATTCGAAGTTGCACCAGGACACAATATTAGAGCAAGTTTCGATCGTTCTACATCTAACGATGAAAATAAATGGGCATGGAATGAAAGAGATGCATACAACCATGTGCGCCTTGAATACATGACCAGTTATAAAGGCTTTGATCTTAATTTAGCGCTTGAAGACACCAGTATGAATATTGATAGTGCCGATGCACGTGTTGTATTTTCAGTTTCACGTACCTTCGGTATGTAACATCAACTAACGTCTATTAATTTTTCAATAATGGCGCTTTCAAAAAGCTCTTACATCATATGTGTAAGAGCTTTTTTATTTATATAATCGCTGCTAACACTTCCTGACTTCGCACGTTACCTGTATTATCTCAACCATAAAATATTATCGTTATTTCACACCACTTGTTGAAAATACATCAGTTAGATTGGACTACATTATGACCAAAACACATAAACCTAATAGTGCCGCCATGCTCAAAAGAGCCCATCAAAATATGCCCCTCGGCGTTGCCGATAGTTATCGTTATTGGGGCGAAGACAACACAGTATTTTTGAGCAGTATGAAGGGTTGCACTATTACCGATTGTGACGATCAAACATTCATTGATTTTCGTTTAGCTTACGGCCCTATCATTTTAGGTTACCGTGATGAACGTGTTGATAATGCAGTAATCAATGCCATCACTAATATTGGCAGCATTTCTGGTTTCTCAACAGGCCTTGATTCTGATGTTGTTGAATTGGTTAAGTCACTTTGTCCTAACATCGAAAAAATGCGCTTTGCTAATTCAGGTACTGAAGCGGTAATTGGCGCAGTGCGCACCGCTCGTGGTTATACCAAGCGTAATAAAATTGTTGTCGTTGAAGGTGGTTTTCATGGTTTGCACGATGAAGTCATGTGGAAATCTGATGTTGATAACTGGGAAGTCAGCGATACAAACTCACCTGAAATCATCCCTTTTGGTGCTGGTATTCCACAAAGCACACGCGAACATCAAGTCAGTGTACCTTTAAATGACTTTGCTGCTATTGACGCTGTTTTTGCACAGCATGGTGATGATATTGCAGCGATATTAATCGAACCTATCATGGGCAACTGTGGCTCTATTGCTTCAACACAAGCATACATGCAAAAGCTACGTGACATCTCTGACAGCAACGGTTCGTTATTGATCATGGACGAAGTAAAAACCGGCTTCCGCGTTGCTAAAGGTGGTGTGCAGGCGTTATATAACATACATGCTGACTTAACCACTTATGCTAAAGCTATGGGTAACGGATACCCTGTTGCCGCATTTGGTGGCCGTGCTGATGTCATGAGTGCAATATCTTTTGATAAAAACGGCGTAACACATGGCGGAACTTATACTGCTAATATGGTGGCCTTAAGCGCAGCAAAAGCTACCTTAACCTTATTGAAAGAAACTGATGCCCTAGCCACAATTGACCGTGTCGGCAAAGAAATTCAAGCGCTACTGTCTCGCGTATTTACCAAATTTGATATCGAGCATTGTTTTGCCGGTCCTAATGCCATGTTTGGTGTGCATTTCGGTGCCAGCGTACCGCAAAATTATCGTGATTGGAAAAAAACTAACAGTGATTTATACACCGAATTTGCGCTTAACTTAATCGACAAGGGTGTCATGTTAGAACCGGATTCGCGTGAACCTTGGTTTATTTGTGAGGCGCATCAAACCATCGACTTTACTTGGTTAGAGCAAGTAGCCGAACAAGCTATGGCAGAGGCACTTAAAATAAAGTAAGGGTAGATAGGGATAAATCAAACAAAAAAGCACGAATATAGCTATTCGTGCTTTTTTATTAGAATCTGACTCACTATAACGTGATTAAATACCTACAAGCTAATGGGACGTTTATTCTGCTAGTGCGATAGCCGCCATTTTCATGGTATTAGCAAATGTTTCTGCACCAGCAATAAATAAACCATTATGACAAAACATTGCGTCGTCAATACCGGTTACCGCTTGCAGAGCTTTACCCGATAAACCGGCCCAGGGTTGTGGTAATGATTTTCTATCTTCAAACGACCCCGGCTCAACCGGCACCGTTTGAATGCGCCATTGCCCTGATTGCGATGGATAAACCATATATAACGCTTCTGTCGATAACGCATGTACTGTTCTTTTCCACGGTGTGTATTTCTCTAATACAATTACCCGTGGGTCTGCAGCATTTTCTATCGCCTTAGCAACAATCACTTTCGCACTAATACCACCGTCTGCAGACGCAATAAAACGCGCTAAAATACGCCTAGCAAAGTCAACCGCTTCATTAAAACAAGCATCAAAATCACCATCTTCTTGCCATGTTGGATTAAACATTGAAATCGTTTGGCTCAGGCTAATGCCTTGTGCAACGCCTTCAACATGCCCACAATCAATGGCATCAATAATCGACACTAAACCGTCATCAACGGCATTAGCCACTTCTTCATTATTTTGACATAGCGCTAAGCCATATTTCTGCCAAATTAAACCAAATGACGAATAAGGAATACCATTTTCGCGCGCGCCTGCCCCACCACGTTGGTGATGATCAAAACGACCCGCATCTGCGTTATATTCACCGCCAACATCGATCACAATATCAGCCTTAGCAATAACAGCTAAATCGCGTGTGCGTATCAAGTTAAAGTCAGGAAAAATACTTTTAAGGGCCGCGATACTAAATACATCATCTGCATGAAAATTACCGTCGTGCGTTACTATTGTTTTATCAGTCATTTATATTCTTTTAATAAGCGATTGTCAGGATAGACAGCTCTAGAAAGCTGTCATAAATTTAATTTCCGATTTAATAAAGCATTAAATCGGAAAAATTATAGCGCGGATTCTATACGAACAACACGCACAACAACAGTTAAGTTGCTCGAATGGAGCGATCTATGACTATTGTGCTATAAAGCTTGTCGATAACAGCGTAGGATCAGGCTACTTTGTTAACACTAGGTTTGCACTCAGGTGCACAAGATAAAACCATTATGCAACTAACTGCAAAAGCATCACTTAATCACGCCTTACTTATCTCTATTTGCACACCTGAATTTAAAGGTGATGAAGCCACTGAGTCGCTAGCTGAATTGGCTCGTTTAGTAACAACCTTAGGTTTTAAAGTGGTTGGTACGCAATCGCAAAAACTGAGTTCAACGAAAAGAGTGAATGTACTGGGGTTAGGAAAATTAGCTGAAATAGCCCACCTCACCGGCAACAAAGGTGACGTTGAAGACATTGACGAAGTTGAAGACCCTGCTGCTCAAGCGTTAGCGGATGAAGCGGCAATGGCCGTTAAACCTGCAGATATACCATCAGAAAACCTGCCCTTTGGTTGTGCCGATGTTGTGGTATTTGATTGTGACCTCAGTCCATCGCAATTGCGTAATGTCGAAAACCAATTAGGCGTGGAAGTATTTGACCGCACCGGTATTATTATTGAAATATTTAGTCGCCATGCTCGTACCAAAACCGCGAAATTACAAGTTGAAATTGCGCGACTTAATTATGTTGCACCACGACTTCGTGAGTCATCGTGTGGTGATAAAGAACGTCAAATGGGTAAAGGCGCAGGTGAAACCACACTGGAGTTAAACCGTCGAAAAGTACGTGACCAATTAGCCGAATTAAAGCGTGAGTTAATTAGTGTTCAAGATGAAATGCAGGGACGTCGAACACAACGCTCCGAACTATTTTGTGTTGCGTTAGTGGGCTACACCAATGCTGGAAAATCGTCAATGATGCGAGCAATTACCGGCAGTGATGTAGAAGGTGAAAACAAGCTTTTTGCCACCCTTGATACCACAGTTCGTGCATTGTACCCAACGACCCAACCAAGAATATTAGTGTCTGATACCGTTGGTTTTATTAAAAAACTACCGCACGACCTCGTTGCTTCATTTCATTCAACTTTAGCAGAAGCCCATGACGCATCATTGCTGTTATATGTAGTTGACGCTGCTGATCCCTCGTTTCGAACGCAACTTGATGTTGTTCATGAAGTATTAGCGGAAGTTGGTGTTGAAAATAGTAAAAAATTGTTGGTGTTAAATAAATCAGATCAACTTGAGCCTGAACAACAGCAGGCCTTGATGGCTGAATTTCCTGACGCCATGATGACCTCAACGCGCAATCCTGCTGATATCAGTAAACTACATCAATATATCGTTAATGCCGCACAAGAAGAGATGATTGAAGATGAAATCATTGTGCCCTATACCGCGAAGGGTATCATAGGTGAAATTCGCGCCAGCATGAGCGTAACCAAAGAAGACTATGAATATGAGCACATTAAACTTACCGTACGTTCAAATGCCATTGAATTAAAAAGATTAAAAAAGCGTATGCAAAACTTATAAAACGCTAACCGGTATCGCGTTCAGCATATCGAGTATTCATACTCATTAATGGCTGAACGCTCTTTCAACGCTTGCTCATACTTGTTTCAATAACCGCTAACTTATCCAAAAACGATAATTATTCATGAGTGAAAAGAATAAATCATTTAATAAGCGACTTTGGGTACTTGCAAGTACAAATTTAGCTATTAATTATTTAGCACTAACGACTTGGCGAATTTGGCTCGCACATTCTGCGAGCACAATAGCGCCAGCGGTCGACACATTTAATGAGTTTCCCATTCCATACATAGAAATATGAATTTGTTGCTGTGTTAATTGCAATGCTGCTTCACTAACGCCTTTTCGTTCATTACCTAGCACTAATGCACAAGGTGATGGATAGTTAATGTATTTGTAGTCTACTGATCCATGACAAAGTTCAACACCGTAAATTGCATAGCCCTTATCTTTTAATGCTTTTATGCTTAATGTGGTGCTATCGCTATATTCAACGCAAACCCATTTCGCTTCATTTCTTGAGGCTTTACGTAGTTTTTTATCAGAAATAGTCAGTTCACCACAAACAATTATTTTTTCGATAGCGAATGCGTCAGCCAAACGAATAAAGGCACCGATATTGTAGCTATTAGTGACGTTATCTAAAATCAACACCAGCGGTATTTTTGGCTTATTTATGTATTCTTCACGGGTTGGTTTTGTGGTTCTAAGGTCTTCTTTGCTCAGTTGTATTGCTGACGGCATGCTATTTTCTCTGGTTAAAGCCAAGGCGCTAGGTTGTACAATTAATTTATCGCGTACGGGGAATTAGCTGCCATTTATTTTATTGATTGCTAAGATGTTTATTGCTACAAACATTGAGTTATAATGACTCCACATCGCTTAGTAGAGTTACCATCATCAACCATAAAGCTAACAAAGTAATCAAACCGCTAATCCCGCCCGCAGCATTATCCGCATCAGAGGCAAATACACAACTTAAAATTGCGACTTTTAACTTATTTAATTATCTTGAGCCACCTAATGCTTTTTATGATTTCGAGCGCATTTATAGCGCTGAGCAGTGGCAAAAAAAGCAACGTTGGATCGCTGATTATTTACAAACGCACCAGCCTGACATTATTGGCTTTCAAGAAGTTTTCAGCCCTGAATCGTTAAAAGCATTAGTCGCTGAGCAAGGTTATGATTATTTTTCTGTGGTTGACCAACCGCAAGTCATTGATGATTTTATTTATCGCAGCCCGGTTGTTGCTATAGCGTCTCGCTACCCAATTGTTGAAGTTTTGGCGATAAAGCCCAATACAGATCTTGCCGAAACCTTAGGTTTAACGGCTGAATTTTCTTTTAGTCGACAAGTACTCAGAGCCACCATTGCTGTACCTCATATTGGCAATTGTGATTGCTATGTCGTGCACTTTAAATCTAAACGTTCGATGATAGAAGTGGATGAAATAAATAACACTTTCTCAGCAGAAAAAACCATTATTGAAAGTTTGAAAGCACAAGTGGCTGGTGGTTGGGGCTCAACCATACAGCGCGGCAGTGAGGCGGCATTATTAATGATTGAAATGATAACGCGGCGCGAAACCAGCAATAATCCTATGGTATTAATGGGCGATTTTAACAACAGCTTAGCTGATGGTGTACTCAGCCATTTACTCACTAATACCCTACGTTTTGTTTCGGCTATTGACCGCGATGCTTATCTCGCTAAATATTGCTTAAACGATGCTTGGGATTTATTTCAAGCAGCACAAATTAAAGATGCTGGTGATGAAAATCAAGTAGATGAAAATACCGATGAAGCGGTTCAAGAAAAAATAGTTGAGCGCACCCCAACACATTATTTTGGTGCCGGTAGCTCTGTGCTCGATTACATTTTATTGTCATGTGAATTTGACGCCAGCTACCACGACAGTTTGTATCAGGTCAGTGCTTATCATACTTACGATCGACATTTAATTAATCCAATTTTTGACCGTGATGGCGAAAGCACCGATCACGGTATTGTGCTAATCACTTTAACGCTAAGATCATAATGTTCACTGAGTTACTGGCATAAAAAGCTAAGTTGCTAGTGCTTAAAACCTTGTTCACCTATTAAAACACCAGTAGCAATAGAATACAGTTGCAACCGAATACAGTTGCAAAGTGATAAGCAATTAAATATAGTTGCCTTTGCAAATGCAATTAAATATAGTTGTATACAAATACCGTATTGGGTTAATTAATATGATTGCTGTATTAACGGGGGATCTCGTCAACTCTACGAAGATGCCGAACGAAAAATATACCAATGTTATAGATAGTATTAAAAGTCAGCTTCAAGCGGCAAATAAAAAATATCAAGCCATTGGTGAAGTGTATCGAGGGGATGAATTTCAGATCCAGTACCCTGATCCTATTCACGCCTTAAAAAGTACCTTATTAATTAAGCTTGCCCTACATTTATCAAATTTTTCATCAAAGCCCATACAATGCACGTTGTCATTGGCCTATGGCCCTCATAACATTTACGATGACAAACCAAATACCTCATCAGGTCCAGTTTTTATTGAGTCGGGAAGAGCTTTGGAAAAGTCTCAGCGAGGCGAGTTGTCATTATGTTTTACCCAAGATTCTACGAATGCTGAACTTCAGCTTTTAACACAATTTTTAAGTCATTTACTGAACCGCCTGACTAAAACGCAAGCACAGTTATTGTATAAATATATCGATAACGACTTTGCTGAGCATAAAAAAATAGCAGAAATTACCGGTACAACGCGGCAAAACATCAGTAATAGATTAGGTAATATTGGCGCTTTTCTAGTCCGGGATTACATGAATACCATCAACCAAAAAATCACCTTACTCAGGGATAACAGCTAATGGAACTGTTACTCTTATTGTTGACTGGCCATTTCATCACAGACTTTTATCTCAATCCCACTCATTGGGTGACATGTAGAAACAAGCATCATATAAAATCGCCCGGGCTTTGGAAAAACGTGGCAGTACACACGCTACTAACGACAAGCATTTTAATACTATCTGAGATTGCACTACTGCCAGCAATAATGTCAGTTGTGTTGCTATCATTCGCACATTTTTGCACTAATTACTGGCAGTCTTACCGACGCAATAGTCTGCGCTATTTTTTAATAGCGCAGACTATTCATATAGTACTCATTGGCATTATTTGGGCGTACCTTGCCAATTTTACCATTGGGCAAGTCGCAGCCTTTCTTGTCAATATTTTAAGTGCAAAAAACATCATCATTGCGATGGCGTACTTGCTAGTTTGTAAGCCCGCATCGGTAATTATTTCATTAGCGTTAAAAAAGCACACTGACAGCCTAACTCAATACGCTAGCGCGATTACAGAAAACCCTACAACAGAAAAAAATGAGCATATTGGTTTGGTGTCAGCAGGCGCTTGGATTGGCTATATTGAACGCTGTTTAGCTATTTCATTTATCTTTATGGGACAGTTTGCCGGCATTGGTTTTCTAGTCGCGACTAAAACTATCTTTAGATTTGGTGATCTAACCAACAACAAAGACATGAAGCTAACTGAATATATGATGCTAGGTACCCTACTAAGCTACGCTATTGCCATATTCGTTGGTTGGAATGTATTACAAGTTTATAAAATTTTGTAATACTTAACCTAATAGCTCTGGATAAGGCATATGGCGATTAACTGTCCAACTGTCTAATGGCTGGCTTGGTTATGCTAAGTCTTTGCGGGTGATGCTCGTGATCAAGTTGCTAATTTTAGGTAATAAACCCTTAATTGACTTATTTTTATCATGTAGCGCTTCCACCAATGTTGTGCTGCTCTCCACTAAATCATCGCTGTAGGCAAAACCGATTAATGCAACTAACTTAACCATACCGACTTCATCTAGCATCTTGTAACTTTCATCTTGTTGGTCATAAACAATATTAACCAATTCGATAGTACTGACCAGTTTTTCCATTTTAGGATTAAGCCTAAGTAAAGACTCAGCGCGTTTACTGGCAGCTCTATCAACAAGCTCTTTACTCACCACTAACTTAGGTCGAGATTTATTGCGCTTGCGGGCTGGTTTTTTCTTGATAACTTTACGCTCTATTGAGTCGTTAAAGGTAAACTCACCATCAACAAACTGACCGATATTCGTTACGCTTAGGCGTTCCGACATTATTGCCGCAGATTTAGCGGTTTTACGCGTAAAGTCGCGGTGATCTTCAGCAAAACCATGAGTAGAAATGCATTGGGCTAAATCCAATATTAAGGCGTCTTTTTTCCCTTTAAATGCACGTAAACATCGGCCGATAATCTGCAAATACAAGCGCAATATTTTCGTTGGTCGCGCTAAAACAACGCAATCAGTCTCAGGATCATCAAAACCAATGGTTAACATCGACATATTAATGATCAGCCTAACTTCGTTCGACTTGTATCTACGTATGCTTTCATCGTTATCACTAATCGAGCGATGTGAGTGCACGCGTTCATGTTTAACGCCGAGTAAGTCAAAGGCATCAGATAACGCTTCCACGTGTTTGATAGAGTTGGCAAATAACATGACTTTGCGGCCCTGAGAGAGCGCATCCTCAACGGTTTGTTGAGCAACTAAGGCACAATGTTCGAGCAATATCAGGTCTAAGCCCGAAACACTAAAGTCACCCCGATACATTTTAACCGCGCTGTAATCTATCTCTTGCGATAAGCTGGGTACTTTGTAAACAGGTTTGGCTAGCTCGCCAGATTCAATCAACAACCTCGTGGTGGTCTCTTCAATCAAGATCATCGACGGATCAATATAAACGCCCAATCGATCAATTGGGGTCGCCGTCAGGCCGATAACTAAATCAGGCGACAACTCTTCACGCATATCGATATAAACACCGCCCATACAACCAACGTGATATTCATCACGTAGCAATACATCACAGTTTATATTTAAGTGCTTTCTGCGATTAAATGACTGTTCCATCACTAAGGTAACATCACCGCCAGCGACATATTTATAGCCTGACTTAACCACACTCACCGATAAACCATTGACCGTAAGCGTGTGCAATAACTGTGGCACCAATGCCGCATTACGCAGGCTCACCACGACTTTTTTGTCAGACATTGCTTGGCATAATTTAAGTATACAGATGCTTTTACCGCCGCCCGTAGGAAGTGCAATAATGGAGTTCCCTCCTGCGTCAATTGCCTTACGGACACTGTTAATCTGATAATCTTTTTCTAATATCTTCATGCCATACTACTCAGGGCTTTTCCTTGTCTGGTATTGTTAACGGTTTTATAAGCACCGTTATTGCTAGGTCTAAGGTTTTAATAACACAAGTATTATTGAGAACGGAACATTATACCCTCAAACTAGGTAAAAATGCAGAATTATGCCATTTCCTTTTTTTAACCGCGATAATCTTACTAATGATGCTTTATCCTCGTTAGCATTATTGAGTTTTTTCCTTGCCTGCCTGCGGCAAAAGTTAGCGCTAATTAATGGCAAACAACAGGTAAATATCGCGTACCGAACAACACTTTCATTATTAAGCATTGATCCATATCAAGTCATCATCCGAATTGTAAGCTCGCACATAAAACATAGCGCCAAGTCAATATATGCAAACCTAACAAGGAATAAAATCATGTTATTACCATGGGGTTCATAATTATAAAACCAATAAATTTCAACGTATTATTTATCAAAGAGCACCTACTTATGCAGATAAAAAAATCACAAGAAAACCTACCCGTTGACCATGCCCCTTTTGGCAACGTTTACATAATGACTCATTCTATTTTTTCAAACGTGATAAGAATTGGCTGCACGCCAAGTGACAGCGAAGAATATGCAAAATCCTTATCCGCAGAAGGTCCTGGTCAGTATGCTTTATTTTTCTCTATGGCATGCGAAAATCCATGTCAGGTCAAAAAAAAGCTCAGAAAGCACTTCAATGCTCAAAAATATGTTAATGAATTTTATGAAGTTTCGCCTGAAAGCGCAAAAAACATATTAAGAAGGGAAGCCATGAAAATACCTATTTTAAGCATGCATTAAATAACCGACTGATGTTTACGTATTAGGCGAATGGTGAGTAAGTAACAATACTTTTTAACTTCAGCCTCGATGAACCATGACCACGTGGCAAAAAATGATTGTTATCTTGATAAAATTTAGCGAAGGTATGACGAGTTATCTTTTATTATTTGTTTCATGTTACTTTTTACCATTTCACCGAGGAATGTTCATTAATGAACTCATCAAACCTGCTTTTAAAAAAAACCGTTTGCCGTTTTAATTTTCGAAAGTTAATTCTCATAGCAGCATTATTGCCGCTATTTTCTCATGCCACCATTGCTGATGAAAATTTTCTTCAATGCAAAAAAAACCTCGCTAAACGTGCACAAAGTGCAGGGTTTTCACCTTATATCACCGAAACCGTTATTAACAATATTTCGCCAATAAAGCGCGTGATTGCCCTAGATAAAAAACAACCAGAGTTTACCCAAACCTTTGAACAATACATTAAAGCCAGAGTTACCGCTTATCATGTTCGCGTAGGTAAAGAAAAGTTAATCCAGCACAAAGCGCTCTTTGACAAGTTAGAAGCCGAATACGACATTCCTCGTCAATACTTAGTGTCGTTTTGGGGTTTAGAAACCGTATTTGGTAAGCATAAAGGCAAAATGTCGGTACTTAATTCCCTTGCCACCCTCGCCTGTGACCAACGCCGTAGCGAGTTTTTTACCCTCGAATTACTCAATTTATTCAGCTTAATTGAAAGCGAACAAGTGTCTGTTGAACAACTACAAGGCTCTTGGGCCGGTGCAATGGGCCATATGCAATTTATGCCAACGGCATTGTTAAAATATGCCGTTGATGGTGACAATGATGGCAAAGTTGATATTTGGCAAAGCGAAGTTGACGCATTAACGACAGCCGCTAATTATTTAAATCAAATTGGCTGGCAAAGCAAAGAACGCTGGGGTAGAGAAGTTAAACTCCCTGAAAACTTCGCCTTTGATAAAGTCGCTTTTGATAAGTACTACCCACTTAATTATTTTCAGCAATTAGGTGTTCAACAAACTAACAAGCAAGCATTGCCTACTTATGATATTCAGGCCGAACTTTACCTACCTTCAGGTCATAAAGGGCCAGCATTTTTACTCTATCCAAACTTTAACGTCATCATGACCTGGAATTTATCAAAGAGCTATGCGCTATCGGTTGGTACCTTGGCGAATAAGTTAGTCGGCGCAAAAGGCATCGAGTTTTTATCAGGCGGCAAAGAAAATGTGCAACCTTATAGTGTCGCCAAAATGAAAAGCCTCCAAAGACAACTAAACGCATTAGGTTTTGAAACCGGAGAACCCGACGGTATCTGGGGACCTAAAAGTCGACAAGCTATTCGCTTATTTCAGTTAAAACATCAATTGATTGCTGACGGTTATCCCAATAAAGAAGTTTTCAGTACTGTTAAATTAGTGCTGAGTAACACTAATTCTGCCGCAGCGCATAGTCATCAAGCAAGCTGACTAACTAAGTTAAGCCAAATTTAGCTTATGTATGTTTTGCTAGCAGAACAACGGCAGTTTTTCTGCTATTAATAATTGCACTCATCAGCCGTTCACCTTAACATTCGAATTATCTGTTCACAGGCCTTTAAATGAAGGCCTGCTGAGTTCGAACAATAAATATAAAATTAAGCGAGTTTTTGTGTCATCTTCTTTTACTAGTAAAATGCCCAATATAGAAACCAGTATATTCACTGAAATGTCGATGATGGCAAATCAACATCAGGCGATTAATCTTTCACAAGGCTTCCCAGAATTTGATACGCCTGCTTTTCTAAAAGATAAAATTAATCAAGCGATCAGTGAAGGGAAAAATCAGTATTCTCCGTCAAATGGTTTACCTGAACTCCTAATGCAAATTGCCGAAATGATCCACAGACAATATCAAAGCCATTTAGCCGATGAACAAAAGCTTAATGGCTTAAACAACGTCACTATTACCTCGGGTGCAACAGAAGCTTTATGGGTTGCGATACAAGCACTTGTGCGGCCAAATGATGAAGTGATTATTTTTGATCCCGCTTATGACTCCTACGAGCCAGCTGTTGAACTTGCCGGTGGTACATGCCGTCACATCACCCTTAATGCTCCAAATTATACGATAAACTGGCTGCAAGTAGAGCAAAGCATTAATGCAAAAACCCGTGCCATTATAGTTAACAGCCCGCACAATCCAACCGGTTCAATATTAAGTGAATCTGACCTTCATACCTTACAAGGTTTGGTTGAAAAATATGACTTATATGTCATCAGCGACGAAGTTTACGAGCACATGACCTTTGACGGTTTACGCCATGAAAGCGTATTACGTTATCCTGAATTATTTAACCGGAGTTTTGTGGTTTCTAGCTTTGGCAAAACCTTTCATTGTACTGGCTGGAAAATGGGCTATTGTGCTGCGCCTAATGAACTGATGACCGAATTTAGAAAGATTCATCAATACGTGACCTTTTGCTCATTTACCCCCGCTCAAATCGCCATTACGCAAATGTTAAAACAACAACCCGAGCACATCACTGCGTTAGCAAGTTTCTATCAAGAGAAAAGAGATGTATTGGTTAATGCTTTGAAAGGCTCACGTTTTACCTTACTGCCCTCAAAAGGTACTTACTTTTTATTATTAGATTACTCTGCCATATCTGAACTAAATGACCGAGATTTTTGTCATTGGCTAATCAAAGAAGTTGGCGTTGCAGCCATTCCACTTAGCCCTCTGTACTCTGCTGAGCAAAGGCAGCAATATCACAAAAATAATAAAGTGATCCGACTTTGCTTTGCTAAAAATGACGATACTTTACTGAAAGCGGCGGATTTATTATGTCAACTTTAACCATAGCAGCCGTGCAATACGACATTCAGTGGTTAGATCAACAAACTAACTTTAAGCACTTAGAAGAACTACTTTCAGATTACTTTAATACCAATAGCGGAGTTGACTTATTACTCTTACCGGAAACATTTTCAACCGGTTTTTGTATTAATAGGCAAGATGTACAAGAGCCTGAAAATGGTGGTACCGCCCTAATTTGGTTAAAAAAAATAGCACAACAGTATAACTGTGTGGTCGCTGGCAGTGTTTTAGTTAGTCAAAATAATAAAAAGGTGAATCGTTTTTACTGGGTGTTCGCCGATGGTAGTGTTGAACATTACGACAAACGTCATTTATTCCGTTTGGGTAACGAGCAAGACCATGTTGAACAAGGCCAGAGCAGAAAAATAATAACCATTAACGGCATAAAAATACTGCCGCTAGTTTGCTATGATTTACGTTTTCCGGTCTGGTCCCGAAATCGTCAAGACTATGACTTGATGGTGAATGTTGCTAATTGGCCCGCTGCACGACGTCATATTTGGGATACCTTATTAAAAGCAAGAGCAATGGAAAATCAAAGTTTTGTCGTTGGGGTTAATCGCATTGGTGCTGACGGTAACGATACCGCTCATTCTGGTGGCACAACCGTGATTGACTTTACCGGCGAAAACATTATTACCGCCACAGATAATCAACAACAAATCATTACCACGCAACTCGACTTTAGCGCGCTTGCTAAGTTCAAAGAGGGTTTTCAGGCATTTTTAGATGCTGATGAATTTGAGTTGCGATAACAGCTCATTACATTCACATTTTTACAACATATTTTGATCAATAAACAAGTGTTCAAGCAGACTACTCACTTGTTTATCATCATCAAAAAACTTTATACCGACACTGACCTTTCCTTGTTCATTTCTACTATTACATACACTGGCAGAAATTTTAACCTCACCCAATGTAGGGTGATGAATACACACAAATATATTACGTTTATTCACCGTAATTTTAGTATTATCGGCTTTAAAGGCAAAACCACAACCTTTGGTTGATATATCAGCAATAATACCATTTAAACGAACACTTTTTTGATCGCCAGCTTCTGAATCTACCATGATGCTGGCCGGTAAATGCGTTACTATTCGTTGTTGTAGTCGTAACTGGCGACTTTCAATTTTATTGGGATAATTGAGTATAATAAAGTTTTCAGGATATTTGGTTATGTGTTTTATTGTCGAGCGAAAAGCAAAACATTCACCGCGTTCCCCTTCTAGAATATAACGAGCAATGACCACATTACCTTCAACCAGGACATCTTTATAGTCACTGGGCCTGGCTGAAACAGGGTATTTCAAAATAATATATTTACCCATTTCATAGCCGATTAACGGCACCTTAATGCGCACTTTAGTCGGGTGACTAATTTCTACATCGACAACTTTACCTGGCTGCAGGTCAAAGCCATGCATTAGGCTTTGTGGCGCTTGGCTTGTTGCTTTTTGGCTTGGTGCCTCTTGGCTTAATACCGTCATTATATCCCTGAAATTATGCTTACAAAACAGCAACTAATATAAACAAGCAAGCAACTTTAAACAATGGCTAATTTTACCCTTGGACAAGCTCCGCGCAATAAGCGTAGAACTGATCTCAACAGCAGTTTACATTTTTATCTATATATATCGTTTGGCGTTTGCTTAACTACTATAGCTTTAAAGCGTACTTATCATAAAATAACGGCGTAGGCGTCATTAAGGATATTTCGCCGTGAGACTAATCGTTAGCTCTGTTTTAATTACTTTGTATTGCATTTGATTACTTTTGATAAATAAAGGAAATAACTGTTAAAATAAATAATATTTTCTATCGCACTTTTTATCACATTCTAAAAAAGGTACTGACGTGAGCAGATTCCTCCCCCTTATTCTTAGCATATTGATATCGTTTCAATTGTTCGCAGCCAATACCAAAGGACAGTATATTCAACCAAGTAACCTATCGCCAAAAGTACGAATAGAAACCACTATGGGTAATATCATTATTGAACTTGACAGATACCGAGCCAAAATTACCGTGAATAATTTCTTGGGATACGTTACCCGAGGACAATATGACAAAACCTTAATCCACCGTGTAGAAGAAGGCTATCTCATTCAAGGCGGTGGCTTTATGACTAACTACACTGACGTTGAACCCGACGAGCCTATTTTTAATGAGTCTGGCAATGGCCTAAAAAATAAAGAGGGTACGATTGCCATGGCAAAGCAATTGAATGATGCCCATTCAGCCACTAACCAATTCTTTATTAACCTCAATGACAATAGCAATTTAGACCCTGGAAGTTCATGGGGCTATGCGGTTTTTGGTGAAGTGATCGAAGGCTATGAAATACTTGAAGCTATCGCACAAGTAGAAGTCGGTTATAGCGAAGAGTTAGGTTACACCACAGTGCCGAAAAAAATGATCACCATCATTAGAGTGGTTATTCTTGATGAAGAGTGATCAACTAAACCATAATCTACGATGCTTTTTAGCGCCGAAACTTTCAGTGCAATAAATGAAGGCAATAGCCTACTCGTTCAAGAATTCCTGATAACTGTGACCATCATTTGTACATAAAAGCCATAATATGATGTAAACTTGCCATTTTGTATGGTGAAATATTTTGGCGGCTAAACTATGAAAAAGGTTATTTTACTTTTGCTGAGCCTGTTTTGGGCGTCATTTACACAAGCGCAAAGTAAAGCCCTGGTTGCCTGTATTGACGATCACCCTCCTTATCAATACTTAGCAACTAAGCCGTATGGAACTCATATTTCAGCACTTGAAGTACTTGCTGAGGTGTTAGACAAAGAATTAACGTTTGTGCAGTCTCCCAACTTTGCAAGATGTGTTGCAATGTTGAAAAAAGGTGACGTTGATGTGATTGCTGGACTTAATAAAACAGCACAAAGAAGAGAATTTGCATTTTACGCACCATTTAAGCCTGCCGATTTGATGAAAGTTATTTCTAGAGAAGGTATCGTTATTAACACTTATAATGATTTTAAAGGAAAGATCATCGGCGTTTCACGAGGCTCAGCATATTTCCCTCGATTTGATAATGATGACACTTTAGATAAAATTTCAGTGCAAAATGACCGTATTGGCTTTTCTCTATTACTTAAAGACCGCATCGACTTGATAATGATAAGCCCCGCACTATTAGAAATTCATTATCAAGAAATCAATAACAAAAAGTTAAAGGTGTCTCCTATTGCGCTTGAAGAAGTTAGAAATAACACGACTTTTTTTGGTTTTAGTAAACGTCACAAACTCAATCTAACCGATAAAGAGATACTCGATAAAGTAGCAGACGCCTACCAGAAAGGCCTTTTCAACTAAGTTATAAAGTCTATACGATAAAGCCTCTTTATCTAAAATCACCCCTTACTTGAGAGCTATTTTGAAAATCAGTAAACGCTTACAGCAAATTGAAGCAATGGCGACATTGCCATACCAACATATTTGGGATTGTTGTTGTGATCATGGCTTGCTGGGCTTTGCATTACTCTCTCGGCAAATTTCGCGTCAACAATCCGGTCAGGCAAGCAGCATTATTCATTTTGTAGATATTGTTCCCGACCTTATGGGCAAAGTGCAGCAAAAACTTGAACGTTTTTACCCCGACTCAAAGTGGAAAGCCCACTGTTTAGATGTGGCAAAACTGCCATTAACGCAATATCAAGGTAAACACCTTGTTATCATTGCAGGTGTCGGTGGTGACTTAATGATGCAGTTTATTAGCGCGATTAATCAGCAACACAAAAACCTCAATATTGATTTTTTACTCTGCCCTGTGCATCACCAATTTGCCTTACGTCAAAAATTAATTGCACTAAATTTTAGCTTAATAGATGAAGTACTGATTGAAGAAAATCAACGTTTCTATGAAATACTATTAGTCTCATCTTTAAGTGAAATATCAGGCGAAGAGCTAGGTGATAAAAACAATAAAATCAGCGCTGTTGGCGATAAAATCTGGCAATCAACTACTGATAAGCAAAGTGCAATTTCAGCTAAATATTTACGTAAAACCCTAAACCATTACCAACGTATTCAACAAGGCTATTTGCAAACATCGCGACAAAATAAAGCCGATGACGTGCAACATATTATTGATGCTTACCTAGCTATACCCAAGCCAATTATTTTATAGGTAGTGGTCACACATAAAATGCCTTAGCTTCGTGCAAGCAACCATACCTAACATGAATAAAATTTAGCGACAAAAAATTTTACGCTATATCAATGTTTATTGCCGCGTACATGCTAGAATATTAGTTATATTCAACGTAACTACAATCTCTATTATCATGGCCAAAAAATCACTCACCATTCGTGATAAAACCATCTTTGACGGTGTTTTCACTAAATATTTCTTAAAATTTCTTTTTACACTTTGGTTTAAAGTTGCTGGCTGGAAGCTTTGCAAAGATGCACCTGAAGGCGCTGGTGTTGCTATTGCTGCGCCGCACACCTCGAATTGGGATTTCTTTTACGCGCTTGGTGCTGCTATACAACAGGACGTGAAAATATATTTCTCTATTAAAGACAGTATTTGCCGAGTACCGGTATTAGGCACTTGGCTGATGTATCTTGGCGCTATTCCGATTGACCGTTCAGAACAAGGTGTTGGGCAAGTTCAACAAATAAAAGACTTTATCGATAGCCAAAAATTACAACGGGTGTTTTTCTTATTTACGCCAGAAGGCACTCGTGGTGCCGTACCTAAATGGAAAACCGGCTTTTATCATGTTGCCCAAGGTTGTGGTTTACCAATTTTTTTAGCGAAAGTCGATTACCTCAGTAAAGAATCAGGGGTTTTTCATACCTTCAAACTCACCGAAAATAAAGAAGATGATATTAAAGCGATACAAGCGTCTTATAAAACTATTCGCGGTAAATTTCCGTTACATCAATATCCAACCTACACCGGTCGTATGCCAAAATTATCGGAAGCCGAAGCTAAAATAATAAAAGCTATGTATTCATGTAAGGGCGTAGCCACGAAAATGGAAATCACCGCAAAAGCTAAATTAGGAGAGCTTTCAACCAGCATGCTAGACTTCTTAATTGAGAAAGGCATGTTAGAAAAAGTAGCGCCAAACGCTAACAATAATGAACCTAGCTATCAACTAACGTTCGCAGGTAAAGGTTGCTTTTTGCATTTGCCGGCCAATATCTAGCAAATTTATTCTATAGCAAAGCGTTAAAGGTTGATCAGCACTGCATTGGAAGCTTTATTACCAATGTATCGTCGGGTTCGATGGCATAGGCGCAACGTAAGCTCAAGCCTTGAGTAGGCAGCTATACAGGGGTTATATTTAAGCACGAATACAGTATTCTGTCCCCTAGTACGCCTACTCAGTAAATATTTTTATTAACGATAGCCACCATGGAAACCATAAACAATAAGAGTCTTTATGTTTTATAAAGTACTTTTGCATTACATAAATGATTTTTAAGAAATTTTTCCCTTTAAGATTTACATAACCATCATATATGGCTTATTCTCGCCAGCTGAATCGAGCGGCCTCTCCTATAGGATATTTCGCATGTTCGAATCGCACGACAGTCGCCATTAAAAAGCTTTTCTGTGCCACCTTTCACACCTGTTATCCTTAAAAACCAATTATATTAACAACTAAACCACCTTAACAATTTATTTACATATAATTTTCTGCGCCTATAATGCGATGTAAAATGGAGTTTAGATTTTTTATATCAAACATAGTTAAATTTCAGGGATGATAATCGATGAAAAGATTCTCAGTCCTCCCTCTATGTCAATTACTTCAAAAATCTAATCAATTATCGGTAGCAAAAAGGAAAATTATGAATTCAACTAACATATTTAAATACTCACTTCTAACCAGCGCCATTATCTTAGCTGGTTGTGGTGGTAGTAGTAGTAGCTCTAAGCCTGTGCCTGAGCTAGAAAATTCAGCACCAACGTTAACTGTTGCAAATGCCGAAACTAATGAAAACACTGCTATCTCTGTTAGCGCGTCAGCGACAGATTCTGACGGTTCAATCAGTGGTTATCAATGGCAGGTAACAAGTGGCCATACACTAGAGCTTAGCGGAAGTGCATCTAACACCATTTCTTTTATCGCGCCGAGTGTTACCGCAGATGGCGATACCGTTACGTTAAGTGTTATTGCAACAGACAATGATGGCGCTTCTAGCACGGCAACAGCTAATATAGTTATTAATAACGTATCTCCTACAGTCGAACTTACCGATGTTAATGTAGATGAAAAAGCAAACGTTACTCTCGCTGCACAAGTTAATGGTATGGGTGACACCATTGCTAGCTACAATTGGCAAGTAAACAGTGGACCTAATGTTGATTTAGGCGATGCTAATACAGCAGAAATATCATTTTCAGCGCCTGAAATCAGTGAAGACGCTATTATCGAACTTGCTTTGACGGTAACCGATACTGATGGAGATACTGCAACAGCAACAAGCAATGTCAATGTTAATCAGCTGACTATTCCGTTAACAATATCAGGACTAGCTACCGACTCACCTATCGCTAATGCTCAAATTTCTGTTAATGTTGCTGGTCGCGATATCACTGTTGATGCAACAGCTAATGATAGCGGTGAGTATACGGTAGAGTTATTACTAGATGACTCTGAAGCAGAAGCCTTTATTTCTATCGAAGCAAAAGGTGTTGCAGACCAACATATGGCAGGATTGATTTCTTTGCTTGGCACTGCTGGAGAATTAAGTGAACTCGCAGGGGAAGATAATGTACTTACCGAAGATGAGGGTTTCTCAGTAAACGTTACTAATATCACCACCGCAAAATATGCTTTAGCTAAATTAGCAAATAATGGTGATGCCATTACTAGTGACGAACAATTAGCGACTCTATCTGAATCATTAAATTACGATGAAGTAATTACACTAGCAACAGCAATCAAAGTCGCTATTGATAAAGCTAATGATAACCCTGATCTTGCATTACCAAGCGGCATTACTGACACTTTAGCACTCGTTGAAAACACTGCAGCAACTCAAGCATATGTTCAAGGAGTACAAAGTACAGTTGAGTTCGATGATGCCCAAGAAGAAATGTACCAAGATGAAAATCTATTTGATATGAGTTCTAGCTGGCAAGTACCAAATACCTATTATTTCACCCCCAACTGTTCACTTTGTACAGGGGATACATATCGCTTCAATAATAACAATACAGGTAGCCACGATGGACTAGGTTACACTTGGACAGAATCTGAAGGGGTTATTACTGCAACTTTAAATGACAATAATGCTCCAAAAATAAGCTTTGAAAATCATGAGATAAATAATATTGGGCTACAAGTAGAGGTGCACTTTATCGATGAAACTTATACCTTTACCCGTTTATCAACAGGTGAGCGAAGCGATGTTCTGTTATCCAAATCTTACCAACTCGTTCACTATCCTAATGGTGAGCTAGCTGATTATAGACAAAACTTCACCACTACATCTAATGCAACTAAAAATACCGCAATCATCGATATTAGTCACACCGGCGCAGGTATAGCCTATTTGCCTTATATCGATAGCAATGATGATATTACCGATATAGATGCAGATGAATTCATATTAAATACTGATGGTACTGGGCATGCGACCGTCAGTAATTTTGACTTTACTTGGGCGATCAATAACGGAGCTTTAGAATTTAGTGTGGCTAATGATTCCACAAATGACGAGTATGTTGCTCGCTTTTATCAGTTATCGTCAAATACCGGCGCTAATGTATATGCTATGGAATTCGATGGTAACAGTGCATTAACAGAAAGCTTTGGTGAGCATAATGGTGACCATATAGGCTGGGGAAATATCGTGGATAACCCCATGTCATTTGACTCTGCTACTGTTGCAGGAATTTACAGCTATGACAATGCAACATTCAGTGACGATCCATTATCCCATTTTTGGTTTGAGTTAAGCGAAAACGGTGATGCAGATACAAAATCATCAAGTGACAGTAATAGTGACGGCATAATAACTGAAGATGAGATTTATACCATGTACGGTCGTTGGCACGTTAACACTGACGGCAAAGTAACTATTACTCGTACAAGAACAGCTGGTGGTAACTATAGTCCAGACTGTAGAATTGCTAATGCTGACGATTGCGTATTATACCATGAGCGAACTTGGCAACTAATAGGTCAATCAAGCAATAAATTTGACCTATTTCATAAGCATGACTTTAAATTTTCTAATCTAGATTGGGGAGATGATACTATTTACTATGACAATAGATCTGTATATAAAGTGAGCTCAGCACCAATTACAGCAGTGGCTAGCACAGTAAAAACGTCAGTAACTAAAAAGTCATTAGTAATTACAGATAAGTTTTTAAAGCTTGAACCAACCATGCGTTAATCACATTTAACATATTCTGTCTCATCTAAGAATATGTTAACAATTTTTAATGAAAGGCCAGCGGCTTAAGCTTCTGGCCTTTTTTATGCCGTTGTTCAGGGGTTTTTCATACCTTCAAACTCACCGAAAATAAAGAAGATGATATTAAAGCGATACAAGCGTCTTATAAAACTATTCGCGGTAAATTTCCGTTACATCAATATCCAACCTACACCGGTCGTATGCCAAAATTATCGGAAGCCGAAGCTAAAATAATAAAAGCTATGTATTCATGTAAGGGCGTAGCCACGAAAATGGAAATCACCGCAAAAGCTAAATTGGGTGAGCTTTCGACCAGCATGTTAGACTTCTTAATTGAGAAAGGCATGTTAGAAAAAGTAGCGCCAAACGCCAACAATAATGAACCTAGCTATCAGCTAACGTTCGCAGGTAAAGGTTGCTTTTTGCATTTGCCGGCCAATATCTAGTGGCCAATGCTTAACCGACAATGTTTTAACGGCTGGCATTTAACGATATAAAACCGCCCCAACGAAACAATAAAAAAGAGCTAACCAAGTTAATTGGCTAGCTCTTTTTAAGTTTAAGTACACATGTTTACTATGCTAAACGTATCGTCATAAGAGTTAACGGCAAGACGTATCTGCTACTTGCTAATGGCATAGTTAAATTCATCTAGTACCAATAGCGTTTTGCTTAACGCCATTGAGCATAATTTATGCGTCTTTATGTAAATGAACATCCATTTGTGGGAAAGGAATGTTTAATCCCTCCTGTGAGAATGTTTTATATACGTTCTCATTCATCGCAAAGTAAACAGCCCAATAGTCCGGGGCATTTACCCAAGCTCTAACCGCAAAGTTAACTGAACTGTCTGCCAACGCTGAAACAGCAATAAATACTTCAGGATCTTTTAAAATACGATCGTCTGCATCACATAATCGTTTGATCACTTCACGGGCTTTATCCAAGTCATCACCGTAAGCAACACCGATAGTCCAATCAACACGTCTTTTAGGCTCAGTTGAGTAATTGATCATTGATGACGTTGATAACCCACCATTTGGAATGATGATAGTTTTATTGTCTGGCGTTTTCATAATAGTATTGAAAATTTGTATCTGAGACACGCTGCCAACATAACCTTGTGCTTCTATAACATCACCGACTTTGAACGGTTTGAACACAAGAATCATCACGCCGCCAGCAAAATTTTGCAAAGTACCTGACATTGCCATACCTACGGCTAAACCAACCGCACCGATGATAGCAATAAACGAAGTCATTTCGATGCCTAACATACCAAGCACCGTAATAACCAACATAACCTTTAGCAGGCCGTTAACAATGCCTGAGAGGAAAGGCTTTAACGATGGATCGGTTCCGCTTTTATCTAAGCCAGTATTTACTACTCGCCCGATAACATTTATTACCCAGCCACCAATGATCCATACCAGTATCGCACCAATCAATTTTGGACCGTAAAGTAATGCCATACTTGTGATTTGACTAATAACTTCTTCTGTATTCATATTATATCCCTGATTTATTTGCCGAGTTCTAAAGTGGGCTTAAAGGCGCGCTTTTTACTCTATTTAATTTTTATTTATTTTGCCGAAGCCTAAAGGTGTGATTTTGTCTCAAGTTTAGGTTTTCGCCTCTAATATAGAATAAAAATTATAATTATTCATAAAAAGTATGACTTGATAATCAAAATATCACCAATAACTCGCCTTTCAAGCAATAATTACGCTAAACATGGTAAATAATTAGAGATGTAGCGCTTATGTTTAAAGTAAATTTTAACTATTCAATTTTTTATTGTTAGTCTACTTGAATTATTGAGCTTGATTGACGCTAATCAACTTTGAGATTTATTCACTGATATAGACATTACTTAGGATAAGCAACAACCCAGTCCAAGCTCTCATCGCCTTGCCTATCAAACTTATATTTAATAGAAGAAAATCCGCAGATTTTTACCAGACCATTAAAGTCAAACGGTTGCTTTTCGCCTGCTGATGCCATGAAGGCAGCATCACTTGGTATGGTAATATTCTCATGTTCGGCAGAGATTACAAATGCCGCTTCAGCTAATATTAAATCATTATTATGACGTTTTATAATCTCAGCGTTGCCTAAACTATTGCCATCTAGATCTTTAAACTCAAACTCTTCTGGATGATTAATTTCAATAACATCACCATCATTAAGTTGATAGGTAATTAACATATTCACCATTGTTGATATCTCCCCATTTAATTTTTTCTTGATGATTCAAAAAGCTTGCTCAGCCATAACCTAGTAATGGCATATTAGCTTAAAATAACAGACGATTATTGATATGAACACACCTAAAGCCAGATATCTCTACTAACTTAGGCGTTAGTTTTAATAACCTGAGATGTCGGTATTAGATTAGCAAACTACGAAGTTATTAGTAGAAAGTACTTGTCTGTTTTATAAACCAATGCTATAAAAATAGCAGTCTTGAAAAAGTATTAATTAAGAATAGGTTTAGGTAATGGATTATCGCGAGTCGACAATGAGTTTAGGCATCACAGACAAATTACTGTGTCCTTGTTGTGGTAGCCAACAGCATCGTGTTAATTCAGTGATCACTTATGCTTTTTATTTTTTTGAATACTTGCCTATTTTTCCGGTAAAGCGTGATACACGAGTACAATGTTTACAGTGTCAGCACCTTGCGAATAGCGCAGCAGATCGAAAGCTAATTTTTTCTGATCTCGGCTTAGCATTTTTCAACAAGCTACGCTTGCTTAGCACGTTTACCGGTAGCATTATCATCATCCTATTGCTGAGTTATTACTTTTCTGAAGAACAACAAAAACATCGTCAGAGCCAAGCTTATATCGATGCCCCGAAAGTTAACGACTTTTATTATATCGATTATCGAAAAGTAGCAGGAGATATGCGTCCACAAAACAACTATCGGGTTGCTAAAATTGTCGATATTACCGGTGGTACCGTATCGCTGACATATGGCAATTACTTTTACCCGATGAAAAACGCTTTAAGTAATGGCCTGCGTTTCGGCCATAGTACAAATTTTGATTATTTTGAAAAAAAGCGTCACCATTTTTCTTATGCTGAATTAGATAAATTATTTCAACAAGGTTTCATTTATCGGGCAGTACGACCAGACTTTAATATGATCGGTAGAAATACAGCGGTTTATATGATTGATGGTAATCCGGTGAGTAGCACGACAGAAGCGAAAAAAGCATGGCACTATATCCCCGGAAAACGGCAAAACACTCAGGGAATGGCCCACCTTAACGCAAGCTATATTAATGATAGATTTGAGCAAGCCTTTGTATTATTAAAGCAATCAGCAGAGTTAGGCTATGCACCAGGACAAACCAACTTAGCTGAACTTTACTTAACCGGCATTGAAGGAACTCGTGATATTGAAAATGCAGTTCATTGGTTATTTCAAGCCGCCTTGCAAGGTTATCAGCCAGCAATAGAAAAATATCGAGTGATCTGTCAATTGGAAGAAATGTGCCAAATTGAAGACTTTTACCGAGCGTTAAATGAAGCAGGCACCAGCTATCGAATTAATTAGCAATGTAATTAAACAGACGCTAAATTAAATCGAACTACACAACATCAAGACTTAAACAGCCAAACAGTTGTATTAAAAAGCATTTATTTCAATGCTATATCAGGTTTATTCCCCCTGTTTATCTTGCTAGGTTGGCCAAACAAACGGAGTAGGTTTGTTAGAGGTTTTTTCTGCTACTGATGTTTTTTGAGCAAGTATGCCCCTGATTGCGCTCCCTGTGCCTTTATTTTTACTACAAAAGGTTTTTAAGTACAAAATTTCAACTCTACTGCGTGCCCAAGGGGTGGTGCGGAGAAATTTCAAGCTGGATTTAAGACGCGGTTTATTCAGGAAACAACGAATATTCAGTAACTCACCCATTTTATCCCAACCAACTTCCTTCTCAAGTTCAGTTAGAATTTGTTCGAGTTTTACGCCGTGCAGCGGATCATTACCTTTATTCATTGGCTACCTAAAATCAAAAAATGGCATTGTACCAAGTTTTCTAGCGATTAACAGACTTATGGTTTCTCCCAGCCATCACTATTTTTTAATTTGGCCTTAACCAATGCTAGATGGCTAGTAGACTAACTAAGATACTCATTTTAGGTCGTAGAATGTCCTTTTAATTTACTTTTAATTAAAAGCGCTATTGGTTAACGATCAACCAATGACACATTAAATACGCGTTTAGCGATCGCATTACGATATTCAAACGTATATCATGCAACGGTTGCAACTTTAAACACCTAATCGCGCTATAAAATCTTGATGAATAAAAAACCAATGCCTTATCAACCTCTATTATCAAACCCAAGCAAAATTGCAATTATTGGTGGTGGTGTTGCTGGGTCTACTATTGCGTTGCGCTTTGCTGAACTTGGACTTAATACCACCTTAATTGAAAAAGGCCCAAGTTTGGTAAATGGTCCGCCAATGTGTCATTTACATGCTGGCGGTAATTTATATCGAGAAATTTCTGACCAACAATGTCTTATTTTACTCAAACAATCGATTGATACCGTAAAAGTTTATCCTTCCTGCATAAACATAAGACCGACGATCATTGCATTACCTAAAACAGACAAGGGCCAACCTGAAGACTTATTACCTAGGTTAGAAAAACTGCGTACAGAATACGAAAGGTTAATAAGCGATGACCTAGCTAATAAAGTGATTGGCGAACCGGCAGACTACTTTCAATGCTTTACTCGAGCTGACATCGAACCGCTCCTTGGTAAGCCCATTCCTAAAACAGCGCAATGCCCAACCGACTGGCTAATAGCTTTTGCCAATCATACTAATTTAGACGCCATTAAATTTCCTATTGTGCTAGTACAAGAATATGGTATGTCTGCTTTTCGTTTAGCGGCAATAGCCACCTTAGCCATTGAACGTCTTGCCAATTGTCATTTGCAAACAAACCGTAAGGTGGTTGCCATATCAGCACAAGCCGACCATTTAGGCTGGAAGGTAACCACTGAAGATAACGATAGCGGTAGACAAGAGCACCAAGAATTTGACTATGTGGTTAATGCCTGTGGGTTTAAAAGCGGTGAAATTGATGACATACTCAATACCAAGCGCAAGCGTATGGTCGAATTTAAAGCGGCCTATGTTGTGCACTGGCCACAATACCAAGGCGCATGGCCCGAAATCGTGTTTCATGGTGAGCGTGGAACACCGCAAGGTATGGCACAATTAACGCCCTACCCTAACGGTTATTTCCAACTACACGGTATGACACAAGATATTACCTTGTTCGAACAAGGTTTAGTAAGCAGTTCAGCCAATAGCGCCCAACCTCAATTGCCCGCTAAATTTATCGAAAAAATTGACAAGCAATGGCCAGCCCAGTTAGTAAATCACCGTACTTTAGGCTCTATTGGCCATATTGCGCAATATATACCAAGCTTTAACAGCGCAACAGTTGCCGCTAAGCCGTTGTTTGGCGCACAACAAATTCCGGGACAAGATCCAGGCCTGCGCGCCGCAGACGTGTCATTCGACAGTAAACACTACGCCCGCGCTGAAATAGTCAAAGCCTCTTCAGCATTAGAGGCAGCCGATGCAATTTTAGCCGACCTCATTTGTTGTGAGTTGATTGAAAAGTCGGCATTAACCGCCCCTTATAAGCATCACTACTTTCCGGTCAGTCAGCAAAGCAGCGACACTGAAGTAACAAAACGGGCGATAGAGCTTGCCCAGCAACGTGAATACCCAAGCGCCCTTGCACTAAACTTTTAGGCTTTAAAGGCTGCAACAAATTGATTAAAGTTATCAAAGCACCAGTTTGGTTGGTACTGGCTGATATCTTCACCATAATTGTAGCCATAGGTTAGCCCCACGCTTGCCATATCTGCCGCCTGAGCCGCTAAAATATCATTTTTAGAATCACCAATCATCACACATTGCTCAACCGTCACCGCTAACTTTTTCATTGCGCCAAATAAAGGCTCTGGATGTGGTTTTCGTAATGGATAGGTATCACCGCCAATCAGCAGTTCAAATAGATCACCTAGCGCTAAACCAACTAAGATAGGTTGAATAAATTGCTCTGGTTTATTAGTAATAATGACTAGTCGATAGCCCGCTTGCTTTAGCGTAATTAAGCCATCGCGCACGCCGTCATACAAAACAGAGTTAATACAAACGCATGCTTCATAATGCCGCAAAAACTTGCTTAATGCGTCGGCAACAAAGTCGGTATCGAGTGTTTCATCAACTTCTGTTGAGCCTGACAGGGCCCGCTCTGTTAATATTTTAGCGCCATTGCCAACCCAACTACGAATCGTGTCTTCATCAAATTCAGCTCGGTTTAAATCGGCTAACATGCGATTTACCGCTAAGGCGAGGTCTGGAGCGCTGTCGACTAAGGTGCCATCTAAATCAAATAATAAGACATTTTTATCTTGTAGTTTCACTGTATTCTCTGTTTCATAACTTATTTAAGAATGTTACATGAACTCAATGCATTAGTGCAGTTGTTCATGCATTTCTTATAAAAAATAAAAGCAAATGACTGGGGGGTACTTGGTTTAGCTTGCTTTAACTTTATTTAGCTTGGTTTAACTCGGACACCCATTCTACATTGCTGCATTTTTTGTTAAACAACACATAGGTCAATAACAACCTATGTTATTCGGATAAATATAAACATTTTATTGTGGGTGGCCAGATAAATACTGAGATGGGAATTTAGAGATCGTTAAAACAGCGCAGTAAACCAAACAAATAATAGAATTACGGAAGAAAACGCGAGCACCCTAATCTGCTTTGAAAAAATGCTGAATAAAATATTAATGTTCAGCTATTGCTGGCAGGACGCCAGCAAAGCGAAGTAGCACATGGATGTGCGTTCTGAGCGTTAGCTCGATACATTATTATTTTATGAAGAATACATTTTTCAGCAGCGCCGAGGGAGTCCAGAGGGAGGTCGGCGTCAGCCTCCCTTTGGGTGCCGTCGCCACGGCGACAACTCCGTTTTAATAATATTTCTGTTTGGAGTTTGATTTGCTGCTTGGCGTCGGGGTGCCGACTACACCCAGAGGGGCGTTGCACGCCAAAAGCCCCTCTGGACTCCCCATGGCGCCCTACTCAGCTAGAACTGAAATAATAATTTTTGCAGTTATCGATACCTGACGAATGCTCGTCCCTGCGCGACGTCAGTTCCAGCCATCCATGGCTGTCATCGATTAACTGCCGTTAAAAATTAATATTTCAACGCTGAGATGGGAATTTAGAGATCGTTGATATTGAGTGCCTAAATATAAAAGTAGAGAAACACTGCAGATTAACGATCACCCCAATCTGCTTTGAAAAAATGCTGAATAAAATATTAATGTTCAGCTATTGCTGGCAGGACGCCAGCAAAGCGAAGGTGACATGGATTATGTTCAAGGATGAACGGTAAAGCGCGATGCCATGGATGGCAAAGAGCGCAGTGCGTTCAGCGCCTTTACTTAAATAAGTGTCGAATACACTTTTATTCATGGAAGAAAAACGTTTGTTAGCAGCGACGGGTGAGTCCAGAGAGGGCTCGGCGTCAGCCTCCCTTTGGGTGCCGACTACACGCAAGGGGCTTATGTTTAGGTAACGGCCACAGATCTCCCCCTTGCATCCCCCACTGTGCCCTGCTCAGTGAAAACATAAATCACTAAGTTGTTACTTTGCCCTTAACCAAAGCTTGGAGTTTAAATCTTTGTTTGGCGTCGCAGTGGCGACAACACCCAGAGGGGCGTTGCACGCCGCTTTATTAACCTCGGCCTCTGGACTCCCCATGGCGCCCTACTCAGCTAGGACTGAAATAATAATTTTTGCAGTTATCGATACCTGACGAATGCTCGTCCCTGCGCGACGTCAGTTCCAGCCATCGACGTGCAGGGATGCACTAATGCCGTGAAGGCATGGATGCCTAAGAACGGCCATGGCTGTCATCGATTAACTGCTGTTAAAAATTAATATTTCAACGCTGAGATGGGAATTTAGAGATCGTTGATATTGAGTGCCTAAATATAAAAGTAGAGAAACACTGCAGATTAACGATCACCCCAATCTGCTTGAACAAACGCTGAGATAAATAAAGTGTTCACGTATGTTCATCATGGATGATGAACAAAGCGATGTAGGACATGGGTTATGTTCAGGATGAACGGTAAAGCGCGATGCCATGGATGGCAAGGAGCGCAGTGCGTTCAGCGCCTTTACTTAAATAAGTGTCGAATACACTTTTATTCATTGAAGAAAAACGTTTGTTAGCAGCGTCGGGTGAGTCCAGAGAGGGTTTGGCGTTTAACCCTCTTTGGGTGTCGTCGCCACTGCGACAATCTACTTTTAACAATTCGGTTTGGAGTTTAATTCCCTGCTTGGCGTCGGGGTGCCGACTACACGCAAGGGGCTTATGTTTAGGTAACGGCCACAGATCTCCCCCTTGCATCCCCCACTGTGCCCTGCTCAGTGAAAACATAAATCACTATTTTGAGCTTACAGTCAATACCTGCCGATATTCGTCCATGAAAAGCGGCAGTCTTCGCCATCCATGGCTCAGCTTGACTGACACTTTACAAAATGGAGATTTATTTACTGAGATGGGAATTTAGAGATCGTTAAAATGGTATAGTAAGTAAAGCTAATAATAGAATTACGAAAGATTAGCGATCCCCCCAATCTGCTTTAGAAAAATGCTGAATAAAATATTAATGCTCAGCTATTGCTGGCAGGATGCCAGCAAAGCGAAGTAGCACATGGATGTGCGTTCTGAGCGTTAGCTCGATACATTATTATTTTATGAAGAATACATTTTTCAGCAGCGCCGAGGGAGTCCAGAGGGAGGTCGGCGTCAGCCTCCCTTTGGGTGTCGTCGCCACTGCGACAAAGCAATTAAAGTGTATCTGATCCTATTTATTTAAGCAGCAAAGTTAGTTTTTACTATAAACTCAAAATACCATAGTAAAAATAAATTCAAATATTTTAAAATAAAGAATTAAAATAAGACCCACTAATAAAATCCCCATCTTTGATGGATGGTAATTAATTAAATTTGTAATATTATTTTCTAAATTTGCATCGTTTATTTTACTTTCAATACTAATGTGTAAATTAGTAGATATTTTGAGGGCACTCAAAAAATTAGCTTGATTCAAATTTGGGTAAGATTTTTCATATAAAGTTAAAGAGCGTCTAAATTTAACAATAGTTTTAACATCAATAATTACACCATATTTTCTTAGGACTTCTTCTTTCTCAAATACACGACTTAGAAAGTTAATAATTAAACTTTCGTATACCGCAGCGCTATATTTGCACTTAGAATTGTGTGAAAGCCAATATTCTTCAGCCACATCAATTATTCTGTCAAGTAACGATGAGATTTCTTTACCTGCGTTATTCATTTCACTCCGTTTAGCAAAACTATGAGCATTCCTCCGTAAAATGACCCAACCAATAATAACGAGTATTGGAGCCACCCAAGAAAAAATAAATCTTAGAGTAAACTGTTCTTCCAAGGTATAACCAATAAAAAGAGAACTAATAAATTCAAACATCTAAGATCCTTGGTTATTCTCTTTTTTGGCTTCATCAATATATTGGTGAATTTCTTCTTTATAAAATGCTTGTTGGCTTTTTATTTGAAGTATTCCCTGACTCCCTATTAATTCATCTTTCGTAAAAAGACCTTTCCGCACTAAACCACCGAATGCTTCTTCTAAGAAAGAAGACCCTACTCCAAATTCAATATTATCTAGATCCACAATTAAATAATCGTTCTCACTTTGAGCTTCTTTCAATTTTACAGAAAGAATTTCTCTAAATGTAGTTCCATTAAATTTTCCATCCTTTACATAACGCCCAAAAGGTTTTGTGGAAAATTTACTTAAATCATATGTAATCATTTCAAATTTTCTCCGGTGTAATTCAATACCCATTGCACTACAGTACCTTCAAGTGTAAATGGTAGTTCTTTGAGTGTCACGCCACATTGATCATATCTGTAATACCCATTTCCACTCATAACAACTAAGTGGGAATTAGAGAATTCACATGAAGTTCTAATTATATTACCAGAGCCTTTACCTCTAGAAGGATCTAAAGTTCGAGTGACCCCCATGGTCATAGCTTTTTCAATAATTTCACTATCAGGTAATGTAGAAAATTGTTCTTTTAATGAACTAGCTATACCTTCGCCATCATCATAAATGATAAAAACTAATTGATTACTACCATTATCTAACCAACTGCACTGCCACCAACGACTATCACCTAATTCTTCATACTGCTTACCAAGCGCCTCTTTATTGTACGCATGATAATTAACATTAAGTATTGCCTCTTGAACTCCTCTAGTAAAAGTATGGATAGCCGCTCTATTAAAATTAACACCTTGTTTGTAAAGACTTATAATAGTTGCTGATAGCACTTTTGAATAATCTTCAATAACTGAGTTACTACCTGACATATATTGATTATTAGAGTCGATTAGCTTTCGGATTTTACTAATCCCACCTGGTTTAACACCTGCCCATAACCCTGAAGCACTGAATAGCCTTTTAGTATCTTTATCTTTAGGTGGAATAACATCAATCGCAGAAGGGTCTACAACACAAATTTGGCATTTAGTTATTTTAGCAAAAATAAGTAACGAAGCAGCAGCAGTTAAATTATTTAGTTCATTAAAATTAATAGTAATCGCAATTTTATATTCAAAAATAACTTTTTGAATATATTCTAAAAATTGATATGTAATATAGCTCCATTTATCCTCGTAAATACATAAATCAGCTGGAGAGTGAATAATAATGCGATTATCAACAAGCTCAGTTTTAAAGATCTGAGGAAGCTTGATATCCTTACTCGAAAGTTTTCCTTTCCCTAATGGTGGAGTGAATATTTTTTTAAACATCTATAATATAAAACTCAAATTAAATTACCCTATACTTAATAACACGTAGTTCATTACCATATTATTATCCATTAGTTCCTCATACTATTGTATTAAAATAAAAAAAGCGAGCCGTAGCTCGCTTTTTTATTATTTCATATCAACTAGTTAGTCTTGATAAGTAGAAACCGGAGGACAACTACAAATCAAATTACGATCCCCGTAAACATCATCAATACGGTTAACCGTTGGCCAGAATTTATTCGCTGCGGCCGCAGGCACAGGGAATACCGCTTCAGCAATCGTATAACCACGATCCCACGTATCGGTAATATCCGCTAAGGTATGCGGTGCATTGTGTAATGGGTTGTCTTGACTTGACCATTCACCTGACGCTACTTTACGCACTTCATCACGAATACAAACCATCGCTTCAATAAAACGGTCTAATTCAACTTTAGATTCTGATTCTGTCGGCTCAATCATAAAGGTACCCGCTACTGGGAACGACATGGTTGGCGCATGAAAACCATAGTCCATTAAACGTTTCGCGATATCGACTTCAGTTACCCCTGATTCAGCTTTAAGTGGACGTAAATCGATAATACATTCATGGGCAACACGACCATTTTTTCCGGCATATAAAATCGGGAAATGTTGGCTAAGTTTAACCGCTAAGTAGTTAGCGTTAGTAATCGCGTACTTAGTGGCATCTGTTACGCCTTTACGCCCTAATAAGGCAATGTACAGGTAAGAGATACATAAAATACCGGCACTACCGTAAGGCGCAGCTGAAACAGCGCCGTTACCTTGGGTGCTTTCGCTAACATTGATTAACGCATGGTCAGGTAAAAATGGTGCTAAATGCGCTTTAACGCCGATAGGACCCATACCTGGACCACCGCCACCGTGTGGAATAGCAAAAGTTTTGTGTAAGTTTAAGTGCGAAACGTCAGCACCAATGAAGCCTGGAGACGTCACGCCTACTTGTGCGTTCATGTTTGCGCCATCAAGGTAAACTTGGCCACCGTGCTGATGAACAATATTACAAATTTCAGCGATGGTAGTTTCGTATACACCGTGTGTTGACGGGTACGTGATCATGATACATGACAAATTCTCGGCTAACTCGCTAGCTTTGCTGCGCAAGTCGTCCATGTCAACGTTACCTTCTTTGTCACAATCAACCACAACCACTTTCATGCCAACCATTTGTGCTGACGCTGGGTTAGTACCATGTGCAGAAGCAGGGATTAAACAAATGTTACGATGATCGTCACCACGGCTAGCGTGATATTTGTGAATCGCGATAAGACCGGCGTATTCACCTTGTGCACCCGAGTTTGGTTGCATTGAAATGTTGTCGTAACCGGTTAGCTCGATTAATGCGTCGCCTAACTCGTCAATCATTTGCTTGTAACCTTGTGCTTGGTCAACTGGCGCAAATGGATGCATGTTAGCAAATTCAGGCCATGATACTGGGATCATCTGTGCCGTCGCATTTAACTTCATGGTACAAGAGCCCAATGAAATCATCGAGTGGTTCAATGCTAAATCTTTGTTTTCTAACTTTTTGATGTAACGTAGCATCTCAGTCTCACTGTGATACGAGTTAAATACTGGATGGGTTAGAATCGCTGTTTCACGTTTTAATGCCGCAGGAATTGAGTCACTGCCTAATACACGTAATTCTGCGTCAAGTAATTCGATGTTCAGGTCATGATCGTCACCGAATAAAATATCTAATATCGCTGCAAACTTAACGCGGTTGGTGGTTTCATCAAATGATATACTGATTTGGTTTTCAACGTCAGTACGGAAGTTAACGCCACGGGCTAATGCGCGAGCCACGATGTCAGCTTTTTTCTCGCTTGATAAGTTAAAGGTTACCGTATCAAAAAATTGTCCATGTAAAGGCGTTAAACCTTTAAGGTTAGCAGCATGCGCTAAAATGTCAGCAAAACGATGAATACGTTCTGCAATTACTTTTAAGCCTTTAGGACCATGGTAAACCGCATAAAATGCCGCCATGTTCGCCAGTAAGACTTGTGCAGTACAAATGTTTGAGTTGGCTTTTTCGCGGCGAATATGTTGTTCGCGCGTTTGCATCGCCATACGTAATGCTGGGTTACCGCGAGTATCTTTTGATACCCCGATAATACGACCCGGCAGTGAACGTTTGTATTTATCAGAGGTGGTGAAAAATGCCGCGTGTGGCCCGCCGTAGCCCATTGGCACACCAAAACGTTGGCTTGAACCAATAACGGCATCAGCACCTAATTCACCAGGCGCTTTTAATAGCACTAAGCTCATGATGTCAGCCGCAACCGCAACAATGCCCTTTTTCTCGTGTACTTTTGCAATTAAGTCGCTGATGTCAGTGACTTCACCGGTGGCGCTTGGGTATTGTAATAAGGCACCAAATATGTCGTGCGCTACAACATCAGCCGCTGGCGCTACAACAATGTCAAAACCAAACATCTCAGCACGTTGCTTAACAACGTCGATGGTTTGTGGATAAACATCGCTTGAAACGAAGAATAAATTTGATTTTTTGTTTTTTGATACCCGTTTTGCTAATGCCATAGCTTCAGCTGCGGCAGTACCTTCATCAAGTAATGATGCTGACGCTAGGTCTAAACCAGTTAGGTCTAAACACATTTGTTGGTAGTTTAATAATGACTCTAAACGACCTTGGGCAATTTCTGGTTGGTATGGCGTGTAAGCCGTGTACCAACCTGGATTTTCTAACACGTTACGTAAAATAACATTTGGTGTTAGTGTGCCGTAGTAACCTAAACCAATATATGTCTCGTTTACTTTATTCAAACTCGCCACCGCTTTTAAATCGGTTAGCGCTTGCACTTCAGTTTTGCTTTCTTCGATGGCGGGTAAATCCGCTAAACGAATATCACTTGGTACGATTTCGTTGATCAAGGCATCAACAGATTCAGCACCAATATCGTGCAACATGGCTTGAGTTTGCTCGTCATTTGGACCAATGTGACGACGAATAAAATCTTGTCTTTGCTCTAATTCAGCTAAAGATAAAGAGTCATTATATTGAGTAGTCATAAAACAGCTTCACTTAGTATTTAAACGTAATATAAAAGAAAGCCCCGGTATTCGGATGAATCTTCGAGGCTTAAATATTATTTAGCGATGACAATTATGTTTTAGGCAAAGGTTAATCGTTCCAAACTTAACCTCAGTACCTACATCCATGTAGGCAATGCTGTCAAGTTGCAAACCGTTGCAGCTTACTGGTGTAAGTGACAAGGTGAGCAACATCGACAATGCAAGACTAAACTTAATTGACGACGCTAAATTAGTCTTCGTCGATCGAGTTTGCATAACCTTCAGCATCAAGCAAGCTTTGTAACTCGCCTTCGTCTTCAATTTTTAATTTGAATAACCAACCGTCACCAAACGCGTCAGAGTTAACTAGCTCTGGTGAATCTTCAAGGTCTTCATTCACTTCAACCACTTCACCTGTTACCGGTGCGTAGATATCTGATGCCGCTTTTACTGATTCCGCTACGGCAACGTCGTCGCCAGTGCTTACGTTGTCGCCAACATCAGGTAATTCAACAAATACCATGTCACCTAAAAGGTCTTGTGCGTGTTCAGTGATACCGACAGTAACGATACCGTTACCTTCGTTGCGTACCCATTCGTGTGATGTTGCATATCTTAGTTCTGAAGGAATGTTGCTCATTGTTTTGTTCCTAGTCTTTATTTTTAATATTTTATGTAAATGACTATAGTACGACGTGCGGCCTGCGCCATTCATTCCATACTATAGCTTAAATTTTCTGCATTTCTAAGCTGATTTTATCACCAAGACATGAAACCCTGTGATGATAAAACTTAGCTAAAAAACTTAGTTAAAAAACTTTTTTGCCGTTACGGACGAAGCTTGGCTTAATTACTTGAACTTTAACTAGCTTTTTACGCATTTCAACTTCAACTGTACTGCCTAATTTAACACTACGTGGCACACGTGCCATAGCAATACTGTGACCTAATGTTGGTGAGAAAGTACCCGAAGTTATAATACCTTCGCCGTCTTCACTGATCACTTTGAGGCCGCTGCGTAATACGCCTTTTTCTTCCAGTATTAAACCAACTAATTTAGGTTGGTCGCCAGCAGCACGTTGCGCGGCTAATGCTTCACGGCCGTTAAAGTTACGATCTTCTGGTTCCCAGCTAATCGTCCACGCCATGTTAGCAGCTAATGGCGACACGCTTTCGTCCATGTCTAAACCATAAAGGTTCATACCTGCTTCTAAACGTAGGGTATCACGCGCGCCCAAACCACAAGGTTTAACGCCAGCGTCTAATAGTTGTTGCCATAAATCAGCAGCTTGCTCGGCAGGTAAAGCGATTTCGTAACCGTTTTCACCTGTGTAGCCTGTAGTGGCAATAAATAAATCGCCGGCTTGTGCTGAGAAAAATGGCTTCATACCGTCAACCGCAGCGGTTTGCTGCTCGTTTAATAAGGTGGCTACTTTAGCCTTTGCTTGTGGGCCTTGTACGGCGATCATGGCAAATTCTGGACGTTCAGTTACGGTAACGTCAAAAGCAGCTGATTGTTCAGCTATCCAAGCTAGATCTTTTTCACGTGTTGCTGAGTTAACCACTAAGCGGTAATCAGTATCTGTGAAGAAGTAAACGATTAAATCATCGATAACGCCGCCTTCAAGGTTACACATACCGGTGTAAAGTGCTTTACCCGCTACGTCTAACTTCGCCACGTCGTTGATCACTAAACGACGTAAAAAGGCTTGAGCATCTGCGCCTTTTACATCAACAATAGTCATGTGTGAAACATCGAACATACCAGCGTCTGTGCGTACCGCATGATGTTCTTCAATTTGAGAACCATAGTTGATCGGCATATCCCAACCGTAAAAATCAACCATTTTAGCGCCAGCTTCTATATGCTTAGCGTGTAATACTGTTTTATTTGTCATCGTACGTTTCACTCACGTTAGTTGTTTTACCTAAGTTTTTCAGCGCTTAAAATTAGCACAATAACTAAACCTAGGATAAAGACGGTAGATTTACAAAAAGTGACAAAGATTATAGCTCTGAGTAGCTGTTGATTCAACAGATAAGAAAGTGATTTTGAAATTTAAAACCGACTAAACATACTATTCCAAATTATATTTTCAAAAGTCGGTTATTTGAAAATATAATTCCTTGAGTTTACAAAAAGTCAGCCCCGAGCAAATTTAAATTTTATCGTTAGTGAAATAATCGTAACAATGAATTTCTCAAGCTGTTAATTTGTCATCAACAGATTGAGAAAAACACTAGTTTTCTTGACTCTATGGTCAACAAAAATAAGGCAATGGCAGGATTATAGCGTTTTTTTGTTGGCTAAGGGTTGTGACCGTGGTTTGGCTAATTCAGGTAATTGGCCTTTAAAACCTAACGCTTGATTTATCATTAAAGATTTAGCGGCTTTGACGTTATTGAGTATCGACATGCCAATACCGCGGAGCAGTTTAATTGCACTTTGCTGTGGGCTAAAAACTTGTTTAATAGCTTCCATAGCGGCAATCATTTCTGCTGCCTCACTTTTACGCCAACGGGCAAACTGCTGAAGCGACTTATCACTATACCAGGCATTATCATTAATTTGCCCTTGATGACTTTTACGCTCAACTTGCTCAATAATCGTTTGTGCTAACGCAGCCGCATCAAGTAAACCTAAGTTTACTCCCTGCCCCGCTAACGGATGAATAGTATGTGCGGCATCGCCCACCAGCACCATGCGGCTTTTGACAAACTCTTGTGCAAAACGCATGGTTAACGGGTAGGTAAAACGTTCACTAACCAAAGATATCGCGCCCAATTTACCATCACTTGCCGCGGTGATTTCTTTGGCGAAATCCTCGGCCGGTAACGCGGTTAATCGTGTAGCTTCTTCAGGGCTTGTTGACCAAACAATTGAGCATAAGTCAGCTTGGTATAAAGGTAAAAGCGCTAGCGGCCCAGTGGCTAAAAATACTTGCCAAGCGGTATTTTGATGGCCTTGTTGGCATTTAACGGTGGCAACAATGGCATGGTGATCATAATCTCGAAACGTTAAAGGCACGTTCATTTGTTGACGCACCCAAGAGTTTGCGCCGTCAGCGCCTACCACTAACTTGGCTACCAGCGGCATCGGCTGATGGCCGGTATCTTGATTTGCTTCAAAGGTGGCAAATACCTCGTTATCACTGAGATTTAATTGCTGTAATTTATTGGCGGTGAAAAACTCAATACCACTGTCTTGTGCTGCTTTATGCCATAAGGCATTGCGAATGGCTTTGTTTTCGACAATAAAACCGAGTTGTTCAGGGCCATGCCCGACGTTTGAGTGGCTGACATCTTTTAAAGAAAAGTCGAGTTGACCATAACCGGCTTTATCCCAAATATGCATATCATGATAAGGCTGTGCTCGCTGAGCAATAATATCTTGCCAAACATCAAGGTTGATAAACATTTGCACACTAGCGGCATTAATAGCACTGACTCGTACTTCTGGCTCATCATTGAGTTCATCGACCGGTGTATTATCAACAATAGCGACACTTAACGTACTTTTTTGTCGAATAGCAAGGGCTAGCGTTAAGCCCACCATACCGCCACCAACAATTAACAGATCAAATTTTTGCATTATTTTTCAAATTTAAGTTTCACATTTATGTTACACGTTTATGGTTACGTCTCATCGTTAGCACCTAACGCTTACTTTGTTGCTTATTTTTATAAACCGATACCACTAACGACCAAAGTTATTTACTAAAGCTAATAACTAAATTAATAGCCCATGGTTTTCTTAACCAAAGCATTTTTCAATATTGGGACATAATTCAATACTTTTAAGCCAATATTGCGCCCTGCCACTAATGGCGGTAATTGGTTTGAAAACAAGGTGACTAACGAATCGGTTAAACTTATCACCTGTTGTTGGTCTTGCTGGCGCGCCTGGGCATATTGCATTAAATTCGCAAAGGCGCCGATATCTTGTTGTTGTGCTAAGGCATTTTTGATCACTTGAGTCATATCACTGACATCACGTAACCCTAAGTTAAAACCTTGTCCGGCAATCGGGTGTATGGTGTGTGAGGCGTTACCAATTAAGGCCATACGATGATATACCTGCTCACTTGCTTGTACTAAGGTTAATGGATAAGTCACCCGTTTACCGACATGGGTTATCTTGCCAAGCCAATGACCAAAAGATTGCGCTAGCTGCTCTGCAAATTCATCATCTGATAAATTCAACATTTTTTCTGCTAATTCAGGTGTTAAGGTCCAAACCAAAGAACAGCGCCCTGCACTTTGCTTATTGCTATTTGGCGCTGGCGACAACGGCAACATGGCAATGGGACCCGTTTCGGTAAAGCGCTCATAGGCAATATTGTTATGGTGATGGGCGGTGGCAACATTGGCAATTAATGCCGATTGTTGATAATCACGGCTGGTGGTCGCAATGTTGGCAAACTTACGACAGGGTGACTGCACGCCATCGCAGCCCAATAATAGTGCCGCCGTTAACTGGGCACCTGAGCTTAGCTCCACATTGACTTGCTCACTTTGCCATTGCACATTTTCAATACGGTCAGGGGCAAACCAAGTAATATTATTTTTCGTCGCTAACGCTTTGAGTAAAGCTGCACCAATAACCGACATCTCAGCGACATAGCCGAGGGCATCAACTTGCTGTTGCTTTGCATATAACCTTGCCTTGCCATAATGGCCACGGTCTGAAATATGAATGTTGTTAATGGGCTCGGCGTGTTGATATAAATATTGCCATGCTCCTACGTCAGTCAAATAAGCGGCACTGCCATGCGATAAGGCTAAAACACGATCATCAAAACTGCGTGACGGGTCGGTTAATATTGGATTAGCTTCGACAATCGCTATTTTTAGTGGCATTTGCTGGCCAGTCACTAAAGTAGATAGGCTCAGCGCCATCAGCGCGCCTGATAAACCGCCACCAGCAATAACCACATCAAAATGGTTAGTACTAGTAGCCTTGTCTTTGTTTAAGCTTGAGTTCATCGTTAGCCTTTATTTTCTCTACTACTTTAGCGTTATTTTGTCGTTTTAGCGTGACTGATAACGGACATAATTAACGCTAAAGCTTATACTTTTATCAGACTGATCACTTTGTTTTTAATCAACTGATTTATTTATAGTAAAAAGTAGCTACTGTGACATCATCTGCTCAATATCAGCAATGCTTTTAGCAGCATTAATCGTTAGATTTTCAAAACCATTGGTTGTTACCAAGATATTGTCTTCAATGCGCACACCAATACCGCGCCATTTTTCATCAACGCTATGATCACTCAGCGGAATGTAAATCCCCGGTTCAATGGTCATCACCATACCAGCGGCAAACGGTCTTAGTTGTTCGCGTTGCTGATTCGAATGATAATCACCGACATCATGCACATCTAATCCGAGCCAATGACCTAAGCCATGAATAAAATATTTCTTACAAGCTTTTTTCGCCAATAACTCAGTAATGTCACCTTGTAGAACACCTAAGTCATATAAACCTTGGGTGAGAAAATCACAGACAATGTGATTCAATTGCGCGAAGGTTTGCAGAGGTTTTATCGCGTTAATAGCAAGATTTTGGCTATCAAGCACCAATTGATAAATTAACGCTTGTGGCTCACTAAACTGTCCATTAACCGGAAAAGTACGGGTAATATCAGCAGCATAGCCCGCTAACTCACCACCGGCATCAATCAGTAATAAATCACCATCATTTAAGGTGTCGTCGTTATCGGTATAATGCAGAATGTTGGCATTATCACCGCCCGCAACAATCGAACCGTATGCAGGATAGCGAGCACCATGTATGGCAAACTCGTGCAGTAACTCCGCTTCTATTTGATATTCAAATTTACCGGTTTTCGTTGCTTGCATTGCACGTTGATGAGCCGCGCCACTGATGACATTAACTTGTCGCATAATATCGAGCTCTGCAGGTGATTTATGCAAGCGCATTTCATCGAGTATATCACTGCAGTCTATTAATGAATTTGGCGCTTTAATGCCACTACGAGCGGCCTTTCTTACTTTATTCAACCAATCTAAAACTTGTTGCTGAAATTCAGCCAGCTCTGGTTGGCAAATTAGTACTGCGCTTTTACCAGACATTAACGGCAACAGTTGTTGATCAATTTCCGCTAAGCTAAAGCAATCATCAACTTGGTAATCATCTATCGCTTTTGCTTGCCCGACACGTCGTCCGTGCCAAATTTCTTGCAATGCGTCTTTTTCACGGGAAAATAAAATACTTTGCGCTGCGTTTAATTTATCAGTGTTAATTAACACCAGCATGGCATCCGGCTCATTAAAACCGGTCAAATAATAAAAGTGCTTATGTTGGCAAAAAGGGTATTCGGTATCATTGCTGCGGGTAACTTCCTTACCAGCAGAAATTAGCGCTATGCTATTTTCCGGCATCTGCGCAATAAAATCGCGTCGACGCTGACAAAATTCAGCAACAGGTAATAAAGTGTTTTTGATCATGGTTACCAGCTCACTGCGTACGGTTAAGATTATTTAAATACAGAGGATTAATTGTTAAGCGCTAATGTAGTGTCTCGGCTTTATCTTGTGGTGCCGGCGGCGCACCTAGTTCGGTAAAACACAGTAAAGCAGAAATTCTAACGTATTCGGCAATTTCAAAATACGCTTGTTCCGTATCTTCATTTTCTTCCATTTCGTCTGACAAATTAGCAATTTCACCGAAATCTGTCAGTACTTCTTTAACATCTTCCGAAAAAACAGCATTTTTTGTTTGTTGTAAGCCAAAACCTAAGTTAAAACCTTGCACCCATTTACCGAGTGCATGACCACGCTCAACAATAGAGTCATCGTCATCAGGCAGCATTAATTGGAAGCTGTAAGAATCATCAAGAATTTTCTGCCAAATATCACTATACATGTCTTTAACTAAGCTTTTAACGCTGACAGGTAAACCTTCAGCATTATTAAGCATGTCGTTAACCATAGCGATGTAATCGTTACTTTCAAATTCAAAACCAGCTGAAATTAAACCGGTGAGCACGCCATGAATTTCAGCGGCATGTGCTTCAACACCTTCACTGGTTAAAATCGCTTGTACAGAGGGAAAATCTAAAGTAGTGCTATCAGCCATAAAAATATAAATTCAATCAGGAGTATATTGCTAGCTAGCTTAACATTGGCATAGCCTTGATTCCAGAAAAACCATAGAGATCACTTGCATAGTGTAAGACTCACCGTTATAGTTCCCCTTTATGGGGTACTAAGTTTTGGTTATCATTAGCTTTCTTAGTATGACAATCCAGTGGCAGTATATTTTAATTGCTTACTGAAAATACGAAAATAATGTCTTGAGACTAACAACGCAATGAGCCAACACACAGTAACAATCAATGTTGCCAACAAACGACTGAAAATCGCTTGTCCTGCTGGTCATGAGTCTGCTTTATTGCAAGCCGCCGATGAAATAAATAAACGTTTAGAGCATGACGCGAAGAAAAAGCATTCAGCAAAAACACCGGAGCAAGCACTGGTGATGATGTCGTTAAACCTTGCTAATGATTTAATTAAAGCGCGTGCTGATCTAGCGCAAGAACGCGAAAGAATGCAAAGTAAAATAGAACTTTTACAATCAACGATTGAGCTAGCGGTAAACCCAAGTAAAACTGCTTAATACAGTATTTTAATAACCTGTCTAAACCCAGCTCTAAAGGATTAGAGTATGATGCCATCTAAAGCTATTCTTCTCATTATCACATTAGTTTTCACTGCTTATATATTGCTATTAAACCGTCCATCTTCAGACAATGCTTTCCCTTCTGCGTCAGCGCTATTATCAACCAAACAAATTCCTATTAAGTCCAATTCAACAATTGAGCAAACGGCAACTTTTGAGAATATAGCAAGCTCGACAGAAAAATTGATAGCGCCATCAAATGCTTCCAGCATTAAGTTAATTGAGCTAGCTGATAATTGCCTTAACAATATCAATGACAGCGCCGAACGTAAAATTAAGCAGGATGACTATATAACTGCGCTTGAATTAAGCGCTGGCAGCGATGATAAACTTGCGCTATATATGCAAAATAGCCGAGCTAAAAACAGCGAAAATCTAGATGATATTTTTCTGCGCTCGCCAACGTCAGCTAACGACAGGCTTTTGTATGATCGCCAACTTGCGCTTTGCTCTGAAAACTTCAATCAGCAGTATTGTCATGACGAACTGTATGACCAAGCTCACCATATCGATAAAGACAATGCCTATTTATGGTATTTAATTGCCAGTATTCATCTTTCGCAAAACAGCATCAGTGATGCCCTAGAGGCGATTCATCTTGGCAATAATAAAGCCTATTTTAATGACTACCATTTCGAAAAAATTAGTTTTATTGAACAAAGCTATCAAAAAAACAGTGGCCTAAGTTTTAATAATAGGCTTAATAGTGCCATCGAAATGACTTCAACATCATTAGGAATAAACTACACAACTCTCATCAACTTTTGTGAACTACAACTAGAAAATATTGACGTAGCTGATTCATGCTTACAAATGGGCAGTCAGCTAGAGCAACACAGCCAAACCTCAATAGCCTATATGATGGGGCTTTATCTGCAACAACTTAATTATCGGCATTACTTCAAAGCAGAGTTGTACAAAGAAATTCAGCAGAAACTCAATAAATATCACCAGGACGTTACTGACAACAAAGCATACCATGCGATGTCGACTCTGATGTCTTTTGACGAGAGACTTGGACGAACTTGGCTTAATGCCGGACTTGCGAAAGGAGAAATATTTAGCATTACTCAGACCATTAGTGAAGCTAAGGTATTCTCACAAGATGATAATTATCATCCTTGTCGCTAATTTTATACGCTCAGCGCGCGAAATTTTTAACTCATACTTTTCAACTAAAGCCATTTCGTTTAAAGAAACTTCAATTTGTTCAAGCATTAAGCAGTCAGGTCTTACAAGTAATAAAAAACTTAAATCAACTGACATTTTTAGCTATAATGGCTTTGACTTCTGGGGTGTTCGTTTGTGAACTATGTCCCTGAGCCGATAAGTTTTACCTAAGGATATTGATTATTAGCTATTGTGCAGGCCCGGCTCGTATCGGGAAGCCTACGGTTAGCATGATATTTCCGCCCTGAACACCCGGTGTTCAGGACTATGTGAACGGCGGCACCTTGGAAGTCACTACCTTTCTTATTACTAAATAATATCAACGATATTTCCGCACAGTTCTAGACAAGCACCCGATGTTCAGGACTATGTGAACGGCGGCACCTTGGAAGTCACTACCTTTCTTATTACTAAATAATATCAACGATATTTCCGCACAGTTCTAGACAAGCACCCGATGTTCAGG